>CAZIFG010000001.1:0-195052 GCA_964539135.1 uncultured Rickettsiales bacterium
ATCTATTACGAGTGAGAAGATTTTAGCCAATACCTTGGTGAGTGCAAATTTTGCGGCAGATTCTGTTACGAATGACAAGGTGGCTGATAATGCGATTACAGGTTCCAAAATAGCGTCTGGTGCGATTACTGGAGATAAGATAACGGCAAATACCTTGGTGAACGCTAACTTTGCAGCGGGTTCTGTATCTGGTAACCATATTACAGCGGGTGCGATTACAGGGGATAAGATAACAGCCAATACCTTGGTAAGTGCGAATTTTGCCACTGGCGCTGTGACAAGTAACCATATTACAGCGGGTGCGATTACAGGGCTTAAGATAGCAGCAGCTACCTTGGTGAGTGCGAATTTTGAGTCAGATTCTGTTACGAATGACAAAATATCTGCGAATGCGATTACAGGCTCTAAAATAGCAGCGGGTGCGATTACAGCAGATAAGATTACAGGTAATACGCTTGTGTCTGCTAACTTTGCAACGGGTTCCGTATCTGGAAATCATATTGTGGCGGGATCTATTACGAGTGAGAAGATTTTAGCCAATACCTTGGTGAGTGCGAACTTTGCCTCTGGATCTGTTACGAGTGTGAATATTGAGAATGGTGCGATCACGATGGCTAAATTGGGTACAGATTCTGTGACTACGGCTAAGATTTTAGATGGTAGTGTGATTACGAATCACTTGGCAGATGGTTCTGTAACAGGCGCTAAGGTGAGCGATAATGCGATCACGACTGCGAAGATTACATCTAATACCTTAGTAAGTGCGAACTTTGCCTCTGGATCTGTTACGAGTGTGAATATTGAGAATGGTGCGATCACGACGGCTAAATTGGGTTCGGATTCTGTGACTATGGCTAAGATTTTAGATGGTAGTGTGAGTACAAATCACTTGGTAGATGGTTCTGTAACAGGCGCTAAGGTGAGTGATAATGCGATTACAAATGGAAAGATCGCGTCTAATACCTTAGTGAGTGCGAATTTTGCGGCAGGATCGGTTGCTAGTGTGAATATTACCAATGGAGCCATTACGCGATCTAAACTTGCGCTGAATGCTATTGTGAGTTCCAATATTGAGGATGGTGCTGTGGATAGTATTAATATTGCAGACAATGCGGTAACAGATGCTAAAGTTGTGGATGCTTTAACGATTAGTGGGGGAACGATTAATGCGACTCGGATTGGTCAGACGTCAGCTTCCGATGCGATCTTTACGATTGTGACAGCGAATTCATTTGTAGGGAACCTTTCTGGGGTGGCGACAACAGCTAGTTACGCAACAACTGCAAACTATGCAACAAGTGCGGGGTCGGCCTTGACTGCAACCACAGCGAATGCCTTGGCTGATGGCGTTGTGCTTACAGATGCTCAGGTGACTAATAATTTAACCTTAACTTCAGGTAGTATTGATGGGGTGATGATTGGTCAAACCACCTCTGCGAATGCCATCTTTACAGGGGTAACGTTGAATGCCTTGGTTGTGGGCGATAGTATTGTCTTCACAGGGGCAACACCTGGATTGTCATCTAGCCAAGTGATTACACTTACGGCGCCTTCTTTTAATGTTTCGGGTAACTTGAATCTTAAAGGCGACGCGTATAAAACGGTTGCGGGTGGATGGTTGGAATCCTCTGACTCTCGTTTGAAACATGATATCGTGACCTTGAATGCGGCGGAGTCTTTATCTAAATTGATGTCACTGAGACCTGTATCTTATTATTGGAATGACCCTGCGGCGCATGGTAACCAAGATTTTAAGATGGATGGTTTTATTGCTCAAGAACTTCAAGAGGTCTTCCCAACATGGGTTAAACAAGGACCTAATGGATACTTGGCGGTGAATAAAATTGGATATGATGCTTTGATGCTCAGTGCGTTAAAAGCGATTAAAGCGCAGCATGAGCAAGACCTTGTAGAGCTTAAAGCTTCTTATGATTCTAAACTTGAGGCATTGGAATCTCGATTGAGAGTATTAGAAGGAGCTCACTAATTCGATGTTAAGACTAGTCTTACTTCTAATTGGGATGATGTGTTTTGGGGACGTTGTCATGTCAACGCCCCCAAATGTGCAGATTCGGTTCCCCGTTTTGAGCATTCAGGCTGTTCCGGAGGTTCAATCGGGTATTTATTTATCTGGCGTCCGAATGAACCTTTTTTATGGTACAGATCCACTTTTTTCTCTGGATGATCCCTATGATTTTGAATATAGAGACGTTTTAACTGATCCGCATGGGGAATCGGGCATTACATTTAAACCTCTTACGGAGGTTCATATTGTGGGACCTGTTTTAAATTATCCAAATCCTTTTTTAAGTGGTAAGAAAACAGAAATTGGATTTCATCTTGAGATGCCGGGGCATGTGGATTTAACCTTGATTGTGTATAATATGTTGGGTCATCAGGTGGCTAGAAAAGACGTTAACACATCCAATTTGGTGCACTATTTTAATTATTTTCGTATTCCATTTTCCAGTGATGACACTTATGGCGAGTTGCCTGCGGGACCTTATTTTTATCTGATTTTATATCAAAATAAAATTATTGGTAAAAATAAAATGGGTGTTATTCCATCGCCTATACGTTTTTAGTTTTTATCCTTCAGTCGCTTTGTTTTTTGAGCGAAAGATGTTGACAAAAGTGAGCTTAAGTATTATAGTTCCCCTCTTGCGGCACCATTTTTTGAGTGGGGCTGTAGCGTAATTATTCTAAAAAACAGAGGCTTATATATGGCAAAAGTAGCAAAAGCAAGTAAAGCGCCCGCAAAGAAATCATCTGTTGTCGAAGCAGATGGTAAAATTGTTTATCATGACATTATTGTAACGTGTGCCTGTGGGGCAGAATTTGTTTCTGGATCGACTCAAGAGTCTATTCGTGTGGATATTTGCTCTCGATGCCATCCTTTCTTTACTGGCGATAGCCGAATTCTGGATACTGAAGGCCGCGTAGAGAAATTCCGTAAGAAATATAGCTTAAAAAAATAACCTTTTTATTGTATTGCTTTTTTTGGGGTCCCTTGGCGTATGTCTTCTTTAATTGTTCAGTTTCAGGATTTGGAAGATAAATTTCTCTCTCTTGAACGCAAAATGAGTGACCCTGAGGTGATTTCGAATCAACAGCAGTATCAGGCGCTTGTTAAAGAACACTCTAAACTTAAAGAAGGCGTTTCTCTTTATTCTCGATATAAAAAAATTGCAGCAGAACTTGAAGATGCCAAAACCTTGCTTTTAGACCCTGATATGAAAGAGATGGCTCAGGCCGAGGTGGCTCTTTTATCTGAAGAGTTTGATCGTCTGACTCATGAACTCCATCTTTTTTTAATTCCTTCTGATCCTGATGATGATAGAGATGCTATGGTTGAAATTCGATCTGGAACGGGTGGGGAAGAGGCGGCTCTTTTTGCGACTGTTTTATTTCGTATGTACTCTAAGTACGCGGATGCCAAAGGATGGAAAATTGAGGTTTTAGATCGAAATTTAACGGAATTGGGAGGCCTTAAGGAAATTTCATTTTCCATTAAGGGTTCTGACGTTTATGCTCACATGAAATTTGAAAGTGGAACGCATCGGGTGCAACGTGTTCCAGATACGGAATCGTCTGGACGTATTCATACGTCTGCGGCTACGGTCGCTATTTTACCAGAAGCAGAAGAAGTGGATGTTCATATTGATACCAAAGATTTGCGTATTGATACGTATAGATCCAGTGGTGCTGGGGGGCAGCATGTTAATAAAACGGATTCTGCCGTTCGGATTACGCATGAACCATCTGGTATCGTTGTCGCCTGTCAGGATGAACGGTCTCAATTTCAAAATAAAGATAAAGCCATGAGGATGCTGCGTACCAAATTATACGAGAAAATGGTTGCCGATCAAGCTCAAAAAGAAGCAGCAGCTCGAAAAATTCAAGTGGGATCTGGAGATAGATCTCAAAAAATTAGGACCTATAATTATCCCCAAGGACGCGTTACAGATCATCGTATCGGCCTTACAGTTCATGACTTAGAAGGGATTTTGAGTGGGGAATTGGATAAAATTGTAGAGCCTTTGATTAAACAAGACCAAATGGATAGACTGTCTTCCGTTTCTTAATTTTTTATGGAAACAGTCGGCTTTTTTTATCGTAAAATATGTCATGAGTTGGCCCCTGTTGCAGAGTCTCAATCTGATCTTGAAGCAGAGTGGCTCTTTTGTTTTGTTTTAAACTGTTCTCGATCCCAATTTTTTTTGCGGTTTTCAGATCTTTTAGTGCCAGATGTGCAGTTAAATCTGGAGGCTTTGGTTGCGCAGCGGCTTACAGGAAAGCCCTTGGCTTATATTTTGGGCTCTGTTTCCTTTATGGGGCGTGTGTTTCAGGTGAAAGAAGGCGTTTTAATTCCACGTCCTGAAACCGAGCGCTTGGTAGAAGAAAGTGCGTCTCGTTTGAGGCAAATTCTAGGAGATAGACCCTTTATTGGGTTTGAATGTGGGTGTGGTACGGGTGTTATTTCCTTGAGTTTAGCCTCTTTGTTTCTTCAGTCTCGATGGGTGGCCTGGGATATTAATGCGGCGGCCATTGCCTGTTCCATTCAAAATGCTCGGCAGCTGGATCTTGTGGATAGGGTGACGTTTATAGAAGCGGATTTTTTTGAGGGCCTTTCGCAACAGCCCCAAGGTGATGATTATAAAGAGGTGATGATTCAGGATTTACCCTTGGTTTTTGTGAGTAATCCGCCCTATATTTCGTCTTTTGACTGTACCCAATTGGATGCGAGCGTGACATCTTTTGAGCCTTTATCGGCTTTGGATGGAGGCGTTGATGGCTTGGACTTTTATCGAAAATTTAAGACCTTTATGAGTACATTTAAGCCTATTTTTTCTGCTTTTGAACTGGGGCAATTCCAATTTCCAGCGGTTCAGGCGATTTTTCAAGATATGGGACATACAGAAGCCTATCTGGATTATCAGGGCATTCAGAGAGGGATTATGGTTTCGCAACAGTCCCATGATTTTAAGTCTTAGGGATAAATTTTGGGACTGTTGCGAAACGCCTATTTTGGCCATCTGCTGTGTTATCCTCGTCCTCAAGTCCTCATTTATGTCTCATAAACTCCGGGCTTTCGGACTCGGAATGCCTTGCAGCTGATCCAAACGTAGTCATTTCGCAACAGTCCCATTTTTTATTCATCGTTTAATTGGGTAGGGGAATCTGATATTTTTCCAATTTGTTGTAGAGTGTGGTTCTGGAAATTCCCAATGCTTTGGCGACTTGTAACATATTACCTTTTTTGAGTTCTAAGGCGTGCTCAATGGCTTTTTTTTCGAGTTCGTCTAAGGGCAAAATGAGGCTTGGATGCATGTAGGGGGCTGGCGCCTTATCGGGTGGGTTGAGGAGCAGTTGTTCTTTTTGTCCGGGTTGGTAGGTTAAAATTTCTCGGGAAATGGGCTGTCCTTGTGCAATGATGAGGCCTCTATGTAGCGTATTTTCAAGCTCTCGGGCATTGCCTTCCCAGCGTTGTTGCATTAAATATTGCGCCGCATCTTCCGTTAAGAGGGGGGTGGGGATTTTTAACCGTTTAGAGAGGATGTCTAAAAAATGATGGGATAAAGGCAGTATGTCTTCGGGGCGCTCTCTAAGGGGGGGGATGTAAATGGGGAAGACATTGAGGCGATAGTAGAGGTCTAATCGGAATTTTTTATCATCTACGAGTTGTTTTAAGGGTTGGTTGGTGGCGGCAATAATACGCACATTGACTTTAATGGTTTTTGTGCCCCCTACAGGATCTATTTCTTGATTCTGAAGGGCTCTTAATAATTTAACCTGGGTTTCTAGATTCATTTCTCCAATTTCATCTAAAAAGAGCGTGCCGCCGTCTGCCAGTTCAAATTTTCCAGGTTTTTTATCATCAGCACCTGTAAAGGCGCCTTTTACATGTCCAAATAATTCAGATTCAATGAGCTCTTTGGGAATGGCTCCACAATTAATGGCAATAAAGGGCTTGGATTTTCGATTGGAGTTTTTGTGAATCGCCGTTGCAATGACATCTTTTCCCGTTCCACTTTCACCTTGGAGGAGGACGGTGATGTCTTTTTCCAAAATCAGATCTAAGGCCTTAAAGACCTCTTTCATGGCAGGACTGTCTCCAATTAAGGCCAGTGCGTTGTGTGCTGTATTGATTTTTTCAAGGTAGTGAATGTGTGCGGTTTGGCGAGAGATGAGTTGTTCTTTTTCGGCACTGTACCGTTCAAAGGTTAAAATCCCTAGAATATCGAGGCTGTTTTCCAGTTGTAACAGTTGCTCTTTTTCTTTGTCTTGAAGGGTATCGCTGTTCAGTGTCATTAAACTGGTTTTAAGTGCGTAAATGAGGAGTGCGGTGTCCTTAATGCTAAATCCATGGCTAATTTGTTCTTTTTGAAGGTTGTGAAATAAGGAAAGAATGGGCTCTATTTTTTCTTTTTGAATGATTTCTATTTGGGGATTTTTGACTAGGGCTAAGAGTTCACTTAATAATTTTTTACTGGTAGGTTCTAAATGGATGTTTTTTTGCAATCCTTCTTCAGAATAGTGGGGATTTTCTTTGAGTTCTGCAATCCAATTGTTTAAAATCGTTTGCGGTTCTAATCCGGTAGGTTCTGTGTTATGCATATTTTTCTCTGCCCATTGTGTTCAATTTTTAAACACTTTAAAACTTTTTTGAGAGGACGTCAAGAGCGTGTGCTGAGTGCTGGAAGTATCGCGTCTGGGGTTCCCCATTTGGTGCATTCTTCTGCTTCTGAATATTGAAAGGCGATACCTGTGTCTTTGATCCAACAGCCGCTTATTCCCAATTCTGTTTGCAGTGCCATGACATTTTCTAAATTGTCATCAAAAAACCATACGCTTTTATCTAGGGTGAGAGTGGATGTGTCTTGGATGATTTTTTTTACAATTTTTGTAAAATTGGAGAGTGGTTTTCCGATCCAATGGATGGGGCGTTGTAGGATTTCTTCTAGTGTTTCGGCATAATAACCTACAACTGCTTGGTGTCTATCTTGAACTCGAATCATGCGATCTGGATTGCAACAAATGACGGGAATTTCAGGGGTATGATGGCAATGAGAAATAAGAGGCGCTAATACATCGTGTGTATTGTCTCTGGGACCTGATGTTAAAACAATGACTTCGCTTTCCTCTACGTGAGGTGTTATTTTTTTGGCTTTTGCACGGATTATATATTCATGAGAATAGGGGGATCCAAAGACGTAGGCAATTTTGTTTTCGATGAGCCTGCGTATGACCGGATCATGTTCTAACCCACTACCAGATGAAATGATATGGGATTCTGGGATATGAATGCCAAACGTGTTCAATCGCGTTTCTATTCGTTTTGGATTTTGAAAGGCATTGTTTGTGATCAGATAGCAGGGACCCAAGGTTTGAAAGTGTTGGATGATTTCAGGCACAGATTCAAAGGCAGAGGGTTTGTCTGTATAAATCACACCGGAAGCGTCCAATAAAAATCCTTTTGGATTGCTTTTTAAGATCTCGGTTAAGGTGCGTTTGATCATAAACTTTCTGTTGCTACCATCTGAAGGGGGCATTCTAGACTTAGTTTTTCTTTATAATTTTCGGCTTCGCTTAGGGTGTTAAATGGGATAAATAAAGTAGAGCCGGATCCAGACATATACCATTGTTTGGGACTTATTTGAGTGAGTGTATCTGTTATTTTTTTAAGTTCTGGATACAGAATAAGTGCAGGTTCTAAGAGATCATTTTTTCCCAGTAGGGGATTTGGGCAAATGGGGTGGGCGGGTTCTTTTGCTGCATGGGGATACTGTTCATCGAATGTTTTATAGATTTGGGTGGTATCGCAGTGGATATTGGGAAAAATCAGCAGGTAAGCTTGAGTTTTACTTGGAAGGCTTACGATGTTTTCTCCAATGCCATAGACCCAGGCACATCCACTTTGGGACTGTTGTGAAATGCCTATTTTGGCCATCTGCTGCGTTATCCTCGCCCTTAAGTCCTCATTTATACCGTATAAACTCTGGGCTTTTGGACTCGGAATGCCTTGCATATGATCCAAACGTAGGCATTTCGCAACAGCCCCACTTTTTAAAAAAAAGGGGACATCGGAGCCGGCTTTTAGTGCAATGGGGATTAAGCTTTCAAGGGGATGATTCCAAGATTCTAAGGTATTCAAAACATTTAAAAAACAGGCGGCATTACTGCTTCCGCCACCGAGTCCGCCTCCCATGGGAATGTTTTTTTCAATGTGGATGTGGTAGCCATACTGACAGGGCAGTTGTTGATATATTTTCCAGAGGATATTGGTTTCATTGAGCGGAACATCAGGATGTGTGGCTGTGATTTGAAGCCCTTTTTGGGTGCTTTGTTCTATGGTGAGGGTATCTGAAAGGGAGAGGGTTTGAAAAATAGAATTGATCGGGTGATATCCATTAGATCGCGGTGCATAGATCTGTAAGGATAAATTTAATTTTGCAGGAGATAAGTATTTAACTTTTTTTAACACAGGTTCTTTTAAAGCCCCCCTGATTAAAGGGGGGCTTTTTTCATTCTTAATGGTTTTCTTTAGACTCTTCTTTTTTCTCGTCTTCTTTTTCGTCTGCTTTTTTAATTTTGGCTTTGGCTTTTAATCCATCAAGATAGGTGTTGATGGCAGCGCCTTGTTTTTGATTTTGCAAAAATTGTTGAATTTGACCTTTTACAGATTCAAAGGGTTTTTCAGGTGCAATTTGAATGTCTTCTAGTCTCATGACATGGTATCCAAATTGTGTTTTGACAATGCCGGATACTTCTCCCTTTTTAAGGGCGAAAGCAACTTTTTCAAAATCAGGTACGAGATCTCCACGTTTGAAAAATCCAAGGTCTCCGCCATTTGCTTTTGTTGGGTCCATTGATTTTTCTTTGGCGAGGGCTTCAAAGTTTTTGCCTGATTTTAATTCAGCTAAGATTTTTTTGGCTTCTGCTTCTGTTGCGACTAAGATATGACGGGCACGTCGTTGCTCGTATCCTTGGAATTGGGCTTTGTTGTTTTCATAAAATTGACTGACATCTTGTTCCGTTACAGCAATGTTTTTTTCAATATTATCTTTTAAAATCATATTGATTAAGAGCTGATTTTTGCTGTTTTGAAGTTGTTCTTCTAAAGTCGCGATTTGCTCTTTATACTCTGGTTTTTGATCTAATTTTTGTTTCTTAGCTTCTTGTAGAATGAGTTCCTCGTTGACCAGTTGATCTAAAAGTAATTTTCTATTTTCTGTTGCTGCGAAAGACGCTCTGGTGTTTTCAGGTAGAGATTGAATGCGTTTGTCCATTTTTTCTTGGGTAATTTTGACACCATTTACAGTGACTAGCGCTTTTGATTTATCATTACCACAGGCGGTCAGAACGGTTAAGGTTGCGACGGCAAGCACTGTGTTTCGGATTAACGTACTTTTTTTCATGATTCTTTTAACTCCTTATATATGAGGACTTCTAATAGGCGTTTCGTAACAGTCCCAATAGTGGCTTATTCTAACAATGGGGCACTGCTTTGTCCACTAAAATTATTCTCAAAATGGGGGTGTTTTATGTCCCTTTTTGGGGTTTTAAAACTTGGTTGTAGGGACTAAATTGATGCGTTTTTGATCATCAATTTTATCGACTTTTATTTCGAATCTATCGCCTACTTTTACGATATCTTCTACGTTTTCAACCCGTTTATCTGATAGTTTTGAAATATGGATTAGCCCTTCTTTTCCGGGATATAGTTCCACAAAACATCCAAATTGCATGATTTTAGTGACTTTTCCGTCGTAGATTTCACCCACTTCAGGTTCTTTTGTTAATCTTAAAATCATCATTTTAGCGGTTTTTACACTTTCGCCTGATTTTCCAGAAATTTGGACTTCGCCTGTATTGCCATCTGATACAACCACACTGGCGCCGGATTCTTCTTCGATGTGTCGAATCATTTTGCCGCCAGGTCCAATGACGAGACCTACTTTTTCGGGATTGATGGAAATGGTTTCAATTTTAGGCGCATTTTCAGAAACGGATTCTCTTGAAATAGAGAGTGTTTCTGCCATTTTGTTTAAAATGTACAGTCTGCCTTCATTGGCTTGATTGAGTGCATTTTCTAAAATTTCTCGTGATAAACCAGATACTTTAATATCCAATTGAAGTGCGGTGATTCCTTCTTTTGTTCCTGCGACTTTAAAATCCATGTCGCCATAATGATCTTCTAATCCTTGAATATCGGATAGGATGACGTAATCGTTTCCATCTAATAGCAATCCCATGGCGATTCCGGATACCGGTGCTTTAATCGGTACGCCACAATCCATTAAGGCCATAGATCCCCCGCATACAGAGGCCATGGACGAGGATCCGTTGGATTCTAAAATTTCAGATACAATTCGAATGGTATAAGGAAAGGCATCTTGTGTGGGTAGAACCGCAAGTAAGGCTCTTTCTGCTAAGGCACCATGTCCCAATTCTCGACGGCCTGTTCCAATTCTACCCACTTCTCCTACTGAAAATGGGGGGAAGTTGTAATGAAAGAAATAGGCGCTAGATTGGGTGTCATCCAGACCGTCTAACATTTGCTCGTCTTTACTATCACCTAGGGTGACCACGCACAAACTTTGGGTTTCTCCTCGGGTAAATAGGGCGGATCCATGCACGGAAGGCAGTACACTGACTTGGGTTTCTATGTTTCGGATTTCTGTTGTTTTTCTGCCGTCAGGTCTTACTTTTTTTGTGATAATTGTTTTTCTGATTTGATCTTTTTTAACGGTTTGGAAGGCTTTCTCAATGGCCTTTTTTTGGAGTTCCGTGTCATCTTCTTTTACAAAGGCAGCTTTGACCTCTGCCTCAATGCTGGAAAAGAGATCTTCTATTTCTTGTTTGGAGTTGGGACTGGTGAGTGCCAATTCAAATCGGTTACCTAAAAATGTCGCGATTTCTTGTTCCAGCCTATCTGCTTCTGTGGTATTAGATTCGATGACTTTCTTTTCTTTTTTGGTTTGAGCGACCAAATTATCTTGTAGGGCAATCATCTGTTTGATGGCTTCGTGCCCAAACATGATGGCATCTAAAATTTGGGATTCTGAGACTTCTTTGGCTTCGGACTCGATCATTAAAATGGCATCTTTTGTGCCGGCCACTGTTAAATTGAGTTTGCTTCGGGTGAGTTGTGCCGGAGAGGGATTTGTGACCAATTCGCCATCAATGAGTCCAACCACGACGCCTGCAATGGGGCCATTAAAGGGGATGTCCGATACGCTTACAGCTGCAGATGCGGCTGTAATGGCGAGGGATTCTATAGAAACAGTGGGGTCGTAAGATAGAACAGTGATGATAATTTGAACTTCATTATAGAACCCTTTTGGGAAGGTAGGACGTAAGGGTCTGTCAATGAGTCGTGCGATTAAAGTAGCATTCGTGCTGGGTCGGGCTTCTCGTTTGAAAAATCCACCGGGGATTTTTCCTGCGGCATACATTTTTTCGGCAAATTCTATGGTGAGGGGGAAAAAATCGATCCCTTCTTTGGGCGATTTACTCATGACTGCAGTGGCCAAAAGAACCATATCTCCACATTGAATTGTTACGGAGCCATTGGCTTGTTTTGCCAAAACGCCGGTATTTAACCTTACTTCTCGTCCCGCAATTGTCTGTGAGCTGGAATGTCCACCTTTTATCATTATTATAGTCCTTTTTTAGATCGTGCTGCGTTTATTGTTCTTTTGCTCTTAAATTTAATTTTTTAGTGAGAGCTTTGAATGACGCATTGTCTTTTTTGCTTAAATAACGCATGAGTTTTTTGCGTCTTCCAACTAAGATTAAAAGGCCGCGACGTGTGTGATGGTCTTTTTTGTGTTTTTTCAAATGCTCTACAAGATGGTTGATGCGTTCTGTGAGTAGGCTAATTTGTACCTCGCTTGAACCTGTGTCTGTTGCATGTGTTTGTGTGGATTCGATAATTTCTTTTTTATCTTTTTCGCCAATTTTTGCCATTGTTCTGTATCTCCTTAACTGTTGTATCTTTCAATTTTGAGCGTATATTATCATATCTTTTAGGCTGGGTCTATTGTTTTTGTAACAGTTTCATATTGTTTTCTTTTTTGCTTTGGGGTAGTATCAAGGCCCAGTGACGCATAGGAGGTTCTTTTATGGCTGTTTTTGATGTTGTTAAATATCCTAATCCTATTTTGAGAGAAGTGTGCGCGCCTGTGCTTTCTTTTGATGCGGCTTTGTTTCGTTTTGTTCAAGATATGTTTGAAACCATGGATGCCGCTGAGGGTATTGGTCTTGCTGCTCCTCAAGTGGGTCGTGCGGAGCAGATTTTAGTTGTGGGGTACAAACAAAAGCGTTTTGTTTTGATTAATCCCATAGTGACGCCTTTAGGTAAAGGGGTTTCAACCCGTGAAGAAGGGTGTTTGAGTTTGCCCAAACTTTTGGTTGATGTTACGAGGCCGAAAGCCGTAGAGGTAAAAGCGCAAGATTTGGAAGGGAATGTGCTTCAATTTAAAGAGAAGGGTATGATTGCTACTATTATTCAACATGAGTTTGATCATTTGAATGGGGTGTTGATTATTGATCATGGTGTTCCTCGGGACGCTTATTCGGAATCGGAGAGGTAGGGGATTATGTTGCTTACAGTGTTAAAATCAAAGTTGGCTTACGTTAAAATTACACAAGCAGAACTGTTTTACGAAGGAAGTATTACGATTGATGAGGATTGGATGGATGCTGTAGGTCTCATTAAAGATGAGCAGGTTCATGTTGTGAATGTGAACAATGGCAATCGCTTGGTGACTTATGCCATTCCAGGACCCCGTGGATCTAAGGTCATTTGTTTGAATGGACCGGCTGCTCGTCAAGGGAGTGTTGGGGATCAGATTATTATTTTATCTTATGCTCAAATTGATCCCGCTTCGGAATCTTTAGATCCTAAAATTAAGTCCTTTCCGATTGACGGGTATTAAGGCAACCCTTACACTTGAGCCTATGGCGCAGATTAAACCTATTACGTATACATCCGATTCAGGTGAAACCACTTTGTGTGGGATTTCTTTGACGGCGCTTTCGGAGCGTTATGGGACACCTCTTTATCTTATGGATGCTCACACCTTGCGTCAAAATTGTAGGTCGTATGTGTCGATATTGTCTCAGCAGTGTTCGGACTTTTTGGTGTTATATGCAGGTAAAGCGAATTTAAATCTTGCGCTTTTGCAGCTTGTTGCTCAGGAAGGCTTAGGGGTGGATGTGGTTTCAGGAGGAGAATTGTTTACAGCCCTTAAGGCGGGTATTTCTCCAGATCGGATTTATTTTCATGGGAATAATAAATCTGTTTCAGAATTGAAATTGGCCGTGCAGTCAGGGGTTCGTTTGGTTGTGGATAACCAATCGGAATTGACTCGGATTGCGGCGCTTGCTTCTTCTGAATCTCCGGTGCGTATTTTGTTGCGTCTTAAACCTGAAATTGATGCTCATACGCATGATTTTATTAAAACCGGAAATATTGACTCCAAATTTGGATTTGATATTCGTTTTTTGAAAGAGACTGTGCAGTATATTTCCACATTTCCCATGCTTCGTTTGGTGGGACTTCATAGCCATATTGGGTCTCAAATTTTTGATATTGAACCCTATTTAGAATTGGCCCTTCGCATGGTGGGGCATATGACTCTTTTGAGAGATTCTTTTGGAATTACGCTTGAAGAAATTAATTTTGGGGGTGGAATGGGCATTATGTATGTGTCTTCAGATGATCCTCCTGAAGTGCCGGCTATGCTTTCGGCCTTGTTGACGCGTTTTTATGCCTTATGTGAGTCTGAAAATTTCGCGATTCCACGACTGTTGTTTGAGCCTGGACGTTCCATTGTGGGGCCTGCTGGAATTACGCTTTATTCTATTGGTACGGTTAAAGAGATTCCTGATGTTAAGACGTATGTTTTTGTGGATGGTGGCATGGCGGATAATCCCAGGCCGATGATGTATGGGGCTTCCTATACCTTTGAAGTGGCGAATAAACAGGGAAAGCCGCTTCAATCAGTGAGCATTGCGGGAAAATATTGTGAATCAGGGGATATTTTGGCTGAAAATGTGAGTTTAAATGATCCTCAAGAGGGGGATCTTTTGGTGGTATTTGGTACAGGCGCTTACAATTATAGTATGGCGTCTCATTATAATCGAAATAGTAAACCGGCTATGGTTTTGGTTGAAAAGGGACAGTCTCAGCTGATTGTTGAGCGGGAGTCTTTTGAAGATTTAATTCGTTTTGATAAGCCACTTGAGGGTACTTTTTAATGATGAAACAAATTTATCCGGGAACATTAATCGCAAAAAAGAAAGAGGGGCGTCGGTTTACGATGCTCACGGCTTATGATTCTGTTATGGCAAGCTTGCTTGAAAAAGCAGGTATTGAGGTTATTTTGGTGGGGGATTCTTTAGGAAATGTGATTGCTGGAGAGAAAAATACGATACCCGTTTCTATGGATCAAATGATTTTACATACACGTTATGTATCGCGTTCTGTTTCTCATGCTTTGGTTATTACTGATATGCCGTTTTTGAGTTATGAAGTGTCTTTGGATCAGGCTAAATTGAATGCGGGGCGTTTGATCAAAGAAGGTGGCGCACATGCCATTAAATTGGAATGTCATGAAATGCTGGTGCCAACGGTTAAACACATTGTGGATATGGGGATTCCAGTGATGGCTCATATTGGGCTTACACCGCAAACTGTTTATAAACAGGGAGGCTTTAAAATTCAAGGTAAGGATCAGGAGGCCTTTGATCGGCTTTTTTCTTTGGCACTTTCTTTGGAAGAAGCGGGCTGTTTTTCTGTTTTATTGGAGTGTGTGCCTCATGATTTGGCTTCAAAAATTACTGAGACATTAACCATTCCGACCATTGGGATTGGGGCGGGACCTCATTGTGATGGGCAGGTATTGGTCTCTCATGATTTATTGGGTCTTCATGAGGGGAGAGTGCCTTCATTTGTGATGCAATATGGCTCTTTTTTTCAACCGATGTTGGAGAGTGTGACGCGGTTTAATGAAGATGTCATTTCTGGCGCCTTTCCACGTTCATAGAGGGGATATTTGGTATGAGTTTGCATTTTTATAATACCTTATCTCAAAAAAAAGAAGTGTTTGTCCCTTTGAATGCGCCTAAGGTGATGTTTTATGTCTGTGGGGTGACGGTTTATGATTACAGTCATTTGGGGCATGCTCGGGCGAATGTGGTGTTTGATTCTATACGGCGTTATCTTCTTCATCTGGGATATGAGGTGACTTTTGTTCAAAACTTTACGGATATTGATGATAAGATTATTGCGCGTTCCAATGAGGCGGGGATTCCTTTTTTTGAACTTACAGAGCTTTACATTAAAGCGTTTCAAGAGGATATGGCGCAGCTCTTTATTTTACCCCCTACGCATGCCCCCAAGGCGACAGATTATATTCCAGAGATGATCGGGATGATTCAAACCTTGATGGATAAGGGTATTGCTTATGTTCAGGGGGAGGATGTGTGTTTTTCTATTGATGCTTTTCCTGAGTATGGCAAATTGTCTCATAAAATTCTAGAGGATTTGGTTGCGGGAACACGTGTTGACATTAATCAGGCTAAGAAAAATCCTTTGGATTTTGTGCTTTGGAAACAGTCAAAGCCTGGGGAGCCCTCTTGGGATAGTCCTTGGGGGAAAGGGCGACCTGGCTGGCATATTGAATGTTCTGCGATGGCGATGTCACTTTTGGGGGATACTATTGATATTCATGGGGGTGGGGAAGATCTTGTTTTTCCTCATCATGAAAATGAGATTGCGCAATCAGAGTGTTGTACAGGTAAGCCCTTTGCCTCGTATTGGGTTCATAATGGATTTGTCACCATTAACCATGAGAAAATGTCTAAATCGAAGCATAATTTTTTTACCATTCGCGATATTTTGACGCGGTATTCGGGTGCGGTTGTTCGATTTTTTTTACTGAAGGCCCATTATAGAACGGCGCTTAATTTTTCCTACGAGGTTTTGGATGATGCGCAGAGTGCGTATACTCGGCTTTTGACTTGTTTGCGTACGGTTTCGATTCAGGATCCTTCAGATGCAGTTAAAGGTGATTTTGAAACCTTAGAATCGAATTTTTTTGAGGCTTTAAATGATGATTTTAATACGGCTAAAGCTATTGGGATTTTGTTTGAGCTTGTCACGTTGATTAACACGTCGCAAGCTGGGGTAAGCGTTCTTCGACGGCTTGGGGGTATTTTAGGTCTTTTTGAGGATTTAAATACAGAAATTGTCTTTTCAGATGAGGTCATAGCTTTGGCAGATGAGCGTGTTTTGGCTAAAAAAGAACGACGCTTTGATAGGGCAGATGAGATTCGTGCACGTTTGAAAGATGAACATGGTGTTTTGATCGAAGATTCTGTGGATGGGTATCGTTTAAATTTAATTTAGGCAGCCTGCAGGAACTTTATGATGAGGAACTTTATGATAGTTTTTCTGTATCTATATGGCTTAGGGGCCTTTTAGAAGCGTCCACTTCTTTTATATGCAGTTGTTGTCTTGATGTCGCTTCTTGTATAGCTTGGAATCGTGTTGACTTATCAAAAGTGCCGCCTTTTACCTGATTCGCGGGTAACTTTGGATCATAATTCCCGGTTCCAGGAGTGGGAGACTTTGTTTTTGTTGGAAAGAGAGAGGCACTCGTTCCAAATCCTAAAGGCACTCTGCCTGCATACATATTTTTTTTCTCCTTATGTGTTCTCTAAGTTAAGTACCTCCCCTTAAAGGGATTTAAACTTATTGTGTAGGGTGTTTGCAGGAAATCTTACAGTTCCAGGAATTACTAAATTCGCTTACTCGTTTTTTTATATTATTTTGCCACAGTTCCAAACGTTATTTGGATTTAAGATACTGTCTACTTTAAACACCGTATCACAGCATTAATTTCTTGGACTTCTTTTAGGGCTTTACACTCTTCAAGGGTTTCAAAAAATTTGGATTCACTGACCTCATGCGTCATTAATACTACTTCTGCTGCGTTTTTACCTTTCCCATGTTGCAAAATATTGGCAATGTTAATTGTATGTTTTCCCAATGTGCCACAAATTTTTTCCAGTACACCCGGTTGATTTTTAACCGTTATACGCAGGTAAAATGCAGATTCTGTTTTTTCAAGAGATTGAACATGCGCTTTTTCAAGATTTGTTTCAAGATTTCGAGGAGAAGGAATATGTGGTGTTTCAAAACATAGGTCAATAATATCTGCGACGACAGAGGATGCCGTAGGGAGGCTTCCGGCGCCTTTTCCAGTTAATAAGGCTTCTCCCGCTGCGTTGCCTTCGATATAGACAGCATTCAGTTCATTGTTAATTTGCGCCAATAAGTGACTGTTTGGAACCAAAGTAGGATGAACACAAACGCGTACTTCCTGGTTATTGAGTTGAGATCCTATGCCTAATAATTTGATTTTATATCCCAATTGTTGAGCATATTGAATGTCTTTTAATTCAATGTTTGAAATACCTTCACAATGAATGTCTTCTACTTGTAGATCTACCTTAAAGGCAACTGCAGCTAAAATAATGAGCTTATGAGCAGCATCTATGCCTTCAATATCCATGGTGGGATCTGCTTCTGCAAATCCTTTTTTTTGGGCTTCTTTCAGAATGGGTTTAAATTCACGTTGCGTTTTTTCAATTTGGGTCAAAATGTAGTTAGTGGTGCCATTTAAAATCCCATATAAGGTCTGAATTTTATTGGCTGAAAAGCCTGTTTTTAAGGCTCTAATAATGGGAATGCCGCCACAGACGGCGCCTTCAAAATAGAGGTCCACGTTATTTTCTTTGGCTACTCTAAAAAAAGTACTTTTATGCTTGGATACCACTTCTTTATTGGCTGTAACCACATGCTTTTTATTTTTTAAGGCCTGGCAAATATAGTCATAAGCCGGGTATTCTCCGCCAAGAACCTCTACAATTATGGAAATTTCTTTATCCTTTAAAATGTCGTTTGCTTCGGTGGTTAAAAGCTCTTCTGGGAGATTTAGGTGTTTATACTTTTCAGGATTTCGTACCAATATTTTTTCGATGGACAGAGACTGATTTAACCGTTTCTCAATCAGAGATTGATTTTGTTTTAAAAGCTCTAAAACACCTTGTCCTACATTTCCAAGTCCGAGTAATCCTATTTTTATCATAGGACTTAGTGTATCGTATCTTCAGATGAGCGTCTATACGCTCTCGTTTGAGGGTGTTTGTGTGATTTTTTTTTTGGGTGTATACTGAAGAGCGTCAGATTTTTCTTTTATTTTCTTTGAGTCTATCAACATGATCCATGGAGGTTTGTTTATGTCAATTTTTAGATGTTTTTACACATGTTTGCCGTGTTGTCGTAAAAGGACGTCTCCATCCCCTCGCGATTCTGGGTTTGGGGCTCGGAGCAACTCTTTATCTCAGGTTGCTCCTGTTGAGCGTGCGGTCGTGTGTACACCGCCACTAGCGCCTGCTGGTTATGATCCCTATGCCCCTGTCCCTGTTGGGCAGGCTGTTGTGTGTGCGCCTCCGACGCAGTCGCAAAATGGGCAGCAACAGCAGGCTGTTGTGTGTGCGCCTTCGACGTCTGTTTTGGGGTATGATCCTTATCAATCGCAACCGGTTTTTTTTGGAAATAAGCCTTATCCAGGTATTCTTGTTGGGGCAGCGGAAGTGTCTGTACGTTTCCCAGATCCTGTTAGGCATCCTGTTGGTGGAGCAGATGTAGTTCCCACAGCCCCTCCAGCTTTAGAGCGTATAGGGCCTTATTTTACTCGTGATGGTCAACGGTATTATATTGAGGTTATGCCTGTTGCCGTATGATTATTTTAGGACTTCATCTGGCAACCTTGCCTGTTTCTATTGCTCTGACTCAAGATGATCGTGTTTTGCATTCTCAATTTTTAGAGGGAGGGCATGAGGTTTCCGAAGGCATTGTGAGTTCTATTGGCTTGATGTTGCAGTCTTGTGGTGTTTCTTTTAAAGATCTGGATGGTGTTGCAGTTACAACAGGTCCTGGCTCTTATACTGGCTTAAGACTTGCGGTGACGGTGGCCAATACTTTGGGGTATGCTCTGAAGATTCCTGTTTTTTCGATGTCTACCTTAGAGGTTTTTTTGGTTCAATCGGACTGTCGTGATGGCGCTTTTATCGTAACATGCCCTGCTCGAAAGCATGAATTTAATGTGGGGCGATATACAGTGGATGCGGCGGGTGCTATTGAGGTTCATGAAGAATTTTTAATCGCCAGTGATGCCTTTTCAGCGTATTTAGAGGCACATCCTGACTGTGTGCATGTTGAATCTATGCCTTTATTGGCGGAAACGATGTGTAAAAGGGTGCCAAAAGAAATAAAAAGTGCGTTTTCTGCTGTTGTGCCACGGTATTCCTATACACCGCTTTTTAAGAAATGGGATGAGGCGCCTAAGTCTTAAAGAATTGCTGTTAAAATAATGATGAACAAAATCCCCAAAATAACCGCAAGGATCATGATTTGTGCTTTTTGTTTTGTCTTGAAATTTTCAGTGGCGCGAAGCTCTGATTCTATTCGGGCTTCGTAGTTTTCAATTTGTTGTTCAAATTTATCTTTCATAGCGCTTATTTTGCCCTAAATGTAATGCGGCCTCTTGTTAAGTCGTAAGGGGATAATTCTACTTTGACTTTGTCGCCCAATAAAATTCGGATATAATTTTTTCGCATTCTGCCTGAGATATGGGCTAAAATAATCTGACCGGTCTCTATTTCAACTCGAAACTGAGCATTTGGAAGAGATTCTATGATTTTACCTTCAACTTCAATTGTGTCATTACCTGCCATGATAGAATATATCCTATCACGGGTAGGGCGTTTGTAGAAGGGGGGTTTTTTTGGGGGGGGCTGTTGCAAAATGCCTATTTTGCCCATCTGCTGTGTTATCCTCGTTCTTAAGCCCTCATTTTCACATATAAGGGCTTTCAGACTCGGAATGCCTTGCAGCTGATCCAAACGTAGGCATTTTGCAACAGCCCCTTTTTTGAACTTATCTGGTTATTTCCAGTTCTACTACCTCGATATTTTGTGTGAGGATGTTTAATTTGGCACCCAGGGTATTGTGTGAAAATCGACGTTGAATGTCTTCCCAAATGAGGGTGTTGTCGTCATAAATAGCGCCACTGACTGTGATTTCAATGGGACTTGTAGGGGGTGTTTGGTGGTTGTTTTTGGAGAGGGAATAAATGGTTTGAAGTCCTAGGCGTTTGAGAGGGTCTATTTCTTCTTTTTTGAACTCGTTTTCTTTTATTTTTAGGATGCAGGTATAAGTTCGATCTGGTTTTGGATGTCTCACCGATTCGCTGTCTAAAATATCGTTTGCTTCGAGTAGGGCATTTAATCGTGTGCTGTTAAATTGAATGTTTGCGGTGAGGATGATGGCGCCAAATGTTTCTAAAAAGGTTTTGGATTCAATGTTTAAGGATGCGACGCTGGCGCTGAGTTGTGGCATGAGGTCTTTTTTAAGGGCTTCAAATCGGGATTTTTCATCAGGTGTGATGAGTAAGGGGGGCAATGCCTGATATAAAATGTACTGGAATCCTTTTTCTGTGGCATCTTCCAGTGCTTTCTTTTCACCGATTTCAAGGCATTCTTTTTTTTGTTTGGATCGGGATGTTTGTGTAGACTGAAATTGACCTCTTATTTTTAAGGTGATGCCTTTTTGTTTTTCTGTGACCGTATTTGGAAGTGTTTGGGCACTTGTCCATGATATCATACTGAATAGCCATAGACAGAGAATCCATCTGATTTTCTGTCGTTTATCCATTGAGTATCGTTTCAACAACTTCAAAGGTGTTTTTTGAGAGTCCTTCTGTTTGATGCAGTTTTTCCAGTTCTTGCTTGATTAAGGCTTGATAGTGTTTTTCCAGTTGGGGATATAGTTTGTAGGCATTTGCTAAACGGGATCCCATGCTGGGGTTAAAGGTATCTATGTCTGTAATGGCGTTTGCCAATAAGGTGTATCCTGACCCATCTTTTGCATGAAAATGGGGTAGATTGGCTGCAAAACTTCCATATAAAGCGCGAATTTTATTGGGATTTTCTGCGTTAAAGGCAGGGTTTTGAGCTAATTCTATGAGTTTGGTTTTGACCTTCGGAGTGTTGGCGCTCATTTGTAAGGTAAACCATTTGTTCATGACTAAAGGATCGTCTTTAAATTCATCATAAAAGGTGGTTAAGGCAGCGTCGCATTCTGAACTGTTTGTTGTTAACAGCGCGTTGAGAGCCGCTATTTTATCGGTCATGTTGGTGGCGGTTTTAAATTGTGTATAGGCAAGATCGATGTAATCGCATCCCAGGTGAACACAATAATAGAGACAGATATTTTTGAGTCTGCGTTTTGAGATGGCTTCTGGAGATAGCGTGTAGGGTTCTGAGACGTTTAGGGCTTTATAGTGTTTGTAAAACAAAGGGCCATGGGTGTTTGCCAGTGTCATAAAAATAGACTCCCGGGCTTCCGATAGGCCTTGGATGTCTATAGGCGTGCTTTGTTTATTGATGATCAATTGTAGACTGGGGATGCTTAGCTTTTCTACGGTAATACTGGGATTGGCACTTTTTTCTAATTCTTGGCCTAAGGCATTTAAGGCATATGAGGATAGGGTTTCTGTGTTTCCTTCATATCGATTTTGGATGGATCGGTAGTAGAGTTCTTGACTGGCTTCAATCTGATTAAAGGCGTTGGGGGCTTGGTTGAGCAATTGGCATAGCTCTTTTTCTTCGTAGGGATAAATGACATTAACAGGGGCTGAGAAGTCTTGATTTAGAGAGGGAATAGGCTTGCTTTTAATATTTTTAAAGGAGAAACTTTGGGATTCCTCTTTTATAATCAGGGTTTCATTGGCTAAGACTTCCCCTGTTTTTGAGAGGAGTCCTACTGAAAACGGAAAGTAAAAAGGCGCTTTTTGTTTGCTTTCTTTTGTAGGTCGGCAGTTTTGTGTCACGTTTAATTCGTACGTTTGTGTGATCTCATTGTAATGATCGGTTACGGTACAGACAGGGGTTCCTGCTTGGCAATACCATCGTTTAAAGGCGGTGAGATCATGCCCGGAAGCTTCTTCCATGACAGCTAGAAAGTCTTCGGTTGTAACGGCTTGACCATCGTGTTTTTTAACATATAAGGCCATGCCTTTTTGAAAGGATTTTTCCCCAATTAAGGTATGGATCATTCGAATGATTTCAGATCCTTTTTCGTAGACGGTACTGGTGTAAAAGTTATTGATTTCAATGAAGGATTCTGGTCGAATGGGATGGGCCATGGGACTTGCGTCTTCTGCAAATTGATGATGACGGAGTCTTTGTACATTTTTAAGCCTTTCAATGGTTCTGTCATTTAAATCTGATGAAAATTCTTGGTCTCTAAAGACGGTGAGACCCTCTTTGAGCGTGAGTTGAAACCAGTCTCTACAGGTTATGCGATTGCCGGTCCAGTTGTGAAAATATTCATGACCAATAACGGCTTCAATGCCCATAAAATCTTGATCTGTTGCGGTTTTTGGGTTTGCCAGGACGTAATGGGTATTAAAAATATTTAAGCCCTTGTTTTCCATGGCACCCATGTTAAAGGCATCTACGGCCACGATCATAAAGAGATCGAGGTCATATTCTAAGTTAAATCGATCTTCGTCCCATTTCATGGATTTTTTTAAAGAAGTCATGGCGTGATCGCACTTGGATTCATTGCCGTGATCTACATAAATTTCTAAGGTGATCTTTTTACCGGATTTGGTTACAAAATGATCTGTTTTTTTTGCTAGGTCCCCTGCGACAACGGCAAAAAGATAGGCGGGTTTTGGAAAGGGATCTTCCCATGTGATGGCATGCCGGTTGTTGTCCAATATTTCTTTTTTTTGGGGATTTCCATTGGATAAGAGATACGGGTATCGTGTTTTATCTGCGGTGAGTCGTGTTGTAAAGACGCTCATAATATCGGGTCTATCTATAAAATAGGTGATACGACGAAATCCTTCAGGTTCATTTTGAGAACAGATGATGTTTCCAGATTGATAAATACCTTCTAAAGCTAAATTTTTATGAGGTTCAATTTTTGTGGTGATTTCTAAGGTTATGGGGGTGTTTTCTGGGGGGAAGCATAGCTGCGTTTCTGTGAGCGTATATTCATTGGAATTTAGGCGCTGGCCATTTTTTTTAACAGAAAGGAGTTCGAGTGTTTCACCATTTAATGAAATCGGGGGGGCTTGGGGGCTTTTGTCATTGGGTATTAGTGTGAAAGTGCTTTTGACGATGGCATGGTCTTCTATAAATTCAATGTCTAAATTTATTTTTGGGATGGTGTAACTTGGAGCTTGATAGTCTTTTAAATACGTTGTTTTTGGTTTTTTCATCTGTGTATTTTAACGGCTTACTTCGGCCTTGGAAAGGTGTTTTTCACTATCAAGCAAGTGTTTTTTGATCTCTTGACCGTTTTCTTTTGTCTCTCCACATGAATATTGACCTATTCCGCCTGACTTCGGCACAACACGATGACAGGGGAAATAAAGAGGGAAGGGATTGTTGGCAAGTGCTGTTCCTACGGCTCTTGCAGCTTTTGGCATTCCGATATTTTGTGCAATTTCAGCATAATATCGAGTTTCACCTAAGGGGATTTGAGAGACTTCCTCTAAGACTTTTTTTTGAAATGGCGTTAGACGTGTTGTATCGATGATTTGGTTTTTTAATGCCCCTACAAGGATGCTTAAGGAGACTGGGCCATTTTCTGATGGAGATAGCTGTATTCTAATTACTTCTCCTTTTGCATTATAAGACCATTTTATATCTAGGGACTGTTGCAAAACGCCTATTTTGGCCATCTTCTGTGTTATCCTTGTCCTCAAGTCCTCATTTATCATCTATAAATTCCGGGCTTTCAGACTTGGAATGCCTTGTATATGATCCAAACGTAAGCATTTTGCAACAGTTCTATCTATATTTAATAGGGAATTCTGGTTTTTCATGGCATTATTATAACATGATTTCTTTATTTTTATATTTTTTGATTTTTTATATTTAATGTTGTTTATTTTTATTTTATTTTTTAAATTTATGTGGTATATTTTGGCTCATGAAAAAAATAATTGCTTCTGTTCCGGCTCGTTTTATAGCGGTTCTTCCTCATCATAAGCCGTTTTCTAAGGATTATTTCCAGTGGTATCGTTTTAAGTTTTTGCCTGCGGATTTTTTTACTACGCCTTTGTATGATTCTACGAGTTACCAAGGCGATCGTATTTATGCCTTTCTTTCTGATCTTTCTCATTTGGATCCTCCTGACCTTCTGGCTCTGTTTCCTTCTAAAATAGAGATGACTCCGAAGGAAACTGTTGCCTTTTTATCTCATTTATTTAAACAGGGTGCTTTAGAGGCGGCAGGTTCTTTTTTAAAAATTGTGTCTATTTTAGATCCGGGGCAGTTTAAGCTTTGGTTTAAACCGGATCATTCTCTTTCACCTTCTTCTTTCTCACTTGTTTCTTTTTTATACACTTCTATTTTTGAGGTTTCTAATATTCGAACCCCAGAGTCTAAAATGACGGCTATGCATCAGGTATTGAGTTATATGCCGCGTGAAATTTTGACGACTTCTACGCTTAAGGAGGTGTATTTGAAACTTCAGTCGATCCATGCCGTTTTTGGCGCAGAGATTGTGGATGCTCAACTTAAAGCATTCAATGCTATTTTGGCTCAACATGGATTTACGCCGATTTCATTTCCTACTTTTTCACCTCCAAAGCCTGTTGTTCCAGAGCTTGTATTGCTGAAAGGGGATATTTTTTCTACTCCTCGTTTTGGTTCTGATACGGATTTAAACTCTAAGGCGAAGCCTCTTTGTACTAGTAGGATTAAATTTTCTGATCTTCCTTCTTCTGACTGGATCCCGGGGGTGGGGGAGGGGAAGCGCGCTAAAGTGACGGTTCTTCCTCCTTCAACAGAGGGTTCTCCTAAGAATTTTAATGAGGGCGATTTCATGGATGATATTGGTTTCCCTTCCTCCCCCTAGATTTTATGGATGCTTAAAAAGTGGGACTGGTGGAGGAATTATAACAGGGAGAGGCCTTCTTTTGCCCATGTGTAGTTTGGATTTAGTTTTAAGGCCAGTTTGAATTGTAGTTCGGCTTCTTTTTTTTCGTTTAATACATAGTGGCACAACCCAATATTATAATGGTGGGCTTCATCTTCTAATTCGAATAAGGTCATCGATTTTTTATAGCATTCCATTGCGTGTGTATACTCTGAAATTAAATAATAGAGTCGCCCAATTTCAAAGAGTTGGTGTACTTTATTTGGAAAGATATAAACCTGAGCTTCGGCGAGTTTTAAACCTCTTTGTAATATGCTTTGGTCCCGAAGTGTGATGGTTTGAATTTTTTTATTTAATACTTCGGATAGGGAAAATAGTACTTCTGGGTCCCAATAGGCTAAATCTAAAAGGGTGTAGAGCTCGTCTGGGGTATGATTTTCGGCTTGTTTTAATAGGATGTTTTTTAATAAAATAAAGGATTCTGGGGGCATTCTATTATTGAGTAAATTAAAGATGTGATTTGTTTTTGGGTAATTTTCTTTTGAATGTGTCCAGAATAAACATACTTTTAATCCTGCATTTTCTGTGGGGAGATGACTTTGCCCCCCTTTTAAGTGGATATATTTTGAGAGGGCATCAAAATTTGTCATCAGTGAAAAGCTGCCGTGAAAGGCAATGTGAACTTGTTTGATGTCTTCAAAGTTTTGTTCGTTAATATGGCCTTTGTCCGCAGAGATTATAAAGGCCCCTTGTTTGGATAGCGAGGCTAGATGATCTATACATTGAACACCGCCAATGGGGATAATAAATGTCGCTGATTTTAAGGTGTTTTTGTAGTTTTCAAGAACAGCATTGAGTGGCTCATTCTTATAATACTCTGTATTAATGGGCTTAAAATCGAAGTGATGCTTTAGGGGATCCATTGAAATGACACCCTTTTTTTTACAATTACTTTTAGGTGAGGATGTTGTGATCAGTCCCTCGTAGAGGGTATGGTTTTCGACTTTAAACGCATCGTGAGGGATGGTGTCAAAGAGATAATTTGAAATGACAATGAGTGGATTTTTTCGGCTGTTTGAGTCTAAAATTTCGCCACTGTATTTTAGCTTTATCGGATGTGTTTGATAGCAGTCATATTTAGCGTAATCTAAAAGACCTTTTTCTTGAAAGTGCTTTAATTGAGGCTGTTTTTCCCAATAGGAGATAATTCTTTCTGTGAAATCGGTCATGACATATTGAAACTTTAAATGTTCTAGTCCAAATGTGTGTCTTAAGGTGTCTAGGTGTGTGAGACATAAAAATGAAAATTTGCCAGACCCACTGCCTAATTCTATGCAGGTAATGGCTTCTTTGGGGTCTATGATGCCCCTTTCAATGCTTTCTTGAATGTAGGTGATGATGGTATTGGCGTAGGTTGTTGCGATGACGCTGTTGCTTGTGACATAAAAGGGCACAGCGCCTTTCCAAGAATCAATGCCTTTTTCATTAAAATAATCTTGCTGAAATTGCCAAATTTTGGAGTGCGATAAGCGTTGTTTTTTTTCCAGTTCTTTCATGATTCTGATTTACCCTTTTTGTGTCTGTTTAAACCTTGGGACGGGAGATGATTTTCTTGGATGTGGTCATGCCTGTCTTTTTTACAGTATACTGTGTTTTATTTTTTATTTGGAGGACTTTTATGATTCGGGCCGCTATTCTTTTAGCCGATGGATTTGAAGATATTGAAGCCTTTGCTGTTATTGATATTTTAAGACGTGCTGGGGCTTTACTTTCTATAGTGGGTGTTTCGGCTTTAGGGGTACGCTCAAAATTGAATGTTCGGGTTCATGCTGAACTGACTTTAGATGCAATTTCAGACACCTTGTTTGATCTTCTTATTTTGCCAGGGGGCGGTGAGGGCGTTCAGCATTTATCTGAAAACGCAGCTGTTCGTGCGTGTATTGCCTTGCATGATGCACATCGCAAATGGATTGCGGCTATTTGTGCGGCGCCTACTTTATTAGAATCGATGGGTCTGTTAAGGGGACGTATGGCAACCTCGTATCCCTCTCTTAAATACAGGTTTCAAACCTGTATTTATGCTGAAACATCGGTGGTGTGTTCGGATCATATTATTACTTCAAGAGGGCCTGGGACGACCTTTGAGTTTGCTTATTTTTTAGTCGAAAAATTATATTCTAAAGCCTTCTCCGATGCTTTGAAACATGAAATGGTTTTTGAACAGAAAGTTTAAGCGATTAAACGCCTTTTTGATGTACAAATAAGAGGGTTGTGTGTTGGATTTTTTTGATCATGGCAAAAAAACCATTGGTTCTACTGGGGCTTAAATGTTGGTCCAATTCCAATTCCGCAAAAAGACTTTGGATATCTAAGGTGATGATTTCTTTGGGCGTTTTATTTTGCAGGGCGCTTAGGATTACGGCAATAAGTCCTTTTACAATACTGGCATCGCTGTCTGCTATGAATTCAGGATTTTCGGCCTCTGGATTTTTAACTACAATCCATACATTACTCATGCATCCCAATACTTTATTTTCGGCTGTTTTTTCTGTTTCAGGGAAAGGAGGGAGTTGCTTTCCAATTTGAATGAGATATTTAAATCGGTCATCCCAATGATTGAGGGCGCGAAAATTGGCTTTAATTTGATCTAAATGAGGTAACATTAGAGTCTTTTTGCAATTTCTAGGGCGGCGTAAGTAAAAATCATGCTGGCGCCTGCTCGTTTTAAACATAGGAGAGATTCTTGCATGATGGCGTTTGCTTGTTCTTGGGTATGTGTTGGATTCATGATCATGCTGTATTCGCCGCTGACTTGATAGGCAGCGATGGGAAGAGTGCATGTGTTTGCGAGCTCTCTGATAATATCAAGGTAAAAAATACCTGGTTTTATCATGAGTATGTCAGCGCCTTCTTGGATATCCAATTGACATTCTCTTTGGGCTTCGAGTCTATTTGCTGGATTCATTTGATAGGTTTTTTTATCGCCTTCTCGGGGTTCCGAATTTAAGGCATCTCTAAAAGGACCGTATAAACTCGAACAATATTTAGCTGCATACGACATGATGAGTGTCTTTTCCTGTTGATTCTGATCCAGTGCGCTTCTAATCGCAGCCACGCGGCCATCCATCATGTCGGAGGGGGCTACAATATCAGATCCGGCTTCTGCTTGTAAGACAGCCATTTCAGCTAGTATTTCAACGGTTTCATCATTGAGAATGTTTCCGTTTTTAACTAAGCCATCGTGGCCATCGCTGGAATATGGGTCTAGCGCAATATCCGAAATGACCAGAAGGTCTGGAATAGTATCTTTAATCGCACGGATTGTTCTGCAGGTTAAGTTGTTTGGGTTGAGGGCTTCGTTTGCGTTGGGACTTTTGAGTTTATCTTCGATGACAGGAAAGATGGCAATACCTGAGATGCCTGCTTTTTGAGCCTCTTTACTGATTTTGATCAGATCGTTTAACGAATATCGAAAACATCCGGGCATGCTTTGAATGGGGGTTGATTTTGGGCCTTCCTGCACAAAAAGAGGCAGAATTAGATCTTCGGGATGCAGGTGTGTTTCTTGAACTAAATGGCGTATAGCTGGATTTTGTCTTAGTCGTCTTGGACGGTGTAAAAGGGTCATAATTGAGTTGGGTTGGGGGCGTCCCCATAGATCTCTTTAGGGTCAAAGACTTTGTGACTTTCTTCGTAGTGTAAGCGAGGCTGTTCTGTGAGTTGGGCACCTGTTGGAATGCTTCTGTAAAAACAGGATCTATATCCTACATGGCAACTGGCGGCTAATCCTTGGACTTCTACTCTGAGCCAGATACAATCTTGGTCATCGTCAATTCGACATTCTTTAATGCGTTGTATGAGACCACTTGTTTTGCCTTTGTGCCACAGCGCTTGTCTGCTCCGACTATAATAGACCGCTTCTCCGGATTCTAAGGTTTGAACCAGTGCTTCCTCATTCATGTAGCCATGCATGAGGAGTTCTCCGCTATGGTAGTCGGTTGTTACAACGGGGATGAGGCCTTTTTCGTCAAATTTTGGCGCTAAATCGAAGCCTTCTTCTACTTGTTCTACGCTGATTCTTTTTTCAAAATAGGGCTTGGTCATGACGGTTTCCTTGCTTCTTACGTGGTGCGCTCGGTAGGAGTCGAACCTACAACCTCTTGATCCGTAGTCAAGTGCTCTATCCATTAAGCCACGAGCGCTCTGTTTAGGAGCCTGATTGTATCATATTTATGTGGTTGAATCTAGATTCTTTTCAAAATAGGGGGGAGGGCAACAATTTCCTGTGTTGATGGCTTTATTTCTCTATTAACCTTGGACTGGTTTTTACGCGGGGATACCGTTTTCGGGGCTGTCCCCAATTTGAATGTGCCATAAGTCAGCGTAAAGGCCTTTTTTTTCTAAGAGGCTTTCATGGGAGCCTTCTTCTGCAATTTTTCCGTCTGTGAGTACTAAAATACGGTTTGCGTGTCTTAGGGTTGAGAGTCGATGGGCAATAATAATAGCTGTTTTTCCTTTTGTGAGCGTATTGAGATTTTTTTGAATCGCGCGTTCTGTTTCCGTATCTACGGAACTTGTGGCTTCGTCAAAAATCATGATAGGCGCATTTTTAAGAATGGCTCTTGCAATGCTGAGACGCTGCCGTTGTCCGCCCGATAATTTAATCCCCCTTTCGCCTACAATGGTGTCGTATTTTTCCGGTAATGTTTGTACAAATTCATCTAGTTCGGCTTCTTTTGCAGCTTTGATGACGGCATCTTGAGGGAGTGTTTCATTGTTTCCGTAGGCAATGTTTTCGTAAATGGTGCCATGAAAGAGGTAGACGTCCTGGCTGACCAGCGCGATGTTTTTTCTGAGTACATTTAAGGGAATATGGCGACTGTCTTCGTCATCTATCATGATCGAGCCTTCAGTTGGGGCGTATAATCGAAGTAGGAGTTTAATCAGTGTGGATTTTCCGGATCCTGTTGTGCCTGCGATACCAATAATTTCATTTTTTTGAATGGTGGCATGAATGCCTTTTAAAATAGGGATTTTGTTTTCATACGCAAATTGGATGTTTTTAAGCTCTATTTTTCCATTTAGAGTGGTTTTTTGAGTATTATATCCCTCTGTTTGAGGTTCTGCAGGGGCGTCTAAAAGATCAAAAATACGTCGGCAACTTGCATTGGCACGTTCATAATCATCTAAAATGACACCTAGCTCTGTTAGGGGCCATAACATTCGTTGAATGAGCATGGAAAATAAGACCAATTCCCCAAGGGTTAAAATGCCTTTATTTTCTAAAACCCAGTAGCTTCCGATAAACAAGACGCCTGCAAATCCGAGTGCGATGATCATTCGAATGAGGGGGACATATAAACTGGATAGCTTAATGGCTTCAATATTTGCGGATTTGTAGGCTTGACTGGCCGCTTCTACCCGCCTTTTTTCAAAGGCTTCGGCTGTGAAACTTTTGACCACTAAAATGCCGGCCAAGTTATTTTCTAGCCTACTGCTTAATTTTCCAACATAGTCTCTAAGTTTCGCATATTTGGGGGATATCTTTTTTTGATAATAGAGACTTCCCCAAATGACAAAGGGCATAGGGGTAAGGCATACAATCGCCAATTGCCACGATGTTGTAAATAAAACGAGGCTTGAAAATATAAAAAGAATGCCAATTTGAACCAATTTGTTAAATCCAGTGTTTAAAAAGCGTTCAAGTTGGTTGACATCATCATTTAAGATGGCCATGGATTCGCCTAGCCGGTGGTTTTCAAAAAAAGATAAGGGCCTATTTTGGAGATGATTGTAGGTGTCTAATCTTAAAATATGTTGAATCGTTTGTGCCAGTGTAAAAAATTGGTATTGGTACATCCATTGAAAAAAACTTTCAAATCCAAAAATAATAAAGCCCAGACAGGCTAAAAAACCTGCCATTTTTAAGGGATCTTCTGTGCCTGTGATCATTGAAATCCAGTTCGGAGGTGTTCCTTTAACAGAATCAATGACCCATCCTACCAATAAAGGGGGCATGAGGTCCAAGATCTTATTTAAAATGCTTGCAGTGCTGGCCAGGCTTAATTCTTTATAATAGGGCCTAAGATAGGCGAATAATTTTCTCATAGGACTTGAATTTTTTTTCATAGGCGCTATTTTAGCGTTCTTTTGAATCCAATTCTAGGGGGGCTGTTGCAAAACGCCTATTTTGGCCATCTGCGGTGCTATCCTCGTCCTCAAGTCCTCATTTATACCGTATAAGGGCTTTCGCTCTCGGAATGCCTTGCAGCTGATCCAAATGTAGGCATTTCGCAACAGTCCCCTCGGTATTTTTTAACTGCTTAATGGCTTACGGCAATATGCTTGTATAGCTTTTCAATTCGAATTTGAACTGGGGGATAGAGTGAGGTGTTTAAAGATTGAATGTCATGATCTGGAAGTTCTGCGATCGGGGATTTCTTTTCTTCTTTTTTATTCTTTTCGTCTTCTTTTTTATTTTGCTTTCTATTTTCTTCGTTGGTGGGTTTTTCAACACGACTGGGTGCTCTTAATGGATTGAGCTTATACGTATTTGAATGACTGTGAACACTGCCTGACATATTTCCTTCCTTTTTTAGGTTCCCTTAATGATTATCGGCGTTTTTTGTGATTTTTTTCATGCACTATTATTTGTTTCTTTTTCAACCTTCTACTATTATTTTTGTAATGGATATCATACCCTACTTCTAGGGTTTTATCTTATTCATTTTAACTGTTTTTTTATAGGAATTTTAAAAATGGATTGTGTTCTTTTTCTTCTTTTAAGGTTGTATTTGGGCCATGTCCAGAAAGGATTAGGGTTGTGTTGGGTAAGGGGAATAGCTGTGTTTTGATGCTTGAAAGTAATGTTTTTGTGTCCCCAAAGGGGAGATCCGTTCGTCCTATACTGCCTTTAAATAGTGCGTCGCCTGCAAACAGAAGTGGGGCTTCGTTTATTGGATTATCTTGTAAAATACTGTCGACATAGGGCATAAACAAGGCCACGTGCCCTGGGGCGTGACCCGGTGTGAATAAGCACTGCGCGGTGTAACTACCTATAGAAATACTACTGATATTATCTAGCCATTGGGTTGCGGGGGGAGGGTTTTTATACCCTGAAAACCCGTATCTTTCAGCCACTTTTTCGATGTTTTCTGACAGTGGCGTATCTTTTGAATGCCAATATAATTCAGGTGAAGGATGGTTTTCATCTTTAATGATTTCGAGTAAATCTACGACACCACCGGCATGGTCTAGATGGCAATGGGTGAGTATGATTTTATCAATGATATAATCTTCAGTAGCGCTATATAGTTTTTCGGCTTCGCCACCTGGATCGATAATGACAGCTTTTTTTGTGTGGGTATCTAGTAAGACCCTTGCATTTTGTTGATATTCGCAGACGGGAATGGTTTTAACGATTAGAGGCATTTTGTTGACTTTGAATTTTTTGGAGTGTTGCTGTTGTCGAGTTTCCCTCTATGAAGGATAGAATTTTTATCTTACCACCATATCTATTTACAATGGGAGTTTCGGGAAGTGTTTCTGGTGTATAGTCTCCGCCTTTTACATAAATATCGGGTTTTAAACGTTCAATTAAGGCGATGGGGGTGTTTTCATCAAATAAGGTGACAAAATCAATAGATTCTAAAGCTGCAATGACTAGCGCTCTTTTTTCTTGAGTGTTTATGGGGCGGTCTGGTCCTTTTATTCTTTGAATGGATGCGTCGGTGTTGAGCCCTAAAATTAAGAGATCTCCGCTTTCCTTTGCTTCTTCTAGATAGAGGACGTGTCCTGGATGCAATAAATCAAAACATCCGTTTGTAAAGACTACTTTTTTTCCTGCTTTTTGAGCGTTTTGAACTATGGCCTGAAGGTCATCTTGTGTTTTTATTTTATCTTTAATTGTCACAGAATTCCTGCTCTAATTCGCTGAAGTGAATGGGAGCTGTTCCCATTTTTCCAACAACGATGCCCGCTGCATGATTCGCAATGCTTGCCGCTTTTTCTAAGGAAGCACCTGCAGAAAGTGCGGTGGCTAATGTTGCAATGACAGTGTCTCCTGCACCGGTGATATCAAATACTTCTTTGGCTTTTGTGGGGATGTCGAGCTTATTTGAGCGGGTGATTAGAGACATTCCTTTTTCAGATCGTGTGACCAATAAGGCCTCTAAATTGAGGGCCTCAATGACGTTTTTTGCCACTGAAAAAATGATTTCTTCGGAGCTTAGCTTGAGAGGAGAAATGGCGGTGAATTCTGCGAAATTAGGGGTTAGGAGTGTGGCCCCTTTATATTTTGTATAAGAATCTCCTTTGGGATCTACAATGATAGGCAAGTTGTGTGTTTTTGCGTTTTCAATGATGAACTTGAGCATGCTTTCGGGGAGTGTGCCTTTTTCATAGTCGGAAATGAGGACGCAGCTTACTTTTGGAAGAATTAGGCGTACTTTTTCTTGAATTTGAGCCAGTGTTCTTTCAGATAGTGGGTCCGTGGATTCGCGATCAACTCTTGCGACGTGTTGGTGGTGGGCAATGATTCTTGATTTTAAAACAGTGGGTTTTTCTGGGGTGTGAATCAGGCCTTCTGTTTCAATGTGGGCTTCATTTAAGAGGGATTTTAATTTTTCGCCACTGCTGTCTTTTCCGATGGTTCCAATTAAAAAAACCGTTGCGCCTAGGGCTTTAATATTATGCGCAACATTCGCAGCGCCTCCAGGTACGAGTGTTGTGGTTTTAACTTTACAGACGGGGACAGGGGCTTCTGGAGATATTCGGCTCACTTCGCACCAATGATATTCATCTAGCATGACATCTCCGATAACCAGCAAGGATGTTGAGGGAAATGCGTTAATGAGTGTTTTCATAATAGCTCCATTTTAACGGTATTTTTTGCTTTCGTTAATCCCTAATCTCATTGTGTTCGGCCTGACCTTCTTCTGAAGGGGACTCTTTTTTTACAGGCATAGAGGTATTTTGATGCGTTTCTCTTACCACTATTATAGGAGGGGCTTCTTCTGTGTCTATAGATATTTTTTCAGTTTTGGCCCCATTTTCTGTGATGAATTTGAAGTCAAAACCGGAGCGTCCTTTGATGTCGTATTTTTTTCGTGTGATAAATTTTGTTGTGAATGGCAGTTCTTCGTCTGGAACAGGATCATAGCTGAGTCCATATATTGGTTGAATGCTGAGTATGATTATGTATAAATACAGTATTTTTTTCATGAGGGTCCTTTAGAATTTATTCTATAGACTTTTTTTACTTTATGCTATACTTTCGCCACAATGAAGAAGATACGAAACTTTTCTATTATCGCCCATATTGATCATGGCAAGTCTACCTTGTCAGATCGGCTCATTCAAGCTACGCATACTGTTGAAGATCGTGAGATGAAAAATCAGCTTTTGGATTCTATGGATTTAGAGCGGGAACGTGGTATTACGATTAAAATGCAAGCGGTTCGTTTGGATTATCGTGCCAATGATGGTGAAGATTATATTTTAAATTTAATTGATACGCCGGGGCATGTTGATTTTAGTTATGAAGTTTCTCGTTCTTTGGCTGCTTGTGAAGGGGTCCTACTTCTGGTTGATGCGGCTCAGGGGATTGAGGCTCAAACCATGGCTAATTTTTATTTGGCCTTAGAACATAATTTAGAGGTCATTCCTGTTGTGAATAAGATTGATCTTCCTTCCGCAGATCCAGATCGCGTTTTGGAAGAAATTGAGCGTGTTTTGGGGATTCCTGCCAGTGATTGTTTATTATGTAGCGCCAAAACGGGGATAGGAATTCCGGCTATTTTGGAAGCCATTGTGAAGAAAATTCCCTGTCCAAAGCCCCTTGAGACTGAAAACGATAAAACAAAGGCCCTAATTTATGATGCCCATTATGACGATTATAGAGGGGTTATTTCGTATGTCCGTGTTTTTAGTGGGGAATTGGTTAAGGGACAGCGTATTCGCATGATGGCGGCAGACATTAGTTCGGATGTGATGGATATTGGTTTTTTTAAACCTAAAATGACCTCTGCTTCACGGCTTGGGCCTGGAGAGGTTGGGTATTTGATTACTGGTATTAAGTCTGTAGAGCAGTCTCGTGTGGGGGATACTGTTACGACCTTAAAGCAGGGGGCAGAGGCGCCTCTTCCTGGTTATCGAGATGCAAAACCCATGGTTTTTTGTGGCTTTTATCCTGTGGATACAGAGCAGTTTAAGGATTTAGGGGATGCGCTTCATAAGCTTAAATTGAATGATGCCTCCTTGCAGTTTGAAACAGAGTCGTCTCAGGCTCTTGGGTTTGGGTATCGATGTGGATTTTTAGGCTTGCTTCATATGGAGATTATTCAGGAGCGTATTCAACGTGAATTTAACATTGAAATTGTGGTAACTGCGCCTAACGTTACGTATCGTGTTTTAACTACACAGGGAGATATTAAGCTGATTGAAAATCCCAGTGCCTTTCCGGATCCTTCTACGATTGATTCGATGGAAGAGCCGTTTATGGGGGTTTCGATTATCACGCCTAATTTATATTTGGGAACGGTTATGGAATTGGCAAAAGAGGCAAGGGGGATTTATAAAAAAACAGAATATTTAGATGCAGAACGGCAGATTCTAACCTTTAGCTTGCCTTTAAATGAACTGATTACAAACTTTTTTGATCAATTAAAATCTAGAACAAAAGGCTACGCCAGTATGGATTATTGGGAAGAGGATTATCAGACTTCAGATTTGGTGAAGGTGGATCTTTTGATTAATGGGGATCCTGTGGATGCGCTTTCTTTTGTGGCGCACCGTTCTAAGGCGCGATCTACAGCGGTTCATTTGGCTTTAAAATTGAAGGAAATTATTCCCAGACAGATGTATGAAGTTGCGATCCAAGGGGCCATTGGTGGAAATGTGTTGTGTCGAGAAACCATTAAAGCCATGCGTAAAAATGTGACGGCTAAATGTTATGGCGGGGATATTAGTCGAAAACGAAAACTTTTGGAAAAGCAAAAAGAAGGTAAGAAAAGAATGAAACAAGTGGGGTCTATTCAAGTGCCTAAAGAGGCCTTTTTGTCGATTTTAAAAACGGAGTCCTAGTCGGATGTCCCTTGGCCCTCGATTGAGGGTAGACTCTCTTTCTTTGGATTTTTTACCTTTGGTTGATTTGTTTCATGCTGCGCCAGGCTTTGTATGGTTAGACAGTTCGGATGAGACGTCTTCTTTTTCTCATGTTTCTATTGTGGTTTGGGAACCGCCCTTAACCTTGTCTTTGGAAGATGGGGTTGTTTATCGGTCTTCTTTTTATGAAAAAACAGTGCTTTCTACGGATATTTTTGAAACCTTGGCTTTACATTTAAAGGAGATTCCTTCTCTTGAATCTGCAGACCTTCCTTTTGTTGGGGGATTTGTTGGCGGAATTGCCTACTCTACGGCGCGACATTTCCCGGATTTTTCTGCTTTGGCGGCATTTAAAGGGTGTGAGGCTTGGTTTGGTCTTTATGATAGAGGCTTTGTATTTAACCATCACAGCAATCAGCTCTATTTTTTTTCTTCTGATGTAGCAGGGCGTGACGTTATTTCTTTTGATCAGGTGATGATTCCAGACCCTGCTTTGGCTTCTTTTTCCTGTACAATTCCTCAATCGTCTTGTGATTTTAAGGCTTATTTAAAGCGCTTTTCTGAGGTGAAAAACTATATTTCTGCTGGCGATATTTATCAGGCCAATATCTCTATTCCATTTTATGGTGTGTTTCAGGGGGATCCGTTCTGGTATTACTTGGCATTGCGTGCTGCTTCTCCGGCACCTTTTTCAGGATTTTTATCATCACCTTATTTTACCCTTTGCTCCTCTTCTCCAGAGTGTTTTCTTTCTATTGACGGCTTAAACGTCAAGACTTGGCCCATTAAAGGAACGATCTCTCGAAAGGCCTCTTTTGAGGCCGATTTAGCTCAAAAAGAACGTTTATATGTTTCAGAAAAAGATAGTGCAGAGTTGACCATGATTTTGGATTTGGAGCGCCATGATTTATCGCTTGTTTGTGAGCCTGGGAGTATTGAGGTTCCCATTTTAAAACAGGTGGAAACCTTTGCGTATTTACACCATTTGGTTGGCTGTGTTTCAGGTACCTTGAAACAGGATGTTTCGCCTGTTTTTTGTTTAAAAGCACTTTTTCCTGGGGGCTCTATTGTGGGGGCTCCTAAAATTCGAGCGGCTGAAATTATACAGGAGCAGGAGGTGACTTCTAGAGGCTTTTATACTGGATCTATGGGTTTTTTTGGCTGTAATGGTAGACATTCTTTTAATTTGCTGATTCGATCTGTTGTTTTCTCGGATCAGGCCTTTAGTTATCATGTTGGGAGTGGCATTGTTTCTGATTCAGATCCTTCTTCAGAGTGGGCTGAAATCCAGGTTAAAGCAAAAGGAATGGCAAAGGCCTTGTCTGCTTTTATTTTACCATGATCAATGGTATTTTAATCAACGTGTAGTGGAATTTAATACAATTAACGACAAAAGGGGTATCCTTATGACACAGTCTGTTTTTCCAATTTTATCTGTCAATTTTGAATTTAAGTCTGCCGAAATGGTACCGTTTCCGTTTATGGATTATGGGTTTTTGTATGGATATGGCCTTTTTGAAACGATTCGAATTTCTAAGGGGCATGCTATTCTTCTTAAAAAACATTTACATCGTTTAAGGCAGGCCGCTACGATTTTGGATATTCCGATGGAAGATAGTGACGCGCATTATGCGGCGCATATTGAAGATTTAATCGAAAAAAACAACACTCGAGATGCTGTTCTTAATATTTATTTAACACCTGGAAATCGTGAAAAAGATCCCTCTCAAATTGTATTTGGGGATTCTATGGTGATGATGGTTTTGCGGGATTTTCCTGATATTAAGGTTGAATATCGTCATAGCCTGTCTTTTTCTCAGGAGTCTTTTCAGCGCACACCTTTGGATGGATTCAAAACGATGAGTTGGATGAAAAACATTCTCGAGCGTAAGCTTTCCTTGGGGTATGATGATGTGCTTTTATATTCAGCGGACAAAGAAATTTTGGAAGCTTCGATGTCGAATGCTTTTTTTGTCAAAGGGGATTTGTGTTATACCTCCAGTTCCCCAGTTGTTTTAAGGGGCGTGACGCGTCAATTTTTATTGGATAAGGCCAGTGAAATTGGTATTGAGATTGTGGAATGTCAAATCATGAAATCGGATCTTAATGATATGGAAGAGATTTTTTTGACGAATGCAGTGAGAGGGATTATGTTGGTAGACTCTGTTAAAGGATTGCCTCATTTGAAATCTGGAAAAATAGCCCAATTGATGCAGTTGAGATATCGACAACTTTTAGGGGTTTAAGGTCTTGAAAAAGGGGTACGATATTGACAACTAAAGCCTCATTTGTTAGAGTGTTTTTGGTTTAGATTTTACTGGCGTTTATTTCGTTTTCTTGTATACTTTCCTTAAAAAAGGATTTTAATTTGGTAGATTCTATTGGTGCGGCTGGGCAATATGCTATTCCTCAAAATACACGACGTGTAGAACGCCCTCGTTCGGCTGAAGAATCTCAATCTCGTGAATTTAAGCTGGATAATACAGGGGCCTCTACAGAGGCACATGCGGCTACTGCTATAGAAGATGTTCAAGCGGATGCCAATAAGGTTCGAAAAAATAAAGAAGCATCTGTTCAAGAGCGTCGGAGTCAACTGACCGATACAGATTTAGGTGACATGCTTCTTAAATTTAAAAAGCCTGTTACTCCTCAGTATAAGCAAATTATTACGGCTCTTTTAGAGCGAAATCAGCCTATTACCAAAGAGGCGCTTGATGGCATTAAAACCCTTATTGATGGCAATTCAAAACCCAATTCGATTCAAGCGGCGGTGATTGCCTATTCTAAGGGCCTTTCTACGTCTTCTAAAGGAACGGATTTGATATCGTCGTTTTTATCTCATTTTACGTCTTTTACAGAGAATACATCTGCTTTAAATACCTCTTTAAATCAGTTGCGTTTTTCACTTTCTAATTATGGTAAATTGTTTGAGCCCTCGTTTTTATCGTCTTTTTCGGCCATTTTATCTGGATTTGGAGATGAGCTTAAAAAGCTGACGCGTGTTCAACAGGAAGGCTCTTTGGAAGGGTTTGAATTGGGGCGTGAAAAGATGATTGGAGACCTTAAAACATTATTGGGTTTCCTTAAAGGGGTAGAACATCAGGTCATTCAGCGTGGTGCGGATGTGCCGGTTTCTTTGGTTAAATCCTTTTTGTCGGATGTGCTTCCTTTTAGACAGGATTTGTCTGCGCTTTTAGATGATTTATTAACGCAAATGGTTTTGACTAAAACTGATCTTCATGCGATGGCAAATCAAGATTTTGCCTATTGGTTATTGCCTAATTTATGGCCTGGGATTAAGAGGGATATCGAGCTTTTGATTCGACGCCAAAAACGGGGTAAAAAAAGTGTTGTACTCCCTGAAAAAACACAAATTATTTTGAAGTTTGAAACCCCAGAAATGGGTGAAGTCACTATTGTTATGGATTTTCTGGATCGGACTATTTCTTACGTGTTTCATACTACAGCAGGGGATACCAAATCCTATATTGCTTCTCTGTTACCTGATTTGAGGTATAGAATGGCCTCTCACAACTATCAACTTACACGGGTTCAAACACGCGAAAATTCTTTTGTAGATGTGAAATCTTTAATTTTACCCACGATTAACCTAAATTCCATGACACGGATCATTACGGAGGCTTGATGTCTAATTATAGGCCCCCTTTTACACCTTCTATGGTACCGCCCTCAGATCCTAAAAAAGAGAAAGAGGCGCCTGCTATTTCTTCAAAATCGGTGCGTCGAAAAGGTAAGGTTAAGGCGTCTGATATTAAGTCTCGTTTGGATCAGTTGAATTTACCTGAAAAAAGCAAGAAAAAGGCCATTGCGCTTAAATATGATGTGGATAAGGGCAAGGCGCCTAAAATTTTAGCAGTGGGAAAAGGGGCCTTTGCTGAAATGATTTTGCAGGTGGCCGAAGATCATAAAATTCCCTTTTATGAAGATGATGCGTTGGCCGATCTTTTATCTAAATTGGAAATAGACAGTGAAATTCCGCCTGAGCTTTTTGGTGTTGTGGCTGAAGTGTTGGCTTTTGTGTACCAACTTGATAAATTGGCAAAAAAACGGCAGAAGGTTCGCGATAAATATGGTACTATGCGATCTAAGGAGGCCTTATGATCATGATTTGTTTACGTTGGATGTTTGTTTTTTGTACCTTTTTGGGGTCGTCTTCCTTTCTTTTGGCCTATGAAAATTATGGGGAAGTTCAAGATCCAGGTGTTTGGGATAGTATTAATGGGATGTATGCCTTTCAGACGCATTATACGAATTGGATGTTTTATACCATGAATGTGAATACTCCCGGGTTTTTGGAACAGGGGGTTTATAATACCCGTCGGACTTCGGATAAATTGGATTCTGTGCCTTTTTTTCGGTTTAGACCTGGCCCTATTGTTGAGACTCGGCGTAAATTGGATTTTTATATTAATGCTCAGGGGCGTGGCTTTTTTGTGATTAAGTTACCAACGACTTTGGCCTATACGCGTGATGGTCGTTTTCAGTTGGATTCAACAGGGCGTTTGGTAACTATGGCTGGATCTTACCCTGTTTTAGGTACAGAGGGCGATATTTATTTGCCGGATGGATTGAGTATTGATGATGTGACCTGTTCTCGTTCGGGTATTTTGTATGCGCAAGGACAGCGTGTTGGACAACTTCGCATTGCGGTCTTTACTAGCTTTCAAGCGATGCAATCTATGGATACCCTGAATGGCAGTGTTTTTATTTTGACAGAGGAATTGGATTTATTGGAAGGGCCTGAGCATTATGCAATTCTTCAAGGACATTTAGAAGAGAATAATGTTTTAAAAGCGATTACTGGGGATATTTTAATGGCAAAGAACTCGTATGATGCCAATGCAAAAGTAGCGCATTTGTTAAATCGAGCAATTAATACTGGGGCGAGCCTTGCTCAACCTTAAAATAGGAGAAAATTAAGATGTTATCCCAATTGTTTATGGCCAAGTCTGCCTTTGATGCTTTTGAACGAAAAATGCAGGTTGTTGCGAATAATATTTCCAATGCCCAAACAGTGGGGTATAAAAAACGACGTGTAGAATTGGAAAGTTTGTTTCCTTTGGTTTTGGAACGGGCTTATTCTGAATTTGATGAAAGTGGGAGTGCTCAAGGTGCAAAACGTAAGAAATATTTGGAATATGGGCAAGGCGTTCGTATTGTAGATGTAACCAAAGATTTGGCGATGGGTACTGTTCAAATTACCAATCAACCTTTTGATTTTGCGATTCAAGGCAGCGGGATGCTTCAGTTTAGAATGCCAGATGGTACCATTGCCTATAGTCGTGCGGGAAATCTTCATATTGATGCAGATGGAACCTTGATGAATCCCAATGGACATCCTGTGGAGCCTACGATTCGTGTGCCTCGTAACGTTACAGATGTTGTGGTGACAGAAGAGGGACGTGTCTTTGTTCAAGCCGGAGAGAACCCTCAGCCTCAAGAAATTGGTCAACTTATGCTTGCTAATTTCCCCAATCCTTGGGCGATTAAAGATTTAGGGCAAAACTTATTTGCTGAAACAGAGGCGTCGGGACAACCTACTTTAGAAGTTCCGGGGCGTAATGGTATGGGAACTATTAAACAGAGAGCTTTGGAGTTTTCAAACGTTAATATTATTGAAGAGTTAATGGATATGTTGCTGACGCAGCGATCTTTTGAGCTTATTGTAAAAACCATCGGGTCTGCCGATGCGATGCTTAAAATTGCCAGTGACATTAGTAAGTAGAGGACTTTTTTTTGGCATTTTAGCCTTATTTTTAGGTACTGGGCTTCTTGCGACGCCTAAATTGACCCCTTTGAGTGTTCAAAGTGCTGTTCGTTCTAAGTTTACTCAGAAATTATTACATGACTATCCTTATGCGATTACGTCTGACGTATCTATTCGCTTTAACACGTTTGAGGCGTTTAATGTGCCGACTTTAGCGGTGTCCATGCGCTTTGAATTTGCAGAATTTTCCAATGTTTTGGGTAAAACAGTGATTCCACTGACCTATTTAGATGCCAATGGCCAAGACTTGGTTTCGATTCGTTTGGGTACAGAGACGACTTTGTATGCTTTTTTTGTGAAGTCTACGGCCCTTTTAAGAAAGGGGGAGATTGTTCGTCCTGAGCATTTAGAGCGTGTTCGATTGGAAGTGAATGGACGAGACCCTCAGAGTTATCATGATACGGAGTCTATTGTGGGTAAAATGGTGAGGGGGACTATTGCACAGGGGACTGTTTTTACAGATAGGATGCTTAAGATTCCACCTGTGATTAACATGGGGGCGGATGTCTTATTTGTGCTTCCAAATCAGGGCTTTACAGTGGAAGTTCAAGGAAAAGCTTTAGATGAAGGGGCTATTGGTGATATTATTAGGGTGCAATCAGCTGCAGATAACCGGAAGATTTTGAGAGGTAAGGTGAAAGATGAAAAAACAGTTATTTTTTATAAGCTTTAGTTTAATTTTGGTTTATTGCTCTACTCTTGGGGCTGATTCTTTATGGCAGGGTAATGGCGCGGCCTCTTTATATGGGACAGAGAGGCGTCGTATTGCAGTTGGAGATACTATTACGATTTTGATTTCGGAATCTACAGCGGCTGTTCAAGAGGCCAGTACTCAAACAAAAAAAAAGTCGTCTATTGCGACTAATTTATTGGATAACTGGGATCAAGTTGCGAATCTTTTAGGGAATGAGCAAAATCGTAAAACGTTTGAATTTGGCGTTGGGGGTAATGATCAATATGCAGGTTCTGGCCAAACCTCTCGTAGAAGTAGTGTCAAAGCGGTTGTCACAGCTATGGTGACAGAAGTCCTAGAATCCGGTAATTTGTTTATTGTGGGAGAGCATGAGGTTAAGGTAAATGATGAAGTTGAGACGATTCATGTGGAAGGTGTGATTCGTCCCTCAGATATTTCGGCTAAAAATACGGTTTTGTCTTCTCAAATTGCTAAGGCTCAGGTGTCTGTTCATGGTGTGGGAGTTGTGGGTTCTAAACAAACACCAGGACTTTTGACTAAAATGTTTAATTGGTTATTTTAATACAAAAGAGGTGATGGGATGAACTCAAATAAGCGACTTGTACTTTTTGTTCTTTTTGTGTGGTTTTTTTCAGGGACTTTGGCAGAGTATGCCGTTTCTCAGGAGGTTACAGTTCGACTTAAAGATGTGGGGCGTATTATTGAAGCGCGAGAAAATCAGCTTTTAGGCTTTGGCTTGGTTGTAGGGCTTCGTAACACCGGGGATACCAAATCGACAGGATTTACGCACACTGCTTTTCGGAATTTATTGGGTAAAATGGGCATTTCATCTGGAGGGATTGATTTTAATTCTCGAAATGTGGCAGCTGTTATGGTGACGGCTGTTTTACCGCCTTTTTTAAAACCAGGTCAAAAAATTCCTGTTACGGTGTCTGCTGCGGGTGATAGTAATAGTTTGGTAGGGGGTACCTTGCTGATGACACCGCTTCAAGGGGCGGATATGGTTACGTATGCGGTTGCTCAAGGTCCTGTGGTTGTCGCGGGTATTTCAGAGCAGTCTGTTAATGCACGGTATATGCGCAACCAAACAACGGTAGGGACTATTCCAAATGGGGCTATTATTGAAGCAGAAGTTCCGGTTACCTATTCTGATTTACATAATATTACGGTTATTTTAAACGAATCTAATTTTACAACGGTTTCAAGAGCTACTACCGCTATTCAAAAAGCTGGATTTGCAGGTGCTAAAGCTATTGATGCGAATACAATTAAAATCCCGCTTACAGATTTGGACTCTTCAGATCTTGTGAATACCATTGCGGTGTTGGAAGATATTGCGGTAATTCCAGATACGTCTGCTAAAGTTGTGATTAATTCTCGAACGGGAACAGTGGTGATTGGGGATAAGGTCAGGTTGTTCCCTGCTGCTGTTACGCATGGGAGTATTTCTATTCAGATTAGTGATTCGGATGCCACGCAAGGCTTAGCAGGAGAGAATAATGGAACGGGGATTGATGTTCAAGAAGCGGATTCTCGTCTTATTTATTTAAATCCAAGGGATACGCTATCTAGTTTGGTTAATGCTTTGAATCAAATTGGGGCCTCTCCTAAAGACCTTATTTCTATCATTGAACAATTAAAATTGTCTGGGGCGCTTGTTGCCGAGTTAGAGGTGATGTAAGATTTGGTGTTTCGTGGGGCTATAGCGCTTTTTCTATGGGGGTGTTTTCTATGTCTTCAGCTGAAGGCGCAGAATCTTCCGTATGATCAGATGCAGGATATGTCGCCTTCTATGAAATTTTATTCGGCTCAAAATAATTTTTATCCTCAAGAAGATAAAGTGATTGATGAATTTCAATCGCGATTGATTGAGGATTTATTTACTAAACCTTTGTTTGATACTCAGTCTGCTTTGTCTTATGATGAAGATGGAGATCAAGATCCAGGACAAGAAGATAATGTGATTAGTAGCAAGGCTCAGAAAGAAATTATGAATGATTTATTGTCTAAAGAATTTGCTAAAGTACTTGCGCAAAAAGATATGTTAAAATTAAGAGAGACTTTGAGAGCTCAGATTCATCGTATGGAATAGAGGATTAACGCGAATGAAAGAAGTGGATATTTCAAAATTGCAAGCTCAAAATTTGATGCAGGACCCTGCTATGATTAGCGAGGTTTTTGTGAATGATTATATGGCGATGATCGAATCTGTTGCCAGTGTTTTATCTCGAAGTGGAAAAGTTCCTCCCTGTATTGATTTTGATGATTTAGTTTCTTGGGGAGTGGAAGGTCTGATTAAGGCTAAAAAAAATTTTAAAAATGATTTAGGGGCTCGCTTTTCAACCTATGCTTTTTATCGGGTGAAAGGCGAGATGTTGGATCGTGTTCGTTCCGAATGGAAATATAGAAATCCTGTTGAGCATGAGCAACACCGTCGACGCATTCGAGAAAAAGTAGCTGATGCTGCCAGTGAATTTTCTAAAAATACGGAGGATGCGGCGCTTTCTACATCTGAAAGTGTCAAAGGTTTATTGCGTCAGTCTACTATGGTGTATGTTTTAGCTACAGAAGATTTTGAAGTGGAATCCAGTATGAAGGGAAGTAAAAATCCTGAAGTTGAAGCCATTGATGAAAATAATTCTGTTTTATGGGAAGAAATTCAGAAATTAGAAGGCGATGAACGAACTATTGTTGAGCTTTTTTATGTTCAGGGATTGAAACAAACCGAAATAGCTGATAAGTTAGGGTACTCAAAGAGTAAAGTATGTCGTGTGCATATGGCCTTGTTGAATAAATTAAGAGTGCGGCTTAACGAGAGATATCATGAAGAATAGTTTTTGGATCTTATTTTTTGTGGGCTTTTTTTTAGCTTCTCCTTTACTTGCGGAGAAGAGCTTTTTTGATGATTTTTTATTCGATAGTTCTATGTCTGGTCTGGAAGAGGCCATTCATGATACGGGACATCGCCATGCGGTGTATAGTTATAACATTGCCAACGCAACGACACAGGGATTTAAGCCTATTCTTTTAGATGATGATCAACGTCAATTTTTTCAGCTGATTCCCAAAAACAGTGAGTATTTTTCTAAGGTGGTTATTGAACACATGTCTTCTAAAATGGCGTTGAATCGGGTGAGACAGGCCGCTTTGTTTGCCCTTTACAAGAAAAAATTTGATAATTATCGACAAGTAGTTTCTTTGGGTAAAAAATGACCGGCTTTATATATTCTTTTTTTATTTTTTCTTTTTTATTTTCTTCTCTTTTGCATGCGCAGAGTTTGGATGATGCCTTGTCGATTAATATGTCGGGGGTATTGGCTCAACGGATGAAAATGACGGTTACGGCTGAAAACGTGGCCAACTTAATGACGCTTAAGGATGAGGAAACCGGCCTTCCGTATCAAAAAAAATATGTGGTTTTAGAAACAAATGGCACGAAAGGGGTTCGTGTTAAGAGTATAGAGCGGAGTAATGAGCCTTTTGGTCGCTACTTCGATCCTGCAGCGCCTCAGGCAGATGAAGATGGTTTTTTTTATTTACCCAATACCAATATGCCGAATGAAATGATAACATTAAAGCATACGGAGGCTATTTTTGAAGCCAATGTTAATGCATTTAAATTGAGTAAAGCGATGTATCAGAGTGCGATTGAGTTACTTAAATAAGAGGAGGCTTTAGGTATGGGACAATTACGTGTGAATCAAATATCCAACTCATCTGCAATGCCTAAAGGGGTTGAGGGGGCCACTTACCGTGCGGATAAACCGTTTCAATTGTTTTTAGATCAAGAAGTTTCTAAAACAGAAACCCAAAAACCCATTCCGGCTATGCCTCATGTTATCGCTCAACCTTTGGATATTAATCGTTATTCTGAAGTTGTGGCGCAGGTTATTAATAAAAATGAATTGGATCGTCTGGATAAAGAGCGTCGTACAGATCGGGATAGAGATGTTGCGGTGAGTGATGTTGATGAGCGTTCTGGAACCCGAGGGGTTGTGCCTTTTCAGATTATGATTGAAAAGGCTGTAGATTCATTGGTCGAAATTAGTAATATGGAGTATCGTGTTAATGACTTAACCCAGCAGTATATTGAGGGTAAAGTTTCTGTGGATGTTGTGAGTATGGAAGCCCAGAAGCTTAATTTAGCGATTACGTTTGCCACCACTTTGATTACAACAGTGTCGCAAACAGTCAAAGAATTAACTCAAATACCAATTTAAGGACTATAAATGGCAGAAGAAGATTTTGGAATTGATGATGAATTAGAGGGCCAAGAGTCCCGAACTGGACAGCGGCCTGCGGCCTCTGTTCGTCGTAGTATTATGGCGGCGGTTTCTCTTATTATCGTTGTTGCGGTGGGCTATGGCACGTATTCATTTTTTTCAAAACCTAGTTCCAAGTCCCCTCAAACAGCAGAAGCTATTTCTTTGGAAACAGCGCAAGCGGCAGCAGAGAAAGCCAGAGAAGAAGAGGCGGAACGTCTTAAGAAAATGAAATATGTTCAACTGTTTACAGGTTTGGAAGGCTCTGAAATGTCTAAGATCGTTCGGGAGCTTAGTTTTGCAGGGATTGTTTTTAAATCTGAACAAACTGGAAGTAAGTTTTCTGTTTCTGTAGACTCTGAACGGGAAATGGATGCTCGTAATCTTTTAGCGGTTAAAGGGCTCCCTTCTGGAGGCTCTAAAGGGTATGACCTTTTGGATAATAGCCAAACCTTGGGGGTTACAGAATTTGATAAGCGTATTCGTTTTTTGCGTGCCCTTTCTGGAGAATTGGAAAAAGCGATTTTGAAACTTGAAATGATTCAAGAATCTAAAGTGCAAATTGTCATTCCTGAACCTCGTTTATTTACGGTGTCTCAACCGCCTGTTACAGCAGCTATTTTGGTTCGACGTATTCCAGGTAAAAAAATTACGGATGATGTGGTTTTTAGTATTATTCAGTTGGTTGCCAATGCTGTTGAAAATTTACAACCTGAAAATGTTAAGGTTATTGATACCACAGGGGTGGTTCTTTCTGAAGGTGTTTTAGATCGTATGAAGGAACAAGGCGTGGGCGTTGCAGCTACCGTTACAGAGTCTGAAACGGATAAACCTGTTTTACCTCAAACCATAGAAGATGCTTATGGTCAGCCTATTATTCCTAATTTTGATAAAATTCAAGAATGGTTTGATCTTAAATGGGCTTTTGAACAAAAGTTAATTCGCCGTGTTTCTAAACAGTTGATGGGTGTTTTACCTGTAGGATCCTTTAAAGTTGCGATTACCAGTGATTTGGGACCTGTTGAAAATGGGGAAATCGTGGATATTCGTCGTATGACTATTAGCATTGTTGTGGACAGTCGCAATGAGGATGTTTTTTTAGATGGGGATGTTAAAACTCAAATTTTTAAAACAGTCTCTGCGGCATCTGGCTATGTTAAGGGACGAGACGTTATTCAGTTGAGTCGTGCCGATTTTAGTTTACTTGCGCCAGAAGATTTAGAGGATATGAAGTCTTTGGAACGTGAGTATCGCTTTCAGACCTTATTTTTTAAATATGGCTACAAGGCCTTACCTTTTATTGCAGGCTTGGTGGTTTTATATTTCTTGTATCGTTTGTTTAGACGTTTAACACAAAAGGCGCCAGCGCCCCTTGTTGAAGAAGATGATTCTCGTTCTTTTCAGTTTGATGAGCTTAAGAATGATATGAATGAAAGTAAGCAGGTGGATAAATTGCGACAGGTTGCCCGCCGAGAAGCGCATGTTTTGGCGGGTGTTATGGAAAAATGGCTTTCAGAAGATCAAGAGGTGTCTGCGTCTCCTTCCCCACAACGCCCTGTTCCTTCTCAACAGCCTGAATCTGAAGAGGTTGTGGATTTTGGTGAGGATGATTTAGATCAAGATGCTTTTGATGAAAATGACGAAAATTTTGATGATCTTGGCTTTGATGATGAGTTTAGAGCAGAGGATGATCGGGAGGCAGTATCATGATGAAGGGCTATCAAAAAGCGCAATTATTGCTTAAATTGTTGGGAGATGAGACACAGTCTGTTTTGCGTCATTTATCAGAATCGAGTACGGCGAAGTTAACAGGGTTGGTAGGAGATGTTCCTGATTTAAGAGGGGATGATAAACAGGCCTTTTTTGATGATGTGTTTCGTGAAGTTGAAAAACAGCGTGTTGCAGGCTTTGGATTGGCGTCTGCTCCACCCGTTGTATCGGCTGCTGCTGCTCCTTCTGTCGAAAAAGAGAGGCCTTCCACCGGAGCTTCTGGGGGTGGATTTTTTTCTTTAGATGCTTCACCTTCATCTTCTTCTAGTGCTTCAGGCACTAAAGAGTGTGGTCCTGAAGATATTGCAGAACAGTTGGCATCTCAACCGCCTCAAATTGCAGCCTTTTTTTTATCTAAACTGGATGCGGGCCTTGCTTCTGACGTTCGCGGGCATATGTCGTCTACTTTGATTTCTCAGATTGATGAGATTCAGGTGGATGCGATCCCCCTTTCAGATAAAGTCTTTAAACGTATTTATGATCAAATTATGACCCGAAAAGTTAAGGCAGCTGATCCTAACTTTTTTTAATTTCGGAACAGCCCCCTTTTTAGTCGTATATAGCCGATACTTAATATACCGAATGCGACGTAAATGATCAGGTCTCCTACTTTTGCGTAGAGGCTTTGTTTTAAATTCATAGGGAGGGTTGCACGGATTACCCCCCTTGTATTTAGGGGCATTTTTTGGATGTCTTTGCCGTTATTGGAAATGATGCTGGAAATCCCCGTACTTGCAGATTGAATCATGTATTGATTCATTTCAATGGCGCGTAAACGGGTCATTTGGAGATGTTTTTCAGCGGCAGAGCTGTTTAGGAACCAGGCATTATTGGCCAGTGTACATAATACAGTCGCGCCTTGTTGACCAAACTGTCTTGAGGCACCGGGGTAGGTGGATTCTAGACAAATAGAGGGTCCAATTTTGAATTGATGGATGCTTAAGGGGCCTTCGTTTTTACCCTTTGAAAATTCTGCGCCTGGGATGATGTTCTTTAATCCGAATTTTAAAAATAGGGATTTTAAGGGCCAATATTCGCCAAAAGGCATGAGCTTCATTTTGTTATAGGGTGGGTTTAAGCTGCCATCTTTAGAGATGAGTGCCGCACTATTATAAATGTGATCGTTTTGTCGATAGGGTGTTCCAAATAGGATATGTGTTTGGTAGGTTTGTGTGATTCTTTTTAGGTCTGTCATGAACCATTGTCGTTCTAAATTAAAATCCGGTGTAATCGTTTCGGCCCAGACTACCAAATCGGCGGGGGCTTTTTGAAGGGCTTCTTCTGTGAGGTCTAAATATTCTTTTCTAAAGGGCGTCCAGTAAGGGGCTTGAAATTTTTTGTCTTGGCTTTGATTGGGTTGCACGACCAGGACACGTAGCGTTTCTTGAGAGGTGGGTTCTTTTTGATTTTTGAGTATGAATCCGAGACTTTCGCTGCTCATGATGAGGATACCGCCGAGAAGGAGATAGGTGAGCCCTTTTTTGGATCTATTTTCATAGGCACTGAATAAAAGGGCATTTATTGCGATTATAATGGCGGATATTAAAAATACGCCCCCTAGCTTTGCCAGTAGAATAAATGGCTGATGACTTGCTTGTGAATAGCCTATTATGCCGCCTGGGCTTCCAAATGGGCCGATGGATTTTAAATATTCTAGCAGGATCCAGATTAAGGGCATCCAGTGTATTTTTTTTTTTAAATGGCCAAAGATCCAGCCGATGATGCCGGTATATAGGCCAAAAAAACAACTTGAAAGGATCCATAAGCAGATGACACCGATTTTAGGGCCCCAGGCACTGAGTGTGAGCATCCAACTGTTAAACCCTGCCATGAATAAGACGCCCCATAAATAACCATACAGGGCCGTGTGTTTTGAGTGTGTGAATACATAAAAAAGTGGGATTAGGGCAACAAAGGCAAGGCCATACAGATTAAATGGTGGGAAGCTGAGTAGTGTTAGTACTACAGATACTAGAATTATAAGACTTCGGCTTGCCATGATATGAGGTCCATAGATTGCGGAATGCTGCTGTTTTCAGCACCGCTTAAGATTCGTTTTTGGTTTTTAGATAGGGGGATATTGAAGGGGAATTGTTGTCCTTTTGGATTGGTTGAATCTTGATAGAGCCCGGCAATAAAGTCAGATTTTCTCAGGGACATTAACCCATAGAAAATAAGATCGTTTTCAACATAGCCTAATTGTGAAATTTCTAGGGTTAAGGTTAGGGTTCGAGTGTTTAATCCTGTGAGGGTATTGTTGCCATTTGTACTGCTGATTACACCTCTAAAGGTCTCGCTTTTTGGATATCGTTGCTCGTGAATGGCTTGTTGCTCTGTAAAGGTTCCAATATTGTCTGTTACGGTGAAGGGGGCTGTAATAGATGTCCCGAGGGGGATGCCCTTAATGAGTTCTATCTTATTGTCATAAATAATGATGAATTGGTCCCATGTTGTATACACTTGATCATAAAAGGGTTTTAAGGTGGTACTTCCGCCTGGAAGACGTGTGGGATCAAAGAGGAATCCTGGAATGGGCATATAGCTCAGTTCTGTTGTGTTGGGTTGAAAAAAGATAATGGGTGAGGGGCGTTTTGAAAAGGGGATAATATAGACGGCATCTGTGGTGTTGGTGTTTCCCATAAATGTGAATGTGAGTGTTAATTTTAGGTTTTGGGTTTCTTCGACACGTAAAGTTCTGGCACACCCTGTTAGGCTGATGATGAGGACGAGGATGAGGGCTAATTTTTTATGGAGCATCTTTCTATTATAACCTTTCTTGTGCATTTTGTTTGAATTTTCCTTCTATTTCTAACAATTCTTTTGTTTTTCGGATTTGAAAGGGATCATCTGGGAAGGCAAAGAATCGGTAGGTGATGAACCATGTTTCTGTGGATTTTGTATAGGAGAGGCTGAGCTCTCTTTCATGCTCTTTTTTGACTAAACTGAGTGTGTTGAGATCATAATTTTTTAACTCTACTTTACCCAAACCTGTGGGGTCTTTATAAAAAAAATCCGCTCTAAATTGCCATTGATAGTTTACATCTCGACCCAAATTAAAGCCCAGTTGTAGGGTAGAACCTTGTACAAAAAAATCACTTTCGTCTACCCATTTGTTCATATTGACGTAGAGATTATAATTGATCTCTATCCAAGAGGGTTTGAGTTGTGCTTGTATGAATAAGGGTTCGAATCGGGTGCTTTTTTCTGCATCCGTAAAGTTCATTTTTTTGGATCCATTGGCTTGGAGTGAGGCTCTATTGTTAAAGAGGGTCATTTCGATGGTGTATAAATGGGAGCCCCATTTGCGTTCGGGTTTTTCTAACCAGTTATAGGGAAAACTGTTGGTCCATGTGAAGGTGCCATAATTGGGGTATTTATCAAATTGAAAGTCCAGCGTTTGGACAATATCGTTTCTATTGCCTTTCAGTTGTGTGACGCCAAGGGTATAGGGATTGTTGTTGTTTTCTGCTGAATATTGATAGTGATAGAGTGTTCCAGTTGCGAATAATCCCCATAAAAATTCTTGTCTGTATCCTTCTACGTTGGCCTGTAATCTGTATTGGGCATCGCCATCAAATAAACCGGTATTGGCTTGTTTAAATGCATATTGGTTATACACAAAATTGGCTTTCCAAACGGAAATGGTTTGATTGTAAATATAGGTGTTGGGTATAATTTCAAATTTTTCTTTTGGAAAGATGCGTCTATCATTGGTTTTGGGGTCAAACGTGAATTCTCTGTATCTCGCCATGGTGGCATCTTGTTTCACCGTAAAAAAACCGATTTTATAGGGATTTAAATCCAGTGTGATTTCAGGTTCTTTGGCTAAATAATCGTTGAGTCTGATGTTGTTTGAGGGTTGAAGCTGGTAAAGCTGATTCCAATAAATGGATAATCTTCCCCTGTTAAAGGTTTTGACTAAAGTAGAGTTAAGGTCTAATTTGCGATTGGGATCTTGGTTTTGTTGTGAAATTTCTTTTAAATTTGCCGTATTATACAGATTAATACGATTTGGAAAATACAGGGTCTGCTTGAGTGTTGCATCGAGATCTAGTTCTTTAAAGGTATCTTGGCGTTTGTTCAGATCTAAAGAATAGCGGTGCTTATTATTAAATGTTCGATTTAGTTTGAGGGTTTGGGCATTGCTTTTAAGTGTGTTGTTTTCCAGTTGATCGCCTGTAATTTGAAAGATATCCCCTAAATTGTCGTAATTGGCCCCTAATTTTGTGTATAAACTTTCTTCTTTAGCCCGTATTTGAATGTGTTCTTCTACTTTTTTGCTGATAATTTCATGATTAAGGCTCCAATAAGGCGTTATTTGATATGTGTTTTTCCATCCCAATGTTTCATTTTTTTTGGGTTCAAACTGTCCTAATTCATTTTTAATGTCAAAATCGTATCTATAGGCGGTGATATTACCTTCTTGTTTTTCCCATTCGTAAAAGTGATTGATCCCGATACCAAGACCCCATTCTCCAAATTGATATTTACTGCGTTTGATGTCGTCTTTGTCCTGAAAAAAATCGAGATATAAGCTCGATTCTTTGTTGTTTTTATATTTATAATCAATGCTGTTTTGAACAAACCATCCCCAACCTGGTCTATTTTCCAGTTTTCCAATGGTTGGGAAATTCCAAACTATTTTTCGTGTGCCCAGTGCATAGGAATAATAGGGGATGGGAATGAGAATGGGGAGCGATAATTCATTTCCAATAAGAGGGAGTTTAAAGGGGAGTGGCGTGACTAAAAATTTATTGACGAAATAACCGCGTTTGATGACAAAGCGTTTGTTTGGTGTGTATATAAATTCATCTGCGTAGATATAATGATGGGGGCTTTCGGGGTTAGTACAGGTGGTGAGTATGCCTCTTTTTCCATATTTTTTACTTGGCGTATCTGTTAATACATCCGCGGATAGCAAGATATTTCCTTTATTTTCGGGCGGGACGATTTCAATATTAATTTGATTTAAGGTGGCAATATTTTCTTCTAAATTTAGAAGAATTGCAGATGTTTTGAATTCGTTTTCACCTTTTTTAATCCAAATATTTCCCGTGGACCAGACCCTGTTGTTGTCTATATCCATTTTAAGGTAATCGGCAGTGACTTTGAGATCATCTGTTTCTAAGACCACATTTCCTTTTGCGGTCATGATGCGTCCTTCTTCACTATAACTGACGCTTTCGGATTTTATTTTTATATTTTGTTCCGTGGCATAGAGTATGCCATTGGCACATAAAAAAAAGATTAAAATGCCCCTTATGAATGATTTCATGCGTCCTTTGGGATTTCTTTTTTGTTCCAAAATCCTTTTGGACTTAACCATTCTTTTATGCCGGTAGCTTCTGCTTTTAAGTACTGTGTTCGGCGTTGAATATGGAGTGCTAAAAGGCCGGTTTGATTGGCGCGTTTCCAATTTTCATGGGCTTTTTCGGGTTCTCCTGTTTCCCAATAAATGTCGCCTAAAAGTAAGCTGTAAAGGGGGTTTTTAGGGTTTTCGGCTATGGCTTTTTGAGTATAGTCCATTGCGAGTTCCCATTCACTTCCTTTGAAATAGAGTAGGCTTCTGAGGTGATAGGCCAGTTCCATTTCATCGCCTAATTTTTCTGCCATTTGAATTTCAGCAAGAGCCTCTTTCATTTTGTTTTTTGTGATGTAAAAGAATCCCAAATTGAGATGAAAAATGGTTGATTTGGGTTCTAATCCAATGGCCAACTTAAAGGCATCTTTGGCTTCTTCCTCTTTTTGTTCTAAAAAGAGAGTAACACCTTGATTATTATGAGAAATGGCTACGGTGGATTGTCTGGAATTTTCTTTTTTTGACGCGGTTTTTTGGCGTGGAATGCTGACCAAAAGAAGAGTTTTGCCTGAAAAGAGGCCGCCTATCGCAATTCCTTTATTGGCACTGTGTTGGTTTTCTTTTAAAAATTGAGCAAATTTTTCTGCCTTTGGATAGTTGGGTGTGTTTTTGAGTGTTTGAAGGCTTAGATCTAATGCTTCTTGGGTTTCTCCTTTGTTAAAGCAGGCAAGGCTGAGTAAAAACTGTGCAGGTGCGGATGCGTTTTTTTTGCTGAATAATTTTTTTTCTACCAGTGGTTTTAGGTGGTTTTTTGCAGCTGTGTATTGGCCCAATTCAATTAAAATTCGCCCCATTAATGTTTGGGCTTTTAAATAAGAGGGGCTGTTTTTGGCAATTTTTTCAAGATAGCTACGTGCAGTTTCTAGCTCCCCTTTTTGGTGATACAGTTGGCCAATTTCAAATTGGGTATTGGCATCTTGAGGGTCGCTTTTTAGATGGGTTTCAATGGTTTCAGAAATGTCTTCTAAGACGGCTTTTTGGGCTAAATTGTAGATAAATTCTGTATGGCGGTTTTCCTCCAATAGGGTAGTTAATAGAGCTGTTTTCTCTCTTTTTCTATTTGTTTTTTTATAAATTTTCAATTCCATGAGCTGAGCTTTTAGTTTAAAGGGAGTTTCTTTAAGTGCCGCACATCCGGCTAAACTTTTTTCAAAATTTTCTTTGTGGTATTCCAGTTGAACAAAATTATACTCAATCCATTCTTTTTCTTGTGGATTTTCTATTTTGATTTTTTCCAGTTGTGCAATGACACTGGCTTCATCAAAATGTTGAGATTGAATTAAAGCCGAGATGACTTCTAAGGCCTGTTTTTCTTGATGGTTTTGAATAAAGCATTCGGCTAATATCTGAATGCCATAGGCATGACGTTGATTTTTTTCTAAGATTTCACTGAGTTTTCGAATTAAAACGGGAATGGGGGCGGTTTTATTTTCCAGTAGATTTTTTAGGGTTTCCACTGCATCTGTGTAGAGTCCTTTTACACTAAAGGCATCGCAGAGGCCTAATGTTAGTGGGGCATTTCCGGGGAATTTTTCTAAGCTTTCTTTGTAGAGCTTGATGACATTATCTGCATTTTCGGCATTGATTTTTAATAGACCTTGAAGATGTTCGTTGGCTTTTTCGATATTAAACCGTTGCAAATAGAGTTCGACCAATAATTCTTTGACTTCTTTATGATGGGGGGCATTTTTGGTCATTTTTTCGCATTTTTCAATGCCCATTTTGGCGTCGTCAGGGTAGAGTTGTATCCATTTTCGAAGTGATAAACAGGCTTTGGGGTAGTCTAAGGTTTGAATGTAAAGTTCTGTGAGGGTTTTGTGAAATTGGATGTTATCGGGTTTTTGAATGCTTAGGGTTTCAAAAAATTGAACGCTTTTTTTAGCTTGTTGGCTTTGACTGTAGATTTTAGACAGTAAATCAATGACAGCCGAATCGTAAATTTTTTCTTCAAAAGCAGATTCAAAGATATGTTGAATTTTGGCTTTTAATTTATGTTTATTATAAATCTTGTATAGCAAAAAATAGGTTTGCGTAAACAATGGATTTTGTTCGAAGAGTTCTTCTAATTCGTAGAAGGCTTCGGTGTATCGTTGATGCTCAATATAGAGTTGGGCAATGACAATCCGAAGTTGAGGGGGGTCTTTTTGTTCTTTTAATAAGACATATAAAGGGGTTAAAATTTGGGCCAACAGCAAGGGGTTTTCTTTGGCGACAGAGGATAATCGGTCTAAAGCTTCCATATACTGACCTCGTCTTGCTAAGGACAAGCCAATCAGAAAATTTTTATGGGTGATAGGCTTTATTTGTATTTGCATTGATAAGTAATTACGCTGAGCGCTACGCCGCCATAAATCATGTTCGGTAACCATGCCCCTATAAGGGGCGTTAGGGTGCCATCTTTTGCTAGGGCTTTACAAACGGCCATGATAAAAAAATAAAACCCAGCAGATAATACGGCAATAATAATGGCCACAATCACACCCCACCAATCTTTTCCAGATCGTACTAAACTTAGGCAGGCGGCGATTCCCATAATGCCAAACACAAAGCAGGCAAGAGGGATGCTGGTTTTTGTATAATACTCCACTCGGAGTGCTCGCGTGCTTACGCCTCCTTTTTCGAGTTTTGATATCTTTGATTTTAATTCTTTTATGTCCATTTCACTAGTTGTTTTTTGTTTTTCATAAAACGTTTGAATTTCTTGGTTTACATGAAGGGTTAATTCTGAAAATTTGTCCATAAATTGGATATTGCCTTCAGCGTCTACGTCTTGAATGCTGCCATCTAGTAAAGACCATTGATTTTTTTTCCATAGCGCATATTTGGCTGTAATGGTTCTTGGGAATTCCGATTTGGGTTCGAAAATTAAAATGTTTTCCATTTTTCCTTTTTTAATGTCTACTTTTTTAATGTAAAAAAATCGATCATCGGTACCTTTAAATACAATGTCTTCTACAATACTGGGGGGGGGTATTTTTTGAATTTGTTCTTGAATAAGTTGTTCGGCATTGCGTTGTGTCCATGGGACTAGTTTTTCATTATTAAGATAGGATAATGTGCTGGTGGATGCGGTTAAAATAAGTAAGGGAAGTGCAATGCGAAAGGTATGAATGCCAGAGGTTCGGAGTACGGTTAACTCATTGTCTTTGGCCATTCTAACCAGCAATAGCATGATTGAAAATAAAACAGCCATCGGTAAAAAAAGCACCATGATTTCAGGTAATTTATAGAGCAGTAGCCGAATAATTGTCAGCGGAGACACGCCAGCGACAATGACTTCTTCTACGAGAAAAAATAAAATATCAATCATTGCAATGAGTGTAAATCCAACGATGGATAGGCAGAATGGTCCCATAAATTGAGTGATTAAGTAACGATCTAAAATGGTCAAGTGTTTGCTTATGGGTTTTAAAATAAAATGGATGGCTTTGAGGGCTTTTAATTCAAAAAATAGCCCATAAATGATGAGGGAAATAAGAACATATACTCCCCAAGTGGGGAGTATATGGAAGCCTTTTTGTAGGCTATGGATGACAGCGTTTTCATGACTTAACGATTTCCCAATTGATTGTAATAACGATGTGATTTCGTTCATTCAATGGGGGGGATGTGTTAAGAAAGTTCGTCGGCTACTTGTTGAATCTTTGTGCGTCTCTCAGCTGCTTTTTTGCGTCTCTTTTTTTCTTCAGAGGGCTTTTCAAAATATTCTCGTTTTCGAAGTTCTAACAAGGTGCCTTCATTTTTTACCTTTCTTTTGAATTTTCTTAATACAGAATCAATCGATTCTCCTGGCCGTTTTTCTTGCTTTGCCATTTTGTCTTCACTCCTTCTTTACTCTAAACGTTTTGTTTATCCCGGCGGCCAGTTTAAGTGACGCCCACCTAAGATATGAAAATGAAGATGATCCACTGTTTGACCACCGTCTTCTCCTGTATTTGTCACTATTCTGAACCCATTGTCTTCTAATTTTAAATCTTTGACAATAGCTTGAATGGATTCTAAGAGCTGTGATAACAGTGTAGCATTAATTTTTGAAAGTTTCAGTATATTCTGAAGATGGGCTTTTGGAATGACAATAATATGAATGGGGGCTTGTGGATTTATATCATGAAAAGCGATGACGCTTTCGCTTTCATAGACGATTTTGGCCGGGATTTTTTTTTCAATAATGCTACAAAAAATACAATTCATAGTGGTTTATTCCTTTAATAAGAGACCTTCAAGTTGCAGTCTCGTGTTGGTATTGTAGTGAAGGGCTTCTAGGGTGTCTACTATTCTTTGGATTATGTAGATGTTAGGGGGTGTTTCTTCTGTCAATTCCTGGATCCACTCATATAGAGCTTCTTGGGCACTTTCTTTGTTTTCGGCCAGAATTTCAAGTGCGCTTAATTGGTCTATTAGCGATTTTTTTTTCAATTCTGTGTAGGGAATATGTTTTTTTTCGGACTTAGTCTTATTTTTTTCTGTGGGAAAATATAGGGGCTGACACCGTGACCAAATGGTTGGCAGTATGGCTTTGGGTTGCGTTGTGGTTAATATAAAGATAACGTGATTCGGGGGTGTTTCCAGTGTTTTTAAAAAGGCATTGGCGGCTTGCACGGTAAATGTGTGGGCATCGCATAGGGTTACAAAGAGGGGATCTTGATTTGGAGAGCCATATTTTGTTTTTTCTATTAATGCCCGGATATCTTCTATTTTGATGCTGTTTTCTGTCTTTACTCTCAAATGGTTGGGACTTTCTTTAGCGCTTTGAAGTCGTTTTTCAATGAGGTAAGTGGCGGCTAATTCTAGATCTGCCGCGCATTCTCCGTAAAAGAGATAGGCGGCATCTAGGGTTTTATGTTCAGAGAGGGCATCTAAAAAGGCTTTATTTTTGTTTGAAAATAAAGTGCCGGTTTCATCATTTGTCATGAATGAATGTGTTCGGCCATTTCAACATCGTATAAAATATCATCAAATTGATGGCGATATAAGGGCATGTTGAGTCGTTTTTCATCTAACACATGGCCGATAAATCCGATGGTTCTCCCCAATATAAAAAAGGCATTTAGTGTGCCTGTTTCGATGAATTCTTGAATTTCACTGTCGGTATAATTTAAGCCTTTCCACATGTCCACCATGAGAACGCCTATGGCACCATCTACATTTAAAATTAAATTGTCTTTTTTAGAGGATGTAATGAGTTCTACTTTTGAGGCATAGTCTAATAAAGGGGTGCTTGGAAATGCAGTTTTGGCATATTCTTTTAGACTTTTGACTCGAAGGTCAGGGTTTCTTAAGGATTTAATGCGATGTCCGATTCCAGGGATGGGAATGCCTTTTTGTTTCATGCTTTCTACAAACTCTCTGGGGTCTTGAGCGCTGTCATAGGCGATTTTAAAATGGCGTGCTGTATCATCAATGGCACCCCCAAATTTGGGACCTATGGTTAAAAGACCACTGGCTAAGCAGGATACGACGTCTTTACCTGCGCGTGCCGAGACCCTGCAATTGTGGGCGCCGCTGACCGCAGGCCCGTGATCGGCGACGGTTTTTAAAACCGTTTCTATAAAATCGCTGGCCCATTTTGGATATCTTTTTTTGAACCATAATAAACTGACAACATCTGCGATGCTGAATCCTGTATCAGGTGTTGCTACTTTGCTGATGGGATATCCGGCGTAAACAGCTTCATCTCCTCTATCATCTGAAATGGTACAGATAAAGCTGGTTTCTTTTCTGATTTTACCTTCTTTTTTTGCCGTTGAAAAATCGATGGGAAGTTTTGGAATGACAGGTTCTTTTTGTTTTTGAATCACACCTTCCGCTTGAAGGCGTTGAAACACAGCATGAATCATGTCTGGTAGTTCATTGAAAGATTTAGGGACTCTAAATCCAGCCTCTTTCATGGCTTCGTTTTTGGCTTTTGCGGTTTCTTTTTTATCATTAGCACTGGCACCGGCATGTCCAAATTGTACACTGGCGCTAAAATGTTCTGCGACGGTGCCAATACACCAGGCCACAATGGGTTTGGTTATTTTTCCAGATTTTACAGCTTCAATTACCTCATATTCTGCGAGTCCACCCACTTCTCCTAATAAAATGAAATATTTAATGTCAGGGTTTTTTTCCATTCGGAGGAGATGTTCGAGATAAGAAGACCCGGGATATCGATCGCCCCCTATGGCAATACCTTCTGAAATGCCATCCGCTTGAAGTGCTGTGATATTGGCCAGCTCATTAAAGAGGCCGCCAGATCGTGTTACAAGACCTGCGGATCCTTTGAGGTGAAGTTTAGATTGGATAATGCGCTCGTTGGTACCGCCAAGATTCCCGGTTTTAAAGGCCCCGGGGGAAATGCATCCCACTGTTGCGGGACCAATAATGATTTTTTTGAGTTGCTTGGCTTGCGTATTGAGTTCTCTTGTGAGTCGTTCGGGAACGCCTTCTGCCGTGATCATGATGGTTCGAATGCTTGGGATCTCTAAGGCTTCTTTTGTAACCTGATGGGCGGTTCTAAATGAGGCAAAATTGAGTAAAATATCAGCATGAGGGTATGCTTCTGCGGCTTCTTCGGTGCATTTATAAATGGGGATAATGACCTCTGTATTTCCAAAGAAAAACTTTTCAAAGGAGGTGCTGCTTGTGGGATGAATAATGGCGGCCACAGAGGGCGTTTTACGATGAATAATATAATCGTAATCCAACATGCGTTGAATGGCTTTTGCGTTGTTATTCCAAAATAAGGCCTGTGTTTCAGGGGTGAATAATGTGTTTGTCATGCTACAACTCCTTCTTTTTCTTCTTCTAAGGCCATGCGAATGATATCGGTAATATGGGTGTTTGGCCCATAGACTTGGATGGGTAAATGGAGCCTTTCACCGGCAGCTTCCATTAACTTTAAGCCTTTTTCGTAGTTAGGGCCGCCACGACGTACGTATGTTTTTACCTTGTTTTTTTGAAGCGCGGGGGCAAATTCTTCAAGCGCTTGAATAATGCCTGCGAAGGTTTTGGCGACGTCTGTAAAATTGGCAATGGCGCCACCGATAATTAGGATTTTATCTTCTTCTCTGGGGTGTTCGACCATTAACTCTAATAGGGTTTTGGTGTAAATATAGGTTTCTTCTGTGGTTGGATTCCCAGAGTATTCGCCGTAATTGGCCAATTCACTGATGCCCCAGGCATTGTCTATGGTGTCAGCGTACACAACGGAGGCACCGCCGCCAGCTACCAAGGTCCAGAGTCGTCCATAAGGATTCAGAATTGTGAGCTTTAAACTGGATCCAGATTCTTCATCTAAGGCTTTGATGCGTTCTTCAGCCGCACTTAAAGGACGCATGCCAAAGGGGGAGGGGAATTCGATAGGGCCCCATTTTTCTGTGATTAAAAATTTTGCGGTATCGTCTACTTTGGCTACTGCATCTAAGAGATACACCGTATTGTCTTTAATGACGACAGGATTGAGTTCTAAATAGCAAAAATGTAGGTCTTTAAAGAAGGCATAAAATTGTGTCGCAAATACGGTAAAGGGCGTGTTTTTTAATCCATTTGGCATGCCTTTTTCTATTTTAGAGGCGATATCTTGCTCTGATAGATTGAGCGGAATTCGTATTTCTGTGGTTTTGTCCCAATTTTCTTCTACTTCAATGCCACCGTAGGGACTGATGACTAAAATATCGTCATAATCGTCGGTTCGAGCTGAAATATAGTATTCTTCTTCTTGGTCGTGGGGGGCAAAGGGCTCCACAATGTAATGGGATAAAACACCTGAAATCCCTGATAAAAGGGTGGTTTCTTGTGTGTTGTGTTTTTCAATCCACTCACAGGCTTGTTTTAAATTGACATCACCTGCTTTTTTTTCTTTTAAATATACAAGGTTATTTTTGCCTCGTTTTCCAAATAGCATGTCGGGTTTTACAACCAGTCCGCTTTGATTCAACCATGGATTTACTTGGGTTTGATCTTTTAACATTTGTCCCGAACAGGCTAGAACAGAATTGAAATGATATTTAAATCCTTTGAAATACGTTTCCCAATGAGTATGAAATAGGGATTTACAGGTGTATTCTCGTATGTCTCTTTGTGCCATTTTTTTGCCCCTTAAGGTTTAATTTGATCTCTAGTTGGAAATGCCTAATAGTGTTGCGACGGCAATTCCTATCCACAAAAATGTGCGCTGACGTTTCATTTCTTTGACTTCTTTTTTTAAGTCCCAGGCTATTTTTGTGAGATCATTATGCAGTGTTTCTTGTTCTGTTGAGAGTTGTTTTGTTTTTGCCATTAATTTTTTAATATTTTCATCTGCGGCTACAAAATTAGATTTAAAGGATTTTGATAAATGATTTAATTCTTGAATATCGGCTTTCGATAATTGAAGGGTGGTGTTTTCCGGGGTGTTGTTGATTTGATCAATTACCAAGGCCAATTCTTTTCGGGTGACGGGTTCTTTGGGTCTAAAATTATTATCTTCAAATAAGGTTAAATACCCGTTGTTGATACTATTTTCGATGGCTTTGTAACTGGTGTCTCGACTGTCCACATCGGCAATGGGTTCTGCGTGAATGAGGGCAGTGCTTAAGAGTAGTATTCCAAAAATAAATAGACTTTTTTTCATTATTTCTCTCCTTTTATTTCAACCACTTCTACATGTTGAATGGCATAATTTTCATTGAGCGTGATTTCTGTTTTTCCTGCCTTTAAGGGCTTGAAATGCAACTTTACAATTTTTAGAAGCGGTTGTTTTTTTGTGTTTTTGATACGTCTTATGCTTACCTCTCCGTCTCTTTCTGCTATTTTTTGGTCTAATTGTTCAATGTCTGAACTGGTGCTTGTTCGAATGAGTTCCAGCGCTTCAGGATTGAAGGTAATGTTATAAAATGTTTCTTTAAAGGGTTGTGAATTTTCAATGTTAAATTCCACATAAAAAACATCGTCTAGGGAGACTGTTTTTTTGTCGGATGTGAGCGTTTTGATCATTAAAGGATCTGCGATATTAATGGTTTTTGTGATGGTTTTTTTCAGGGTTCCTTTTGCTTTTATACTTACACTGAGGGTTTCACGTTGTTTTGGATTGTTCGGCATTTTTATTTTCCAATTGATTTTAAGGGTTTCAAAGGGTTTTAAGAGGGCAATCTTTTTTTTTGCTGTTTCAAAGTTTGGAAGATCTAAACTTTTGGTATCAATTTCGGTTTCAATTTGTGAAATGCTGAACGATGATGGATTTTTAAGGGTTAATATGGCATCCGTATAAGCATTGAATCCCAGTATTTTTTTCACAGGTACATACAAAGAAGCTTCAATGTTTACAGCTGCGTTGAAATTGATTTTTCGCTTGACGCTGTTTTTTCCTAAGGTAGATGAATTTACGTTCATTTCAATAAAATGAGTTCCGAAACTGGCTTCATTGGTTAAAATGACTTTGATGGGTACTTGTGCGGTTTCACCGGCTTTTATCATGGGGATTTTTGTGGATAAGTTGCCTTTTGTAATTCGAAGCCCTTCTGGTAAGTCGAAGGTCACTTCTGTATTTTGAATGTCATATCCGCCTGGATTTAAGATATATCCTAAAATCATAAATTCGTGGGGGGAGGTTAGCGGAACATTTGAAGGTGCGGTTAATCCTAACTTAATGGCGCCAGGAGATAAGGTGAGCCCGCCCAGTCCATAAATGGTTCGAATGGTGCGACTTTCTCCGGGTTGCAAGGAGATGGGGTTCCAATAAAGTCCCAATGCGGTATCTTGTTCGATTTCACCGGTTCGAATAAAGGGCCTGTTTTCTTCGTATTGAAAGTTCCAAGGGTTATCCACGAGCGTGCCCCAGTTGGATAAAACCATACGGTCTGGCGGAAAAACGCCATGGTCTTTGTCAATGAGGGATCCTTGAGCAATGACATTGGGTGTTATTAAGGAATCAAAGGCTTGCCAATACTCTAAGATATTTTTTCCGATGTATTCTTTTTCTGCGGTAATGGCATCTTTTCCAATTCGGAAAGGCGCGCCATCGTTGGCGCCTAATTTGGTGTCCATCATGATTCTTAATCCCACGTTGTGAGGATCTTTACTGTGATTGATGAGTGTATATTCGATGAGGGCACTGTCTCGAACTTGTGTGGATGGGTTTGTATACAGTCTTAACTTTTGAATGATTTCAATGGGACCTGCTTGTCCCTGTGTTGTAATATTTTCGGTGTCCTGTGCTTGAGTGAGGATGGTTCCAAATTGAATTTTTTCACCTACACGACGAATGAGTTTTTTGCTGGCTTCTCCAAATACAATGGGTCTTCCATCGACTAGCACTGTTGTGTAAGATGCCCAAGGGACGGGCTTTCCATAAATAAGAGATTGATTGTTGTCGTTTGGATTCTGGGGATCGCCTTGTGTTGTTTCAATTGCAAATCTGCCCATGTCTTCTTTTTGTGTATTGACGATGATTTTTACAAATTCATTTTCAAGGCTTGTGGTTCGTGAATCGGAATAAGATCTTGTGATTTCTTCTTGAGAATTTGGGCTTGAGATACTGTCGTCTACTGCTGTTTCTATTTCTTGGGAGTTTTCAAGTGTTTCCAGTGTAAAGGTAGGGGATTGGGCATGGAGTGTGCTTATGGTGAGCAATATCAATAATAATAGATATGATTTTAGTGTTTTTTTCATTATTTAAACTCGTGCTCTAGGCGTATTTTACCATTGGCGTATTGCATTAAGGCTCCTTTTTTCTTGAGTTCTCCTTCTATAATTGTTTTAATAAATACGGCATCTAATTCTTTAAATCCTGTTGATTTTATAATTTCATACTCTGTGACCGTACCATCTGCACCTATTGTGGCATTTACTATGATGGTGCCTTTCCATTCGTTTGTAATGGCAATTTTAGGCGTTACAAGGGATATGGATGAATAGGTTCCGGTTCCGTCTGGCGAACCAGGTAATTGTGACGCAGATCCAGGCCTTGCGGTGTTTTGTCCGTCAGGGGATCCAGGTGATTTTGAAATGGCACCTGGTTTTGTTGTTTCTTTTCCTTTGGCATCTCCAGGAGTTTGTATCGAATTGGCTTTGGGTTTGGCTGCGGCACTTGTTCCTGTTTCTGCTTTTTCAAATGGGGCAATGGTTGTGGCTTTAACCTCTGCTTTTAATGGGGGTTCTGGATCTTGTATGGTGCCTGTTTCTTCTGTTGTGGCTTCTTTTTGAATGACGGTTTCAATGCTGAATTTTACCGGAATTTCATAGGCTTTGGGCGTGCTTTGTGTTACAATCACGTGCCTACATGTTGGTATGATAAGAAGTATGGCGTGGCATATGGCGCTGATAACGATCGCAATTTTGTGGTTGTTTTTTTCACTGTATGACATGCTTATTCCGTTTGGACGACTTTTACAACCTCTAAAACGATATCGTTACAGCCCCCTAATCGAACTTGATCCATTACTTGAATCACGTTTTCGTAGGCGGTGGTTTTGTCGGCATTGACTCTAATATACATGTCGGGATTTTTTGTTTTACGATTTTGAATTTCTGTAGATAGGTCTGCAAGTTGAATGGGTTGACCGTCAATTAGAATTTCATGGGTTGACGTGATGGAAATTTGAACCCCTTTTTGTTGAGAGGCTGCAGCGGTTTCTGCTGCAGGGACATTGATCTTGATGCCTGGGTTATTGGCGCTAAAACTGGCGACTACGGCAAGAAAAATAAGCAAATTAAACGCCACATCAATTAGTGGGACAAAATTCAGTTCAACGCTGGCTCTTTTTTTTCTTTTGTGTCCAAACATTATTTTTTTACCGATTTACCATCTTTGACAAAGCTTAATACGTCGTAGGTTATTTTTTCTGCATTGGCGGTAAAGGTGTCTATTTTTTGAGATAAAATTTGATATCCAATGACGAAGGGAATGACAATGCCAAGGCCTGCAGCTGTTGCGATTAGAGCTTCTGCAATACCACCTGTTAGGAGGGAAGGATCTCCGTTGCCAACTACTCGGAAGATTTTAATCAATCCCATTACAGTCCCTAATAATCCCAGGAGGGGCGCTATTGTGATGAGGGCGTGGAGCATTGGCATGTTTTTTTCAATTTTGGGCATTTCTGCGGCTGAAATTTCTTCTAAGCCGTCTTTAATTTCTGAGCGTGTCAGATGGGATAATTTGAGGGCATTGGTGACCATTCTGGGTATGATGAGGCCGTCGTCTTGAAGGTTTTGGATGCATCCTTCAATGCCTTCTGTATGAATCATTTTTTTGATGGATTTTGTGGTGGTTTCAACGTCGAGTGTGTTTCCTCTTAAAAAAAGGAATTTTTCGATCATGATGTATACACCGAGTATGGAGCATGCCAACAATGCGTACATTGCGGGGCCACCCTTAATAAAAAGTTCTAACATGTTGACTCCTTGTTTTGTCGTATTGCAATTAGTAGTGATGTGATAATCGCACTATTAAATCATTCTTTTACCAAAGTTTCAAATGACTTTTAATGAGAAGCTGGGGGCAGAATCCTCTATTTTTTAGGCTTCTAATGCTGTAAAACGTGTGATTAATTTACAGATATTTCCGAATTCTTTTTTTTCAAATTCGAAGCGTAAAAATATTTTTTCGGGGTATCGTTTGGCTTCCTCTGGGAGGTCTTTTGCCGACAGTTGTTCGAGTGTGCCCACTTTAATCATATCTTTAAATTCTGCTGAGAGGATATGTTGGGTTTCTGGTGATAGGGCCTTGTTTAAACGGATGATGCAGGTTTCATCTACATAGTGGATGGAATGGTAAATGCTGTAAAACGAATCAATGTATTTGAGCGCTTCTTCTTTTGAATGGGAAATATTTAGAAAATGAAGGTCTTCTTCTGAAATATAGCCTTTGCCGCACATTTCTTTGTTGATATTTTCAAACCATCTTTCCCAGTAGTGGCTTTCTTTGTGAGACATAAAAATCACGGGCCGAGGTGAACACCTGCCGGTTTGTATCAGCGTTAAAAGTTCAAAGGCTTCATCCATGGTGCCAAATCCACCTGGAAATACAATTGTGGCATCGCTTTCTTTGATAAAAATCAATTTTCGTGTGAAAAAATATTTGAAGTTAATGAGTTTATCAGAGCCTTTGATGTAGGGGTTGGCCTCTTGTTCAAAGGGGAGCTCAATATTGAGTCCAAAACTCATGTTGGGTTCTGCACCTTCATTTCCGGCCCCCATGATGCCATCACCTGCGCCTGTGATGATCATATATCCTTTTTTAGAAAGTTTTGAGGCCATGTCTCGTGCCATGCCATAATTTTTATCGTCTTTAGGGGTTCTGGCAGATCCAAAAATGCAGACTTTTCGTTTGTCTCTATGTTGATTAAAGACATGAAAGGATTGTTGGAGTTCTAAAATTGAATTTTCGATAAGCCTTAAATGTTTGTCAGAATTGCCATCTTCTGTGATTTCAATGAGGGCTTTAATGCTACTGATTAGATGTGGGTTTGGGCCTAAATTATGTTCGAATAATAATTTTTCTATGTCTTTTAATAATCTCATGGTTTTTTTCTGCCCTTCTTTTTTCAGTTTAAAACGTTTTTTCTATTTGGATATATTATCGATAGTCTAGCCTAAATTCTTGTAATCCTATACGATAGTCCCCGTATGGACAAACTTTATATTACAGGATTATTGCGAGATGACTTTAAATCCCATTTGAAAACATTGGGGTTTAAGGGCTTTTTGTCTGATCAAGTTTTGGATTGGATTTATAAGAAGTACGTGATGTCTTTTTCTGAGATGCGCAATATTTCAAAAGAAAATCAGCTTAAATTGGAATCTCATTTTGCGATTCAGCCGATTCATTCTGTGGAGCTTTTTTATTCGGATGAGTTGGCCATTAAGTTTGTGGGGAAATTGCAAGATGGGCAATCTATCGAATTTGTGGTTTTAGAGCAAGAAGGGTATTACACGCTTTGTGTTTCTACTCAATGTGGGTGTCCCGTAGATTGTAAATTTTGTTTAACAGGCGTTGCCGGATTTAAGCGCAATTTAACTCAGGCAGAAATTGTAGGTCAAATTTTGTATGCCTGTAATGCGGGATATCCCATTCGGAATTTGGTTTTTATGGGCATGGGGGAGCCGTTACTGAATTATAAGAATACAAAGGGAGCGATTTCTATTTTGACAGCGCCTTGGGCGTTTGATATTGGGAATCGCAAATATACCATTTCCACGTCTGGCTTTTTGAAAACCATTCAAAATTTGATAGATGATCAGTGGTATGTGAATTTGGCGTTTTCTGTGGGATGCACGGATCCTGAAAAACGGGCCAAAATTATGCCCGTTGAACTTAAAAATCCCATTATGGATGTGAGTCGCTTGATTCATCATTACCAATCGTTGCATAATCGTCAGCTGACCTTGGAATATACCTTACTTAAAGGGGTTAATGATCAGTATGAGGATATTCGTGGGCTGATTCAACTTGCACGGTATTTGAACGCTAAAATTAATTTAATTAACTTGAATCCCCATCGTAAAATTCCCTTTGAACCGGTTTCGGTGTCTGCTTTAAAGCAAATTCAACGGGATATTCAGCGTGAATCTGTTTATGTCACGATTCGATATCGAAAAGGACAAGATGTTGCCGCGGCCTGTGGTCAGTTGGGAGAGTCTATTATTAAGCGCGATGAGATGAATCTTACGCTTTAAAATGGGATGTGGGGGGCTTGATTTTTTTAGTTTAGGCTTTATCCTGCTTATCAGGATGTTTGTAGAAGGGTTCTATTTTAGGAGGATTTTTGTGTGAAGAAACGGTCTTTTTTTAGATTTTTTGGTATTAAAAGTGTTCTTTTTCTGGTGGTGCTATGTGTCCTTTTTTATCGTCAAAAATGGGTGTTTGTTGGGGAAACGATGGGCTCTACCTATCGTATTATTCTGTATACACCGCTTTGGCGATCGGCGTCTCATTTACACCCTCAAATTGACTCAGAATTGGCTGATTTTACGTCGATTTTTTCAACGTATACGGATACGTCTGAGTTGTCACGTTTGAACCAAGCGCCTGCGTTTAGGCGCATTGAAGTGTCTCCGGAATTGTTTCATTTATTGGAGAAATCCATGCGCTTGTATCAGGATACAGGGGGCGCTTGGGATGGGGCTATCAAACCTGTTTTTGATCTTTGGGGTTTTTCAGGGGATAGTCCTACAGTTCCCTCTCAGGTTTCTATTAATGAAGCGCTGGCGTTTTCTGGTTTTGGGGCGCTTTCACTGACGCTACCTCATCATGTTCAGAAACAAAAAGAGGGACTTATGCTGGATTTGTCTTCTAATGCAGCTGGGGCGGCTGTGGATAGAATAGCAGCCTTTTTAGATGCTCAGGGCGTGTCTTCTTATTTGGTTGAAATTACAGGGGAGGTTCGCGTTAAAGGTAAAAAACCGTTTTTTCGACCTTGGAAATTGGGTATTACCATGCCTAATTTAAAGGGCAATCCTGCAGATGTGTATGGAGTAGTGTCTTTAAAGAATGATCAGGCTTTGGCGACAAGTGGGGATTACCATCATTATTTTCAGTCAGAGGGACAGACTTATTCTCATATTATAGATCCACGTACAGGCTATCCGATTTCCAATCATGTGGCGTCTGTTACTGTTATTGCGCCTACCTGTACACAGGCGGATGGGTTATCTACGGCGCTTATGGTGATGGGGCCGCGTGCTGGATTGGCGTATGTTAAAACACTTCAGAATGTGGAAGCCCTCTTTTTAGTTCGAGAGGGAGATGGCTTTAAAGTGTATCATTCTCCGGACTTTTCTTTTCTCGAATAGCTTTTTAACCTAGAGGTGCTCAGGCAATCTTTGAAGTATGTCTAAGATTCTGGCTATATTCGGCCTACGCAGAGGCGTTGGAGATAAGCAACAATAGGCTATTCTTGCCAGTCTTTCGAATGTATTTATTTCTGTGTCTGCTTTTCCGACGGCGACAAAGGGTGTGAGATCCGCTCGTAGCTTTTCGACGGTTTCTAAGGTGCCTTTGAGTTCAACATGAGTACGTGTCAGGATCATGTATAAGATGACACCTATTCCCCATATATCAATGGCTTTTGCATGATCTGAGGTGGGTATGAGTGTTCCCTTTTTAATTTGGTCTGCTTCAGGGGGTGAATAGGTGCCGCCCCATATTATTTGGGTATTCAGTTTTAATCCTATGGTTTCGAGTTGGTCTAATTGATCTAAAGGGAAGGCGTATCCAAAGTCAGCGAGATACGTTTCATCGCCTTTAAATAAACAGTTATCCAGTTTGATGTCGTTATGAATGATTCCTCTAGCGTGCATGTCCGCTAAGGCTTGGATAACAGGGATTAAGCTTTTGGCTTCTTTTATACATGTGGCATAGGTATGTTTTGTATGTTCAATTTTATCTAGCATATCCCCTTCCGCTTTTTTCATGAGCATGAGGCCTTGTCTTTTTTTTCCAGGATATAAACTTACTGCTTCTACATTCATGATCCCACGATGCCCTTTAAGCGCTTCATTGATAAGGCATTCTCGTTCTAATGAGGCTCTCATATGAAATTCTTCCATTGATGATATGGGGCTAGGTCCTGGTTCATCTGTTTTGATCTTGGTTCTAGGGAGTACTTTTTTGACGACCCATTCTTCATCCGACTTATCCAATCGAATGACTTCTCGGATGATTCCATATGCACCCTCTCCAAAGTCTTTTTTTTCTGCTCTTTTTGCGTTAATTATGGCTATTGGAATTCTTTCGGGACCCACATGATATACGGGTTTTTCTTTTCCATCTCTTTCCCGGGTATGAGTACCAGAGGGTAGGCATTCATCGTGTTTGAGATGATGATTGAGTGTTCTAAAACACCTACTTATGATTTGATATAATTCTGGTTTTGTAATTCCTGAGTGTTCTTTAGGGAAAGTTAGACCGGATGCTTTCAGTGTGTTTAAGAAACACTTTGCTTCTAATGTTGTCTGGCAGGCAATCATTCCCACGTAGGGAGATCTTGTCTTTTCTGTGCTTTCTATTAAAATTTCATGACATGAGGCACTGACAATATCTTCTATTTCAGATAAAAAATCGGCGCTGAAATGAGCAGCTTTTAATCTTTCTTGAATTTTTGTTGTTAAAGATAGCTGTAGCGTTTTTTCTAATTCCCCGTTTAAGGCAGGGATGGTTAAGGGGGATGCTGCTATTTTAGGTGTAGGGGCTTTTTCTAAACCAGGTCCCCCGCTGCTGCCACCTGCTACGGGGGGTGTGTTCTCTGCTGTTTGTGAGGGATCTATACGTCCTCGCTTTCGAGGGGCATATTCCATAGGGACTTTTATTGCTAGTGGAGGTCTTTTTAGCTCTACGAGGGGTGGTTTAACAGAAGGTTCCATTTAATCTCCTTTTATTTATTTTTTTATTATATTTTATAATTTAAAAAAAAATCAATTCATTAAAAAGTTAAAATCGATTCTTTTTTTAGCAAAAATCTCTATTTTTTAATGGAACGTGTGTTTTTATTTAGGGGCGGTTGTTTTTGCAGGTTTCTTTTTTTTGGCAGTCGCCATAGATGTGTAGGGATTGATAGGTGGGGGTGATATGGATGTCTTGGCAAAACTTTTGAATTTCAGATTCAATGGCATTGTTTTTAATTTCAAATATTTTCCCGCAGGTATTACAAATAATATGAGCATGGTGGCTTTGAGGCAAACTGTGTTCATAATACACTTTGCCGTCTTGTGTGGGGATTTTTTGAAGAAGGCCTGCATCTAAGAGTTGTTTGATGGTTCGATAGACGGATGCACGTGATAGTTTGAGATCTTCTTTTTCGAAGGTATCGATGAAGGTTTCTACTTCGAAGTGATGTGTTTTTTTGAAGATGGCATCGGCAATGTCGCGCTTGGTTGAGGTGTATCGACTTTTTTCATGATTTAGAAACGCTTCGAAAATTTCGTGGGCTTTTTGACTCATTGGGCATCCTGGTTTAGGTGGGCGATTTTAATGTCTATGGTTTTAATGTGATGGACCAATTGATCTATAAACCTGCGAATATCCATAATAGAATATGCGGTAGGGCATAAATCGTTAAAATGATGCCGGATGGTCATGACTTTGTCTTTGAAGGCATCGTGTTCGGCTTTGTGTTCTTCGTAGGCTTCGAACTCTTTCTTTTGCATCAGCGTTTCTTCTTCTTTGAAATGATCTTGAACATAGTGTTCTAAAAATTCAATGATGGGTTCGAGTTTGTTGTTATCATGGCTTTTTACGACATCATCAAGCATGCTGATGAGTTTGAAAAGTTCTTGATGGTGGGAATCAATGGTGGTGTTCCCGATTTCTAAGTTTTTATCCCATTTCATATGGTGTTTATTAAACCGGGTTTGGCTTCATTTTGCAAGATGTTCTCACTCAAACCAGTATTTTTGATGGGGATTTTGTTAGTTTTGCTACGCATTCGACGTGAAAGGTATTGGGAAACATGTCGACAGGTTGTAGGCTTTCAATGGTGTATCCAGCTTGGGATAACTCTTTGAGGTCCCGTGTCATGGTACTGGGATTACAGGAGACATAAATGATTTGAGGGGCATCCAAATTTATAATGCGTTGTAGGGCTTTGGGGACGATGCCGCTTCGGGGTGGGTCTAAAATGATGCAATCGGCTTTAATGGTGGTGAATTTAAGAATATTTTTGACACGTCCCACGTAAAATGTGGCATTGTGAATGTTATTGTTTTGGGCGTTTTCTTGGGCGTTTTCAATGGCCTCTTCAATTTCTTCAACGCCAATGACGGCTTTAACCGATTTTGCGAGATATAGCCCTATGGTTCCAGTGCCACAGTAGAGATCTAAAACGGTATCTGTGGGTTTCAGTGTTGCGGTAGATTTGATGGTGTCGTACAGGACGCTTGCTTGTGTGGTGTTGGTTTGAAAAAAAGCTTTAGAATTGATTTTAAAGGTAAGATCGCCTAAGGTTTCGTGTAAGATGCCAGGTCCTGCTGTGATTAAATCTTCATGGTTGTCTGCGTTGTCGCCTTCATTGGGATTTAGGGTAATGATGACACTTTTGACTTCAGGAATTTCCTGTTGGATAAAGCTCACATAGTCTTTATAGAGGTTCAGGTGGTCGCTTTCCGATACAATGAGTTTGAGTAGAAATTCGTGATTTGTTTTGGAGTGACGCACCATGAGTAGGCGTAGGCATCCTTTTCGGGTGCTGTAATTCCAGGCGGAAAGGCCGGTTTGATTAAAAAAAGAGAGGGTTTTGTGGCGGATGACATCACTGAGCGGATCTTGTAGCATACAGGCTTGAATATCAATGATATCGTCGTAACTGCCTCGGCGTTTTAAGCCTAAAATGAGGCCTTTTTCATTTTTTCCAAAGCTAAATTCCATTTTATTTCGATAATATAGGGTATCCTTACAGCCTAAAATGGGCTTTTTTACGGCTAATAACTCTTTATAAAAACTTTGAATGCATTCTTTGAAAATGTCTTCTTTTAACAGGAGTTGATCGGCGTAAGGCACATTCATCATTTGGCAGCCGCCACATTCGAGGGCGTGGCTGCAGTGGGCTTCTTTAATGAGGGGGCTTCTTTCGATAAAAGTTTTTACTTTTCCCATGCCATATGATCTTTTTTTCTTGATTAAGATTACGTCAACGGTGTCTCCGGGTAGTGTGTTGGGCGCAAAAATTTTGAATCCGTCGTAGGTGCCCATGCCCCAGCCTTGAAAGACCAGTTTTTCTATTTTAATTCGAAGCGGCGTATTAAAGGGAATGTGTTTCATGCCTTGATAGTACAGGGCATTTTCTTTTTTTGTAAGGGGGATGTCTATATTGGGCCTGTTGTGAAATACCTATTTTGGCCATTTTTTCATTAATCTCTTTCAGATTGGCTTTCTGATTCTAGTATTTTAATTTCAAGAGAGATGATGCGGCGTTTCCGAATTTCTCCGACGGTTATTTCGAGGTTCTTGTAGGTTAAAATATCGCCTTTTTGAGGTAAGGCCCCCAATTCGCTGAGTACAAATCCGCCTATAGTGTCATAGTCTTCATCTTCTTTGGGTAAAATGGCCTGAATGGTTTCAGGTAGATCGTCCATATTGAGACCGGCATCAACCAAGTAATGTTGATCCGCTACGGCAATAATGGTGCCGGGTTCGTTATCGTATTCATCCAAGACATCCCCTACGATTTCTTCAATGATGTCTTCAAAGGTGACAATACCTGCCATGCCGCCATATTCATCAATGGCTATGGCAATGTGAAATTTGGACAGTTTCATTTGTTGCAACAGTTCTCTGAGGTCTTTGCTTTCTGGAATAAATTCTGCTTTTCTCATGTATTTTTGAATGCGCTTTTGATGACGTTCTTCAGGTTCTATGACCAATAAATCTTTGGCATAAATAATGCCTAAAATGTTATCAATATTATCTTCATAGACGGGGATTCTGGAGTGGCCTGATTTTTTAAACAAGTTAATGACTTCCTCTAAAGAGGCGTTGACTTCGACACAAAGGGTGTCTGTTCGAGGTGTCATGACTTCTCTTACCACTTTGTCTGTAAAATTTAATACCCCATTTAACATGTGTTTTTCACTGCTTTGCAAAATACCGTCTTCTTCTGCTAACTTGATGACGCTTTTAATTTCACCCTCTGTTAAGACCCGGGTTTCTGAAATGGAAAATCCAAATATCTTCGATAAAATCCAGTGAATGCCATCAAATATAGCAATGACGGGAGATACTGCAATGATAAAATAGTACATAAAAGGACTGATTAAAATGGCCCATTTTGTAGGGTTTTTTAAGGCTAAAGCTTTTGGGGTGATTTCACCAAAGGTGAGTATGAGAAAGGTCATAATCCCTGTTGTGATACTGAGTCCTGCTGCAATATTTTCAATGCCAATATTATGTAGCATTATTATCATCCAATTGGTGGCAATGGCTGAGGCCGCAATATTGACGATATTATTGCCAATTAAAATGGCGGTTACGAGGGTTCGGGGTTTTTGTAGAATTTTATTGAGGGTTTGAATGCCTTTTACTTTTTTTTCCAGGAGGCTTCTTAATTTGATTCGGCCAATGGTTGTAAAGGCGGTTTCTGCACTGGAAAAAAGAGCAGAGAGGCTGATGAGAAAAATAAGTGCTAATAATGTTAGTATCTGGTTATATTCGGTCATAATGGTTTTGTATGTGTATTATACGGGGTGTTTTTCTCTAACTCAAGGGTGGGCAAGCAGTTCGTCTTGTTTTTTGAACATGATGGCTTTTTTTTCTTCGGTATCATCCTCGTATCCCAATACATGTAGAAGGCCGTGGGCAATGAGTGTTTTGATCTCAAATTCAAGCGAATGTTGGAGTTCTTGTGCTTGTTTTTTGGCTTGGTCGATAGAAATATAAATGTCGCCCATTGGACTTTTGGGACTTCCCAAATTAAAAGTAATAATGTCGGTGTTATAATTGTGATTTAAGTGGGCTTGGTTCATTTTTTTGAGATCGGCGTTATTCAGAAAGGTAATTTCAATGCTGCCTGTTTGTATGTTTAACAGGGTGCATAGTTTTTTTGTGAAGGCCGGGATGTCAAATTGAGTTTGAGTGGGGGCTACTTCTGTAATTTCAATCGTAAGGGGTAATTTTTTTGCCATTCGTTTATCCGTTTTGAGTAATCCATTCTGCCGTTTCAAAGCGTCTAAACCAGGTCATTTGCCGCTTTGCAAATTGGCGGGTATGGGTTTTGATGGTGTCTATCATGTCTTCTTTTTTGATATTTCCTTTGAGATAAGGGATGACTTCCTTATACCCAATGGCAAGAAAGGCGGTGTTGCTTTCATCGTAGCGTTTGATTAAGGTTTCCACTTCTTCAATGAGACCTTTTTGGATCATGAGATCTACTCGCTCGTGGATACGCTTGTCGAGTTTGGATTTCTCCATCTTTAAACCAATGACACGACAGCCGGGAAGGGGGCGGTCTTTTTTGGATCGAATTTCAGAGGCTGGGACTTTTTTTTCGTGTAGCAGTTCTAGGGCTCGGATGACGCGTCGACTGTTTCCCGCTGGGATTTGTTTCGATAACTCTGGGTCTTTTTGATGTAATGTTTCCCATAGAAATTGAGGTCCTTTTGTGTCTAATTCTTTTTCCAGTGTTTTTTTATAGTCGCTGTGACTGGTGTTTTCGGGAAAATGATATTGATATAAAAAGGCATGCAGATAAAATCCGGTCCCACCAGTGATGATATAGGGGGTATTGGGATTGTTTTGAATGAGATCTTGTGTGAGGTGTATAAATTCAGGTGCGCTGTATGGTTCTTCGATGCTTTTAATGTCGATTAAATGGTGGGGAATACCGCGTTGTTCCTCTGGCATTAGCTTGGCTGTGCCAATATCCATTTCTTTATAAACCTGAAAGGCGTCCGCTGAAATGATTTCGGCCTTTGTTTTTTCAGCTAATTCCAGCGCAAACTCCGATTTTCCAACAGCTGTAGGGCCTAAGATAAGTGTGATCTTATTCATGAGGACCTAGTATAGCTTATTTTGTGAAGGATGTCTTAATTGTAAGAGACATATTTATAGAGTTCTTGAAACGTTTTTTCAACAAGGTCGGTGTTTTCTTTGATGGCATTTTTTTTGATAAAAAAGAAATCTTCTAAATAAAAGATATCTTCAAAGCCGTTCATTGATGTGTTGTTTTCGTAGTCCATAATAGTCTCCTTTTGCTTCTTATGATCGTCAAAAGAATGCTAAAACTTGTGTGACTCTGTTTTATGCTCTTTTGAACAATCTTTCAATACCCGACGATAGGTGGCAAAAACATCGATTTTTTTTGGTCGAATTTTTTTTGTGCATTTTGTAATTTTTAAATCATTATGCATTATTCATGCATGTGGTTCTTTTTTTTGGGGGGTATATTGTTTTTGTAAATACAACCCACCCCTTTATTTTTTTTATATTTTAGTGTATGATTTCATGTAATTTTTTGGGGAGGAGTTTAAATGAAACAGATGTATTACGTTAAGTCATTTTTTATACTGGCTTTTTTCATGGCTACTTTGGTGGGCTGCAGCAGCAGTTCTACAAGTGGTTTAGGTGGACAAGGTGGCGGGACTCTAAGTATTGGCGCTAAATTAGAGGATAAGGCTGCGTTGAACGTTCTGAATGGGGTTACCATGAACATGATTATCCCTGATTCTTCTGGTACATCTCCGTCTAGGCTATCGGCTTTACGGCTTACTGATCCTGAATTGGATTTATTGACGTCTGTTACCTTGAATGGGGTGTTGTATCCTGTTTCAGATCGACAGCTTACTTATAATAACGGTATCGTTTACACTTTAATAAATATGGATGATTCTCTTACTGAGGGATCTGTTTATTTTCAACATTTTGATATAGGCGCTAATCGTTTTGATTTTATTTCATCAAGTCGTACGCCCTATTTTTCCGCTTTTTACTTAGGGACACAGAGTGTGCATTTGCCTGTTACTATTCCTGAAGGTGGAACGGGTACTACCACTTATAGTAGCGGAACCGTTCATTTTTTAAATCTGGAAGGGGTTTCTTTTGCTCAATTGGATGCTGTGAATGCTGAAGTTGTTTATCGTTATACTGACTCATCACTGAGAACCACTTCTTTGGTCTATCCTTTTGTTTTAACTGTTTCAGGGCGGTCTTATTCAGGTGTTTTTCAGGTAGATGATTTTGATACTATTCGCCTAGATGGCTATGTTTTTTCAGACTTATTTGCTGAAAATGGAACGCGTAAAGTTGGGCAGATTCGAATCAATTACGAGGGATCTGTGGTTGAAATTTGGTATTACGATAATGCAGGCACTTTAGCGCGCTAATATCGAACAGGTGGTAAGGCTAGGGGTTTTTTAGCTTTACGTCTGACTCTTGTTATTGATTTTCTATAGAGCGTATTCAACACAGAGTATACTTTTCCTAAGAGGGTGCTAGCCACCCTCTTTTTTTATTTGTATCTGGTTATAAACTTACTGCATTTAACCGATTAATGGTCACTGTTAAGCTGGTGAGGTTAATTACAGAGCCTGATTTGATCTGTTCTAAAGTCTTAAAATATTGCTTGGTTGCTTCCGGATATTTTTGAGTTAGGGTTTCCAACACATTTTCTTTTTTTAAGCCACTTAATTTATCTTTGCTGTGAGATTTAATCAGGGTTTGAATTAAGCTTATTTTTTGATGTCGAATGCTTTGTGATAATCCATCTTTTAAACTGTACTCCCAATGGGAACTGGCTGGGATCTCAACGAGCCTGTCTTTAATCCACTCAAATCCAAAAATTTCATCCAGAGTTTTCGTAATGATATAGGCTTCTTTTCCGTCTAATTTTTCTTTTGTGATCAGATAAATGAGGTCTGGAATAATGGACTTGGGTTTCAATAGGGCCATTTCACTGGCAAGATTTTTTTCTAGGCCTTGTTCTAACCATGATGCTTCTGCTTGTGCCGTATTTTTGGGTTGTATTTCTTTAGCGGCCATGGAAAGGGTTTCAGAGACACTAAAATTTAAGGCAACGTTGGGCAATTGCAAACTGTCGATAACTAAGGCCTGAATGAGGGCTTCAAATTCAACCAAGGCTTTGTATTGGACTTGAAGGCTGCTTTTGGAGGCTTGTATTTTTTCTCTGAATTTTTCGCCTTTAAGGCCGTCGTTGATGATGATGTAGGCCTTTGCGATGTCTTCAATGCTGCGTCCTGTAATTTGTTGGACGTGGAAAAAGAAGGTTAATCCGGCACAATTGACAATCATGTTGGTCAGTACCGTTGCAATGATTTCCTTTTTTAAATGATGCTGTTTGATGTGTGTGCCAAACTTTTTTTGCATGCTTTCAGGGAAGTATTCGGTATAGTAGGGGTCCAGATCGGGTGCTTGCATCAGGGGTGTATTCACAATTTCATTAAAGACTTTCATTTTTGTATACGCTTGAAGGACGGCCAGAACGGGTCTTGGAATGGGTTTTCCTGATTGCGCTAGGATTTCTAATTCACTTTGATCGGGAATGGTTTCCTGAATGGGATTTAGAAATTGGTCTTGGACATAGCTGTAAATGAGTTTATGGAAGGGATCTGCATTGTGTTGCGATCGGAGTGCATCCATAGACAATAAATTGTGTTGGTCTCTATTGTTTTTGAGTACCAATTCTGTGACTTCATCGGTGGCTTTCATGAGGATTTTGTTGCGGTCACTTTGAGACTTGATCTGGTTTTCATTGAGCATTCTTTCAAGCAGAATCTTAATATTGACTTCGTAATCGGACATATTAACACCGGCCGAGTTATCAATGAAATCGGTGTTAAGTTTAATGCCTCGTTCACTTAATTTGTTACGTGCGGCTTGGGTGATGCCCAAATTAGCACCTTCTCCAATGACCAAGGTGTTGCACTCCTCGACGTTAATTCGAATGGCATCGTTGGCAGGATCCCCTACATCCAGATGTGTTTGGTTTTCGGCTTTAATATAGGTGCCAATGCCGCCTAACCATAACAATTCCACTTTCATTTTTAAAATGGCTTTGATGAGCTCTTCTCCATTTACACTGGCCTGATCCAATCCTAAGAGTGCTTTTATTTCTGGAGATAAGGGGATACTTTTTGCTTTGCGTTCAAAAATACCTCCGCCTTTACTGATGAGTTTAGCATTGTAATCTTGCCATGTTGAGCGAGGTAATTTAAAAAGACGCTCTCTTTCTTTGAAACTTCTTTCTGCATCTGGGTTCGGATCTATAAAAATATGAACATGATTAAAGGCGGCTTGGAGCTGGATTTTTTTACTGAGAAGCATGCCATTTCCAAACACATCCCCAGACATGTCCCCCACACCCGATACGGTAAATTCTTCTTTTTGAATGTCTTTTCCGAGGGCTTTGAAGTGAAGTTTTACACATTCCCAGCCGCCTTTTGCGGTGATGGCCACTTCTTTATGGTTGTAACCCACGGATCCGCCAGAAGCGAAGGCATCGCCCAACCAAAATCTGTATTCCTCGGATATGCCGTTGGCGATGTCTGAGAAATTGGCGGTGCCTTTATCTGCGGCAACTACTAAATAGGGGTCATCACCTTCGTATCTTATAACGTATTCAGGCGATACAATTTGACCGGATTTGTTGATATTGTCTGTGATATCTAACATGCCTTTAATCAGTTTTTTATACTGCAATTCGGACTGAATGGCGGCATCTTCGCGCGTTTTAAGGGCTTTTTTAATGACAAAGCCGCCTTTAGACCCTACGGGTACAATGACCACGTTTTTGGTTTGTTGGGTTTTGACCAGGCCTAGTACTTCACGCCTGAAATCATCCATGCGGTTTGACCAGCGAATACCGCCACGGGCAACGGCCCCAAATCGAATATGGCAGCCTTCCATTTCAGCGTCATAGACAAAAATTTCTCTGAAGGGGATGGGGAGGGGGAGCTTGATGTTTTTACTTTCAAATTTGACAGAAATAAAACAGTCTCCATTTGTTTTGGGGATATAAAAATTGGTTCGTACTGTATTTTGAATGAAATTGAAAAACCGTTTTAAAATAATATCGTCTGAAATTTCATCAACTTGATTGAGGGTTTCTAAAAATGCCTGTTCCATTTCGGGCAATTCTTTTTTCAGACGGGTCTCAGCTGATTTTTCAGAGGGTTTGAACTTGGCTTCAAAATAGTTAAATAAGGTGGCTACGGATTCGGGGTATGTTAAGAGCACTTGGTTGATTTTGTCTTTGCTGTATCGTGTATTGAGCTGTAAATAAAAGGCTCTGTAGGTTTGAAACACATTGATGGCACGCCAGTTCAACCGTGCTTTGACACCCAGTGCGTTTAAGGGGTCGTTGGTTGTTCGTCCTTTGAAGATTTCATCCAGTAATTCAATCAGGATAGGGGCATAAATGGTTTCATCCAGTTTGCTTAAATCGGTGTGAGAAATTCTGAAGCTGTGGATGTAACAGAGTGTGTTTTCTTGACTTCCGATACGTGTGGTGAGCTCATCAAAAATGTGAATCCCCATATTTTCTAGTGTGGGCATGATGGAAATAAGGTCTATTTTTTCGGCATTGTACATGAACAGGTTGGAGGTTTTTCCGGATAAGGCAGAATCATGAGAGGTAAAGGGGACTACTCTAAATTGAAGGGTATTTTTTTGGAACATTTCTTCAATGTTTTGAATGTCTCGGACGGTTTCAGCGGCACTGCGTCTGACTTGATGATGATCGGGGAATTGCCCGTTATATTTATGGAATAATTCTATGGCGATTTCGGGGTCTAAGGTCTCTAAAAGTAAGGCTCTGAGTTGTTCTTCCCAGGGTTTAATGAGGGCTCGGATTTGGGATTCTACGGTATCGATAGGGAAGGGCTTAGGGAGTGTCTCAGATAGGTCAAAATGAATGTGGAGTCGGCATCGTTTTTCATCAGAAGCTTTTATGACTTCTAGATTTGTATATCCCAGCTCCGTTTGAAGATAGTCTGTGATCGTTTCAATATTTTCTGTTGTATAAAGGGAAGGGGGGATGATGAGCAATAAGAAATTTCGAGAATGATTGATTTTGTTTCGCGTGAATGCGTAGATCTCGTTGGGGTTTGTAATGGATAACACATCTTCAACCAATTGCTCTAATTGTTCAGTAGGGGTTCTGAAGAGTTCAAATTTAGGCGTAGCCGTACAGATTCGAATGATTTGGTTGTAGTCGTAACTGCCCGCTAAAATGTGTTTGTTTTCAAAAATGGTTTCCATTTTTTTGCGAATAATAGGGGTTTCCAGATTTTTAACTGTGAGAGAGCTTTGTTTGAGAAGGCCTAAAAAATTATGTTCAATGGTTTTGGTCTCTGAAAGTTCAATTTTAATGCTTAAACGCATGAGGTTTTCGAAGCGTTGAATGGGACTTTCTACGGGAATTGTATCAAATAAAAAGGGAGATCTATAGTCAATAAAGGTTTGACAATGGTGGGTTAATTCTGTTTCTACGGTGTTCTGGGCATCTTTTAATTTGAGGATGCCTAGATGAGAGTTTGTATTGGGTTTGATGGTTTTTTTGTCGTTTTTGGAGGTGATTTCGTAGCTGGCATACCCAAAAAAAGAAAAATTATGATTTTTTAACCAGTCGCAGAGGTCCACCCATTCATCATGAAATTTATGGCGCTTTCCTGTTTGAGCGGCAATGCTTTCTTTAACGTTTGTCAGTAGTGTTGTGATCGCGCAATGATCTTGGTTGGCCGCTTGAACTGCTTTCATTTTGTATTGAATTTCAGATTCAATGGCTTTTTGCTGACGCTCATCTACAATGTGATCAATTTCGGCGTAAACATAAGAAATGAGATTTTTTCCGGCCTCTGCTTGCTTAATGTCGGTTATTTTATCGTGTTTATCTTTTTCAACGGTGAAAATGGGATGGTGAAGTCGGGTGATTGGAACCCCATGATTTTTGATGATGCCTTCTAGGGTTAGAATGGTAAAAGGGGCATCTGGAAAGACCATTTCCAAAATGTGTTTATCATGTGTTTCTGGATGTTTTTCAAACTTGATTTGACCTTTTTTAGTGGCTTTTTGAGTGAAGAATTCATAACGATTGAGGATGAAATTTTTTAAATAATCGAGACTGTTTTTACTGAGGGATCTGGCAGGGATTTTTCCGAGATAAATGTCTGTAAATTGATGAAGGAGAGGGTCTTTGGGAAGGCTGGCGATGACGTTTTTAATGATCTCTGAACTATTGCTTTTGCTACTCATGATTTAAGATCCTCACTCGTTAAAATAGGCATCAAATAGTACCTAATTTGGATGGTTTTGTCTATTTTATCATAAAGTTGTATGATTTGATCCATGAATATTGCAAAGGGACTTTTAATGGATATTGGCAATTCTACCGTTGTTTTTGCAGAGACGGATGGTCATTCTTTTTTTAATCATTCTCGTGTTTTGACCTCTGTTTTTAAATCTACTTTTGACCCTGCTTTCTTTTTAGACTTTGAGTGTATTGTGGTTTCTTCGGTGGTTCCGGATTTAGATGTCTTATTCCAGGAAATGTCTTCTGTTTTTTTTGTAACGCCAAGGACAGTGCCGACTTTACGTCTTTGTTTGGATCAACCGGATCAGGTGGGCGCGGATCGTTTGGTGAATGCTTTGGGGGCTTATTCTTTGTATTCTAAATCCTGTTTAATTATTGATGTGGGGACTGCTATTACTTTTTGTGTCGTGACGGCTTCTGGAGCGTATCAGGGCGGGCTTATTTTACCTGGTATGGGGTTGTCCGCGAAGGCCTTGCATGATTATACGGCCAAGCTGCCCTTGGTTGAAGAAGTGGTGACTCAGTCTATTCTGGTGGGTAAAACAACGGAACAGGCCATTCAATCGGGGCTTTATTTTGGTACATTGGAGATGATGAATGGGTTGATTCTGCGATACAAAAAAAATATTCCGGATCTTTTTGTGATTGGAACAGGGAGTGGCATGTGCTTATTTGACTCTGAGGTTCATCTTGATGTTTTAGATCTTGATTTGACGCTTAAAGGGTTGCTTGTTGTTTATAATCAGCTTGGTCATTCTTAAAATTTAGGGTTGAACCTCTGACGCTCAAAAAGAGCTTTTTAGATGTTAATTTTGCAACAGTCCCATAGTCCCATTTTTTATTTACGTCTTGATATTTTTTTTATATATTGCTATTTTTTTGTTAAAATTTGAGGATTTTCATGGTGTCTTTTTTAAAAAAAATAATACCTCTTATTCAAAAAAATGATTCTATTTTAGAGTTTGCGACATCTTTGAGATTATCTAATGTATTGAAATTTTCTGAGGGAGAACTTCGTATCTTGCAACATTTTGTGGAGCATAGTGATCCTCTTTCGGATCTCTATATCTGTGAAGATATGTTTGGGTCTCAACGTATTTCAGGGGAGTCTTTTTTTATGATGCTTGATTTTGTTGTTCAGACTGAGGCAGCCCGTTTTTTAGTTTCAGAATTTGTACGTTTTTTAGTTGAAGGAGATACCTTTCAGTCTAAAAGGGATTTTCCTATTTTGTCTTTTTCAAAATCGCTCTTTGACTTGTTTTATGCTGAACCTGATATACTTTCTCGTTTTTTAAGGCGGCTTACATTTAAAGATTCTCAAATTGAAGGTTTAGAAGATTTGAGTGTGTTTTATTCATTGCCTTATGGCTTTCGCTTCCATCCAGATGTTGGACTCCATTTTGTAAATCGATATTGGAGATTTATAGAGGAGTCGCCTGTTTTTCGGGATAATGAAACAATAGCGTTTGCAGCGCTTAGACAAGATCTTCAAGCTTTTAGATATCTGTCGCCTCGGCTTCAACGCGCTCTCTCTATTTCTAACTTTCTTGTAAACGAACCCAAGTTTATTTCGGGTTTGTTTGTTTCTTATATGGAGTCTGTTTTAGAGCAGTACGCTTTAGATATGGAGCTATATAGTTAAAATTCCGAGCTTTCGGACTCTTAGTGCCTTACAACTGATCCAAACGTAGGTATGTTGCAACAGTCTCTTAATGTCTTTTTAGAGAGTCTAGGACCATACTGAGATACTACTTTTGCTGCTACGGAATTTGCGAGTTTTCCGGCCTTTTCAAGACTTAATCCTTGAAAGATGCCAGCTAAAAAAGCGCCTGCGAAGGCATCTCCAGCGCCATTGGTATCTATGGCTTTTGTTTCAATTGCCGGAATGGTGTAAAGGGTTTTGTCTTTCATGATCCATGCACCTTTAGATCCTCGTGTCATGGCAATCAGTCTTGCTTTTTCACTTAATGCGTTTATTGCGGCTTCAGGAGTATCACATTCTGTAAAGTGTTTGGCTTCTTCTTCGTTGCAAAATAAAACATCCACCCCCTGATAACTGATGAGACTGTTGAGTTCGGATTTGAAATAGGTGACCATGCTTAAATCGGATAAAGTCAGTGCGGTTTGGATCTTGTGTTTTATGGCATAATGGTGGGCCTGTTGGGCAGCCTCCAACCCAGAGGGTGAGGGCATTAAATAGCCTTCAATATAAAGCAGTTTTGCGGCTTGGAGTTGGGTGAAATCGATTTCTGTAGATGAAAAATCGGCGGTGGTGCCCAAGTAGGTGCTCATGGTGCGTTCAGCATCGGGCGTGACATTGACGAGGCAGATGCCGGTGGTACCACTTTCTAAATTTTGGGGATCTAAACTCAATTGAACGCCTAAGGTCTTCATGTCGTTTATAAAAAAACGGCCATTCTCATCGTCTGCAACTTTACAGGCATAGGCGCAGTTTAATCCGAGGCCTTGAGCGGTAATGAGGGTGTTGGCTGCAGATCCGCCAGACGCGCGTTCATGTTGGGTACCGCGAAAGGCGTGCAAGAGTTCCAGGAGACGGGTGTCATCGATGAGTTGCATTTGGCCTTTTTTTAAGCCTAATGCTTGAATTTCTGAATCGCTGGTTTCGATGGTGGTGTCAACAAGGGCATTTCCAATTCCAAAAATATCTAATGGTTTTGTGTTCATGATTTAGCTGTTGACAGCGTTAAAATCTCTATCGGATAAAAAAGACCCGTTTGCGCGTTTGGACACGGTTAAGTCGCGTTTCCAAGACCGTTCGCATTGAGGTGCTTCTCTTAAATCTTCAATCGTGATTTGAGTTTGAGACGCCATGCTGACGCGAGAGACGCCTAAGAGATCGGGTAGTTCGTCTAAAAAGAGGCTTAAGGCTTCATTTTTAGGGAATACAAGCTCTGCATCTAAGGTATTATCAATGCCTTTTTCTTTGGCTGACTCTAAGGCTTTAAGACCCTGTTGTCTGGATTCCAATACTGTTTTCCATAGGGGATTTGCGGTGTAATGGAGGGTGTAAGGATCTGCCAAATGAATGGTTTTTTGAGTGTCTTTGTATAAATTTTGATAGAGTTCATCTGCGGTGTGGGGCAAAATGGGAGCGAGAAGTCGACCTAAAACTTCCAAGATATGCCAGAGGGTTTCTTGGGTTTGACGTCTGCGTGGGGCGTCTTTTTTGTCGCAGTAGAGGCGATCTTTTACGGCGGTACAATAAATAGAAGACAGGGTATCATTACAATAGTTGTATAGGGCTTGATGGGCATTTTTGAATTTGTAGGTTTTGTAGGCTTCTGTCACGGTGTTTTGGAGTTTTGTGGTTTCGTCCAATATCCATGCGTCGAGGCTGTGAGGGGCGACTGTTTTCAAAAAGGTCTCAAGGGGAGAGATGTCTGCTGGTGTGAGTTCGTGGATGTTGCTGAGCAAAAATCGAATGGTATTGCGTACTTTTCGGTAGCTTTCTCCGGCTAAATCAAAAAACTCCGTGTCGACTTTAATGTCATTTTCAAAGGCCAGAGAACTGACCCACCAGCGCGTGACTTCGGCGCCGTATTGGGTGAGGAGGTCTTCGACATTGAGGGCATTGCCTTGAGATTTGCTCATTTTTTTGCCTTGTTTATCGACAATAAAGCCATGGGTGAGTACGGATTTAAACGGCGATACGCCTGTTGCGCCCAATGCCGGCAAGAGAGAAAGATGAAACCAGCCTCTGTGTTGGTCGGAACCTTCAAGATATAAATCCGCAGGATAACCGATGTTGCGCTGTTTCAAAACCGCATTCCAAGAGGATCCTGATTCAAACCAGACATCAAAAATGTCATGCATTTTAGTTAAAGTGGTGAGATCTAAATCCTGAGGGGCTTCGGGATCTGTTTTTGGATCGTAGTGGATCAGACAGTCTGCCGCCGATTTTTTAAACCAGGCGTCAGAGCCTTCAGATTCGAATAATTGAGCCACGGCTTGGATAGATTTTTCGGTCATGAAAATGCTGCCATCTGGACGTCTGAAGGCGGGAATGGGGAGTCCCCAAGACCGTTGTCTGGAAATGCACCAGTCGGGTCTGGCTTCGAGCATGCCACGCAGCCTATTTTTACCCCATTCTGGAATGAATTGTATCTGAGATTCTATGGCTTCTAAAGCCAAGGTTCGTAGAGATTTGTTGGTGTTTTTTGTTGGATTATCTACAGAAATGAACCATTGTTCTGTGCTTCTAAAAATGACAGGCGTTTTGGATCGCCAGTCGTGGGGGTAGCTGTGCGTGAAAAGCGCATGGTGGAATAGGGCCTTTTTGTCGTTTAACAGGGCCACGATGAGGGGATTGGCTTTCCAAATGTGCATGCCTCTAAAGGCTTCGGGAACGGTGGTGTCGTAGGTGCCGTCGCCTTGAACAGGACAGTAAATGTCCAGATTTTCACGCAGTCCTGTTTGATAATCTTCAATACCATGTCCGGGGGCGGTGTGTACGGCGCCGGTACCATCTTCGAGTGTGACATAATCGGCTGCTACAATTTTGCCGTCTCTGTCGCAAAAGGGATGTTGATAGACAAGCCCAAGTAAGGCCTCTCCCTTGATGGATCCTAAGGTTTTTAGTGCGGCTTTTTTTGTGATTTTTTCAATGGCAGGGAGGAGGTTTTTGGCGACAATACTGGTATGGCTGTCAAATTCCACCAAGGCGTAGTCATACAGAGGATTAATGGCGATTGCTAAATTGGCAGGCAGGGTCCAGGGTGTGGTGGTCCAAATCATCATGCTGATTTCATGGGCGGTTTGGGTTTGGAATATGTCCTTTGCTTTTTCTTGATCTTTGAGTGTAAAAGCGACGTAAACAGCACTGTCTTCTTTGTCTTCATATTCCAGTTCGGCTTCGGCGAGGGCGGTTTGGTTGGCCATGGACCAATGGACGGGTTTAAGTTGTCTGTACACAATGTCTTCTTTGACCAGACTGGCGAAGACCTCTAAAACCTTGGATTCAAAACTGGGGCTCATCGTTAGGTAAGGTGCATCATAATCGGCTAGAGTGAGGAGGCGCTTCATTTGTTCCGATTGAAGTTTAATGTATTTGCTGGCGTATTTCTGGCATTCGGATCGGATGATGCTGTGTTTCACTTCTTCGCTGACAGAAGCTAGTTTTTCTTGCTTGTCTTTGAGGAGTTCTGTCATGACTTTATGTTCAATGGGAAGTCCATGACAGTCCCATCCTGGCACAAAGGGACATTTTTTGCCGAGTAACTGTTGAGATCGAACGACAATGTCTTTTAATACTTTATTGAGCAAATGACCGACATGGATGTTTCCGTTTGCGTAGGGGGGGCCATCGTGAAATACAAAAGTCGGAAGATTGGCTGTTTTTTCTTGTATTTTTGCGTAGAGGGCTGTTGTGTTCCAACGTTTGATACTTAAGGGTTCGTTTTGAGCGAGATTGGCACGCATGGGGAAGGCGGTTTGTGGTAAATTCAGGGTTTCTTTAAATTTGTTTTTTTCTGACATGAGTGGCTTCCTTTTCCATTTCGTCTGTGTTTTAAGCTCCTTAGTATAGCAATTTTTGTGGCAGAGTTAAAACGGTTAAATCATGGACACGTCGCAACAATTCCATGATTTATTTTTCTGTGCAATTTTTGGTGTTTGGATTTCGATACCTTTTTATAAAGATCTCGATTATTTTCAATTATTTAAGGAGTTTATAATATGCAAGCAACACAACCGCTAGTAGCAAGTCCTTTGCCTACATCGTCTAGGCATGGAAGTGCTCGGATTCATCCAGCGCCTCCCTCAGATGATTTTAGGCCAGCGTCACCGGCAGTTTCGCCCCAACAACAGTTTATGAATGAGGCTTCGTCTTCAGAGGCATCTCGTTCTTCAAGTACCTGCGCGGATAAGGTTTTATGTGGTGTTGCGGCGTTTGGCGCGGTTGGTGTATCTGGAGGACTTACTTATGTAGCCACACTGCCTTTTGTAGGGCAGGCTTTGTGTATTGTTACAACAGGCGTGGCGACTGGTATCGTTGCGGAAGGGTCTCGTCGTGTTGCGAATCAGCTCTGTCCACCAGAAGAATTAGGGACTCCTTCGACGACGGAGGTTTCTCGAGAACTAGAGGCTTTAAGAGGGCGTGTGTCTGTTTTAGAGCAGAGAGATAGAAGTGGTTCAGATGATCGTGTGCAGCCCTTTTCCAGGGGAGTGTCTAAAGATGAGTAGTTTTTTCTTTTGTTGATTTTTAATTTATTTTAATGTATTTATTTTAAAAATAAATCTTTAAATTTAAAGGAGAATTTTATGAAGGGTATTAGAGGGTTTAGGCCTGGCTTCATTAGCCCTATCAAAATGCGGCCTGTGGCAGATGTGGAAAAACAGGATGGCGCGGTGATTAGGTGTGGAGGCGCCTTTGTACAGCGTCCAGTTCTGAATTTGTCGCTTGAGGCACTTTATCGAGAGATTCAGGTACTGCAAGCGCGGGTTTCGAATTTAGAACATTCGAATAGATCTGTTGATTTGGATACTTCAAGCGCTTTTTCTCCTGCGTCTACGTGTTCGTCGGAATAGGGTTTTAGTGTTAAGGGGTGTTTAAAATTTTATATTAAAAAGGAGATTTTTATGGATGTAGGATTAAGACCCGCAACTCCGCCAATGGGGGGGGCGCCAAGACAGCAAGTTATGGATGGAGGTGCACGAAGAAACAGAGAGCCGGAAAGAGTGCTTAATACAGGGCTTTGTGTTCCGTCGACAGTGTGTAGTGTGTTAGGTTCAGGGCTTGGGGGTACTGCGGCGTATGCTACAGCGATAGGCTCGACTGTTCCGGCCTCAATTCCTTTTACACCTGTGGTTACATGGGGATTGGTTCCTGCGGGTACATCGGCAACCGCTTGGGGAACAGTAGGTGCTACCGCTGCAGGGGTGGGTACCGGATGTGTTACAGGTTGTGGAGTAGGTGTTTTGTGTTGTGCTACGGGTAAAGTGGTTTCTTATGTTGTGAAGGAGGTTTGCTATGAGGATAAATCAGGTCGAGTTCAACAAGCGCCACCTCCTGCGACGTTTTCTGAGGATGGGGGGGATGTTCATCATTCTGGAGAGGCTAAGGACTGATACTGATACGGTTCCTGCGGTACCTTTTTGTTAACTCTTTTTTGGTGTACACTTTGGAGCATGTGTACACCTTTGGGAGGTTTGGCGTGTTAAAAGGGTTTCGATTTTTTGCTGCTTTCAGTTTTGTTCTGGCGACTCTTTTTCTATTGTCTTGTTCTCCTCGTTCGTCTGCCCCAAACCCTTTTTTAGTTCTTAAATTGGGAGGGGAACCTTCTGTTTTGAATCCTTTATTGTCTATAGATACAGCCTCTTCGGCTGTGATTGGTCTTGTTTATAATGGACTACTCCGAGTGGATGAGTCTTTAAACTATGTGCCGGATTTGGCGGCGTCTTATACGGTCTCCGAAGATGGCCTTCGCTATACCTTTTATTTGAAAAAAAATGTGAAATGGCATGATGGGGTTCCCTTTACCGCTCAAGATGTTGTGTTTACAGTTCAAACACTTTTGGATCCTAAAACCCAAACGGTGCGTCGCAATTTGTTTATTGTGGATGGAAAGCCCATTCAGGTGAAGGCCTTAGATTCTTACACCGTTGAGTTTATTTTACCTAAACCCTTTGCGCCTTTTTTGAGTAATGTGGGTATTTCGATTATTCCAGAGCATCTTTATAAAAATGTGTCTGTGAATACAGTTTCTTTTAATCGGGCACCTGTTGGGACTGGGCCTTTTAAATTTTCAGAATGGAAATCGGGACAGTTTGTTAAATTGATTCGAAATGAATCGTATTTTGATGGGCCGGTCTTACTTAAAGGCGTTCTTTTTAAAATTATTCCCGATCAAAACACCTCGCTTGTAGCGCTTGAAAAACAGGAAATTGATCAGTCCAATATTCCACCTCGGGAAGTGGACCGTTTTAAAAAAGAGGCCACTATTTCTGTTTTTAATTATCACGAGTTGATGTATGTGTATTTGGCTTTTAATTTGAAACATCCGTTTTTGTCAGACTTGCGCGTGCGTCAGGCCTTGGCCCATGCCTTGCCTAAAGATGCTTTGGTGAAGAGCGTTTTGAGAGGGTATGGCGTGTCTGCAAATATTCCCACCTCACCTTTATTGTGGGATTATCCCGATCCCAGCCATATTCCTATTTTTGACTTTAATCCAGCTCAAAGTCATGCCCTTTTAACGGAAGCAGGCTTTGTTAAAAATGCTCAGGGTATTTATGCCAAAAATGGAAAACCTTTTGTTTTTACCCTTTTAACCAGTAAAGGTAATCCTGAGCGGGAAAAATCGGCTCAAATTATTCAAAGGGCTTTTGGCGATATTGGGGTTAAGGTAGACTTACAAATTATGGAGTGGAGCTCTTTACTTAAAATTGTGAATTCGCCCAAAGATCCTAAGCCCTTTGATGCGGTTTTATTGGGCTGGTCTTTAAGCTTGGATCCCGATTGTTACTCTATTTGGCATTCGTCTCAGTATCCACAAGGATTTAATTTTATTGGCTATCAAAATGCGGAGGTGGATCGTTTGTTAGAGGCCGGCCGTTTGGAAGTGAAACAGGAAAACCGAAAACGCATTTATGGCGATATTTATCAACATATCGCAGCGGATGTGCCTTATCTTTTCTTATTCTATCCAGAGTCGATTGCTGGCGTGAATAAACGTGTTCAAGGGCTTTCTAAACCTGGACCTGCGGGCCTTTTTAATCGCATTGAACAGGTGCATGTGGTGGAGTAGATGGGGCGTTTTTTAGCTTTACGTCTTTTGGGAGCCATCCCGCTTCTTATTGCCATTACCTTTTTGTCTTTTTTGATTGTTCATTTGGCGCCTGGAGATCCTGCTTCTATGATGATGGATTCTCATTTATCGGTGGCGGATAGAGCTGCTTACAGACAAACTTTGGGATTGGATGATCCTTTGATCTTGCAATATTTCAAATGGGGAAATCGTGCGTTGCATGGAGATTTGGGGTATTCTATTGTGTCGACCCAACCTGTTTTAGAGGTGATTTTAGATCGTGTTCCGGCGACACTGATTTTGTCTCTGTCTTCTTTGATTTTAATGCTTTTAGTGACCTTTCCCTTGGGCTTGTGGACGGGGTATAAACATGGCACCCGTTTTGACTTTTTGGTGGCTTTTTTTTCTTTTGTCGGGATGGCCATGCCAACGTTTTGGGTGGGTCTTATTTTAATCTTGGTTTTTTCTCTGTCTTTTGGGATCTTTCCCAGTTCGGGATATTTGTCTCCCGATTTGGGGTCGGCTTCTTTTTGGCTTCAAAGTCTCGATATTATGTGGCATATGGCCTTGCCCTTACTGACTATGCTGATTGGGGGGGTTGCGGGACTTATTCGCTTTAATCGTTTTGGTGTCATTGCCATTTTGAATGAGTCTTATATTCAAGCGGCACGTGCTCGGGGTATTTCAGAACGTCGATTGGTGTTTGTGCATGCCTTTAAAAATGCGGCTTTGCCCATTGTGACGCTTTTAGGGGCGTCTTTACCCAGTTTGCTGGGCGGAGCCTTTGTGATTGAATACATTTTTGCCTGGCCGGGGATGGGACAATTGGGCGTTTCCGCTATTTTTTCCCGGGATTATCCGGTGATTATGGGCACGCTTTTGATGTCGTCTGTTTTGGTGGTTTTGGGTAATATTTTGGCCGATTATGCCTATCATTGGGTGGATCCCCGTGTGAGGATGGAAGAATGACACGGTCTTTTAAAGTGGCGCTTCTTTTTTTAGGGGGCCTTATTTTAGCGTCTCTTTCGGTCGGCTTTTTTTCTCATACAGATCCCAATGCCTTTAATGTTTATGCGCTTTCAGATTATGCACCTCCTTCTTGGGATCATTGGTTTGGGACAGATGATTTGGGTCGAGATTTGCTGATTCGCGCGTTATATGGGGCTCGAATTTCCCTTTTGGTGGGGACGATTTCTGTGACCCTTTCTGTGCTGATTGGGGTTGCTGTTGGGCTGGTTTCAGGATATTTTTCAGGTTGGGTGGATAGCCTCTGTATGCGGTTGGTGGATATTTTTATGGCCATTCCGACTTTATTTTTATTGTTGACGATTCAGGTGATGATTAAGCCGTCGATTTGGAATGTTATGATCGTGATTGGCCTTACCAGTTGGATGGGGATGGCGAGACTGGTTCGGGCAGAGGTTAAAAGCGTCAAGGAGAGGCCCTTTATTTTGGCTGCACGGTCTAGAGGCGTCTCCACGGGGGTGTTGCTTTTTAAACATATTTTACCTCATACCTTGAACCCTGTGATTGTGTCTGCCATGTTGGGGGTCGGGGATGCTATTTTGACAGAGTCTATGTTGAGTTTTTTAGGCTTGGGCGTACAGCCGCCTCATGCCAGTTGGGGCAATATGTTGGATAATAGTTTGGCCTATATGAGGGTTGCGCCGTGGATGGCTATTTTTCCTGGCCTTTTGATTACCTTTACGGTGTTGTCACTTAATTTTATTGGAGACGGTTTAAGACAAAAATTAGATGTTAAAGGGAGGGTGTGATGTTACGTATCGACAATTTAAAGACAACGTTTAAAGTGGGATCTGAAACGCTGAGGGCGGTAGATGGGGTTTCGTTTTCTATTCCTAAAGGTAAGGTTTTGGGCATTGTTGGGGAATCGGGATCAGGTAAAAGTGTCACGGCCTTATCTGTTTTGGGACTTTTGCCAGGATCCGCTACCTTGAGTGGTTCGGTGACGTGGAACGATCAGGAATTGGTGGGGGCGAAACAGTCTGTTTTAAAACGCATTCGAGGGGGCGAAATTGGTCTTATTTTTCAAAATGCTTTGGCGGCCTTTAATCCTGTATTTACCTTGGGCCAACAGATGATCGAGACGCTTCGGTTGCATCACGATTTTACAAAGTCTGAGGCGAAAGAAAAGGCCGTAGAGTGGCTGATTCGGGTGAATATTCCAGATCCAGAACTTCGGATGACACAATATCCCCATGAATTTTCTTTGGGGATGTGTCAGCGCATGATGATTGCGTTGACTCTGTCTATGCAGCCGTCTTTACTGATTGCGGATGAACCGACGGCCTCTTTGGATGTGACTATTCAGGCGCAGATCTTGACATTGCTTCGGGATTTACAGCGGGAATTGGGCATGTCGGTGTGGATGATTTCTCATGATTTGGGCGTGATTGCGCAAACCTGCGATGAAATAGCTGTTATGTATTTGGGTAAAATTGTGGAGCAAGGCACTCCTTTGGCTTTGTTTTCGGCGCCGCAACATCCCTATACACAGGCTCTGATTGCGGCGATTCCTAAAGCAGATCCTCGCATTCATCAAGAGTGGAAGGGCTTAGAGGGGGACATTCCCAGTCCTTTACATTTACCATCCGGATGTCGGTTTCACCCAAGATGCCCGGAGTGTTTTTCCAGGTGCAAACAAGAAGAGCCAGAGCTTCGGGTTGTGAGAGAATCTAAAGTAGCGTGTTTTGCACGGATTGCTGTATAATTATTTAATAGTGGTTTAGTTATAAGGAGATGTTACGTGAAATTGAATCAAAAACGTTGGATTTATACTGTTTTTTTGGGTTTAGTTATGCTTACTTTGACAGCTTGTGGCAGTTCTTCTGGTGGTTCCAGTGGCAATAGTGGGGGACTTCACAGTATTATGGGGGCTCGAGCACAAGATCGTGCTGCTTTGGTTTTGGTTGATGGTAAAGAGTTTAAGACCACTCAAGAGCGTCCTGGTACTTCACCTTCTCGTTTTTCTGGCGCTTCTTTCTTGTCTTTATCGTCTGTTTCAAGTATGCCTGCCTTTGTTACCTTGAATGGAACTGTGTACCCTGTTGGATCGGGAAGTACTGTTACTTATGAAGGACAGGATTATAGTCTTTATTATAGCGCTTCCGTGACTGAAAATTTCACGTGTTTATATCGATTTTTAATGGGGGATCCTAATGTAATTGATGTGGTTCAGTCCTTAAAGACGCTTGCTTTTACGACTTTTTTTACAGGGGTAGAACGTTATTCTAGTGGAGTAGAGGGTATTACGGCTAACGTTACGTTTTCTGGAAGGGTGTCTTACTTTAATGAGGATGGATCTTCTTTGGCTGAATTTCGTATTCAATCTGGGAGTCTTACGGTTTTTGTTTCGTTTGGTATGCTGCCTCCAATGTCTTCTTTTGTTTATCCTTTTACATTAACCGTTTCAGGGCATGAGTATATTGGCCAGTTTGTCGGGAATGAGAGTTCTGAATTTGCAGTGGCAGAGTTATATACTGTGGATGGGACTCGTCAAGTAGGGCAGGTTCGCCTTACAAATGATGATAAATTGGATATTTTGTTTTATGACGAATCTGGGAATTTGTCTCAATAAATAGATCTTCTTTATCAGTTAGGGGTTTGAATTATACTCAAGCTTCTTTTTTATAGAAATAAATACAAACTGATTAAACTGAGGACAATGGTTGTGGCGTAGGCCAAGAGGGATACTTGTTTGGCATTGAGACCTTTTCTCATCAATTGATGGTGAAAATGGTGGTTGTCGGCTTCAAAAATAGACTTTCTTTGTGTCATGCGTCGGATGATGGAAAAGGTGGTGTCTGAAATGGGAATGCCTAAAATTAGAATGGGAATTAAAAAGGAGACAATGGCAGTACTTTTGAGTACACCAATGACGGAAATCGTGGCCATGAGATAGCCTAAAAGCATGGATCCTGTGTCTCCCATAAAGATTTTTGCTGGTGAAAAATTAAAACGTAAAAATCCGAGACAGGCGCCGGATAATGCCAATGTCAGATAGGCGGCAAGGGGTTGTCCTGACGAAAAGGCGCTGATGGACAGGAAAAAAGCGGCAATACCTGTGACACCTGCTGCCAGGCCGTCGACGCCATCGAGTAAATTAATGCAATTAATGAGGCCTACAATCCAAAATACGGTGAGGATGGGGCCGATGATTCCCAGTGGAATGGTATCATTAAAGAGATGAATAGATCCTATGCTTAATCCCATTTTTGTGGTTAGAGAGGCAATAATAATTTGGGCCAAGAGTTTGTTGCGGGGACGCATGCCCATGATGTCATCAATGAGCCCTACAATGACAATTAAACTGCTGCCTAGGCATATGGAGAGTACAATGGGAGATACCGGGAGAATGCTGATCATGGCGATAATAAAGCCAATAAAAATGGCAATGCCGCCCAGTTGAGGGGTGGGTATGGCATGACTTTTTCGGCCTTGAGGATGGTCTAAAATATTCAGTTTTTTGGCAAGTCGAATGACCCATGGGGTGAGTCCCCAGGAAACAAGTGCGGCGACGATTATTAAGGCGCATGATAAACTAAGTGTAGTCATAAGTCTTCAGTGTTGATTATACTGGATTTAACTTAAAGAAGGGAAGGATAAGAAATGGCGAAAAGACGTTTGTTAAGTGGGATTAAGCCGACAGGGCGATTGCATTTGGGTAATTATTTAGGCGCTGTATCTAATTGGGTTCGATTGCAGGACGAATTTGATTGTTTTTTTATGATTGCGGATTATCATGCCTTGACCAGTGTTTATGAAGATCCTAAACAATTGCGTCAGGATAAATTGGAATTGGCGATCGATTTGCTTTCTTTGGGGGTGGATCCTCAGAAGTCGTGTTTGTTTTTTCAGTCAGATGTGATGGAGCACGCGGAGTTACATCTTTTATTGTCTATGATGACGCCTTTATCGTGGCTGGAACGTGTGCCTACTTATAAATCAACTTTACAATCAAGCGCTTCTAAGGATTTGTCTACTTATGGATTTTTGGGCTATCCGGTGCTTCAAGCCGCAGATATTATGTTGTATAAGGCAGAGGCGGTTCCTGTTGGTAAAGATCAATTGCCTCATTTGGAACTGACACGAGAAATTATTCGTCGTTTTAATCATTTGTACGGTCATGTTTTTCCTGAACCTACAGATTATTTGACAGATACAACCGCTTTACCGGGATTAGATGGTCAAAAAATGTCCAAGAGTTATGGCAATACTATCCCTGTAACCAGTTCGGAGGAAGAGCTTCGTGCCTTGGCCATGAAAATGAGCTCGGATCCTGCCCGTGTTCGCCTTACAGACCCCGGAAATCCGGATCTTTGTACGGTGTATACCTATCATCAGCTTTTTAATGAGTGGCATAGGGTGGAGGCTATTGAGAAGGGATGTCGAGAAGCGTCTTTGGGATGTGCGGCGTGCAAAAAAGAATGTGGCGCCCTTTTGGTTTCTTTGTTGCAAGAGTTTAGAGCGACGCGTCATTATTTTGAAGCTCATTTGGATGAAGTGCATGGTATTTTAGAATTAGGCGCAGCTCATGCACGGACTGTTGCGAAGGAAACGCTTCAGCATGTTCGGTATCATGTGGGGTTGTAATTTGGGACTGTTGCGAAACGCCTATTTTGGCCATCTGCTGTGTTATCCTCGTCCTCAAGTCCTCATTTATCACATATAAACTCCGGGCTTTCAGACTTGGAATGCCTTGCATATGATCCAAACGTAGGCATTCCGCAACAGTCCCAATTTCTTGGGCTATTTCGCAAGAGGCTCACTTACGGTACAATAGAGCCAAAACTTAGATAAAGTATTTAGGAGGACACCTTATGCCATTAGATATCACTCATAAACCGATTCAAATTGATCTTGTTCAGTCTCAAGACCCTGAAATTGCAGCGGCTTTGGATTTAGAGCGTTTGCGTCAAGAATCTAAAATAGAACTGATTGCTTCTGAAAACTTTACGTCTTTGGCCGTTATGCAAGCGCAGGGAACGTGGTTAACCAATAAATATGCCGAAGGATTGCCAGGAAAGCGTTATTATGGAGGATGTGAGCACTGCGATGTGATTGAACAAATCGCGATTGATAGAGCCAAGGCTCTTTTTGGTGCCCAGTATGCCAATGTTCAACCTCATTCTGGAGCGAATGCCAACTTGGCGGTTTTGTTTGCGCTTATTAAACCTGGAGATACCATTATGGGTTTGAATTTGTCTCATGGGGGACATTTGACTCATGGATCTCCTGTTGCCATTTCAGGAACGTATTTTAATGTGGTCCAATATGGGGTGGATCCTCAAGATGAGCGCATTAATTATGATGAGTTTCAAAAACAAGCAGAGGCGTGCAAGCCTAAATTGATTATTGGTGGGGCTTCTGCGTATTCTCGAATCATTGATTTTGAGCGTATTGGCCAAATTGCAAAATCAGTTGGCGCTCTTTTTATGGTGGATATGGCACATATTGCGGGTTTGGTTGCGGCTGGGCTGCATCCCAATCCTTGTTTGTATGCGGATGTTGTGACCACGACGACGCATAAGACCTTAAGAGGCCCTCGTGGGGGGATTATTTTAACGAATCAAGAAGAATTGGCGAAGGCTATTAATAAAGCTGTGTTTCCTGGCACTCAAGGGGGGCCTTTGATGCATGTGATTGCTGCTAAAGCGGTTTCTTTTAAAGAAGCATTAGATCCCAGTTTTAAGGTGTATCAAAAACAGGTTATTGCCAATGCAAAGGCCATGGCTGAAACTCTCATTCAGAGAGGGATTCGCATTGTATCTGGTGGCACGGATAATCACTTGGTTCTTTTGGATGTTCGATCTAAAGGCCTTACAGGTAAGGCTGCGGAACTTGCTTTGGATGAAGTGGGGATTACAACCAATAAAAATACCATTCCTTTTGATCCTGAAAGTCCGTTTGTAACTTCAGGGATTCGTATTGGAGCGCCTGCGATGACAACGCGTGGGATTAAAGAAGCGGAAGCCGTTGAAATTGCGACGATGATTGCGGATCTTTTAGAAGATCCTTCCAATCCTTCTGTTCAGGATTCTGTCAGACAGCGCGTTAAGGCTCTTACTGCACGTTTTCCCTTATATCCGTCTCTTTTTGCATGAAAATCGGATATTTAGGCCCTAAAGGAACCTTTTCTTATGCTGCTTTGATGCAGCTTAATAGAGGGCCCTTGCCGTATGAGGGCGTTGAAATAGGATCTATAGGAGGGCTTTTTGAGGCTTATACCGCTCATGAGGTGGATGCTATTTTGGTTCCCATTGAAAATTCCTTAGAAGGGCCTGTGACAGGGAGTATGGATGCTTTGGTTTCTCAGTCTCGTGGGTCTATTGTGTCAGAATTGGAGCTACCCGTTTCACATGCTTTAATGGGATTTGGACCTGATATTCATACCATTCACAGTCATACTCAACCTTTGGGACAGTGTCGATTGTCGATTCAATCGCGTTACCCTCATGCGGAATTAGTGTCTTCTTTATCTACTGCTCAGGCCGCTCAAGATGTTCTGTTTTTAGGTGAAGGGCATGCTGTTTTGGGGCATGAGGTTCTTTCGGCGTTGTATCATTTGCAGGTTTTAGATCGCAATCTCCAGGATGGAGATGACAATACGACTCGCTTTTTTGTGCTTTCAGAGGCGCAAACCGCGCCCACTGGAAAAGACACGACCTCTATTGTTTTTTCTACCCCTCAAGACGTTCCTGGCAGTCTTTGTGATGTTTTGAGTATTTTTTCTGCGTATGGGATTAATTTGAGTAAAATTAATTCACGCCCAGCAAAAACACATTTGGGCGATTATTTATTTTTTATTGATTGTGATGGCCATTATTTAGACGCTGTTTTGAATTCTGTTTTGGATCAGGTTCAAGATAAGACCTCTTTTTATAAATGGTTGGGATCGTACCCTAAAGGAGTTCGTTATGCTTGATCCGAAATTAATTCGGGAGGAGAAAGATAGAGTTCATCAGCGTTTATTGCATCGTGGGGAAGGTGCGGCAGCGCTTTTTCATACTTTTTTTGAGTTGGATGTTCAATGGCGACATTATCTTCAACGTTTGGATGCGTTGAGAAATGAAAGGACGCAGTTGGCGCCTAAGGGGAAGCCAACCCCTGAACAATTGGAAGTACTTACGGCCCTTTCCGATCAAATTAAAGCCTTACAAGACAAGGTCCAAGGTTTAGAACAAGAAGTTACGGCATCTGCTTTATATTTGCCTAATATTCCAGATGCCTCTGTGCCTTTGGGGGCCTCAGAATCTGACAATGTTGAAATTTCTAAGTGCGGGGATCTGCCTTCTTTTGCGTTTGAACCCAAATCTCATGATGAATTGGGCGGGCAATTGGGAATTTTGGCGTTTGAGGATGCGGCAAAAATTACGGGGTCTCGCTTTGTTATTTATAAAGGGGCGGGGGCTAAACTTGAGCGGGCCTTGATTTCATTTATGTTGGATGTTCATACTTCTGAACATGGATATGAGGAAATTTTACCGCCTGCAATTGTGCATGAACGCAGTTTGAAAGGCACCGGCCAATTGCCTAAATTTGCCGACGATAGTTTTAAATTGGAAGATACAGAGTATTGGTTGAGCCCAACGGCAGAAGTTCAGCTGACAAATATGGTCGCGGATTCTATTTTAAATGCGGCGGATTTGCCCTTAAAATTGACGGCTTTTACGCCTTGTTTTCGTAAAGAAGCGGGATCTTATGGTAAAGATATGAAGGGACTGATTCGGCTTCATCAATTTCATAAAGTGGAATTGGTTCAGATTGTATCTCCAGAAGATTCAGATCAGGCTTTAGAATCGTTGACTGCTCACGCGGAGCGTATTTTACAGCTTTTGAAACTTCCCTATCGTAAAATTTTATTATGTACAGGGGACATGGGATTTTCGTCGGCAAAGACCTATGATTTGGAGGTGTGGTTTCCGTCCCAACATGCGTATCGAGAAATTTCGTCTTGTTCGAAGTTCCTTGATTTTCAAGCCAGACGGGCTATGATAAGATGTAGAGACTCGGAATCAGGGAAGGTGCGTTATGCCCATACCTTGAATGGCTCGGGATTGGCTGTCGGGCGTACGCTTGCAGCAATTCTTGAGAATTATCAGCTGGCAGATGGATCTGTTGTGGTTCCAGATGTTTTAAAACCCTATATGGCTTTGGAGAAAATTAGTGTCACAAAATGATGAATATATAAAATTTTTTAAAGCGCTTGCGAACGAAGAGCGTATTGAAATTGTTAAATTACTCAAAAAAAACAAGGAAATGTTTGCGCAAGATATTGAAAAACGCTTTTATTTGGAACAGTCTACAACGTCACATCATTTGAATATGTTGCGGCGTGCGGGTGTTACCAAAGCCAGAAAAGAAGGCCGAAAGGTTTTTTATTCCATTGATTATGATCGTTTTCCTAAAATTTGGAAGACCTTTGAAACGGTTATTTTGGATTAAGTTGAGTTTAAAACAGCGCTTTTCAATGCATATTTTGACTCTAAATTGTCGATTTATCGAGAAGCAAGCTTAATATTAGAGGAGTTTTTTGTTATGAATCATTCAGAATATCTTCCTTCTGACTCTTCTGAAAGCGTGGTTTCCATGCTGGATATCTCTCGTTCTTTGAGCGCTTCTGAGCGTAAAGAGGTCTTTGAATCGGCTTTAAAAATGGTGTTGCCGCATGTTGGAACCCATCCAGATCAGATTGTTTTAGCTCAAGTTTTGATTACCTTAAAATTAGAAGGGATTCTTTCAGATGAGTTGTTGGCATCCGATTTTGACATGGTTCGTGTGGTTAAGGATGCCTTTTTAAAAGACCCTATTCGGGTGAATGATGCGGTGAAAATGGCGAGGAAGCTTTTAAAATAAGGAGCACTCATGTCGACGTATAATCCTGATTTTTTTAAAGCCAATAAGCCTTCAGAACGCCTGATTCATCATATTTCGGATATTTTGAGTGATTTAGATCCTAAGTTAAAAGATTCTTTTTTAGCGGATATGAAAAAAGAGCTTGCAGGAACGGGGACTCCGGAGCATTTTGATTTGTCTCATATTGATTTATCGCAGAAGGACTTATTTCAAAAAGGGAGCTAAGTCATGGATATTTCCTCATTGCATGGAACTTCAGATTTAGGCGCTAAAAAACAGGGAAAACCTCAGCAAGCTTTAGAAGATCCAGCTGTTTTTGGGCGTATGTTGAATTCTAAAGCAGCAGAATTGGTTCAGCGAGGAGCGGTTCAAGGTCCTACAGAAACCTTTGCGTCTCAAATTGCCTCTAAAAAAGTGAAACAGATTTCTCAAGAGGATGATCCTGATGATGAAAATAGAGAAGAAACGGTAGAAGAGACTTTAGATAAACTTAAAAAAAAGATGAGAACCTTGATTGCGATTGAACGCAATTTTTTGGGGTTATAATTTAGGGGATTCTTCCTTCCCCCCCCTCGTCATTCTGCGCGAAGTGTAACGTAGTCGCAGAATCCATATTCGCACCCTTCTGGATGCTGCGACTTTGCGCTCATGCGTTCGCCGGCTTTGACCTTTTTTTAAGATCGGATATTAAACGCTTTTTTTATTGAATTTGGCTTATGGCTTTGACCATTTCCATGCTTTGTTTGTGACCCGATTTAATGCCGACAATGCAGGCATTGATGGGACGCTGTAAAATCCACAAGTCGCCGATTAAATCTAAACATTTATGTCTGGCGCATTCATTGGGAAATCGTAGCGGGCTTAGATATTCCTTTTCTCCAATAACCAGCGCATTATCTAAATTGCCCCCTTTTCCCAGGCCTCTTTCAATAAGGGTTTGAATTTCTGCATAAAATCCAAAGGTTCGTGCTGCTGCAATCTCGTCTAAAAAGGAATCCTGAGAGGGGCTGTATTTGGCGGATTGTTGGCCTACAATGGTATTGGGATAGTTTAAAAAATAAATAAATGAGGGTTCTTTTGAGGGAATGGCGATGATACTGGCGCTTTCCTCTTCAATTATGATAGGGGTGTCTAATATAATAGGGGTGTTTTCTGCTTTCTGGTTTTGAGTGCCACCGTTTTCTAGAATGCCTTCTATGAATTTTTTTGCACTGCCATCTAAAATGGGAATCTCTTCGCTGTTGCAATGAATGGTGATATTGGAAATTTTTAGCGCATAGAGTGCGGCCATGAGGTGCTCTGGGGTTTTGATACTTGCTTTTCCATTTGAAAGCGCTGTTGCTCTTGGGGTGTGCTGGACGGTCGTTTCGTTTACTTGTAGTGTTTCATTTATATCGGTTCTGAGGAAGGTGATTCCGGATCCCAATGGGGCAGGATGCAGTGTTAATTGGGCGTCTTTTCCAGAGTGTATCCCAACGCCCTTAAAGGAACATGTGTTTTTAATGGTATGATGGTTCATTTTCTAACTTTTTAAGGGCATGCTTAATATGGGAAATGGCGCGATAGATATTAAAGGGGTAGGGGACTTTGAGACTAATATCCGCACTTTTTTCATATAAACTTAAACGTTCTTCGTAAATTTCTTTAAAAGACTTAGGCTCAGGCGATACGATGCCTCGTGTTTCGATATTGGGAATGCGTTGAAGAATGTGTTCAAATGAATCTTTAAGATAAATGACAGTGGAATGGGCTTTGAGATGGCGCATGGCATCTGTTGCATAAATGACACTACCACCTGTAGAGATGACTGCTTTTTCAGGGAGTTCTAGAGCTGCAATGATCTTGTTTTCGGTTTCTAAAAATTGTGTTTGAGAGGTGCTTTTAATGTACTGATGCAGGGTTTGGTTTAGGGTCTGTTCTAATATGTGATCTGTATCCATAAATACGACTTTCAGTTGCTTGGCCAGTTTTCTGCCAATGGTTGTTTTTCCGACGCCAGACATGCCGATCAATGTGATTTTGTGTTTCTTTTCTGCTTTAATTGTCATCCTTTTTTTATTATAACAAAAGAGTTCCTGTGTTACACTACTTCCAATTCTTTTTATGAGGTGACAGATGCAATTTATTTCAACAAACAAGGCCGCTCAAGCATTGGGACATTATTCTCAGGCAGTTTCTCATGGAGGTGTTCTGTATATTTCAGGACAACTTCCTATTTACCCCAATGGAGAACTTGAATTAGGGGATATCTCTGCCCAAACTCAGGTGGCACTGGAAAATATTAAAGGGATTTTGGAGGCTTCGAATGCGACACTTCAAGATGTGTTAAAAGTGACCATTTTTATTTCGGATATTTCGCTTTGGGCTGAGGCCAATCAGGTTTATGCGGCATTTTTTGGATCTCACAAACCAGCAAGGGCTGCAGTGCCTGTAGGTAATCTTCCTAAAGGATTTTTAATTGAGATTGAGGCCATTGCACGCGGGTAAGGACTGGTTTTTGATTTTTGTATTTAGTATACTTGTTTCTAGTGTGTTGGTTTAGATTGGGAGAGGGTTAATTTATGCCTATTTTATATCGTTTGTTTGTTCTTTGTTTTTTACTCTCTTTAGGTATGGGCTGTTCCCGTTCTGAATTTTATGGAGAAGCACCTTCTGGCGGTGGGGGCGGAGGCGTTTTGGAAACTCGGGGTTTGGTTGTCTCTGTTGAAAAACATCCGGAACCTGCTCTTATTTTGAGTAATGAAGGCACAACCCGTTTATATAATGTGGATGTTTATATTGAGTTTCGATCTTTAGATCAGAGTCGACTTTCTTTTTTTGTGCGTCATTTGGACTCTATTGATCCTTCAGATACCCCCACACGATTTTTGGTCCCTTTGCCCGCTGATTTTAAATCTTCTAACTTGGTGGTGATGTGGCAGGCGCCTTTTTCGGAACGACTTGTTTATCAAGGAAATGTCGTAGAGGGAGGGCAAGGCCTTCAACTTTTAAACGTGATTAAACAGGCTGTTGGCAATAATTTAAATTTTGATATTAGAAATTTGCGTCCTAATAAGGGTCTAGAAGGGGCAAAAGTGTCTTTAAATATCGATATAAAATTAACAGAACCCTCTGGCTTTAATTTAGATCAACAAACTTTAGCAAACGCTTATACTCTTGCTTTGGGGGATGAAATTGCCGTTTCTTCCAATTTTACGGTTTCGGACTTAAATAAGGTCTTAGCCCGTCAGGCAGTGTTTTCTTGTGATTTTTCTTGGAAAGAAAACTTTCAAATGGGTTTATTTAACCTCTTTTAATCGTATTTTTTGACCGACTTTAATGTGGTTTTTATCCACTTCGCCACCGTTTATTTCGAGCACATATTGTGCATTTTGAGTACAACTTAGGATGGTAAGATCAAAGGGCTTGGTCCTTTTTTGGATATGTAGGATTCTATTTTGAGAGCTGATCCATATTATATCCAGTGGGATGTGGGTATTTTTCATCCACATGGCAATAGGACGTTCTTCGGGATAGACAAATAACATTCCTGCATTTTGCGGTAGGCGTGTTCTATGCATGAGCCCCAATTCTTGTTCCTGGCGATTTTTGGCTATTTCAATATCGTAACAGTGTGTTTGAATACATACCTGAGGAGAGGCTTTAATGAGTGTGGCAAAAAAAAAGCTTGCCATGATGAGGCAAGCTTTATAAGTGGCGCGCACTTTTTGCATTCTTGTTTATGCTTTGGGTTTGGTTTCTTTTTTAGGACTTGTTTTTTTAGGGGCAGCCTCTTTTTTAATGGTTTCTTTTTTAGCAGCGGTTTTTTTAGCTGCTGGTTTTTTTGCTGCTGGTTTTTTAACGGCTGTTTTTTTAGTAGCAGTCTTTTTTACTGGGGATTCTGATTTTTCTTGAGATTGTGCTTCGTTCACTTTTGCCATGAGTCTGGATTTGTTTCTAGCCGCTTTATTGGGATGAATGATGCCTTTGCCTGCCACATCATCAATGAGTCGAAGTGCTCTTTTAACAGTTTCAAAGGCATCTGTTGCATTTTCTGTGATAGCGGAAAGGGCGGATTTAATGGACGTTTTCATTTTTGATTTAAAATGTACGTTTCTTTCTCTGTTACGTTCGTTTGTTCGAATTCGTTTTATTGCTGATTTGCTATGCGCCATCGTTATAATCCTTCTTAATTAATTTTGTCTCTTTTTACTCAGTCAATTTGTTTTAAATGATTGACAGTCAAACTGACAATTCGTTATTATGAACACAAAATTCTAACGGTAGATTTTAAATATGTCAATAATTGATTGGTTTGCTAAACGTAAACGAGCACGCAGCTCAACTTCGAAACTGAATATCCCAGGGGATCTTTGGATTAAATGCCCTACATGTTCTACAGCTTTGTTTTCTAAGGATTTAGAAAATACCTTTAAGGTGTGCAGTAAGTGTCAGTATCATTTTAGATTGACGCCAGAGGAACGACTTCTTTATTTTTTTGATTCCCATTCTTTTACTGAGACGGATGCGTCTTTAAGTCCTGTGGATTTTTTGCATTTTAAAGATACTGAGGATTATGCCAAACGTATTGCTAAAACGGTGAAAAAAATAAAGCATAATGATGCTATTGTGATTGGGGAAGCAACGCTTTTAGGTAAAAAAGTGAATGTTGGGATTATGAATTTCTTTTATATGGGGGGGTCTATGGGGTCTGTTGTGGGGGAAAAAGTGACCCGCTTGATTGAAGCTGCCTGTGACAATCACCATCCTGTTTTACTCTTTACCTCTTCTGGAGGCGCACGGATGCAAGAGGGTATTCTGAGTTTAATGCAAATGGCAAAAACCAGTGCGGCTTTGGCACGTTTGGCCGATCATGGGGTGCCTTATATTACCATTCTATGTGATCCCACGACGGGGGGAACGTCTGCCAGTTATGCCATGTTAGGGGATGTTCATATCGCGGAGCCAGATGCCTTGATTTCTTTTGCAGGTCCACGGGTTATTGAACAAACCATTCGTCAAAAATTGCCTAAGGGATTTCAAAAATCTGATTTTTTACTCGCACATGGCATGATTGATATGGTGGTTCATCGCAGTCAGCTTAAACAGCGTCTGTATGATATGGTCACTTTGTTAGATCCTCGTGTTAAGGACGTTTCATGAAATATTTAGAATTTGAAAAGCCGCTTGCCGATTTATATGAAAAAATTGAGCAACTTAAAGCCTTATCTGCGGATGACACTATTGATATGGATCAGGAAATTGCTCGCATTGAAAAGCGTGCAAAAGTGCTTAAAGTTAAAATATTTGATGCTTTAACGCCCACTCAAATTGTACAGTTGTCACGCCATCCTAATAGACCTGATTCTTTGAGTTTATTTCAACTTTTGTCTCAGACCTTTATTCCCCTTCATGGCGATCGTTTGTTTAGAGATGATCCGTCTATTGTAGGGGGGATTGCCTCTGTTTCGGGGCATCGTGTGATGTTTATTGGGCATCAAAAAGGACATGATACAAAAGAAAATATTTACCGAAATTTTGGGATGCCCCATCCTGAAGGCTATAGAAAGGCCTTGCGCTTGATGAAGATGGCTGAGAAGTTTAATATGCCTATTGTGACTTTTATTGATACACCAGGTGCCTATCCTGGGATAGAGGCAGAAGAGCGTGGCCAGGCAGAAGCCATTGCACGGAACTTAAGAGAAATGTCTGTACTTAAAGTCCCCATTATTACTTTTGTCATTGGAGAAGGTGGTTCTGGCGGCGCTTTGGCTATTGGGGTTTCTGATCGGGTGTATATGTTGCAATATAGTACCTATTCGGTGATTTCGCCTGAGGGCTGCGCCTCTATTTTATTTAGAGATGCTAAAAATGCAGGACGTGCGGCAGAGAGCTTGAAAATTACAGCACCTGATGTTGTGTCTTTGGGTGTTTCGGATGGGATTATTCCTGAGCCTCTGGGGGGTGCCCACCAAAATTGGCAGGAAACCTCAGATTCTATTTTGAAGGTTATTTTGAAAGATATTTCGATTCTTCAAAAAAAATCAGTTCAAAAATTATTGGATGAGCGCTATCTTAAATTTAGAAAAATGGGCGTTTTTGAAGAAAAATAGTTTCTTTTATTTTTTATATTACGTTTTGTAGCTTGGCTTGTTATTATAGAATCAGTTTATTTCAATCGCAGGTGCTTTCTGTTTTATAAAAATGTTATTTCTGGATCTTAAAGTTCTTTTACTATATTTTATAGGTGTTTCTCTAGGCCTTTGAGATTTCTTTTTCTTTATTAAAGGTTGGAAACATGGCTAAAATAGGGCTGGCAATGAAAATAGAAGAATAGGTTCCTGCCACAATTCCAATAAAGAGTGTTAGGCAAAAATCATGGATGGTACTTCCGCCAAAGATGAGAAGAGAGGCAACCATAATGATGGCGGTTGCGGAGGTATTGATGGTACGCCCAAAGGTTTGATTGATGGCCACGTTCAAGGTTGTTTCTACTGACTGAGGGTTTTTTTGTAAGGATATATTTTCTCGGATCCGGTCAAAAATAACGATAGTATCATTAATGGAGTATCCCAATATGGTTAACATGGCGCCTACAAACCCACTGTCAATTTCAATGCCTAGGATAGAGGCAATGCTGATGGTTACTAAGGCATCATGAACCAATGCTACGATGGCCCCGACGCCATACTGATATTTAAAGCGTACTGTGACATATCCCAATATAGCTAAGCAAACAGTCACAAAAATAAGGGTGGATTTTCCTCTTAATTCAGCCCCTACACTTGGGCCAATCAGATCAATTTCTAAAATTTCTACTTCCCCTAATTTTTCTTTAACAGCATTAATAATGTCTTGAGAATTGGCAACATTCGATCCGGTGGTTTTGATTATAATTTCATTGCTTTTTGAAATTTGAATGACACTTCCCTTAATGTTTAAGCTGTCTAAGCTTTCTCGTACTTTTTGGGTAAAATTGATGTTGATGTCTTCAATGTCTGTTTTGTTTGTGTTTCCTGCTTGAATGGCGGATAATTTTTCAGATTTTAACATGATGGTTTGACCGCCTACGAAGTCAATCCCGTAGTTGAGTGCAGGTTGATGGTTGATTGCACGTATTGCCATGAGTGAAAAGCCTGTGATTATAATTCCAAATGAGATTATAAACCATAAATTTCTTTTTTCTATAATTTTGAATTGCGTCATTATTTTTTCACCACAAGTTGTTTATTTGTTAATTCTGTTACGGCATCTAAAAGAAGTCTTGTGAGGGTAATGGCTGTGAACATACTCACTAGAATTCCAATTGTGAGTGTTACCGCAAATCCTTTAATGGAGCCTGTTCCTAAAATAAATAAGGCAGCGGCTCCAATTAATGTGGTTACATTGGCGTCTACAATGGTTTTGAAGGCAGATTGAAATCCAATAGAAATGGCCATATTCATCGGGATTCCACGCTTTTTTTCTTCTTTAATGCGTTCAAAAATAATCACATTCGCATCTACAGCAATTCCAATTGTTAAAATAAATCCAGCCATTCCTTGAAGGGTTAGGGTGGCACCAATGAGCTTTAATGTGGCATAGGAGACTAAGGTGTAGATCAGTAGGGCAATCCCGGAAATTAGGCCTGGAATTTTATAAAATCCGATCATATACAGGCAAACAATCACAAACCCAATCACACAGGCGATTTGACTTTTTTTGATAGAATCTTGTCCCAGGGTAGGACCTACAATTTTATTGGAGATAATTTCTACAGGAACAGGTAAGGCACCTGCTTTTAGTTTGACCACAAGATCTCTCATTTCAGCAATTGAAAAATGGCCTGAAATTTGGGCTTTCCCCCCTGTAATGGGTTCGTTAATATTCGGAGCAGAGATGATTTTGCCATCTAATATAATGGCGAGTGGTTTTCCCGCATGTTGTGTTGTTACGGTTTGAAATTTCTGGGCGCCTTCTGAATTAAATTCTATATTTACAACAGGATCTCCGTATTGAGATGTTCCTGGATTGGCTGTTTTTAAATCTTTTCCTGTTAATACGGTTTCTTTTAAAATAATAGGGGTTCGAACAATGCGTCCTTCTGGAGTTTTTCCTTCCAAATATCCTATCTTTCCATTTCCGATGAGGGTATCCTGATCCGCTTGAGGTAAATTTTCAATTCCAGGAGGTGCCCATTCCGCTTCTACAAATTCAAGTTGTGCTGTTTCGCCAATCAGTTTTAAGGCGCGTTCTGGATCTGTTACGCCTGGAAGTTCCACTACAATTTGTCTGCTGCCTTTACTTCGGATACTGATCTCAGAGGTTCCTGTGCTGTTGAGTCGATTTCGGATAACGTCCATAACTCCTAAAATAGCGTCTCCATCTACTTTTCTATCATCGGTGTCTTTTGCTTCTAAAACAACACTCATTCCGCCCTGAAGGTCTAGACCTAGTATCAGTGGTTTTTTGAATAAAACCACGATGGAAAGGATGATAATGAGTAGTGTAAGTACGAGTTTTATGTTTTTCATGATTGAGTCCTCATTATATTATATTTATAATTCGCATTACAAGATCTATCTTGGAATTGTTGCGAAATACCTATTTTGGCCATCTGCTGTGTTATCCTTGTCCTCAAATTCTTCGCAATAGACCCATCTTAGTCTTTGGTTTTCATGTGAGGGAAAAATAAAACATCTCGAATGGAATTGGAATCGGTCATGAGCATCACAATTCTATCAATTCCTAAACCCAATCCGCCTGTTGGGGGCATGCCATATTTGAGGGCTGTTATAAAATCGGTATCCATTAAATGGGCTTCGTCATCGCCAGCTTCTCTGGCTTTGACCTGATCTTCAAATCGGCTTTCTTGATCTATGGGGTCATTTAGTTCTGAAAAGGCATTTGCAATTTCCATACCGTGAATGACCAATTCAAAACGTTCTACAAGATCGGGGGCATTTCTGTGTTTTTTTGCCAACGGAGACGTTTCCCATGGATAGTCCAAAATAAAGGTGGGTTGTATCAATTTGTCTTCGACACATTCGTCATATAATTTTCCGATTAAACTTCCTCTCGGGAGGATTTGGGCGTCTTTAATGCCGATTTCTATGGCTTTTTTTCTCATGCTGGCTTCGGAACTGACATCGATGTTTCCAATATTTTTTAAGGCGTCTAACATGGTGATTCTCTGAAAGGGCGTTTTAAACGAGATCTCAGTACCTTTATAGGTCAGCGTATCTGAACCCTTTATTTTTTGGACCAATGTAGAGAGTAAATTTTCGGTTAAGTTCATCATGTCGGTGTAATCTGCATAGGCTTGGTATAATTCTAAAAGCGTATATTCAGGATTGTGTTTATAGGAAACACCTTCGTTTCTAAACACTCGGCCGATTTCAAATATTTTTTCAAATCCACCTACGATCAGACGTTTTAGGGGTAATTCTAGCGATATTCTTAAGTAGAGATCTTGTCCCAGTTCATTATGATGGGTTTTAAATGGTTTTGCTGCAGCGCCGCCATATAGATGATTGAGAACGGGTGTTTCTACTTCCATAAATTCTTGAAGCCCTAAGTAGTCACGAATGAGATGGATGGTTTTAGATCGTGTTTTGAAGGTTTCTTTGACGTCTGAATTGGCAATTAAATCGATATAACGTTGTCTGTATCGCACTTCAATATCTTGTAAACCATGGTATTTTTCAGGTAGGGGCAGCAGTGTTTTGGATAGCAGTTGACAGCTGCTTATTCTAATCGAAAGTTCGCCTCTTTGTGTTTTAAATGGTTTTCCTGTAATCCCGACAATGTCTCCGATGTCCAAATGGGTAATTTCTTCAAAGGACTCCACTCCAATTTCATCGGCTTTCGCATAAAATTGGATGATGCCGTATTCATCTTCTATGTTGCCAAAAATGGCTTTTCCATGTCCCCGTTTGGCGATTAAACGTCCAGCGGTTTGTACACTATCGGTGCAGGGCTGTGAGGGGTCTATGGCTTCGTATTTATTGATAATTTCACTTATTTTTTGGTGTTTATCAAAGGCATGAACATAGGGATTTTCTCCCTTTTCAATTAAGGCCTGACGTTTTTCAAGTCGAAGATCTGCTTCAGATTGAGCCCCATTTTCGGATGTGTTCATGATGGTTTAGTTTTGATTGAGTTGGTTAATGGCATCTTTTTCACTGGTAAATACGCCCATTTTCTCTGACATTTTGGTGATGTCTAAAACTCTTTTTACGTCTTTGGAGGGATTTAATAAGATCAGCTGACTGTTATGCGCCATTGCTTTTTTGTGCCCTTCAAACAAGGCCCATAAGCCAGAAGAATCGATATAACTTACATTGGACATGTCGATGATGACTTTTTTACTGCCTTCTTCTAGGACATTATTCACCATTTCGACGAAATGCGCCTGATTTTCTATGTCTAGTTCTATGGCGCCTTTTATGTTTGTTTTGTCTTCGTTTAGATCTTTACCTACGAGTACTTTTGTAATGGTATCATTGTTGATTAATTGTTTTACAAATTCCATCTGATTTCTCCCTTGCGTATCTGCCTTTAATGAAGGCTTCGTTTATTTTACGACTTTTTGATCTTTTTGACTAATTTTAATTCTGTGCCTGTATGAAGCGGTTTAAATACCACTTCATCCATAATGTTATTGATTAAAAACATTCCGAGTCCAGATCCTTCGAGTCCTTTGATATCGGTTTCTCTATTTTTAGTTGTTTTTTGGTCGGTTCCCTTGCCGTAGTCTTTCATGATTAAGATGAGTTTATCGCTATATTTTTCAAATTTAAAGAGGATATCGCCGTCTTCGCTTCCAAAATAGGCATGTTCTATGACATTGGCTTGAGCTTCGTTTATGGCCAATTTAATATCAAAAATATCCGAATCTTCAAATCCGATTTCTTTGCATATTTTTTCGGTTAAATCGCGAATGACTTTAATGTTTGCTTTGGAACTGGTGACTGTTTTTTCAATGATTTTTAAGGGCACTTCTTCTTTATTTTGATAGTGCATATCGTATTTAAAACTGACAACCGTGAAATCATCGTGAGGCGGTTCTGATTCTGAAAAATCCAATATTTCTTCATGCAAATTGAGCACTAAATCTTTTGTAGGAAGATTTTGATTTTCTTGAATAAATTTTTGGAGTTTTTTAATGCCGTAACTTTTCCCTTTTTTATTTCGGGCTTCAATAATGCCATCTGTATATAAAAATATGATGTCGCCTTGCGATAATTTTAGTGTTTTTTCACTGAATTCTGAATCCGGAAAGGCACCTAAAGGATAATCGGAGGATTCGATGAGAGTAAATTGATGATTGCTATAAAAAAGACCGGGCTCATGACCTGCGTTACAATAGGTGAAGGTTTCTGTTTCTGGATCTAGAATGCCATAGATGAGAGGGAGGAATTTATTGTTTACAGGATCATCGTGTAGGACATTGTTTACTTTATATAAAGCATTGCTGGGGCTGTCGAATTCTTTGAGGTGATTATGGAGCATGCTTTTGAGCATTCCCATATAAAGTCCGGCGGGAATACCTTTCCCAATGATGTCTGCGATGACAATACCAATTTTTCCGTCTTTTAGGTAAAAGAAATCGTAGTAATCTCCGCCAATTTGTCGGGCAGGGATACTGATGGCTCCAAAAGAGAGTTTGGGAATATTGGGAAGTTTGGAGGGGAGTAATTTACTTTGAATATCTGTGGCTACTTTGAGTTCTTGATCTATTTTTTCTTTTTTAAGCTGTTCTTGATACAAAATGGCATTGTGTATTGCGGTTCCTGAGAGATTCGTGATTGTTGAGAGTGTTTCTATATCATCTTTAGTTAGTGTTTCTGTTCCATCTTCTTTTCTTCGGACGATATTGACAACTCCAATGACTTCATCTTTGATGATAATGGGCAAACAAATATAACAATCGATGAGTATTTTTATTTTTTCAGTATCTACAATTCGATTGCTGGAGTAGTTCTCAATGATGCATCTTTTTTTGGTGTTGATGACCTGCTCAGAAATGGTGGTTCCTTTTTTGAGTCGGTAAAATCGTCGTATTTTATCGGGAAAATTGGAGTGAACTTTAGAGTAAAATACTTTGTCTTGTTTGAGCTGAATGGACCCCATGCTGGCATTAATGATGCCGAGCAAAAACTCCATTAAGATAGAAAGTAATTTTTCTAGATTGGGAATGGATTGGATGACGTCATTGACTTGATTGATGACTTTTAAGCGCTGTTCGTTTATTCGTGCGGCTTTTTGAGATTCTGTGATATCTCTTAGCACAATAACAGTTCCCATTTGCCCTGCTTCGTTGTTGATAACGGGGGTGATATTGGCAGAATACACCGCATTTTGATGGCTGATTTCTTTGTTTAAACAGGGTTTCTTATTTTTTACAACTGATTCGTATAGCGTTAAAATATGAAGATCTTGAAATTTTTTGGCTATTTTTTCAAATTTGTGTTCTTCATTTGAATGGATTTGGATGAGTTCTGCTGCAGGGGGGTTATAAATGATGAGGTTATGATGTTCGTCTAACATCATAACAGGGTCTTTCATGGATTGAATGAGGGATTCTATCTTTGATTTTTCCAATTCTTTTATGATTTTGAGTCGACCTAGATTGGAGGCCAATTGGTTCGCCATTGTATGTAAAAAAGTCATTTCATTTCTTGAAAATGCATTGGGTAGTGTTGAGGAGATGCTGATCATTCCAATGACTTCTTCTTTGAAAATTAAGGGGACATTTGCAATGGATTTGATGCTGTCTGTTTTGGAGGCTTTTTTTAAGCTGGTGTAATTTTTTTCGACACTTACTTTTAACTTTTCGGGCTGTAGTTCCGATTTTAGAAAGGGGGAAATGGCAGATATAGTGTTTTCGTTTAATTTTTCAATGATGCTTGTTTGGAGGGGGGTATTAATTCTGATAATTAGTTCCCCATAAGGCGAGAAATTAAGTAGAAGTACGGAACAGGCTTCGAAATTGAGTACTTTTACAAGGGCATCTAAAAGAATGCCTGTGATTTGAGTATAATTTAAGGTGTAACTTAATGCATTTGAGGTGTCATGTAGAGCTGTTAATTCTAAGACGCGGCGCCTTAAATTTTCTTCGTCTTTTTTGATGCGTTGTGTGAGGGCTTGTTTGTCAGACAATAGGCTTTCTAGTCGTTGATGGATGATCAGCTGATCCATTGCCATACTTGCATTTTCTATGAGAGGTTTGAGTGTTTTACACAAGGTGTGCACATCACTTATTTCTTTTTTATCAGCCCAGTTGTGCATGACAACCATTACTTTGATTTCTTTGTCTGTTGTGGGCATGGTGCAATATAGAATATCTTGACAGGGATAATTGAATTTTTTTTGGTCTTTTATCACTTGTTCTTGATCTATTTGAGGGTTGTTTTCGCGGTGATTTATATAGGTAAAATAGTTTTCTACTTTATAGGGATTGGCTGAGATTTGTTTGATTAACCATAGTTTTTCAATATTTGGGATGCTCCATAATTCTTTATTGGGATAGTAGGATAGGGTATCTGCTGTTTTTGTGCTTATAAAATGGATGGAGACGGTTTTAATATTGAAGGATTGAAGGGTTTCTTGGAGGTATTTTAATATTTTGTCTTCGGAGAATCCTGTTTGGTATAAAAAATCAATAAAATCAAGTGTATTGTTTGAATTCGACACTTTTTAGTCTCCTAAAATGGTTGATATCAGCGTGAGGACTTCTTCTACATCGAAAGGTTTATAGATGATGCCATAGGCACCTAATTTGAACGCTTCATTTAAAATGTCTGCTTGTTGTGTGTTTGCCATCAGTATAACAGGAAGTGTGGGGGTTGATTTAATGATTTTATCGCATAAGCTTTCTGTGCTCATATCGGGGAGGCTTGTGTCTAGAAAACAGAGGGCAATGTCTGTTTCATTTTGAAGTGTTTTAAGGGCCTCTTTCCCTGTTTCTTTGGCGATTACTTCATACCCTGCTTGCATGAGAATAAACTCGAAAATAGACTTTATGGAATGGTCATCATCTACAATAACTATTTTTTTTGCCATAATATTCAACCCTTAATTCTTTTTTTATGAGATTTGGTTCATGGTATCACAGTTAGGGACTGTTGCGAAATGCCTATTTTGGTCGTCTGTTGTGTTATCTTCGTCCTCAAGTCCTCATTTATACCGTATAAACTCCGGGCTTTCAGAATCAGAATGCCTTGCAGCTGATCCAAATGTAGGCGTTTCGCAACAGTCCCAGTTGTTAAAAATAGGGTATTCCCGATTTTTTTTGTGGGTGCTACAATGCCATACCAAAATTTAAAAAAGAGTTTGGTACCTATGGAAAATATTAAAAACAAGAAGAAAAAAGACGATCGTTTTATTTTTCCCGAATGGATGAATTACTTACCTATGGTAGCGGCTATTTCTGCCGTAACTTTGCTTTCTGGCATTGTTTTTTCCTTTTGGTATTGGTTCAATAACAACAATTTTGATGTAGGGCATCAGCCAAAACAGCCCATTCCCTATAGCCATCGATTGCATGCGGGAGATTTGGGTATTGATTGTCGGTATTGTCATACACAGGTTGATAAAGGACCTCATGCGACTTTACCTCCCACAGAAACGTGTATGAATTGTCATAAGACGATTAAAACCAATAGTCCCCATATTATTAAATTGAAAGAGAGTTTTGTGAATAATAAACCCATAAAATGGGTCCGTGTACATCATTTGCCTGATTATGCTTATTTTGATCATAGTCGTCACGTTAATTCAGGTGTTTCTTGTGTTGAGTGTCATGGTCGTGTAGATCAAATGAATGTTGTGCGACAAGTTAAATCCTTGAGTATGAGTTTTTGTTTAGATTGTCATCGGTCCCCAGAATCTAAGTTACGCCCTTTGGATAAAGTTACGGACTTATCGTGGACACCCAAAGAGGATGATCCGGATATGGGCAAACGTTTAAGAGCCCTTTATCATATTAACCCAAGAGAGGACTGCAACACATGTCACCGATAGAACCTAAAAAAAAGTACTGGCGTAACATAGACACTAAGGATGTTCCGGAGTCTCAGAACACCTTCTTTACTCGAGAATTTCAAGAGGGAATGACGGAGCTTAAGGATGGTGTTTCTCGACGAGACTTTATTAAGCTTATGGGCGCTTCTGCAGCCTTGGCAGGAGTGGCGGGCTGTAGTAGCGTTCGTTTGCCCAAACAAGAAATAAAACCTTACGCTAAAATGCCTGAATCTGTGATTCCTGGTCAGTCCTTGCATTATGCTACGGTTATGACTCAGGGTGAAAGAGTTACGGGTGTTTTAGTTGAAACCCATGAAGGACGTCCTACTAAAATCGAGGGTAATGAATCTCATCCTATGAGCTTAGGGGCTACCGGTATTTACGAACAGGCCTCTGTTTTGGATTTATATGATCCAGATCGTGTCAAAGAAACACAGCTTTCTGGAACTGTTTCTGAAGATTTTGAGGCTTGGGTTGCGTCTGCTCGAAAAAGATTTGGCGCTTCTTCTGGAAGTGGACTGGCGCTTCTGGTTGAGACTCAACTCTCTCCTTCTTATGTCAGAGCCTTGGACTTGTTTCAGTCTAAGTTTCCCAAGGCCGCTATTTATAGATATGATTCTGTAAATCGGGATTCTTTAATTTCAGGACTTCGTCAAGCGACGGGACGTTCTGTTGTTCCTCATTATCATTTTTCTCTTGCAGATGTTATCGTGTCTTTTGGCGGTGACTTTTTAGGCAATGATCCTTTGCAAGTGCCTTATTCAAGAGCATTTGCGGATCGTCGAGACCCCGAATTGGGTGCGCTTAATCGTCTTTATGTTATTGAGAATCAGTATACCCTTACAGGCGCAAAGGCGGATCACCGTTTTAGATCCAAAACACAGGATATTGCTGCTAATGTTATTGGATTGGCGTTCGCCCTTCTTCCTAAATTGGGATTGGGCTCGTCTTTGGCTCAAGCTTTGGATGGGGTTGCTACGCCTCGTACTTCTTTAACAGCGCAAGAACTTTCTATTATTGCGGATGATTTGATTCGCAACTCGGGTAAAAGTATTGTTCTGGCGGGAAATTCTCAACCCGAAGTTGTACATCATTTGGTTTATTTAATGAATGAGGCTTTGCGTAATAATGGAACAGCGGTTACTTATTACCAGGTGCCTTTTGCGGATCGTTCTTTTTATGCACGTTCTTCTCAAAGTTCTATAGTGTCTTTGGTTAAGTCCATGAAATCTGGTGCTGTAGATACCTTGGTTGTTTTGGGTGGAGATCCTGTTTATAATGCCCCTTCTGATTTGAAGTTTTTGGAGGCTTTAAAATTTGTTAAAACAACGGTTCATTTGACGTCTCATACGGTGGCCACCACTAGGCATGCTCATTGGGTTTTAGGTCGTAGCCATTATTTAGAATCATGGGGAGATGCTCAGGCATTGGATGGTACCTTGTCTGTTTGTCAGCCTGTGATTCAACCTCTGTATCGTACAAAATCAGATTTAGAACTCTTGCTTTTACTTTCAGGATCTTCTGATTCTGCTTATTCTTTTGTTCGTGAAACCTTACGGTCTGGGTATAATTTAGGGGATTCTTCTTGGGAGCCGCTTTTAAATTCAGGGGCATCTAAAGGGAATTCTACCGTGTCTACGACGGCGGCTTCGACTTCTATTTCAGGCGCTTTGAATGCCCTGCTTTCTCGCTTAAAGGCTAATAAGGGATTTGAATTGGTTTTTGCTCAATCGTACAGTTTGTATGATGGCCGTTTTTCAAATAACGGATGGTTGCAAGAGCTTCCCGATCCCATTTCAAAATTAACCTGGGATAATCCCCTTATGATTAGTCCTGGAACGGCTAGAGATCTGAGCTTGGCTTCTGGCGATATGGTTAAATTGATGGGGTCTAATATCCAATTGGAAATGCCTGTTTTTGTTTCCCCAGGACATGCGGATCGTTCTTTGACGGCCTTTTTAGGATATGGACAATCTTCTATTGGGCGTGTTGGCGAGTCTGTTGGCTTTGATGTTCAACCTGCGAGACGATCCACAGCTATGACTCTTGTTACAGGGATTACGTTGTTAAAACTTAATCGTAAATACGATTTAGCTACAACGCAAGAGCATGGCAGCATGGAAGGACGCCCTCATTATAGAGAGGGAAGTGTTGACGAGTATGCGTCCAATCCAACCTTTGCTTCTGAAATGGTTGAAACGATGCCTTTAAAATCTCTTTTTGATGAGCGTCCCTATGACACGGGCTATCAGTGGGGAATGAGTATTGACCTTGCACGTTGTACCGGATGTAATGCTTGTATGGTTGGGTGTCAATCTGAGAACAATATTCCTATTGTAGGTAAAAAAGAAGTTTTAATTGGACGGGATATGTCTTGGATTCGTATTGATCGATATTTTGAAGGGGATCCAGAAAATCCAGATGTCGTTGAGCAACCTGTAACGTGTTTACAATGTGAAAATGCACCTTGTGAGCAAGTTTGTCCTGTTGCGGCGACGGTTCATAGTACAGAAGGTCTTAATGACATGGTTTACAATCGTTGTATTGGAACCCGATATTGCGCGGATAACTGTCCTGTTAAAGTACGACGCTTTAACTTTTTTGATTTCCATCAAAAAAATCCTCAATCTCGACCTAAAAAACGATATCATATTTTTGATCTCATGAAGGAGCCTGAAACTACGGTTCAGATGCAGTTCAATCCAGATGTTACCGTTCGGATGAGAGGGATCATGGAAAAATGTACCTATTGTGTTCAACGTATTAACCATGCACGACACGTTTCAGATAATGAAAAACGCAGTATTCGAGATGGCGAAATTCAAACAGCGTGTCAACAGGCATGTCCTGCTGAAGCGATTGTATTTGGTAATATTTTAGATGCTTCTAGTAAAGTTGCTAAACTTAAATCTAGAAATCGCAATTATCATATTCTTGAGCAACTTCATTTGAAAGCAAGAACGTCATATTTGGCGAGCATTCGTAATCCAAATCCTCGTTTAGAGAAAAAAGAAAAGGTGACACATCATGCTTAAGGATTCTTTTGATAAAGTAAAACGCGTTGTATTGGTTCGTGGCGGGCATACCTTTAAAGGGGTTTCTGACTTGGTTGCTAAACCTATAGAGAGCCAGGCGCCTTCTTGGTGGGTGATTGCACTCTTAGCCTCTGTTTCATTGCTTTTGTTGTTAAAAGCCATGATTTTATATCTTTTTTGGGAAGGTATTGGGGTTTGGGGCTTAAATAACCCTGTAGGTTGGGGGTTTGCGATTGTTAACTTTGTATTTTGGGTAGGGATTGGCCATGCTGGCACCTTGATTTCAGCTATTTTGTTTTTGTTTCGCCAGAATTGGCGAACAGCGGTTAACCGTTTTGCTGAGGCCATGACTATTTTTGCGGTTATGTGCGCTTTAATTTTTCCTGGTATTCACGTGGGAAGACCTTGGGTTGCTTATTTTATGTTTCCGCTTCCCAATCAAATGGCAATGTGGCCAAACTTTAGAAGTCCTTTGCTTTGGGACGTTTTTGCGGTGAGTACTTATTTTACAGTGTCCTTGTTGTTTTGGTACGTCGGGCTTATTCCTGATCTTGCCTTGCTTCGAGATAGAGCTAAATCTAGAGCAAGACAGTTTTGGTATGGCCTTTTTGCTATTGGATGGCGTGGTGCGAATCGGCATTGGCAAAATTATGAAAAGGCTTATTTGATTTTGGCTGCATTGGCAACACCTTTGGTATTGTCTGTGCATTCTATTGTAAGTTTTGACTTTGCGGTGTCTCAGTTGCCCGGATGGCATACGACGATTTTCCCGCCTTACTTTGTTGCTGGAGCTATTTTTTCAGGGTTTGCGATGGTTGTGACCTTGATGGTTTTGGCCCGAGAGCTTTTTGGCATGAAAGATATCATGACTATGCATCATCTTGAAAATATGAACAAGATTATTTTGGCTACCGGAACTATGGTTGGGTATGCTTATGGTATGGAATTTTTTATGGCCTGGTATTCTGGCTATGAATATGAGACTTTTACCTTTATTAATCGAGCGACAGGGCCTTATGCCTGGGCGTATTGGATTATGGTGAGTTGTAACGTTATTTCGCCTCAACTTTTTTGGTTTAAAAAGATTAGAACCAGCATTCCTTTGATGTTTATCATTTCTATTTTTGTAAACATTGGGATGTGGTTTGAGCGTTTTGTGATTACGGTTACGTCTTTACATCGTGATTTTATGCCGTCTAGCTGGGCGTATTATACGCCGACATGGGTGGATATTTGTACCTTTATTGGTAGTTTTGGGTTGTTTTTCACTCTGTTTTTACTTTTCTTAAAGTTTTTACCAATGATTGCGGTTGCGGAGGTTAAAATGGTTATGCCAGAGGCAGATCCTCATTATGGGGAGGAACACTAATGAGTGACGTATTTTGCGTTTTAGCTGAGTTTGATTCACCGCAGTCTTTATATCATGCGGCTGAGCATGTTAGGGATAGTGAGTATACAGCGTTTGATGTTTATACGCCTTTTCCAGTTCATGGTATGGATCAGGCGATGGGTTTAAAGGAATCTAGACTTGCGCCTATTGTATTTATGGGTGGTAGTTTAGGCTTAATTTTTGGGATTAGTTATCAGTCATGGGCCTCTACTTTTGGCTATTCATTGGTCATTAGTGGCAAGCCGCTATTAAGTTTTCCCGCCTTTGTGCCTGTTTCCTTTGAGCTTATGATTTTATTTTCTGCTTTTGCCACTGTTTTTGGGATGTTTGGGTTAAATAAAATTCCACGACATTCGCATCCTTTATTAAAAAATGATCGGTTTAGAACTGCAACCTCTCATGGCTTTTTCTTGGCTATTGAGGCATCGGATCCTCATTTTGATGCGGATAAGATTGAAGCATTTTTAACAAAAATTGGTGCAACATCTGTTGAAAAGGTAGAGGGTTAGTACAATGAAAAATAGGTTACATGTCGCATGTATAATTATGATGGTTTTTCTTCTTTCCGGCTGCAGGGGCGGAAGAAGTGAAAAGCCACCTATTCACTTAAATCCTAATATGGATATTCAATCTAAATTTAGAGCTCAAAGCTTGCCGTTAACGCCTCCTGATGGGGTTGTGGCTTCAGGGCCTCGTGAAAATACGGACACAATGCCGGATCTTACACGTGACATGTTGTTGCGTGGTCAGGAACGTTTTGCTATTTATTGTGCGCCGTGTCACGATAAGGCTGGATCTGGAAAGGGGATGGTTGTTCAACGTGGATTTCTTCCGCCACCTGATTTAACCTCTGATCGTATTGTATCTTATACCCATAAAGGTCTTTTTGATGTTATTACGGATGGTATTCGTACAATGCCGGCTTATGGTAAGCAGATTCCGGTGCAAGATCGTTGGGCCATTGTTGCTTATGTACGTGCCTTGCAAAAATCTCAAAATGCGTCGATATCAGATATTCCCGAAGCCATGCGCTCGGATGTGAAGTGAGGGTTTTAGGATGAGTAATACAGTTGTAACTATTCCAGAAGAACGATTAAATGGCCGCTTTTCCAAGTTATCCCGTAATTTATTGGGGATAGGGGGCCTTGCCTTATTGACTACGTTTGGTTTTTTTCTTAAAGATCATCATGCCGTTTTTTCTTACTTAACGTCATTTATTTTCTTTTTATCCATCACATTAGGGGCTTTGTTTTTTGTGATGATTCAGTTTATTTCACGTGCGGGTTGGAGTGTTGTTGTTAGACGGATTCCAGAGCTTATGATGACGAATATTTCCTTGATGGCAGTTTTATTTGTACCTGTTTTATTCGGCCTTCATGAACTTTATCATTGGACCCACAGTGATGCGGTTGCTGCGGATCATGTTTTAAAAGGAAAAGAGCCTTATTTGAATTTGGCGTTTTTTGGTGTTCGTGTTCTTGTTTTTTTTGGGATTTGGATTTGGTTGTCTCGTAAATACTTTAAAGCGTCTACAGAGCAAGATGCTTCAGGTAATCCAGATTTAACCCTTTCAATGCAATCTCGTGCAACCTATGGCATTCTTTTATTTGCTCTAACCGTTACATTTGCCTTTGTGGATTGGGTCATGTCCTTAACGCCTCATTGGTATTCTACGATTTTTGGTGTCTATATGTTTGCAGGATGTATGGTTTCTTTTTTTGCTGCCAATTCTTTGATTGTGTTGGGTTTAAAGCGGTATGGCTTTTTAAAACAAGTTACCGTTGAGCATATTCATGATTTAGGTAAATTGATGTATGGCTTTAACATTTTTTGGAGCTATATCGCGTTTTGTCAATATTTCTTGATTTGGTACTCTAATGTTCCTGAAGAAACCGTATGGTATGCCAACCATTTTGTGGGATCTTGGCAGCCCATTTCTGTTCTTCTTGCAGTAGGGCACTTTTTTATCCCCTTTGTTATTTTTATGTCTCGACATGCACGTCGTCACTTTAAGTTCCATGCCTTTATTGCACTTTGGTTGTTGGCATTTCAGTTTTTAGATTTTTATTGGGTGATTATGCCTAATGCATCCCCTACAGGATTTCATCTTTCTATTGTCGATGTTACTGCTTTTATTGGTATTGGGGCTGTCTATCTTGGTGTTTTATTGCGAAATTCAGATAAAGTAAGCTTGATTCCTGTTAAAGACCCACGCTTGTCTGAGTCTTTAAAGTTTCATAATTTATAAGGAGTATTTATGGCACACGAAGGCATCATTAAACATGATGAAACAGAACCGAATAGCTTTGTTTTGTATTTGGTTATTATTATTTCATTGGCGGCAATTGCGTTTGTTGTGGCTGCCAGTTTGTTCTATTACAATACCTCTGTGAGTGAGGTTTTGAATCGAAAACAAGAGACGGGAGTTCCTACGGATCTTCAAAAATTGAGACTTTATGAGCAAGAACGGTTAACCCGTTTGAGCTATGATAAATCTAGAAATAAATATATTATTCCGATTGATATGGCAATGGATGCCGTGCTTCGTGAAAATTCCAAATAGGTTTCTTTTTCTTCTTTTCTTTTTTTGCCTTCCTTTTTATTCTGTGGCAGAAATGATGCCACCGGATTTAAAGACTGTAGGGATTGAAGAACGCTTAGGCGCTCGATTTCCTCAAGACTTAAGCGCGCTTAATCAAGAGGGTGTTTCTGTTTCTTTGGATTCTTATTTTAAGTCAGGTCGACCTGTTATTTTAAATTTAGCGTATTACTCTTGTCCCATGTTGTGTCATTTTGTGGCTACAGGTTTAGCGGAAGGGCTTAAACAAACTACCTTGAAAATTGGAGAAGATTACGATGTTATTTCCGTGAGTTTTGATCCTGAAGATACGGTTTCTAATGCAAAACAATTTTCTAAGAAATACCAAAGCCTTTTGGGGCAACCTTTAGCAGATTCTCATTGGTCTTTTTTAATCGTATCTCCCAATGTTGTGGATGTTTTAACGGATTCTGTTGGGTTTTCTTATTTTAAAACTCAGAGTAAAACAGATCGATTTGCGCATTCCTCTGCTATTGTTGTTTTTACGCCTGATGGGCGTGTTTCTCGCTATTTATATGGCATTTCTTTTTCGGCGTTTGATTTAAAAATGGCGATTTCTGAGGCAAAGTTAGGCCATCAAAAATCGACGGTAGATAAGCTTATGTTGTTCTGTTATAATTATGATCCTCAGTCGCGTAAGTATGTTTTTTATGCGGTGAATCTTATGAAAGCGGGTGGTATTCTGACCGTAGTTTCTTTGGTTGGATTATTACTTATGTTTAGAAGGAAGCGTTAATTTATGAGTGCTCAAAGTTTAATGAAAAGTGGGAGTTTATTTTTTCCTGAGGCCGTTACTGCAATGGGACCTCGTATTGATTTATTCTATTCTATTATATTCTATGGTGGATGTATTTTTACGGTTGCGGTTGTTTTGATTTTATTTCTTTTTATTAAGAAATACAGACGAACGCCTGAAAACCCTGTTGCGATTCAACAGATTACACATAATGATGCGCTGGAAATTACGTGGACTGTAATTCCTTTTATTATTGTGGTGTTTATTTTTTACTTTGGGTATAAAGATTATTTAGAATTGGTGGTTCCGCCTGAAAATGCGCAGGAAATTAAAGTGACTGGAAAGAAATGGATGTGGCAATTTTATTATCCCAAAGAAAACAAAACTCTTCTTAATGAAGTTGTTGTTCCTGTTTCTCAGCCTATTAAGTTTACCATGACGTCTGATGATGTTATTCATAGCTTTTTTGTCCCCAATTTTAGAATTAAAAAAGATGTTGTCCCGAATCGATACACTCGTCTTTGGTTTAAAGCTGAAAAAGTGGGAACCTACCAAGTTTTTTGTACAGAGTTTTGTGGAGATGGGCATTCCAATATGCTCGCTGTGATTCGTGTTTTATCTCAAGAGGATTATGAAAAATGGTTAACGGAATCGGATACAGCTTCTTCTGATATGCCTTTAGACCAACTTGGAAAAGTATTGTATGAGAAAAAAGCTTGTAATGCCTGCCACTCTATCGATGGGTCTAGTTTAACAGGACCTTCTTTTAAAGGTTCTTTTGGAAAACCACGTGGTTTAGCCAGTGGTGCTTCTGTTGTGATGGATGAGAATTATATTCGAGAATCTATTATGAATCCTACGGCTAAGGTTGTTAAAGGATATCCTCCTGTTATGCCTGCCTTTGCGGGGCTTCTCTCTACTCATGAGGTTGATGCTCTGATTGAATTTATTAAAGCACAGAAATAAGGAGAATATGATGAGTCATTCGTCCCCATTGGGTACTAATTTTTTAACGGTTACTAAAGGCTGGAGGTCGTGGCTTTTTACTTTAGACCATAAACGCATTGGATTGATGTATCTTCTTGCTGTTTGTATCGCTTTTGGGATAGGTGGTCTTTTTGCGATTTTACTTCGTTTGGAACTTTTAACACCCGCACAGACTCTTTTTACAGCGAAAGAATATAATCAGTTGTTTACCTTGCATGGTGCAGCGATGGTGTTTTTGTTTATTATTCCTTCCATTCCAGCCTCTTTGGGAAATTTTATTTTACCCATGCAGTTGGGTGTTAAGGATGTTGCCTTTCCACGTTTAAACTTAGCCAGTTTCCACATTTATGTTTTAGGGGCTGCGATTGTTTTATTTTCCATTTTTACGGGAGCGGTGGATACTGGGTGGACTTTTTATACGCCTTATTCGGCTCAGTCGGATACTAGCGTTATTTCTATGACTTTGGGGGCCTTTGTTTTGGGTTTTTCCTCTATTTTAACGGGGATTAATTTTATTGTAACCATTCAAAAAATGAGACCCAAAGGGATGGGGTGGTTTAGATTGCCACTCTTTTTATGGGCATTATATGCCGCTGCGGTGATTCAAGTTTTAGCAACACCAGTTATTGCCATTACCTTATTGTTATTGGTCCTTGAAAAAACAATGGGGGTTGGTATTTTTGATCCTGCTTTAGGCGGAGATCCTGTTTTATTTGAACATTTCTTTTGGTTTTATAGTCATCCGGCTGTTTATATTATGATTTTACCCGCGATGGGAATTATGAGTGAGCTTGTCACTGCTTTTTGTAAGAAAAATATTTTTGGGTACCGTTTTGTGGCCTATTCGAGTATTGCGATTGCGATTATTTCCTTTTTGGTTTGGGGCCATCATTTATTTGTTAGCGGTCAGTCTGACTATGCCTCTATGTTATTTTCTTTATTAACCTTTTTGGTGGGGATCCCTTCTGCTATTAAGCTGTTTAACTGGCTTTCAACCATGTATAAAGGGAGTATAGACCTTAAATCTCCTTTTCTATATTTCTTAGCCTTTATCTTTTTGTTTTCTATTGGTGGATTTACGGGCATTATTTTAGCGACGCTTTCTTTAGATGTGCATTTACACGATACTTATTTTGTTGTGGCTCATTTTCATTATGTGATGATGGGTGGTACGGTTATGGCCTTTTTAGGGGGGCTTCATTATTGGTGGCCTAAAATGGTGGGTAAAATGTATGACGAGACTTTGGCTCGTATTTCCTGGTTTTTGGTTTTTCTTGGGTTTAATTGGGTCTTTTTTGTTCAGTTTATTATGGGATCTAAAGGTATGCCCAGACGCTATTATAACTATTTAGATCAATTTCAACCGATGCATGCTTTTTCGACAGTTGGATCTTGGATTTTAGGCGCAGGTTTTTTACTTATGGCCTATTATTTGATTCAGTCTTTGCGTAAAGGAGAGCAGGCGTCTGATAATCCATGGGGATCTGCAGGGATTGAGTGGCAAACACCATCGCCACCGCCGCTTGAAAATTTTAGAGAGGATATTGTTATCACGCGAGATCCTTATGATTATGAACAATATGAGAAAGGTGTGAAATTCTAATGAAAGATATAAAATTAAAAGAGCATCATGTTGCCCATCATTTTGATACAGCGCATCAAGAGTTTGAATCTGCAAAGTTGGGTATGTGGTTGTTTTTAGCTCAAGAAATTCTTTTCTTTGGCGGACTTTTTGTTGCTTTTATATTTTTTAGAGCCCTTTATTCAGATATGTTTCTGGATGCGAGTAAGCACTTAGATTGGAGATTGGGTGCTTTAAATACTGTTTTTTTAATTTTGAGTAGCTTTACCATGGTAATGGGCGTTCGTAGCGCACAGGTGAGCCAGGTTAAACAGGCAGTGAATTACTTGTGGGCGACCTTTTTATTTGCTTCTGCGTTTATGGTTGTTAAATCCTTTGAATATTCTGCGAAGATTGATCATGGACTTTTGCCTTCGCATTGGTTTACAGCAGAAGGCGCCTTTAATACAATGCATATTTTCTTTGGACTGTATTTTACAATGACAGGTCTTCATGGGCTTCATGTTTTAGTGGGAATGGGGCTCATTCTTTGGCTTATTAGACGTACAAAACGGGGTGATTTTCATGCAAATTATTACACGCCGCTTGAAATGGTTGGGCTTTATTGGCATTTGGTGGATTTAATTTGGATCTTTTTATTTCCGCTATTATATTTGGTAGGGTAGGTTTTTTATGAGTCATCAATCACATTTTGTACCACCAGTTAAATTCTATGTTGGTACATTGCTTTCTTTGTTAGTATTAACGTTTGTTACGGTTTATGCAGCTCAGTTTGATTTTGGATCATGGAATCTTATTGTTGCCATGTTTATTGCGTGTGTCAAAGCCGCTTTGGTGGCTTTATTTTTTATGGGATTGAAATGGGAAGGCGGCTTTAATCGCGTTATTTTTGTTTCGACGCTTTTGTTTTTGTTTATCTTTTTTGCCTTTACTTTAGTTGATTTGGAAACACGTGGAGATATTGATTCTAATGAGTCAGAGATCCATGGTATAAAATCGCCTGTTCGTTCTATCGGTAAAGGAACAGAGCATCACGAAACCCATTAATTTAAATTTGTTATGGAGGTGAATGTGCTAACTAAAGCCCTTTTACCTTTTTCCCTTTTGAATTTTTGTTTATTTCGTTTGACTTAACTGTTTGTTTTGGATTTAACGGTATATGTTTTAGGGGCCTGTTGCAAAACGCCTGTTTTGGCCATCTGCTGTGTTATCCTCGTCCTCAAGTCCTCATTTATTACATATAAGGTCTTTCGGACTTGGGAATGCCTTGCATATGATCTAAACGCAGGCATTTTGCAACAGTCCCATTCTCTATTTTTTAGGTTAGGGTTTCCCAACATAAATAACTAAAGGTTAAGGTCGAAAATAATAGATGTAGTGGCTGTATGTAAGCTGGAATGCCGGCATAGGCCATGCTGATTCCTGTGAGTATGGTGAGTGTTAAGCAGATGATTAGGGGATATCCTTTTTCTTTAATAGACTGGATTTGAATGCGTTTTCGAATTAATAAGGTGCTTAATAGCAGTAATACAATTGAAAAAGATCTGTGAATGGGGAAGGCGACGTTTAAACTGGGGATCCATGCTGATCTGGGGAATTCTATGCCGTAATTCATGATTTGATCAATTTGTTCTCTGACTTGAGTGCCAAGTATAAGTTGAACACTGAGGGCAATGAGTAAAATCCTTAAAAGCGCGCGTTCTCCCTTTGTTTTTTGTCTGAGTTGTGTTTTATCTGTAGATTGTGCGATTAGTAAGACAAGTAATAGGGTGATTAAAAGGGCTATGACCATATGTGCGGTAATAATAATGGGTGTTAGGTTGCTTTTAACGACATAAGCCCCTAACCATCCTTGAAAAATTACCAATATCAAAATTAATGTGGCGTTTAAATTTATTTTTGGGTTTTTCTTGCTATGAATGAGGGTTAAAATCCAGGTTATTAAAATGCTTATGCCAATGAGAACGCCCAATAACCGATTGACATATTCTGTCCATGTTTTAGTGGCATTAAAGGGCATTGTGCCATAGCCATGATCTTTATAAATTTCTTGGTAGTTTGAGGGTAATTGATCTACAGACGTGGGGGGGATCCATTGTCCAAAACAAGTGGGCCAATCGGGACATCCCATTCCGGCTCCAGAACTTCTGACAATGGCACCAACAAGAATGAGACCTATGACTAAAATAAGGGTTATTTTTGCGGCTTTATTAATGATTTTCATAGTCTCCATTCTAGGGGCCCTTCTTTTTCTTGTCTACTTTAATCTATGGGACTGTTGAGAAACACCTTTTTTGGCCATCTGGGGACTGTTTCAAAACGCCTATTTTGGTCATCTGTTGTGTTATCCTCGTCCTCAAGTTCTCATTTATTACGCATAAGGGCTTTCGTACTCGGAATGCCTTGCAGCGGATCCAAACGTATGCATTTCGCAACAGTCCCATTTCACAACAGTCCCTCTATGTTAATTATTGGTTTTTTTAGGTATACTGGTCGATATGACACATCATGCTATGACACAAACTTTAGACGATTTTGTAAGCCAATATAAGGAGAAGATTTCTGAACGGTATCAGGAAGCGTCTTCTTTGCCGGCTTCTTATTCTCTTTTATCTCAATCTGAAATGATTCGAGAAAAGTTATCTCATGATTTTTTGAAATTGCGATCGGATTTTCATGATGCTATTGGCACTTTAGAATCTCGTTTTATTGATCAATATCAACAGTTTTTACAGTTGAGACATGTTTCAGAACGTGAACGTACCCGCATTGAAGAGTTGTATCATATTGAATCTATTTTTCATTCTTTGTCTGTTCTAGAGCAAAAACAACGGGATATGGAAGATCGATATCACGCCGATTGTAAACGCCTTTTAAAGGCATTTGAAGATAAAAAAGTGTCGTTTAAGGACGCCTTTTTAACGGCTTATCGTGAGATGGAAATTCATTTTAATGTCCGAAAAGCCTCCCTTAAGAAAGAGATTTCTTCTTTAGAACAGCAACTTTTGGCTCAAAAAATGGAGATTCAGCGGCATTTTAATCATTTTTTACATGATATTGAATCTAAAAAAACAGATTTAATGCGGCAACTTTCTTCCTTGCAACAAGAATATGATGCGCGTCGTAATGTTTTAGAGCAAGAAGAGCAGGGGGTTAAGGCTCGTATTTTGTCGGTTTCTCAAGAGATGGAGTCTTTGAGTGTAGCACTTAATCGTAAGCGAGAAACCTTAGATCATGAGTTTTCGCAGTATCGCATACAGGTGACACAGGACCTTCAGGCCTTTGCGGATGAGGCTTTATATCGTAAATATCAACAGGAACGTGAGCGTTGGGCGGATGAAAAAGCAGAGCTTGAAATGAAGTTACGGCATTTTACAGCGGATACGCCTCGTGTTGTTTATGGCGGAAAACCACCGTTTCCGAAGGCGTCTTCAGCATTATGATCCGTGATTTTTTTGTTTTGATTAAATCTCGGATTTTGCTGTATTCTCTACTTACCCTTACTTTTGGATTTTGGGTGGGCTCAGGGGGTGTTTTTAAGCAGCCTTTAGGTTGGGTGTTGTTGGGGGCGTTTTTTGTTTTTTCTGCCTCTGCTGCCTTTAATCATTTATTTGAGGCGGATGCCGACGCTAAAATGGCGAGAACTTCAGGACGACCTGTGGCGTCTCAGCGCCTTTCTAAAGTTATGGCCTTTATTTTTGCTTTGTTGTGTTTGATTTTGGGCATTTTCGTATTGTCTTTTAAGGCCGGATTATTTGAATCTACTTTCATTTTGTTTACTTTTATTATGTATGACTATATTTATACGCCTTTAAAACGCATGACGTCTTGGAATACGTTTGTGGGGGCTATTCCAGGTGCTTTTCCACCTTTATGTGGGTGGATTGCGGCTACAGGAACATTGAATCTTCATGCCTTTATTTTATTTTTATTCTTTTTCTGGTGGCAATTGCCCCATTTTTTTGCTATTTCATGGATGTATAAGGAAGATTATGCTCAAGCGGGGTTTGAAATGCTCAGTAAGCACGATGTTACGGGATCTAAAACAGTTCGGGCGCTTTGGATTCATACTGTTCTTCTGGTTTTATCTTCTTTAGCCTGGCTTCTTTTCTTTAATTTAGGCGTTTTATATGGGATAGGGGCGTTGCTATCTGGTGTGGTGTTTTTTTATTATATTCGTTTATTTTCTCAAGATAGGTCCTTTATTCGTGCCAAAAAGCTCATGCTTTGGTCTCTTTTATATCTTTTTATTGTCATGAGTTGCGCGGTTTTGGATTTACTTTTTTAACGATTCTGGGTATCATGGCGCTATTATGTTAAAAGAAATTCATTTAGCGTCTACTCAAGGATTTTGTGCAGGCGTTGCCAGTGCGATAGAAGTTGTTGAACGTGCCTTAGCTAAATTTGGAACACCTTTGTATGTGAGGCATCAGATTGTGCATAACACTACTGTGATTCGAGAGTTCGAAGAACGTGGTGTTGTTTTTATTGAAACATTGAGTGAAGTTCCTGAGCATCAAACCGTTATTTTTAGTGCGCATGGCACAGCCCCTAATGAATATGTTCATGCAAAATCCAGGGGCTTGAATATTATTGATGCTACCTGTCCCTTAGTGAGCCGTGTTCATAGAGAGGCGGTTCGCTTTTCTGAAAAAGGGATTCAGACGGTTTTAATTGGGCACAGAGGGCATCAAGAGTTGATAGGCACGTCTGGCTATGTGGATGCGTCTTTATTGCATGTGATTGAAACAGAATCTGAAATTGAGTCTCTTGAATTGGATAGATCTCGACCCATTGGGTATTTAACTCAGACTACACTGTCGGTCACAGATACTCAAAAAATGATTAAAAAACTGAAAGAAAAATATCCTGAGATTAAAGGGCCTCCTAAGGCGGATATTTGTTTTGCGACTCAGAATAGACAAACGGCTGTGAAAGATTTGGCCGATGTATGTGACGTCATTGTTGTGTGTGGCTCTCCTACAAGTTCTAATAGCAATCGATTGAGAGAATGTGCAGAAGAATTGGGCGTAGATTCTTATATTATAGACACGGTTTCTGAATTTCAATTTTCTTGGTTAGAAGGGAAATTGTGTTTGGGCATTACCTCTGGGGCTTCTGTTCCTCAAGAAATTGTGGATCAATTGGTTGCTCGGATTCGTTTAGAATTTCCGGATGTTCGTCTCTTTCAAGAAGAATCTATTGAAAAGGATATTCGATTTCCGATTCCGAATGTTTAAGCGTCTTTAATTTGAATCAATGAGGGGGCGTAGTCTTTTGGGGCTTCAAATCCCAGTAGATTGCAAATCGTAGCGGCAACATTTGCTAGGCCAGCATTTTCTATGGGGGCTAAGGTGTAATCCTCTTTGTATTGGCTGTCTATGATTGTAAAGGGGACAGGGTTGAGCGTGTGGGAGGTTTTAGGGGTTCGGATGCCATTTTTTTCTGTGAACATGATGTCGGCATTGCCATGATCTGCTAGTACGATGCTGATACCGCCCAATTTACTAACGGTTTCTACAATTTTTTGAACACAAAGGTCTGTTATTTCTACACTTTTTTGGGTGGCTTCAAAGTTCCCTGTGTGGCCTACCATGTCCCCGTTTGGAAAATTGATGCGTCCAAATTGGTAGGTTTGGCTTTTTAATAATGCTATGGTTTTTTCTGTGATTTCTAAAGCTTTCATGTTTGGGGCTTGGTCAAAGGGAATTTTGTCTGACGGGATTTCCAGATACATTTCTAACTCTTGATTAATATAGCCGGATTTATTGCCATTCCAAAAATAGGTGACATGGCCATATTTTTGGGTTTCTGAAATGGCAAAGGTTTTGAGTCCTGTTGCACATAGATATTCACTTACGGTGTTGTTAATTTCGGGGGGATTCACGAGAAAGTGTTTGGGTAGGTTTAAATCGCCATCGTATTGCATCATGCCTGCATAGTGGACTTTTGGGCTTCTTTTTCTGTCGAAATACGGAAAGGTTTCAAGCTCGAAGGCCATGGATAATTCAATGGCTCTATCGCCTCTGAAATTGGTAAAAATGACGCTGTCTCCATCTTGAATGGTGCCAATAGGTCCTTCGGTGTTGGCAATGACAAAGGCGTCTAAATATTGGTCGGTACTGTTTGGATCTTCTGCATAGTAGGTTTTTACGGCTTCTTTTGCAGAACTGAAGTGGCGCGCTTCTCCTAGAACATGGGCCTTCCATCCTCGCTCGACAATGCTCCAATCGGCATTGTAGCGATCCATGGTGGTGACCATTCGGCCTCCGCCGGAGGCAATTTGAACGTCGCAGTCTTTTGCTTGAAGTTCTTTTAACACAGATTCCAATTTATCAATATAGAGAAGGGCTGTTTTTTGGCCTACATCTCTTCCATCTAGAAGGGTATGAATTCGAATCTTCTTACAGCTTTCTTCTGTTGCTTTTTGGAGCATGCTGATGAGGTGGTCGATGTGGGCATGTACATTTCCATCAGATAATAATCCGATAAAATGCAGGGTGCTTTTTGAGTCTTTAACGTTTCGGATGAGGTGTTTCCATGTTTCTCCTTTATAGAGAGAGTGGGTTTCAATCGCTTGTTTCACGAGGGAGGCTCCTTGCTCAAAAACACGACCGGCACCCAGGGCATTGTGCCCAACTTCACTGTTTCCCATGTCATCATCTGACGGCATGCCTACTGCTGTTCCATGTGCTTTTAAGAGCCTATATAGGGGACTTTTTTGACAGTGATCTAAAAAGGGGGTGTTGGCTTTGAAGACCGCATTGGCTTCATTTTCTTCGCCTATGCCAACGCCATCCATAATCATCAGTACAAGGGGTCCTGGGCGTTTTTGAAAGTTTTTTAATGGCTGTAATTGCATGGCGGCCTCTTTTTATTTTTAGGAATTCGTAACAGTCCCTTTTTTATTTTTTAAAGTATATCTTTTTCTTGTTTTTTCGGAAAGATTTTTTTGTTTTTATGGTATCAATCCACTGTCTTTTCAAATGAGTCTAACTCCAGTATAATAGGCACCCATTTGTCTTTTTTGAGATATTTGGATTCTTGATAGCTTAAGAAAATATATCTAATGAGATGAGGAATACTATGGCAAAAAGAGAAGCAATGAGATTTGAAATAATTATGGATGCGGGTAATGGGGCTCAAAAAGCTGGCGACATCCTCATTACAACACTCGCTAAATCAGGGCGATATGTTTTTATTGAACCTATTATTCCTGCTGAGATTAGCCCTCCTAAACGTACCCCTCATTCAATGTCAGGGGCTATTATTCGTGTAGCGCCTTTTGATCTTACCAATATTGGCAGCACTTCTGAGTTTATGATTGTGGAACATGAAATTCTTTTAGAGCGACGTTTAACAGATAAAGATTATCAAGTGGGTGGTTTGGTTCTGTTGGATATGCAAGAATCCTCACGTTTTCCTGATGCCTTTACCGCAGCTATTCAAAAGGCGGAATCGTGTGGTCTTCGTGTGATTCCCTTCCATATTGATGATGAGTCTTTAGAGATTATGAAATCTTTAAATGGAAATGGTAAAAATATGTACTATTTAGGGATGTTGACAGCGGCTTTTGCTTTGGATGTTGCGGACATGGAAGCGTCTATTCGTCAGACCTTTAAAAAACTTTCAGAAGAGAAACTTAGCAAAAACTTATCTATCTTTAAAAACGGTCTTAAAAACGCAGAGGCGATTTTACCTGAGACGTATGAAATTGCGGCGAATCCACCTGAAGGCGAGCAGCTTTTGTTGGATGGTAATACGGCTATTTCTTTGGGGATTATTGATGCGGGCATTCGCTTCTTTGGGGGATATCCTATTACGCCAGCCTCTTCTATTATGCATACTTTGGCTAAAGTTTTTCCTTCGTATGGTGGGGTTCTACATCAAGCGGAAGATGAAATTGCAGCGATTGGGTCTATGGTTGGGGCTTATTATGCGGGCGTTCCTGCCGTTACGGCAACGTCTGGACCTGGATTATCTTTGAAACAAGAGTTTATTGGATTTGGGGGAGTAGCTGAAATCCCAGGTATTATTATTGATGTTATGAGAGGCGGTCCTTCTACAGGATTACCGACGCGAACAGAGCAAACGGATTTATTTGCAGCTGCCTTTGGCACACATGGGGATTCTGGTAAAGTGGTGATTAGTGTTTCTAGCGTAGAAGATTGTTTCTATGCGCCTCATGTTGCGAGATATATTACAGAGAAGTTAAAAGCACCTGTTATTATTTTGAGTGATTATTTAACGTCTGTGAGTTATAAAATTTTACCTAAATTAAAGGTTGTTGAAATGAAGGATAGTGCGGATATTTCCGATGAAATATTGGCGCGATTTGGATTGACTCGACTGCCTGAAACCATTCAAATGGTGAAAGATAATCAATCTATTCCTGGAGAACCGGATAAAATGAGACGTCTTACAGGTCTTAATACGGATGCTTCTGGTGGCGTTGGGTATAGCTCAGAAAGCAATCAACGTTCTCACCAAATTCGAAATGAAAAAGTTCACCACGTTAAACGTGCGCTTCAAGTTCCTGAAATTTTAGGGGATCAAGAAGGCGATTTGTTGGTTATTTCATGGGGTAGCTCTCGTGGCGCCCTTCAAGAGGCCATTGAGAAGGTGCGTTCAGAAGGATTGAAAGTTTCAGGTTTGAACTTGAAAGTTGTCTATCCTTTGCCGATGATGTTAACTGATATTTTTTCAAAATTTAAAAAAGTGATTACGGTTGAAGTGGCTTATGGTGATGAACTTAAGTATACTCAACTGGCGACTTTGCTTCGGTCTGAAACGTTGGTGGATATTAAATGTGGCATTTCCAATGCAACAGGTCGGCCTTTAAAACCCGAAGATATTATGGCAAAAATTAGACAAGTCGTCGCTGCTTAAGGCTTAAGAAGGAGAGATAATATGTCAGTAGCACAACAAGAAGCAAAAATAACAATGAAAGACCTCAAAGCTGCCGATCCTCGGTGGTGTACAGGGTGCGGCGACTATACCATTTTAGTTGGCGTTCGAAAATTTATGGTTCAAAACCAATTGCAACCTAAAGATACAGTTAATATTTCAGGGATTGGATGTTCTGGGCGTATGCCTCATTACATGAATACATACGGGCTTCATGGGATTCATGGCCGTTCGGTTCCTTTGGCTACAGGGGTTGTTTTGGCACGACCTGATCTTAAAGTTTTTGTTCATTCTGGAGATGGAGATTCTTTGAGTATCGGTGGGAATCATTTGTTGCATGGAATTTCCAAAAACTTTAATTGTGTTTATATCATGTTTGATAACCAAATTTATGGACTAACCAAGCAACAAACGTCTCCAACTAGCCGTCAGGGATTGATTACACAATCTCAGCCACAAGGATCTATGATGGCACCCCTTAATCCTATTCGGTTTGCCTTGGGATTGGGTGCGTCTTTTGTTGCCAGTACGGCAGAGTGGATGGGACAACATTTTGTCGATACTATTGAACAAGCGTATTTGCATAATGGATTTTCTTTTGTGCATGTGGCGCAGCGATGTCCTAAATTTAATCCTGCAGCTTGGGATTTTCATAATTCAGCTTGGGTTAACTTTATTGAGCATGAAACGGGCGTAGGTGCAGATACTAAATCGGCACCTGATGCTAAGGTGATTTCTCATGATCCTACAGATTTACAAGGTGCTTTTGCCCATTCCAATACGGTTCCCAATACGTTTGGATTGTTTTACCGAGAAGCAAAACCTACGTATAATGATAAAATACGGGATCATGTGGATCATTCTCCGAAAAAAGATCCCTCTAAATTATTGGATTCTTTTATTATTTAACCTGCCTTATAAATCAGGCGGGGTTTTAAGGGGTGTGCGATGGGTGAACATGAAATCAAAGAAGTCTCTTGTTCCGAACTTAAAAAGATGATTGATTCCAATGTGGATTTTACCCTTTTAGATGTTCGAAACCCGGAGGAGTTCGAAGTTTGTAACATTAAAAAATCTATCTTAGTGCCGTTTTCTGAAATTGAAGAGCATTTAGATGATTTTAACAAAGATGAAGAGTATGTGGTCCATTGTAAGTTAGGGGGGAAAAGTACAGAAGCGGTACAGATGATGTTGGATAAGGGCTTTCACAATGTGAAACTTTTATCCGGTGGACTTTTAAAATGGTCTGCAGAAATTGAACCTGATATGAAAACATTTTAATCTTAAGGAGTAGAATATGGCAAAACCAAAAGTAACCGTTGTTGGGGCAGGACATGTAGGAGCTACAGCCGCTCAACGCATTGTTGAAAAACAATTGGCGGATGTTGTTCTTATTGATATTGTTGAAGGACTTCCTCAAGGTAAAGCGTTAGATATGATGCAATCTGCAGCGACAGAAGGCTTTGATACTCATATTGTGGGTACCAATGATTATGTGGACACGGCAAATTCGGATGTGGTTGTGATTACGGCAGGTGTTGCGCGTAAACCTGGTATGTCTCGTGATGACCTTTTGAATATTAATGCCTCTATTGTTAAAGGGGTTACAGAGCAACTTATTAAATATTCGCCGAATGCCATTATTGTTGTGGTGTCTAATCCCTTAGATGTTATGACTCAATTGGCTTGGAAAGTGTCTGGGTTTGACTCTAAGCGTGTGATTGGAATGGCGGGAGTTTTAGATTCTTCTCGTTATGCTTGCTTTATTGCTGAAGCCTTGAATTGTTCCATTAAAGATGTTCGGGCTATGGTGTTGGGTGGACATGGGGATACAATGGTACCTGTTCCTCAATATACAACGGTTAATGGTATTTCGATTACAGAATTGTTGCCTGCAGATATCATTGATGCTATTAATACCCGAACTCGAAATGGTGGGGCGGAAATTGTGGCGCATTTAAAAACAGGTAGCGCCTATTATGCACCTTCGGCTTCTGCGGTTGCGATGGTCGAAGCCATTTTATTGGATTCAGGTCGTATTTTACCCTGTTGCTGCCTTTTAAAAGGGGAGTATGGCGTGAACGATTTGTATTGTGGGGTTCCTGTTGAGTTAGGTAAAGAGGGTGTGCGCCGTGTGATAGAACTTCCGCTTAATTCGGTCGAACTTTCTGCCCTTCAAAATTCCGTTTCTGCTGTTAAAGAGCTTGCTGCGAAACTGTAGATTTTTTTACGTTTGTTTTTAGGTCTTTTCCTTGTATACTCAAAAGAGTTTACAAGGAGGCCTTTTTTATGACGGTGATCGATTTTTTGATTGGTGCTGTTTTTTTTCTTGTGTTGTGCTTTGGGGCTTACTGTGTGATTTCTGCCCGTAAGTTGGTGGGGCTTCGTGCCCTTGCCTATTTGAACATGTTTTTTGGACTTGTTTTTGTTTTGATGATGTTGGGGCAAGATGTTTTTAAATCCGAGATTTTGTCGTCTTATTTAACGCTTTTTTTAGGGTTTGGGGGATGTATTGTGGCGCTGATGCTGTTTTATGCTTTTTTTCGGCCTTTATATCGACTTGCCCTTTTATGGATGTTTTTAGGATATTTATTGCCTCTTTTAGGACTTGTTTTTTTAGTACACCACTTTTTTTAAGTGGGGCTTTGGGGTTATGGGGATGAATCGTTCCTCTATAAATGATTTTTCTGTTTTGTTTCGCGCTACAATTTCAATCTCAAGATTGTACAAACTGGCAATGTGACATAGAAACGTATCATAACTGATGAGTTTTTTGATCTTGGGGTGACTTAACAGCACGACGGTGTCTTCTAACGATAGCTGTCCTCTTAAATCCATCGTAATAAATTCGGGACATTCAGGTCTTTCTTTGTTGTCTTTTTGACTTCCAATATAGAGTAAGGCTGTATTTTTTTTGCTTTCTTTTTTTCCTAGGGTATGGAGTAGTGTTAATCTTTTGTAGGCTTGGTAAAAATGAGAGGCGACATAATCGTTGTATAGAGCGCTGTTTTTGTCAGTGGGAAGAGGGATGGGTAATGAATGTGCTTGAAAGTTTGGGGCTTCTTGCGTTTGGAGTAATTTCGGTTGGGGATTTATTTTTACTTCTGTTTGTGTGTTGATGTAGTGACAAATTTGGAGATAGATGAGTTCTGAAATGGAGGCTTTTCCAGGTAAGGTTCTAAAATTGAGTCCTAATGAATGGTAGCTTCCCTTTAAGGTTTGAGAGAGATGGTGTGCCATTTCATCCTTTGCCAGGACGATTTCTCCTGTTAATTCTGGTAATTCTTCTATTAAGGCAATTGGAATACCAGAGGCTTTGAAGAAAAAGTCCAGTGCGCTGGGTCCAATGATCTGGCAGTCGATGCCTTGAGATTGGAGTAATTTGAGAGGAGACCAAAAATAGAGTTGGTCTCCCAAGTGCATGAACTGAGGTTTAAAGCAGGCGACTACAATTTTTTTGTTGAACCGATGGCTCCCTTTTTTACACCATTTAAGTCCAGGCTCCTGATGATAGCCCTCTTTGTAGTGGGCTATTTTGGAGCCTATGAGTTGATAGACTTTGTTGATGTAGTAGGCAATCACCTTATCTGCCAATCATTTGTTCTGGTTTTACGGTTGCGTCAAACGCTTCTTCATTCAGTAAGTTGAGTGCCAGTGTGGCTTCTTTTAAGGTTAGATTTTCTTTATGGGCTTTTTTGGCAATGGCGGCTGCATTATCGTATCCTATTTTTGTATTTAACGCGGTGACCAACATCAGGGAATTATTTAAATTCTTTTTGATATTGACATAATTGGGTTCAATGCCTACAGCGCAGTGGTCATTGAAACTATTTGTACCATCGGCCAACAACCGAATTGATTGCAAGAGGTTGTAAATGATGATGGGGTTGTAAACATTGAGTTGGAAGTTACCTGATGCTGCTGCAAATCCTATAGCGGCATCACAGCCCATGACGTGTACGGCGATCATGGTGAGTGCTTCACACTGTGTGGGGTTCACTTTTCCAGGCATGATACTGGATCCTGGCTCATTTTCTGGAATGAGGAGTTCTCCAAGTCCACATCTGGGTCCAGAGGCTGACCAGCGAATATCGTTTGCAATTTTAAATAAGGATCCTGCAATGGTTCTGAGGACACCGCTCATTTCTGATAGGGCGTCATGAGCTGATAGGGCTTCAAATTTATTGGGGGCAGAAACAAAAGGCAGGTGTGTTTCTTTGGCAATGATAGCTGCTACTTTTTCGCTATATCCTTTGGGTGTGTTTAGGCCTGTGCCCACAGCCGTTCCGCCTAAGGCCAATTCATACAGATGTGGCAGTGCATTTTCAATTCGTTTCAAACTGTTTTCTAATTGCTGTACGTAACCTGAAAATTCTTGGCCTACTGTTAAGGGCGTTGCATCCATTAAATGGGTTCTGCCAATTTTGACAATGCCATCAAATTCTGTCGCTTTTGATGCAAAAGTTGCTTTGAGCCGTTTTAATGCAGGGATGAGGCGTCGGTTGATTTCTACAGCGGCTGAAATGTGCATGGCGGTAGGAAAGGTATCATTAGATGATTGGGATTTGTTTACATCATCGTTGGGATGTATGGGGGTTTTGCTTCCAATAACACCGCCTGCAATTTCAATGGCTCTGTTGGAGATGACTTCGTTGCAGTTCATGTTGGTTTGCGTGCCGGAACCGGTTTGCCATACTGTAAGCGGGAAGTGATCATCGAGTGTGCCTTGAATGACTTCGTTTGCAGCTTTGACAATAAGGTTTACCTTTTCTTGAGATAAAACGCCGCATTCTAGATTGGCAAGGGCGCATGCTTTTTTCATGACGCCAAAGGCTTCTATGAATTCTCTTGGAAAGGTTTCTCTGCCAATATCAAAATTTTGTAAGGATCGCGCGGATTGAGCGCCGTAATATTTGTCGCTTGGAACTTCGATTTCACCCATTGTATCTTTTTCAATTCTCATGATCATATCCTTTTTTGACTTAAATTCTGCTTTTCGCAACAGTCTCTTTATATAAGGGTAGCCAATGCCTAAACCTGGCTACTTGCCCCCCTATTGTATCCTGAGATGTTGCTTGCTGCAATTAAGAAGGGTATAATGCCAGCCGTATTAATAATTTGATGATAAAGAGGGCTTTTAATGTTAAAACAGTATTTTTCTTCCTCCATCGGTAAAAAACAGATGGTGGCAATTACAGGACTGATGATGGTTCTGTTTTTGATTGGGCATTTATCGGGCAATATGCTCCTTTATAAGGGTCCAGACGCTTATAATGGGTACGCTGAGTTCTTAAAGAGTTTAGGCGGTATTTTGTGGTTTATGCGCATTGGCATGATTACAGCTGTTGTTTTACATTTTTATTTTACGATTTCTTTGGTGATTCAAAATAGAAGAGCGCGAGGCAGCGCTTATGCAGCGCCTTTGCATAAAGAGACACGGTCTTTATCAACGAAGTTAATGCCCGTTTCAGGACTTATTCTCTTGGCCTATATTATTACGCATCTATTGGATTATACCTTTGTGGTTTCTCTGGATAATACATTTTTATATGGTCAGGATTTTGGATTATATGGATTGGTTGTGAATTCTTTTATGAATCCTGTTCGTGTGGTTTGGTATCTGATTGCCATGCTTTCAGTTGGGTTTCATTTGACCCATGCAGTTCAAAGTATTTTTCAAACTTTTGGATTTAATCATGCGGTTTATACCCCTGTTATTAAAAAGGCCAGTGTATGTTTGGGTATTTTAATTGCCCTTGGATTTGCGGCAATTCCGCTTTATGTCGTATTTGTATTTAGCAGTGCGTGTGCTGTAGGTTAAGGAGAGTTCAATGACGCATATTTTAGATTCAAAAGTTCCTTCAGGTCCTATAGAAGAAAAATGGACGAAGCATAAATTCGATATGAAATTGGTTAACCCTGCCAATAAACGAAAATTTACGGTTATTGTTGTTGGGACAGGATTAGCAGGCGCTTCAGCGGCGGCTACGATGGCCGAGCTGGGCTATCATGTTAAGTCTTTTTGTTTTCAAGATAGTCCTCGACGTGCGCATAGTATTGCGGCTCAGGGTGGTATTAATGCGGCTAAAAACTACCCCAATGATGGGGATAGTGTTCATCGTCTTTTTTACGATACTGTAAAAGGCGGAGACTATCGGTCTCGCGAAGCGAATGTGCATCGTTTGGCCGAGGTTTCTTTAAATATTATTGACCAATGTGCGGCTCAAGGGGTTCCTTTTGCGCGAGAGTATGGAGGCTTATTGGATAATCGCTCTTTTGGCGGTGCCCAAGTATCCCGTACGTTTTATGCGCGTGGCCAAACCGGACAACAACTTCTTTTAGGCGCCTACAGTGCCTTAATGAAAGAAGTGGATAATGGGGGTGTTACGCTTTATACCCGACGTGAAATGTTGGAATTGGTTCTTGTGGATGGTCGTGCGCGTGGGATTATTGTTCGTAATTTGGTGACGGGCGAAATTGAAAAACATGAAGGCGATGCCGTGTGTTTGGCAACCGGTGGTTATGGCAATGTTTTCTTTTTATCTACCAATGCCATGGGGAGCAATGTTACGGCAGCCTGGCGTGCGCATAAAAAGGGTGCTTTTTTTGCGAACCCTTGTTATACGCAAATTCATCCGACTTGCATTCCTGTTCATGGGGATATGCAATCTAAATTGACATTGATGAGTGAAAGTTTACGTAATGATGGTCGGGTATGGGTGCCTAAAAAACCAGGAGATACGCGACTTCCAAGTCAAATTCCAGATAGTGAGAGAGACTATTATTTGGAACGTAAATATCCCAGTTTTGGGAACTTAGTACCTCGAGATTTGGCGTCTCGTAATGCAAAATCTGTGTGTGATGATGGATTGGGTGTAGGTTCTTCTGCGTTGGCGGTTTATTTGGATTTTGCGGATGCGATCCGACGTTTAGGGGAACCTGTTGTGAAAGAACGTTATGGCAATCTTTTTGATATGTATGAGCGTATTTCAGGTGAAAATCCCTATGAAACACCTATGAAAATTTATCCTGCTGTTCATTATACGATGGGGGGCTTGTGGGTAGATTATGAACTTCAAAGTACGATTCCAGGCCTTTTTGTTTTGGGTGAAGCGAACTTTTCGGATCACGGGGCGAATCGCTTGGGAGCAAGTGCTCTTATGCAAGGCCTTGCGGATGGGTATTTTGTTGCACCCTATACCGTAGGAAACTATTTGGCACAAGGCGGTCTTAAAAAAGTCAGTACAGATGATGCTGAATTTAAGGCAGCGGCAGAACAAGCAACGGGACAAATCTCTAAGTTGTTGTCCATTAAAGGGAAGCGTACTGTGGATGATTTCCATAAGGAATTGGGGCTCTTGATGTGGGATAAGTGCGGTATGTCACGTACAGATGCAGGCTTAAAAGAGGCCCTTGAAAAGATCCCTCAAATTCGAGAAGAGTTTTGGAAAAATGTCACAGTGACAGGATCTGCGGGTGACTTTAATCAAGTGTTGGAGCGTGCCGGACGGGTTGCTGATTTCTTAGAATTTGGTCAGCTCATGTGTGAAGATGCCTTGCATCGTAAAGAATCTTGTGGGGGGCATTTCAGAGAAGAGAGTCAAACAGAAGAAGGCGAAGCGCTTCGGAATGATGATGAGTTCTGTTATGTAGGTGCTTGGGAGTTTAAAGGACTGGATAAGGCGTCAGAGCTTCACAAGGAGCCGTTGACGTTTGAAACTGTTAAATTGTCGCAAAGAAGCTATAAGTAGAGGTGAGGGTATTATGAGTTCTAAAATTAATTTGACATTAAAAGTTTGGAGACAAAGTGCCGCTCGCAGTTCAGGCACTTTTGAAACGTACGAGGCTAAAAATATTGATACGGGTTCTTCATTTCTTGAAATGTTGGACGGTGTGAATGAAGAATTACAATCGGCGGGTAAAGAGCCTATTGCGTTTGACCATGATTGTCGAGAAGGTATTTGTGGGATGTGTGGTGCGGTTGTAAATGGGCATGCTCATGGACCTCAAAAAGAAACGACTTTATGTCAATTGCACATGAGAAAATTTAAAGATGGGGAAACCTTGGTTATTGAGCCTTTTAGATCTCGAGCTTTGCCTGTTGTTAAAGATTTGGTTGTCGATCGATCGGCTTTTGATCGTGTTATTTCGGCTGGTGGGTATGTGTCTGTTAAAACAGGGGGCGTTCCAGATGCCAATGCAATTCCCATTCCAAAACGCAATGCGGATCTTGCGATGGATGCGGCTCAGTGTATTGGGTGTGCAGCCTGTGTTGCAGCGTGTCCGAATGCCTCTGCTATGTTGTTTGTTTCTGCTAAAGTCAGTCACTTGGCTTTATTGCCTCAGGGACAACCCGAGAGACAGCGTCGTGTGTTGAGAATGGTGTCTCAAATGGATAAAGAAGGGTTTGGAAACTGTTCCAATGAATATCAGTGTGAAGCCGCATGTCCTAAGGGGATTAGCGTTCAAAATATTGCGAGAATGAATAGAGATTATCTTAAAGCGCGGTTTGCATCGGAGCTTTAATGGACTCTCTTAAATCCTGTATTGCTCGTTCTTTTGAAGAGGCTGTGGATTTGTCTTCATCTTACTTAAGGGATGAGACGGTCCACCATCTTGTAGAACATGTTTCCCTTCATTTAGCCACGGCTTTTGATCAAGGTCATAAAGCCCTCATTTGTGGGAATGGAGGGTCTGCCTGCGATGCCATGCATTTTGCGGAGGAGTTCACGGGTCGATATCGTTCTAATAGAAGGGCTTTGCCGGTTATTTCTTTGACAGATTCGTCCCATATTACCTGTGTGGGCAATGATTACGGGTTTGAGTCTATCTTTTCTCGTGGGGTTGAGGCTTATGGTCAACCTGGTGATGTTTTTTTTGGCCTGTCTACGAGCGGTAATTCTGCTAATATTATTCGGGCTTTAGAGGCCGCACAAGAGAGGGGGCTTTATACGGTTTTGCTCTTGGGAAAAGAGGGGGGATCCCTTAAAGGGCGTGCGGATGTGGAGTTTATTGTTCCTGCGAAAACAGCGGATCGTATTCAGGAAATTCATATGACGCTTCTTCATGTTGTGATTGAAATTGTGGAGAGACACCTTTTCCCAGATCTTTATTTGGATTGATTGTCGTTTTGTTCGACGTTTTTTCTTGTGATATACTTTTTTTATGTTTATCACTTTAAAGCGCAGGATACTTTCTTTATTTGATGTTTTGATGGCGTTTTCAGAAAAGCGGCCGTATTGGGCTTTTTTCATTCTTTTTGTTGTTTCTTTGTGGGTTCCGTTGCTGTTGTTTTCGATTCCTTTTCAGGCGGATGATTTTTCAGCGGCCGCTGCGGTTAGTTTTAAATCTTTAGATGGGCAATCGGCTATGCAGTATTTATATATGGATTTTTTGGATCGATTGGGGCGTGTGTATCATTCTTTTCGATTTTTGGATTTTCATTCTCGTCATTTTTTTACCTATGAGCTATTGGGCTTTTTTTATGAAGGGTATTTTTTGGTGTCCAAGCAACTTTCAGAAAACTTGGCCCTTTTTATTTTCTTTTCGGTTCATTTTTTGAATGCCATTTTATTTTATCGGGTTGCGCATGTTTTAGATCCAAGATTTGAAACTCGCTGGCTTCGAATTTCTGCTGTTTTACTTTTTATTCCGCTTTATTTTATTCCTGAAATGTTTTCAGATATTGGTATTGCGCTTCGTATGATTTCTTTAACCTCTATGCTTTTATATATTCTGTTAAAGGCTTCTCTTGTGAAGGTTAAACAAAAAAGTGCGTTTTTTGTCTATATTCCGCTGTCTTTGTTTTTAATGTGTTGTATGTTTGATTTTTATGAGTCTACTGTTTTTGTTCTGTTTCTTATTTTTTTGTTTCGTCGTTCTTTCCTGTCTTCTTTTTATGCAAAGGTTTCTTATGTCTGTGATTTTTTAATGCTGTTTTTTCTTTCTTTTTTAAAACTTTTTTTCTTTGACTTGTCTCAAATCCCGTTAAGTTCTCAAGGAAACTTTTTTTTGTCTGGAATGACTCATTTTTTTCTTTACGTTTTTTCTTTTTTTGTTTCTAATTTTCATGGGTTTTATCTATGGGGGACATTTCCTATTCTTTTTTTTCTTTTATATGCATTTTATTTGTTTATATCTCGTTTTATAAATAACGCCTCTTTTGGATCTTTTTCATTTTTACAACATTTAATGCTGTTTGTTTTAGGATATGTCTTTTTTCTTTCTTTTCTAATTGCGCATTACGCCCCAAGAGGATTGTATGTGGTAGCGCCTTTCGTTTTTTTGTGTTTGGTTTATTTTATATCTGATGCTATGGGTTCCCTTTCAAAGGTGAAGGGGGGGGTTTTGGGGCTTTTATTTTTTTCTGTTTTGAATATTTACTCTAATTATTTTTATCAAAATCAGGTATCTGGTCTTTATAGAGACATGACTTACTTTGTTAACCAGTCTTCTTTTTCTTCTGCGTCGGTTATTTCTCTTTCTATAGAGGCTCTTCGGGGTGTTTCTATTTTAGAACTGGAGGATCCAGATCTTAGGGCTCGCGCGTTTAAGTCTATTTATCGTCTTTCTTTTTTGCCTTCGGTTTCTTTATCTTACTTAGAGGCTCCGACTAATTTGTATTCTGGTTTTTTTCCTGTTGTTAAACAGCGTCTTAAAACTCAGTTTAAATCTGTTTCTTATCATGTTTTTCTTGATCAATGATGCTTTTTTTTGATGTTCTATGATATTATCTGATTTTGAAATTATATTTTATTTGGAGACCACATGAAAGTTGTTATTTTAGCAGGGGGGCTTGGCACCCGTTTAAGTGAAGAAACAGGCATTATCCCTAAGCCAATGGTTGAGATTGGGGGGAGGCCTATTTTATGGCATATTATGAAGATTTATTCTCATTTTGGTTTTAATGATTTTTTAATTCTAACAGGCTATAAATCTCATGTTATTAAGGATTATTTTATTAATTACTACACAAGATATTCGGATATCACGGTAGATATGGCCACTCAATCTATTGAAATTCATAAAACCCGAACAGAACCCTGGAAAGTGACTTTGCTTTATACGGGAGCAGATACCATGACAGGGGGGCGGATTAAGAAGGCTCAAGAGTATCTCAATGGGGAGCCGTTTATGTTGACTTATGGAGATGGTCTTTCTGATATTAATTTGAATGCCCTTTTGGAGGCTCACCAGAAATCCGGTAAATTAGCAACTATGACAGCGGTTCAGCAACCTGGACGTTTTGGGGCTATATCTGTGTCTGAGGATCATTCTATTCGGTCTTTTTTAGAAAAACCGAAGGGGGATGGGGCGTGGATTAATGGGGGGTTTTTTGTTTTAGAATCTGGTATATTTGATTATCTTCCAGGGGACGATTCTACCATTTGGGAGCAAAAACCCTTGCAATCTTTGGCGCAAAATGGGCAACTCAATGCTTACAAACATGAGGGATTTTGGCGGCCGATGGATACTTTGAAAGATAAACTTGATTTAACGACCTTATGGAATTCTGGAACTTCGCCTTGGAAAGTATGGACCCTTTAATTTTTAAACATAAACGGGTTCTAATTACAGGACATACAGGGTTTAAAGGCGGGTGGCTTGTTTTTCTGCTTAAGGAATTGGGCGCAACTATTACGGGGTACTCTTTACCGCCTGATACGCAGCCTTCTTTTTTTGAGGTTTGCCATGTTTCGAGTCTTTGTGAGTCTGTTTTTGGAGATATTCGAGATTTTGATAAGGTTCGAGATACCCTAGCTGATTATAAACCAGAAATTGTGTTTCATTTGGCCGCGCAACCTTTGGTGAGACGGTCTTACTTGGAACCTCGCGAAACCTATGAAACCAATGTGATGGGAACTTTGAATGTATTAGAGGCGGCGAGGATGGTCGGATCTGTTTCCGCTTTTATTAATGTGACGTCTGATAAATGTTATTTGAATCGAGAAAAAGACTATGCGTATCAAGAAACAGATCCTTTTGGGGGGTATGATATTTATTCTTCTAGTAAAGCGTGTTCTGAAATTTTGACAGCGTCTTATAGACAGTCTTTTTTACAGTCTGGGGATGGGTTTCTATTGGCCAGTGCGCGTGCTGGGAATGTGATCGGTGGGGGTGATTGGTCTGAGGATCGTTTAATTCCGGATTGTGTCCGTGCCCTTTCTACTCAACGTGTGATAGAGATTCGAAATCCCCTGTCGATTCGACCTTGGCAGCATGTTTTAGAGCCCCTTAAAGGCTACCTGATGTTGGCAGAATCTTTACTGAAAGGTGATTGCAGGTTTGCAGACGGGTTTAATTTTGGGCCTGATTTGGATGCCCCAGTTTTAACTGTTCAGGATGTTGTGTCTGCTGTTATTTCAAATTGGGGTTCAGGCGAAATGCGTGTGGATGCTTCAGATTCTTTGCATGAAGCGGTTCTTCTTCAATTGGATAGTACCAAGGCCACGCAAACTTTGGGTTGGAAACCCCATTATTCTGCGTATGACGCTATTGAAAGAACAATGGGGTGGTATAAGCGGTATTTAAATTATGAGGATATGCAGGTATTCACGAAGTCTCAAATTAGGGAGTATTTAGAATTATGAGCGATAAGTTTTTTCGGTTTCTGATTAAAGGAATGGCATTTTTGTATTATTATATCGCTCGTCCAAAGCGATCCTTTTCATCTTACATTCCGCCTTCTGGTAAACTTTTGGATCATTCTGATTTGTTTAATATGATGGATGCGTCTTTAGATATGTGGCTGACAACAGGTCGGTTTGATGATCTGTTTTGTGCTGAATTTTCACGTTTTTTGGGCGTTAAACATACTTTAACGGTTAATTCAGGGTCTTCTGCTAATTTGTTGGCTTTTTCTGCTTTGACGTCTCATAAGTTGGGTGACAAACGTTTATTTGCGGGGGATGAGGTAATTGCGGTTGCGGCGGGGTTTCCTACCAGTGTTACGCCTATTCTTCAATATGGTTTGGTGCCTGTGTTTATTGATTGTGAATTGGGTACTTATAATATTAAGGCTTCTGATATTGAGGCGGCCATTACGCCTAAAACAAAGGCTATTTTTTTGGCCCATACTTTGGGAAATCCTTTTGATTTATCTGTTATTTTGGATCTGTGTGAGCGGTATCATTTATGGCTTATTGAAGATAGTTGTGATGCTTTGGGCGCAACGTATAAAGGTAAAAAAGTGGGTACTTTTGGGCATATTGGCACCTATAGTTTTTACCCTGCGCATCATATTACGATGGGCGAGGGTGGTGCTGTTGTGACCAATGATACGAAATTGCATAAAATTATGCTTTCTTTTAGAGATTGGGGGCGAGATTGTTGGTGTCCATCCGGTAAAGACAATACCTGCCAAAATCGATTTGGAATGTCTGTAGGGCGTCTACCTAAGGGGTATGACCATAAATATACCTATTCTCATATTGGATTTAATTTAAAAATTACGGATTGGCAGGCTGCTATTGGCTTATCGCAGATTCAAAAATTACCATTTTTCTTAAAAGAACGCACAAGAAATGCGCGGTTTTTATATGAAAAATTGAAGGTTTTAGAGACTTATTTTATTTTGCCTGAAGTGTCGACTGATTCTGTTTCTGCATGGTTTGGGTTTCCTATTTCGGTTAGAGCGGATGCTCCTTTTTCTAAACAGGATTTGGTTGAATTTCTGGAAGCCAATGGTGTCGGAACTCGCCAATTGTTTTCGGGTAATTTATTGAGACATCCAATGATTTTGAATAGTATATTGCCCTTAAAAATTGGGACTTCAGAGGTGTTGTATTCTAATGCTTTGACTGAATCTGATTATGCTTTGTTACCCAACACAGAATTGGTTATGAATCATACATTTTGGGTCGGGGTTTTTCCCTGTTTAGGAGAGGCTGAAATGAGTCGTATTTCAAATCTGATACGACAATTTCTTATTAACCATCAACTTTCTTTGGTTCTTCCTGGTGCAGCTTCTAAGCGAGATTATATTATTTGGGCCCCTCCTTTTTGTAAGAGTAATGGCATTAGAATGTTATATAGGCTTTATTCTTGTTTGGAAGAGAAAGGCTATCGTGTTTTTATTTATTCTGCGCCTCCTTATGTCTCTGAATTTCATTATATTGAAACATTAACTCCAGATATGCGAGAAAATGCAATTGTTATTTATCCGGAGACGGTTAAGGGAAACCCTCTTCGTGTGCGCAATGTGGTAAGGTGGGTTTTATTTTATCCTGGAAAACTGGGTGGGTGCTCTACTTATCATTCCAGTGAAACTGTTTTTACCTGGGATTCTCTATTTTTGAAAAATGTCCCTATTCTTTTTATTCCTTGGCTTGATACCCATTTATTTTATGATGCAGGGCTTCCTAAAACTCAGAATTGTTATTTTGTGCATAAGGGCGGACAGTTCAGAGTTGTGCCAGAGACGGAGGGGTTAATTAAGATTGATTTAAATTTTCCTAAAAAACGATCTGAATTGGCGCATTTGCTTCAAACAACAGATATTTTATATTCTTACGACAGCTGTTCAGCTATATTGGATGAGGCGATTGTTTGTGGCGCTAAAGTTAAAATTATTACGGAAGATGGAATGTATGATTATATGCCTGATCTTGAAAAGTTAAAGCGGTGTTTTGATGATCAAAAGTCTAATAATAATGATTTTTTGGATCGTTTTATAGATATAACACAACAGTTGAATTATTTGGGTGAACTGGAGCCAGAATTTAGACCTTCTTTTTTGAAAAAGCGTCAAAAAATTGGTCTGTATCTTAATCTTTACTTTTACAAAATTCAACACTTTTTTGTTCCTACAAAGAGTCTAAAAAGACGCATTTTTAGAGCGAATGAGAAAATTTATTTTTTTACTAGAATTTTACAAGATGTGTAATGCTTTTATATTATTTTAGGCGTAATACTAATGATAATATCGGATGTGGTTTTTTCTTGATTCGAGGATCCAAAAAGCGTTTTTAGAATGGGGATTTTTTGGAATAAAGGGATTCCTGACTCACTCTTTTTTGTGTTTTCTTGAAAAAGGCCTGCTATTATGATGCTTTCCTCTAATTTTAAGATTAACGTGGTTTCAAGGGCTCTTTCCGAGATAATTGGGTATTCTCCTGATCCTATTTTTTTCCATAATTTTACAGAAGATATTTTGATTGAAATATCTGCTACTATCGTATTTTCTTCGCAATACTTTGGCGTGATAGTAATTTGGATGCCTGTGTCTAATTGTTGAATGGTATTTGTTTTGACCAGTCCATCAGATTCTTTTGTGACGTAAGGGACTTGGTCCCCAATATGCAAACTGGCTTTTTTTCGGTTAATGGTCATTAAATTGGGTTCTGCCAATAATTTGGCGTTGTTCTTTTGAATGAGACTTTGAAGCGTGCCTTGTAATAGATTGACGGGAATAATGGCGTTTGCTTGAAAATCATAGCTGATGAAAAGCCCATTTCCTGCGTTTGAAAATAAGGTACTTTGTTCTTTGAGGGTATTTGTAGAGGTCTCAATGATTTTAAAATTAAATTGATAGCGTTGCGGGGGGCTATCTATTTTTTGAAGTGTATCATTTATTTTTTTTTCGGTGTCTAGGGTGCTTGAAAACAAGAGATGGTTTTCATGCGTTGAAAATATACTATCTGGATATAAGGGTTTTAGGGCGCTGATTGCAGATTCAGTACTGATATAGTGTGTTTGTGTGATATTGAGGCGTTTTTTATTGATTTCTACAGGTTTGGGTTTTATGTATTGGGGTTGTGTTGCAGTATATTGAAAAATAGGAATGCCTGTTCCCTGAATTTCGGCTTGGGTGAGGAGTATGAGCATTAAGACGATTTTTATTTTTTGAATTTTAAGGTCCATTGTTGATCTTCTAGGGTAATTTCTGAAACTTCTAAGTTCAGTTTTTTGATTTCGGGTAAGAGTTTCAGGATTTTGGGTGTTCCTGATTCATTTTTTAAGGCTATTTCTGTATTTGTTTCGATGTTTTGTAGTGTTGGGTATTTTTTAATCAGGATCTCTAATTCCTCATCGGGACTCTTTTTGTTAATGTCTGTTTTGATTACATAGAAGGAAGTGTGGTTTTCATGTCCCCATTTTATGAGGGCATGCCCTAAACTGAGGCTGATGATGACTGTGATCCATTTTAAACCGATTGTTTTATTTTTTAATCCAGTGAATTTCAAATTCTAGGCCTCCTTCTTTGGGTTGAATGTGGTGTGTCTCAAGCGTATACCCCGGAGGGATTTTGCTTAGGCTCGATTCCAGTTTTGGGATATTTTCGGGCTTGATATGACCGGATAAGGCTATAGATTGAGGGGTTATTTTTATTTTTTTGAGGGATATCGGTAGGGATTCGAGGCCTTCTATGATATTTACTATTTTTTCGTTTTTTGTCTGTATGGCCATGTTGGTTTTTTCTTGCTCCTTTCTGTGTTTTTGGTCTATTTTTTGCTGGGTTTCCGCTTGTTTTTTAGCCGCTTTGTAGCTTGCGGTTGATTGGTTTAATAGCAGTGTGATAATGAGGCAGAGCCCTATCAGGAATATCCAGATTTGGTCTTTGTTTTTTTCAAGTAGGGTTTCATTTAATACAATGGTTTTGTCTTTTATTTTAAGACTTAAAATTTGGTAATCGTCACTTAAAATTTGAATTAATTTTTCGATAGGGGGGTATTTCAGAGGCTCTTTTTTTTCAGGAATGCCGATTTCGAGGATTAATCGTATTTTGTCCTCTTTTTTTAGTCTTTTTTTAACTTCATTTTGATGGTCTTGATTATTGATCAAGGCATAAAACGGGATGTCTATTTTTTGGCTGCCTATGTATAGGTTTTTTTCTTTTATCAGGATATGGATGATTTTCATGATTGTGGCGTTTAGTTTAGAGGGATTTTTATTTTAAATCAATAGATTAAATTTACAAATCATTTATTTCCTTTTTGTTTTAGAGGGTCTTAGTGTAGACTTTGAGGTATGAATATGGGGATAGACTCTTTATTTCAAACCTCGCTGATGATGACGCCACGCTGTTTTTTGAAGTGTGATTTTTGTACGCTTTGGCAGACTTCTGAACCCAGTGAAGATAAGGCTATTAATTTAACGCATTTTTTACATAAAAATAGGTCCAAAAAAATTGTTAATATTTTGGGAGGAGATCCTTTTTTTTCTGCTCAATTGCCGCATGTTTTAACCACACTGAAAAAAAATCATAAGAAAATACATATTTGGGTGACAGGGCAGGCCACTTTGGATGCTTATGCGTTTTTAACGTCGTATGTGTCTCGTGTTTTTTTGCATTTACCGTCTTTTGATCCCGATACGTATCGGCAAATTTCTGGTCTTGATGGTCATGCGGCTATGCTGGAGGCGGTTGCCTTTTTTGGTCAGCATCGCGTGCCTGTTTCTTTTTTTCATCGGGTGACTTCTGCGACCTTGGATTTATTGCCTGATTTTCATGCTTTTGCCTTTGATCATGGATGCGAGCTGGTTTTGTTTTGTGATCCTCAAACTTTAGAATCGCCGTCTCAGGGCGACTATGTTAAACGCTATTATGCGGTTCCAGGGGTTTCTGTGTATTATGGCCGTGCCGATCTCAATGCTTGTGCCGCTCTTTATCCGTCACTATTGACGTCTTTTTTTCAGAATTTAAAAAATGAATATTACCATCGGCTTCCCTGAGATGCCTTGTCGGATATCATTCCTTTCTGTACAATTCCCATAGGCTACCATAGGAGTTTTAAGGTGAGTTCATTTCAGGATTTAATATTTAAATTGCAGCACTTTTGGTCGTCTCAAGGATGCTTAATTGTTCAGCCTTATGATACGGAAAAAGGGGCGGGGACAATGAGTCCGCATACTTTTTTACGTGCTTTGGGACCAGAGCCTTGGTCTGTTGCCTATGTAGAACCCTCGCGCCGTCCAACAGATGGTCGTTTTGCGGAAAACCCGAATCGCTTGCAGCATTATTTTCAATTTCAAGTGATTTTAAAACCCTCGCCTTTAAATGTTCAAGATTTGTATATTAAGAGTTTGCAGGCTATTGGCATTGATATTTTGGCCCATGATATTCGTTTTGTGGAAGACAATTGGGAGTCACCGACTTTAGGAGCTTGGGGCGTGGGCTGGGAAGTCTGGTTGGATGGGATGGAAGTGACTCAATTTACTTATTTTCAACAGTGTGGGGGGATTGATTGTTCTCCTGTTTCGGTTGAAGTGACTTATGGCTTGGAGCGTTTGGCCATGTTCATTCAAGGGGTTCCTCATGTGATGGATATTGTATGGCAAAATACCCGTTCGGGCCCTGTGACGTATGGCGATGTGTATCGCCACTTTGAAATTGATCAGTGTCACTACAATGTGGATACCTTTGATGTGTCTATTTTGTTTCAGCAGTTTTCTTTTTACGAATCTCAATGCCTGGCACTTTTGGAGAAAGAACACGTTTCACCTGCCTATGATTTTTGTTTGAAATGTTCGCATACCTTTAACTTGTTGGATGCCAAAGGGGCTATTTCTGTGACGGAACGCATGGCCTATATTTTACGCATTCGAAAGTTGGCGCAACGTGTTGCTAAAACCTATTTAATGACACGTGGTCTGGTTGAAAGGGGAAGCTCATGACAGCTTCTTTTTTATTGGAAATTGGATGTGAGGAAATTCCGGCTCGGTTTGTCCCCATTTTATTGGAAAATCTGAAGGCATCGCTTGAAAAACAGCTTAAAGCTTTTGGCCTGTCTTTTGAGTCTATTCAGGTTATGGGGACCTATAGACGCTTGACTTTACAGGTTTTCAATTTAGAGACCTTGCAGAGGGATAAATCCGAGACGATTTTTGGCCCGCCTTTGGCGATTTCACAGTCTCCGTCTGGGGACTGGTTGCCACCAGCGCTTGGCTTTGCTAAAAAAATGAACATTGGGTTGTCTCAATTGCGTAAGGTGAGAGATTCTCAGGGTCGTGACTGTGTTAGTTGCGATGTCTCTAAAAAAGGACGGCCTACAGCGGATTTGTTGGCCGAGTGTTTGCCTCAAGTGATTACATTCATTCCGCTTCCTATTGCGATGAGATGGGGTACTGAAAAGACGACGTTTATTCGACCTATTCATTGGATTGTGGCACTTTTAGACCAAGACATTGTTCCTTTTTCGGTTTGTGGCATTTCATCAGGACGCGTGACCTATGGTCACCGATTTTTGAGTGGTAATCCTTTAGAGACTATAGACGGGGCAGCGATAGAGCTGGCGTCTGTTGTGGATTATGCGTCTCATTTGGAAGCGCATCAGGTTCAGGTGAATCCTGAATCCAGACGGGCTTTGATTTTGAACTGCTTGGAAGCTGAAGGTCAGGCGGATATTTTGACGGATTTGATAGACGAGATTGTGTATTTAACAGAATGGCCGACTGCTCTTATTTCTCATTTTGATGCGGCTTTTTTGTCCATTCCGTCTGAGGTTTTGGTCGAATCTATGGTCAAAAACCAAAAGTATCATCCCCTTTATAAGGAGGGGCGTTTAACGTCTTTTTTTATGGTTGTGGCGGATAATGTTCGACCTGAAAACCAAGAGACCATCATCAAGGGCTCGACACGTGTTTTAGAAGCGCGTTTGAAGGATGCTCAGTTTTTTTGGCAAGAAGATACCAAAGCGCCCTTTCATCACTATGTTGAGGACTTAAAACAGGTGGTTTATCAGGATGGTTTGGGCTCTTTATTTGATAAAAAAGAGCGTATTAAAAAACTGGCACTCAAAATTAATGACGATATTAAGACGTCAGTGCCTATCAATGAAGCTAATTCAGATACGATTGAAATGATTGCCGAGTTATGTAAGGCCGATTTGGTGACACAAATGGTGAACGAGTTTCCGTCCTTACAAGGAATTATGGGGACTTTGTACGCAGCAAAATCAGAGTATCCCAAGGCTGTATCGGACGGTATTTTGGACCATTATAAACCGACGCAACCTGGAAAATCGCTTCCCGAAACGCAGTGTGGCGCTATTGTGGCGCTTGCGGATCGTTTGGATACAATTGTGTCTTGTTTTCAAAACGGCTTAATTCCAACGGGATCTCAAGATCCACATGGCATAAGACGTGCTATTTATGGTGTTTTTTCTATTTTAAATGACCCGATTAGCCGTGCTAGATCTAAGATTGGTGTCTATATTGATTTTGCGTATGATGTTTTGGCTAAGGGAGATAATAATAAAGAGGCTTGTAACGCCTTTGTTTTGCAACGGCTTCATACCTTTATTATGGATCAAGGGATTCCTTTTGATACGGCATCCGCTGTTTCTCATTTTGGTCATCCAAAATATTGTCTTGATCAGTCTAAGGCGCTTCAATCGTTTCGTCAGGAAAATTTTCAGGGCTTTAAACAGCTTGTTGAAACCGCTGTTCGGGTTAAGCGCTTGTCTCAAAAATGTGAGACGGTTAATTTGGATGGATTTAATCCGGAACCTGGGATCGAGTCCGAGGTTTGGACATATTTTAAAGGGGAATCTAATTGGGGCACTAATGAGCCGTATTTGAAATTGGATTCTTTAATAGATCTGAGCCAAAAATTGGTACGGTATTTTGATCAGGTTTTGGTGATGTCTGATAATGAAGTCCAACGCCATTATCGACTTTCTATGTTATTTCGTATGAATCAAGTCTATGAACAATGGGCCGATTTTGAACGGTTTGAGATCGCCGGATGACAACAAGTACGGTTTTAATGTGTTCTAAATATGGGGTCCCTCATGAGGTGGTGAGTTTATCTACCTATGAATTAGAGAATTTAGGGCCGTCTCAGGTTTTGGTTTCTGTACTGTATGCGCCTATTAATCCTGCCGATCTGAATATGCTCGAAGGGACTTACCTCATTCAACCGGCATTGCCTTTTGTATTGGGTACTGAATGTGTGGGGGAAATTGTGGCGTGTGGGCCTTCTGTTTCTGCTTTGAAAAAAGGAGATAAAATCATTTTTCCTTTTAAAGATGAAAGCCATTGGGTGGGCTGCTGGGCAGAGCGTTTTGTGGCGTCTGAAGATGATTTAATCAAGTTGCCTTTTGAGATGGATCCGATGCAGGCGTCTATGATGACGGTTAATCCGGTGACGGCTTATGAGCTTTTGACCCGTTTTGTGGATTTGCGTCCTGGCGATTGGATCCTTCAAAATTCAGGCAATTCAGCTTTGGGGCGATGGGTGGTTCATTTGGCGGCCTTAATGGGTTTTCAAACCTTGAGTTTGGTGCGTTCTGAGCGGCATATTTCAGATCTATTGGCGATGGGAGCTACGGCAGTACTTTTGGATGAGCCTGGCGTTTCTCAACGCATTAAAGAGCGGGTGGGGGATGTTTCCTATGCCTTAAATGGTGTAGGTGGGGTTTCCGCACAGGAACTTTTAAAGGCGCTGTCGCCTCAGGGGACTTTGGTGACGTATGGGGCGATGGCCAAGCAACCGCTTTCGGTTGGGAATAAGGCACTGATTTACCAGAACCTGTGGTTGACTGGATTTAATCGCTCTCAGTGGGTGATGGAATCTACTAAAGATGAGGTTAGAGCGTCTTATGAGGCCCTTTTTTCGCTTATTAAAGACCATCCTTTGCTTATTCCGGTTGAGAAAACCTATACCTTATCGGAAGCTTCTGAAGCGCTTTTGCATGCCGGTAAGGCGTTTCGTTCTGGTAAGATTTTGTTTGAAATTGGGTAGGGTATGAAACAGAAAATATTGCTTACAGGGGGTTCTGGATTTATTGGGCGAAATATTTTAGAGTCTTTTTTAGCTGAAAAATACGACATCGTGGCACCGGGACGTCATGAATTGGATTTGATGGATACCAATTCTGTGGATTCCTTTTTTAAAACTAGAACTTTTGATGTTGTGGTGCATTCAGCGGTTAAACCAGGACATCGGAATGCTTTGGATCATGATCGTCTTTTGTATAGTAATCTTAAATTTTTTGAAACGCTTCTTCGTCATAGATCGCGGTATGAGAAATTCATTAATTTGGGATCGGGGGCCGTATATGATACGAGTTGCTCTATTTCTATGGTTTCAGAATCGTCTTTGTATAATCGTATAGGGGCTTCAGATCATGATTTTTGTAAGTATGTGATTTCACGCCAAATTCAAGATTTGGATGGGTTTGTTGATTTGAATATTTTTGGCATTTTTGGAAAATATGAAGATTATGCCATTCGATTTATTTCAAATGCCATTTGTAAGACTTTGTTTGATTTACCCATTACCTTAAGGCAAGATAGGCTTTTTAGCTATCTGTACATTGATGATTTAATGCCTATTTTAGCGTTTTTTATTGACAATAAGGTTGCTCATCGTTCGTATAATATTGTTCCTGATTATACGACGTCTCTTTTGGGATTGGCTACTTTGATTCAAGAGATTTCTGGTCAAAATGAGCCTGTTTCGGTTCTTACTCCTGGCTTTGGACTTGACTATACAGGTTCTAATGCGAGGTTGCTTGGAGAATTTCCAACACTTTCGTTTACTTCGCTTCCGCTTTCTGTACAATTATTATATAATTGGTACTCTAATCGGAAAGATATGTTGTTAAAGTCTGATTTTTTATTTGATAAATAGAGAGGGTTTTTTATGAATATTTTAGAGAAAAAAATGATGAATATCTTAATAGATTTACGTGAAAATCATCATGTGATTGGGGTTAAAGCTGAATTTGAATCAGAAGGTACTCGATTGGAAGAGGCTTTAAGATTAAAAGAGGTTGTTACGCGTGCAGGGTTAGATCTTACCATTAAAATAGGTGGATGTGAGGCGCTTAAGGATATGTATGATGCGCGTGTTATCGGCGTTAATGCTATTGTAGCACCCATGATTGAATCTCCTTATGCTGTTAAAAAATATATACAGTCTACGAAATTGGCTTTTCCAGAGGAAGAGTGGGGTGATATTAAATTTTTGATTAATATTGAAACTATTTATGGGTTTAATTACTTAGAGGATATTTTAAATAGTGAGTCTGGGCAGCTTCTTACAGGGGTTGTTTTGGGGCGTGTGGACATGACAGGCTCTTTAGGGATGACACGAGAAGATATTAATGATGATCGTATTTTATCTTATGCCATTCAAATCGCTGAAAAACTAAAAATTCACAATAAAGAATTGGTTATTGGGGGCGGGGTTTCCGCTGCATCTTTGCCCTTTTTTAATCGATTACCCGAGGGGGCTTTAACACGTTTTGAAACACGTAAAATTATTTTTGATGCTCAAAAAGCAGTAAAGGATCCGGCTACAGATAAAGGTCTTTTGAAAGCGGTTGGATTTGAATTAATGTGGCTTAAGAATAAGCGCGATTTTTATGGCTCTATTCATCACGAGGATTCTAAGCGTATTGATATGCTAGAGCAGCGATATGAGCTGTTAATTAAAACGGCAGGAGGCTCCATTTAAATTCAGATGATCAAACTGTCTGATTATCTTGTTCATCGTTTGGTTAATATTTATGGTGTAGATCATGTTTTTATGATTTCTGGTGGTGGGGCTATGCATTTAAATGATTCCTTTGGGAATTATCCAGGCATGACTTACACCTGTAATCACCACGAGCAGGCGTCTGCCATTGCGGCTGAGGGATATTCGCGATATGCACAACGCCTTTCTGTTGTTAATGTTACAACAGGGCCTGGTGGTATTAATGCTTTGAATGGGGTGTATGGGCAGTGGACGGATAGTGTGCCTGTTTTGTACCTATCTGGACAAGTTAAACGGGCGACGACTTTGTCAGCTTGTCCTGACATCCCCTTGAGACAACTTGGGGACCAGGAAGTGGATATCATTCGTATTGTCAGTCCTATTGTTAAATATGCCTATTCTATTTCCAATCCACGTGATATTAAATGGGTTTTAGACCGTGCGGTTTCTATTGCTCAATCGGGTAGGCCTGGTCCTGTTTGGGTTGATATTCCTATGGATATTCAAAGCGCTTTGATTGATGAATCCACTCTTTTGGAGGACCCTTTAGGGTCTCCATTGGAACCTATTTTTGTGCCACTTCCTGCAGAGCTTCTTCGTGTTTATGAGGCTTTAAAATCGGCGAAGCGACCCCTTATTGTTGCGGGGCATGGTATTCGGCTTTCTCATTCAGAATCTTTGTTTTATTCATTGTTGGACTACTTAGGTATTCCTGTTGTGACAAGTTTAAATGGGTTTGATAGTCTTGAAGAGACACATCCTTGCTATGTGGGAAGAATAGGAACAGTAGGCCAACGTGTCGGTAATTTTGTTTTACAGCAGTCGGATGTTATTTTATTTTTAGGTACTCGTAATAATATTCGGCAAATTAGTTATAATTGGGAAAATTTTGCACCAAATGCGATGAAAATAGTAGTAGATGTAGATTTGGCGGAACTTCAAAAACCCACGCTTGTTCCAAATTTTGCTATTCATTCTGATTTGAAGGTATTTTTAGAGAGATTATTGAATCTTATAGCACAGGATCCTTTTAAAGGACCTGTTGAATGGCTTTCTTGGACCTTGCATTTAAAACATAAATATCACCCCCTTAATAACCCTGCTTATTTTGAGCACCATTCGGGTATTAATCCTTATTTTTTTTGTTTGGAATTGACACGTGTTTTGAAGGAAGGTGCCTGTGTTGTTGCAGGGAATGGATCTGCCATAGTGTGTATGTTTCAAGCGGGGTGTGTTAAAAAAGATCAACGGTTTATTTGGAATTCGGGAGATGCCTCTATGGGCTATGATTTGCCAGCGGCTATTGGGGCCTGTATGGCTTCTCGACAAGAGGTTGTTTGTTTGGCGGGCGATGGGAGTTTAATGATGAATCTTCAAGAACTTCAAACGATGAAACATTACCATTTACCCCTTAAACTCTTTATTTTGAATAATGATGGGTATGTGTCTATTCAGCAAACGCAAAAGAACTTTTTTAATAGCCATTTTGTTGCGTGTACAGAAGATTCTGGTGTGACATTTCCCGATTTTATTCATGTTGCGGAGTCGTTTGGATTGCCTGCTCTACGATTAAACTCTCCTGCATCTTTAGCTGAAGATCTTAGTCGCATTTTGGATATGGAGGGCCCTGTTGTTTGTGAAATTATGTTAGATAGAGGGTATGCTTTTACCCCTAAACTTTCAGCTAGAAAATTGGAAGATGGTACGATGGTTTCACCTTCTTTAGAGGATATGTTTCCCTTTCTTTCATCAGAAGAGTTGGAAGCAGCTCGATTTCTAGGGTAATGGCTAAAATACGTTCTTTTTTTCTTTGGCTTTATGACCTCTTAGGGCCAACCGTTTTTAGATTTCTTGTTGCGGGAATGCTCAATGCGCTTTTTGGGTACTTCGTTTTTTCTTTTTTTATTTTTTGTGGGGTTTATTATGCCTATGCCTCTTTATTGTCTTATTTTTTTGGTATTATTTTTAACTTTAATACCATGGGGCGTTTTGTTTTTGGCGCATGTCACTGGCATCGTATTTTTAGATTTTGTGGTGTATATGTTTTTTTGTATGGATTGAATGTTCTTTTTTTGACATTTTTTAATTTTATGGGGGTTAATTTTTACCTTTCAGGGGCGCTAGTCATTCCTCCTTTAGCACTTATTTCGTTTTTTTTAAATAAATATTTCGTATTTAAGGTGAGCAAATGAAAAAAATAAGTGTGGTTTCAAGTTGTTTTAATGAAGCAGATAATGTAGATGTCTTATGTCTACGGGTGAGAGCTGTTTTTGATGCTTTGGGGCCATTTTATACTTATGAACATATTTTATTGGATAATGGGTCTACAGATCAGACAGCTTTGAAACTTAGGGCTTTGGCTTCAAGTGATAAAAGAATTAAGGTTATTTTAAATGCGCGAAATTTTGGGCATATTAGATCTCCTTTTTATGGTATTTTACAAGCATCAGGAGATGCTGTTATTTACATGGCTTCTGATTTACAAGATCCTCCAGAACTTATTTTGGATTTTATAAGAGAATGGGAGTCTGGTTTTAAAATGGTTTTAGGTATTAAAAAGGAGAGTAAGGAGTCTTTTGTTTTTTTTCTGATTCGGCGTTTTTTTTATCTTCTTATTCGTAAAATATCAGATGATAATACCTCTCTTATTAAAAATTATACGGGTTTTGGTCTTTATGATAGGACTATCGTTGATATTATGCGCTTGTCTACAGACCCTTATCCTTATTTTCGTGGTTTTGTTTGCGAAATAGGATTTGAAAAGGCCTATGTTGAATTTGTACAACCGCTTCGAACACGGGGTGTTACGGCAAATAATTTTTATACGCTTTATGATAATGCGATGATTGGAATTACAAAACATTCTCGTGTTCCTTTAAGGATTGCGGTATTTCTTGGTTTTTTTCTTTCTATACTGAGTGGGGGGATTTCTGTTTTTTATTTTATCGCGAAATTGCTTTTTTGGGATAAATTTGAATTTGGTCTTGCTCCTATTTTAATTGGTATTTTTTTCTTTTTTTCTATTCAGTTGCTGTTTATGGGTATTTTGGGGGAATATATTGGGGCTATTTTGATTCGTGTGAATATAAAGCCGCTTGTTTTTGAAAAAGAACGTATTAATTTTGATTGATTTTTATTTTAATGCATTCCACAGGTCTATTTTTTCAGTGTAACTTAAGTCTGAGAGCATTTTCCCCTTATTTAATATGGTGGTTTCCATTGTTTGGAAGCGTTCGATAAATTTTTGAGTGGTTTTTTCCAGTGCGTTTTCCGCATCGATGCCTTCTTCTGTGAGTAGCGTCAGTAGTGAGAATAAAATATCGCCGGCTTCTGCTTCTTTAGATGCCTTTGTTCCCTTTTCTTTTTCAATTAAAAATTCCTGAACCTCTTCTTCTAATTTTTTGAAAGCGTCTTGGGTGGTTTTAAATTTAAAACCGGCTTTAATGGCATTTTTTTGAATTTCTTGGGCTTTTGTTATGGAAGATGGATGTTGAGGGGGTTCATTCATGATAGAGAGGAGAGGGGGCAATGAAGTGCCACCCTCTCTCTAGAAAGACTTAACCGGCTATTTTTTTGAAAAAGACTTGTTTTTCTTCGCTTTCTAATCCTTTTTCAAAGGTTGTTTTTTCTTCTGGATTGGCAATATGGATGTTACTCGGGGCAAATAAGAAAATGTTTTCGCCAATTTTCATCATGTGGCCATTGATGGCATAGGCAGTTCCGCAGATAAAATCGATGAGTCGTTTGCTGGAATCGGCATCTAAATATTTTAAATTGACGATTACAGGTGTGTTTTCTCTGAGTTGTGTGGCAATGTTTAAAGAATCTTCATAGACTCTGGGTTCTTCAATTTTAATTTCAAAGGAGTGAGTTGTTTTATGGCCTTGTGTGTGGACCAAGGCACCTTTAAAGGGCTTAATTTGAGGGGCATTTTCAAATTTTTGAGGTTCTATTTGTGAAATGCTTTCATCTCCTGTTTCGTTGAATCCAAAAAAATCTTTTAAATTGTTAATCATTTTTTTCTCCTTTATTTAAATAAACTTCTACCTATTCTTACCATTGTAGCGCCTTCTTCGATGGCTATTTTATAATCGTGACTCATGCCCATACTGAGGATTTCAATATGAGGATGTTTTTCTCTTGCTTTATGAAAACATGCAGCCAATTCTTTGTATAAAGGGCGGCACTTTTCTGTTTCATCAAAAAATGGAGCTACTCCCATTATACCTTTTATTTCTAAATAAGGAAGCTTTATTATTTCGTCTAGTTGGGTTTCCATGTCTTTTAATTTGAACCCAAATTTTGTGGTTTCTTCGCCTGTATTGATTTGAATCAAAATAGGTGTTTTTTGTTGGGTTTCTTTATTAATACTGTTTATTTTTTCTGCTAGTGTGATGGAATCTACGGAGTGAATGCAGGTATAATGTTGCAGTGCTTTTCGAACTTTGTTACGTTGTAAATGACCGATGAAATGCCATTGGATGTCGAGTTCTTTTAAACTGTTTATTTTATTGAGGCCATCTTGAAGTTTGTTTTCTCCAAAAAGACGAAACCCTTGTTCGTAGAGTATTTTTATTTCTGATGCGGATCCATATTTACTGGCGACTAGAATCTCTATTTTTCTGTTGTATCGTTTTTCTAATTCCTGTATAGAATTTTTTATTTCTAGGCCGTTTTCTTTTATTTTATTTATTTTTTCTAGTGCATCAGGATATACCATATGGTTTTTGCACACTCCATGAGTATTTTTTCTCGCATATTTTCATATTTCCACCACTTTGTGTATAGAATATCATCTTCAGCGCCTGCAATTTTAATCGTGATAGGCGTGTTTTTATAGTACGCTTTAAAGACGCTGAGTGCGCGTCGTGTATGATATTTAGAGGTTACGATAATGATGGATTTGGCCTTTAGTTTTTTGAGTATGGGGGCACAGTTTACAGGGTGTTCATAAGTGGACGTGGATTGGTCGTCGATTATAATATCTTTGGTGGGAACGCCTAAAGATTGAGCGTATTCTGACATGAGTTGTGGCATAGAGGTATTCATTAAGGGCTCTCCGCTCATGATTATTTTTTGAGATAAGCCTTGTTTGTATAAGGCAGTTGCCATTTTTACTCTATTTCCTGAATCTCCAGATAATACTATAATGACATCGGATGCTGTTAAGGGCATTTCTGTTTGGAGAGATGTTCCTATTTTAATATAAAGTGGATTTTTTACGACTAAAAATGTTACAACTATGATTAGGAGATAGATTATTTTTCGCACAATAGAGGTTGGCATAGGCAAAGTTTACTCTAGGTGTTGGGGCTCCGCAAGCTATTGTTGTGCAAGTTTGATGGCTTTTTTATCGATATCTCGTGTATGGTGGGTGTAAGAAATGAACCGTTGTTTACAATTTAAAACCATTTCTGAATTTTTGATACCTCAATTTCTTACATGGGGCGTCTTTGTTTTTTGTTTTTTTTATGCCATTGGTCTTCAGGCACAGTTGGTCAGTGGAGATCCTTTTGATATGAGAAGATCTTCTATCGGATTTGGGGGGCTTGCTACATTTACACACGTAGATTCTCCTGCTTTGCGTGAAAATAATACGACCTTTTTTTCGGGGAAATCGGATGAGGATACGCTTATTTTTAGGGGGATTCGCTTTGGAAATTCTGAATCTCGTTTTTCTTCAGATCCCAGTGCGGTGGATTCTATTCTTACAGAATCTAATGTTGCGGCTGTGGTTGAAGGGCCTTATGTTTATCCCAATCCTTTTCGTTTAAACTCTGTTTCTAGAGCTAAGATTTATTATAAATTGTCAAAAAACTTGGATATAGAGCTTCGTGTTTATGATATGTTAGCTCGATTGGTTTATAAAACGACTTTTACAGGGGGCGTGGAAGGTTCTCATGGAAGTGGCTTGAGTGGAGATCCTAATATTATTCCTGTTTTTGATGATGTTTTTTTGGCAACGGCTCAGTCTCGATTGGCATCAGGTGTTTTCTTTTATTATTTGATGCATGAGGGCGCTGTTTTAAGTAAGGGTAAGTTTGTGGTGAAGCCATGAAACACATACTAGCGGGACTACTGTTTGTAGTGGGGATGTTTTTATGGACGCAAGTTCTTTTGGCAGAGCCTGATATGTTTATGGTCACGGACGCGGGGACGTCTGCTCGCATGGTTCGTTTGGGAAAACTAGAGGGGTTTAGTACAACAGCTGCCGGTATTTTTGAAAATCCTGCTAGTTTGTATGCTGTGCCTCGTTTTTCGGCGTCTGCCTTTCGATCTGAATTTATTCGTGAAGTTCCGTATCAAAATTTTGCCTTAGCGGGGCGAATTTCAAATGTCGTTTTGGGTTGGGGGTATATGGGTGTTACGGTGTCCGATATTGATAAAACCAGTGCGAGTGCTTCAGGGCTTCCTGTACGAGAGGGGACGTTTCAATATAAAAATCAATTGATTAAATTGGGGGCGGCGTATTCTTTTTCTAGACATTTACATGTGGGGCTTAGTGGTACTTTATATGAGGCCAATTTTGATACCGTTTCAGCTACTGGGTATAATTCGGATTTTGGTGTTTATTTCGATAATCCTCGATTGGACGTGTCTCTTGCGTTTAAAAATTTAATTCCATCTCAAAAATTTCAGTACTCTGATAGTAGTTCTGACCTTGATAATAGTAGTAATGGCCAATTTGAAAAAATTCCGCTTCAAACCTCTCTTTCTTTAAGGTATGCTTTTAAATACGTAACGATTTATGGTCAATTAAAAAAAACTGGACAACAGGATGGATTTGTTAAAAATGGTGCATTGGAATTTACGCCCCCTTATCTGGACTTTTTGAGGTTATCAGTGGGTTATAAAGAATCATTGATACCAGTTCAACGTAATATGGATAAAGTGGCTACCGATGTTGTAGAATCGGGGCCTGTTTTTGGTGTTGGTTTAGATTTATGGGGTTTACAGTTTGATTATGCTTTGGAGAAAAGTGATCATGTTCAATTTGACACCATTCACTATTTTTCAGCGGCGGTATCCTTTTAAAGGATGCTTATGCTGAAACGCGTTATTATCTCGACCTTCCTTTTTTTATTTCTTTCTGTAGGGCTTTTTGCTCAGGGTTTCCCCCCTTCTTTTTTTATACAAGGCAGAATGGGGGCTAATGCTCAGGGAGCTTTTCCTGAGGGTTGTTATGATGTGGAGGTTGAATTATATGGGACTTCCAATATTACGTCTGGGGTGATTCCTTTTTATACGGGGGATGTTATTGGGGAGGTGCCTGGACTTCCGCCGTCTTGTTTGGCTTATTTTTCTCGTGGTTTTTTTAAACTGCCTTTGGATTCTCAACTTTTGTCGGCTAATGTGACTTTAAATGTTACAGCGAGACTTTCTGTTCCGGGTTTTCCATCGGCGGATTTTACTTTAAGTGCGATTCCTTATGCGTCTTATGTCAAACTTGCAGACACTGTCTCTCAAATAGATGCGGCTAAGCTTTCTAATACAGGGGTGTCTTTTAATGGATTGAGTGTTTCTGTTAATCGTGTTTCAGATGCGTTAAAGGTATTTAAAAATGATGCGTTGAATGTTAATTCTTATTATAAAAAGGTAGGGATTGTACTTCCGGTTTCTCCCTTAGATTCTTATGTCTTGAATGTTGGTGGGGGCGTTAAAGCGTCTGGATATGCCTTGAATGGGACCCCTCTTTTTTCAGAAGAGGGGAAGTTTCAAAAAAAACTGGATGGGCCGGAGTCTGCGAGTAAAGATATTTATGTTTTAAATAGCAAATTATTTTTGGCCCATTTAGACTCAGGAACAGGTATTCCTGAGTCTTCAGATTTAAGTGATGCTTTATTTGTTCAAAATGGGACTTTGTGGGCGCGTGATTTTTATCTTAACGGTAGACCTATTCCTGCGGATATTAATTGGAAGACTTTAGATGCGGATCCTTTAACTTATGTGGTGGTTACATCCAATAACTCGCCTACTGTATCTGTTGCTTTGGCGAATACGGTTCCTGTAGAAGCCCTTACTCTTTCAGATAGTAATTTACAAGGGGGGCTTTTGATTGGTGATAGGCATGATTTGTCTTTACCTACGGAAAATGGAGCCATTTTCTTTAAAAATGGGGCTTTTTATGGGGTTATTAATGGGGCTGTTTTGAATCTTATGGGGATACGTGGAACAGGGGTTGCAGGTAATGTGGTTGTTTGGGATAACGCGTTGTCTTTAAATAATTCTTCTTTAATTAAAATGAATACGAATTCTAGCCTTTTTTCTGTTGCTTATCCAACAGGATATCCGGCACGGCTTACAGTGGGGAATCAATTTGCATCTCCGACGGTTTTTCGTCTGGATAATAGTAATGGCGATTCTGTTTTCTTGGTTCAAGATAGTGGATTGGTTGTTGCGGGACAGCCTATTGTGCCTACGGCTGCTTTTCTGGGCATTTCAGGATTTACTGTCTTTGGCGAATCTGAGGGACTTCTGAATTATTCTCGATCAAATGCGTTATGGGTCTTTTTAAATGCGCAGGGCTATCTTACCCCTTCAGGAAACTTAACGGCCCTTTTTAACGCTGATACGACGGTCAATTTAAGTGCCTTTTCTGTTTCGGATGGAAGACCTGCTTTGTCAACATCTGCTTTGGAGCCTATTGTCACCCAAATTTTAGGAGGTTATCGTTCTGGTTCTGTTTTTAATGCTTTGAAACAAAGCCGAGATCGGTCGTATTTACGTTTGGAAGGCGATGTAGACGCAACTCAGTTTTATGTTGGGGGTGTACCCTTACAGGATGCGTATATTAATAATTCTCATTTTTTTAAATCGCCTCAGCCTGGTAGTACTCGCTCGAATCTTTTTTATTTGGCAGGAAATTTAGGGATAGGTCGCGAAAATCCGAACAATTTACTTCAAATCGGGTCTCCTTTACATGAACGTGATAATCGTGTTGCGACGATAGACCCTGTTATTTTATTTAGCCCATCTATGAATTCTGCTTATGGATTTGGTGTGGGCGTTGATGCGGATGATTTGGGGGTTTTTAGAGTTGAGCGGTTGATTCAACCCCTTTCAGGTGCTTTTCAACGTATAGGTGAGGCTAACCCTCTTTTTGTGTCTTTAGAAAATCGTTTTGGGGTTGGTGTTCAACGGCCTTTTTCTAATTTGCATGTTTCTGGGAATATGCTTGTCGAGGGTAAATTTGCCGGATCTCCTATTGTTTATGTTGGGGGATTTGTCACTCGGAATTCTTTGATTGTTTTAACCAATAATTCGTTTTTATTGGGTTCTGGGTCTCGTTTGGCTTTCTTTCCCTCAGTTGCAGCCCTTCGTTTAGGGCTTGTTGATTCTACATCTCCTTTATTGGGAGAAGATTGGGATTATACGCGTATTCGGGATAGTTCTATGGCTTTGGGTTATAATGGGACTGCCAGTGATAACTTTTCAACCGTTATTGGAGGCCGTGATCTTGTGGTTGGAGGTCCTTATTCTACTCTGATTGGCGGACGACTTAATCGTGTAGATGGTTATTTTTCAACTGCTTTTGGATATAGAGCGTCTGTACCTCATCATGGAAGTTTTTTGTTTCAAAATTTCTCAAATGCGTCAAATTTTTCTGTTAAGACAACCAGTGCTCATGATCAGTTTTTGGTTTATGCGAGCGGTGGAATGGGTATTAATAGAGCACCTTTTTCAGGCACAGGGCTGACGATTAAAGGACGATCTGTTGTGCCTTCTGATTTTGTTGCGTTGTCAGGCCTTTCTACAGAAGAGGAGCGTTTGAGGACCTCTCAGGCTATTTTTAACTTTTTGACTGCTAATGAGACCCTTTCTGCTCAAGGCGATTTTAATCTTTATATTCCTGAATTTAGTGCAGATTCTATTATTATTGCGGGATCTGTGACTTTTTCTGTGGATGTTAATGCTGTTTATGCCTTGCTTTCGTCTAAAAAGGGCTTGGGGCAGTTTGTTCGATCTTCTGATTTTTTACCTTATTTGACGGCCAGTGCCTCTCAGGCTTTAGCTAAGTCAACTTGGATTCATAAGCAGAAACAATCTTTAGCTTTTACGGTTCGAAAATCGCTTATTGATGCGGGTGCGCTTACACCGAGTGGTGATTTTAGGACGGATGGTTCTGGTGGACTTACGCTTAATATTGGACTCTTTAATAATGCTATTACTAATTTAGGTTCAGGCATTGTAGATTCTTCTGGATTGCTTTCCTTTTTAATTGGAGATGGGGTTTTAGGGGGGCATATTCGTAATTATAGTTTTCTGACGGCTACGGATATTGCGGATTCTAATACACTTAATCCGGCTCTTTTTAGTGATGCGGCATGGACAAGTTATCTTAATGGGCCGCTTACAACTCAGGTTTCGGAGCGTTTATTTGAGTCCTTTGTAACGCGTGAGTATATTCATTCGGATGGTACTTTTTTTAGATTTTCGGCGCCGCTTTCGTTTTCAGGGCCTTTTAATGGAGAGTCTATTTCCACCTCATCTGTTAAAGCAATTTTGGATCGTACGTATTTTAGTAAAGTGTTTGATTCTTTAGGGGTTTCCAATATTCGGGGCTTGAGTGTTTTTAATGCAGGGCAAGCCGGGATTGGGTTTGATACTTTAACAGAAAAAGGACTTTTTGTTTCAGGTTCTGTAGGTATTGGCGTTAGAGCGTCTTCTCGTAATTATTTTACCCTTATTGATTCTGCGGCTTTAACGGATACAGCTGAGACACAATCTTTATATATTCCCAGTTTGGTTCAGAACTCATTGGATCCGTATCTTTCTTTTACAAAAGAGGGACTTTTAGGGGTGGGTAATCTTCATTCTGTCTCTACAAATTCTCACATAGATGGGCCTGTTTTAGTGAAGGTTAAAGGACCTGTTATTGCAGGGTTACTTCGATTTAAAACGGGGGAGACTGTGAGTGGCCGCCCTGCGGGGCCTGATTGGTTGTATTTCAATACGACACCCAATATTTATTTTACCTCGGGTAATGTGGGGATGGGCGTTCTTTCCCCTAATGCCTTATTAACATTGGGTAATATTGGGGGACTTAATCCTCAAATTGGATTTGATTTGGATGGTACGGATTACTATATCTTAGGGCTTCATGTTCTAGGTTCTCGAAAAACACTTCGTATTGCCAATGCCGCAAGGCCTTTAGATCCAGGGGCTTTAGTTGTGAGTTCGAATCGTGTTGGAATTGGGACCTCTTCTCCTTTGGCACCTTTACATGTCTCTGGGTCCGTTCAACTTTTGAATCTTTTGATTACAACTGCCAATAATACGCAACTTGCTTCTGGAATAGTGGTGTCCGTGGATAGTTTGGAAGTGACACGAGAATTGCTTGTTTCTGGTAATTTAGCAGAGCTTTGGCGCGTTGGAACAGGGGCGAGGCCGCCTATTTATTTTCCCTTTTTATCCTACCCTAGTATAGGGATAGGGGGGATTCCTCATTATGATTCGGATCATCAAGGTTTGGCTGTTATGGCTCAGCTGGATTCGAGTCGTCCTACTTTTGATGGGGTTGTGTCAGCCAATCGGTTTACAGTTTCGTCTCGACTTAATTTTCTGAATGGGTTACAACGTCTCGAATTAAAATTGCCTAATTTTGCGTCTTCAGAAGACATAAACGGAGCATTTGACGATTCTATTCCACGAGGAACCTTGAAACTTCATCATAATGATTTGGTTTTACTGATTCCGGATCAACCGACGATTAATATATCCAATGTGGTTGTGCCTGGAACAGGACAAAGTGGCCCTCTTGCCAATTGGTCTACGCCTGTTCTTTTATCGGATTCTGAGATTATTTGGCAGGTAAACCCCTCTCGGGATAATACAGTAGGGCATAGACCTTGGTTAGATACTTTAGATAGTGAAGGTAGATTCCGGTTTAACCCTGCCTATGATTTTGTGCATATGGATACCTTATTTGTATCGGGAAATTTAAATATTTCTCAGGGAATCCGCCCGTCTATGTTGATTGCTACACATAATTTTTCACTTTCGGCTGGTCAACCGGATGTCTTGTTGAATTCTAACTTGGTCCTGGATAAGGTAGGAGAGGGGACTATTTTAGAGGATTATACAGCTTATCCTCATTCATTGACGATTAATCAGAGTGTGAGTGGGGATGTTACCATTGCCGGTTTAGATCTTCAGTTTAATTCAGGGGATGATAGAGATAGACCTGGCACTTATGTTTATTTGACCAATACCAGTACTTTGACGGGACTTTCTGTGGATGTATCGGGTATTAACATACAGGAAAGTACGGCGCCTGTGAGCGGGTATAAGGCGGCGGCTGTTTTTATGGGATCTGTAGGCATTGGGGTTACACCGAATGATACCTTTATTGTTACGAATAATAATTATTTATCACCGGGTCAATATGTGTTAGATGTACCTGGAACCATTAATGTGGTTGCTGGGGATAAGCCTGCGGGATTGGTTTTATCTAATGGGCTTTTTGTTCGAGAAATTGAGGTGGGATCTAATCTTTTGGTTGCAGATTCGTTGGGGGGTGTGGGGATTGGTACTCGACCGTCTCAGACTGCCTCTTTGAATGTAATGGGAGGCATTAAAGCTCAAGCCTTTATTTCACGAGATGATATCAAAGCTGGTATGCTTCAGGTAGGTCAAGGCCTTACTCGAGGCTCCAATGGCTATCCTTTAGGAACTGGTAAGTTTATTGTCAATGAAACAGGGTTTGTTGGTGTGAACACAGGACCTCTTTCGGGGGTAGCGCATCAGTTTTCCTTGCATAAGGTAATGAGCCCTGATTTTGTAAGAGCTTTTACGTATAAAACCATTCGTGTCACGGATGGTCTTCTCGTGTCCCAGGAATATACGGGCTCTATTACAGGATTGGATATTAAACTTCACTCTCGCCCTGAATCAGGATCTTTTCGAAAAAATTTATTGGGTAGAGATCAGACTGCAACAGGACTGTCCATTAACCTTTCAGGTGTAACTGTTACAGAAAATGCGACGCTTTTGGGTGTTTTTATTCAGTCTAAGCCTAATAATGATAATCCTTCCGCTCCTCGTTATTTAAAAAATGCTGCTATTTTTCAAGGTGGGCCTGTTGTGGTGGGTGGTCTTAGACCTCGACCCGGTTTTTTATTGGATGTTAATGGGACCCTTCATGCTCGAAATATTGGCAATGGCAATCCTTTGATTTTTCTTTCGGATCCTTTAGTGGGGAGTTTTAATCGTTTAAGAGTCAATGATGATTTAAGAATAGGGTCTTTAGGCGCTCCGGGCGCGGCAACGGTTAACACCCTTACTCTATTTGGTACTTTTTCAGGGGATATTAATGTTTTGGGTTCTCGGGTTACTTTAAATTCGGATCTGTCTTTACGCGAATTTTCTACGGAGGTAATGATCGTTACGACCAATATTGCGATAGGCAATTTAGTTGTGAATCGAGGTTTGAGGGTGAATTCTATTTCTTTACCGCGGTTTTCTACGATTGGAAATGTGTCTAATCCGCTTCGGTCTTTATCTGTTTTAGGGGGTGTGCGTGCCGATTCTGTGACGGTGGATGGGTTTCTTTCTGCGCGCTCTATTCAAAGTGTAGGGCGTCCTATTCCTTTTGTTTTAACGTCAGCGTCTAAGATGGGATTGGGCACTTTATCTCCTGTGAGCTTGTTTGACTTAAATGGAGATATTTTAGGACCTCCTTCGTATTCCAATCGAAATTCTTATGTTCATGCTTTGATTTCTTCGGAACGGCAAGGTGCTGGGATTTTATTTGAAACAGGTGGAGATCCACAAGGTGCGGGTATTTTAACAGTTGAATCTGCGGGATCCTATCCTCTTATTTTTGCAACGAATGCCAATGAATCTTTTCGCTTAACGCCTCAAGGCTATTTAGGAATTGGAACGTCTAATCCTATGACATTATTTTCTTTGTCTGGAAATATGTTGGTTCGGGGTAGTTTGTCGCTGCCTCAGCCTTTTGATTTGAGAGCTTTAAATGGACTTTCTGGATTTAATATTCCAAATTCTGTTTTTGTTTCGGGAGATGCTTCTATAGATGGTGTTACTTTAGCGTCGTCTTTTGTGTTGAAAGAAAGTCTTATTCCAAATGCGCTTTCTATTACATCGGGAAATCCTTATCTTTATGTGGATAGTAGTGATGTGTCTCGATCTCTCTTTTTCTTGCGAAAAAATGGAGATGGGTCTTTGACTACGGGTAATTTTAAAATTCCATTTTTAGGTACAACGCCGTATTCATTGCCTTACTTTCAGTCTTCGGGCATTTTATCCAGTATTGATGCGCCAGGCGTTTTTTCTATTACAGGTAATGGGACGCCGTCTCTTAATGTGACTTTATCTTTGGGATTGGATATTGATACAACGTTTAAAGTGGATTCAGCTGGTTTTCAACCTGCTGTTTTGATTCATCCACTTTTAAAAACGCGATCACGATTGGATGAAGTGAATACTACGTTTACAGGGATGCGTCTTCAAGCCCATGGAAATGTGTTAAGAAACGAAGACGAAATTGTTGGGGTTCGTGTTTCCATGGATGCCTTATTGAATGACGTGACGATTATTGATGGCACGACCTCTCGTACTCGAGGGGAAAAATATGCGGCTTTATTTAATGGGGGTGCTGTGGGACTTCGTGTTACTGGAAATTCCTCCATTTCAGTTTCTCCAAATGCTTTATTTCATGTGATTGGAACGGGTTCTTCCTTCGATTTATGGTCGAGTCAGAGCAATCGCATGAATCGATTGGGATATTTGTCTTTAAATGATTCAACTTATTCTGCCTTACTTCGCATTCGATCTACAGATTTTCGGCCTATTTTGAAGGCGGTTCAGGCTAATAGTACCATGCCTTTTGTGGTTGATTCGGGTGTGGGGATTGGTGTTTCTAGTTCTGTTTATGCTCTTTCTATTGCGGGGAATGTTTCTTTGAATCGATTGGTGGCTCAAGGTCTTTCTTCTCAGGTTTTAAGTGTAGGTACTCAGAATTTTTCTGTGACAGGGTCTGGCCGTATTGGGATGGGGACTTCATCGCCCGAAACGCCCTTTCATGTGATGCATGCGTTTAATGATCAAAATATTGGCAATATGCCTTATCTTTTATCACGGCAGGAGTCAGGATTTAATGCACTGATTGATCGGGATGTGGTAGGTGTTTTGGTTGAGGCTTCCTCGAATGCAGGTACTGTTTTAGGTGGGGCTAAACAATTAACTGGAATGTCTGTTGATTTTACGGGATTAAAATTAAATTCAGGGGCGTCTTTAATCGGGATGTCTATTACAACCAATGGGGATGTGACTCAGGATGTTACGGCCATTTTTAATGGGGGGGCTGTTGGTATTGGAACTCAAACACCGGGGACTATGTTAGATGTTCAAGGTACTATTATTGGGCGGGATTTATTGACCTCCCAAATGCCTATTTTAGATGGATCTGTGGTTACCTTGGATTCTTTGGTTGTGACAGGTGGGGCTAATATGCCGGCTTCTCATTTGTCTATGACGGCTTTAGAGCGTTTGAGTCTTACAAAATTATCCATGTCCTCTTTTACCTCAGGTCAGTCTATTCAGTCTTTTATTGATGATGCTGAAATAGAAAGTCGGCTGCATCTGATCAGCAGTTATGCCCCCACTATGAATGTTTCAGGTAATTTTCTTTTGAATGGAGCTACTGTGATCCGGCCCTTGTCTGTTTCAGGGAATGCGTATTTGAATGGGACGATGTGGGTGAGTTCTAATTACGGTGTTTCGCTTCATACAATAGCGGCTCCAAATACTTTAACTTTCCTTACACCTACGGTATCTATGGAATCGGGCTTAACCGTTTCGGATAATCTTCGTTTGTCTCTGATTCGCTTGACGCCTATAGATACAGCGTCTATTGGGTCTGGGCTTTATACGCGATTATCGGATTCTGCTTTGTATTACAAATCCTTGAGTGGTTCAGATGTTAATTTAAGTTCTCAGGAACAAGATAAACGGCCTTATGCCTTACCTTATTTTGTGGATTCAGGGGTGCTTACAGGTTCGATTTATTTGACCATTACGTCGAATGCTAGCGTTTCGGTTTCTGTTTCCCTTCTTAACACAGCGAATGTTCTAGGTGTTGTGCGTGTTACGTCAGATTTTTTAATTCAAGGGCGTGTTGTGGATCCTTTAGACGGAATTTCTGCTATGAATCAGGTTAACTTAAAATTTCCGCGACGTATTGTTCCCAGTACGGCGCTTTTCTTAGGGGCAAATCTTACCATTACAGGTAATCAGACTGGGGGTTCTTCCTCTGCTACAGATTATGTAACAGGCCTTTTTTCTAATTTAAATGATCTTCAAGATTTGAGTACGACAGAAGAACCTGTAGAGTCTGAGCGTCGTTTTAGAGGGACTCGATATTCAGGTCTTTTTCTAGGGGGCCCTGTTGTGATTCAACCTCTTTCTTCTGGGACTTTACAAGCTGCTATTGCGAGTTTTAATCGCCTTGTGACGGCCAATGAAATGGGATATTTATATGTGGATGTTGCGAATGCGCCCTCGTCTCAAAATATTCCGCTTTGGATTCATTCAACGCCTATAAATGCCATGGCTACTGCTTTGACGACGCCCCCTTCTTTTGTGATTCAATATGGTCCGACTTCTAGTATTACTCTTGGTGGTCCTGTAACTGTTAATTCTGCGGCTCAATTTTCCGTCATTGCGAGTTCTAATAAAGAGTTTCTTTTTTCAGCTAAAGATGACGACTCTCGTTCTTTAATGGCAGTTGTGGTGTCTTCTAATATACCGTATGTGGGTTTTGGGACGGAAACGCCTACTTATAATTTACATATTGTGGGTGGGGATGCCACTCGAGATCTTTTTAGGGTTTCTGGGAGTCTTTCTCCTACATACTCGATTCAAGTGAGTGGTAATGGATTAATTGGATTGGGACCTGTTTTATCGGGTACGAATCTTAATGTGGCAGGGGGGCTTCAAGCCACTTCTATTTTAGACAGGCCCGTTTCAGGGACTGTTTTAAATGCGCAATCTGTCGTTTTAACCACCAATGCACAGATTACACCGACGAATAATGTGCTTCAAATTTTCAATCGATTGACCGTACCTGCGACGTCTAAAACCTTATTTGATGTGACGATGACTGTTTCATCTAATGTGAGTACAACAAATATTGTGGGGTCATACATTAATTTTAAAGGATCGTCTTTAACGTCTGCTACGGCTAATGGACTTATTGTAGACGTGCGAGATTTGGCGGTATTTGCGACGACGGATGCTAAAGTTGCCGCTAGTTTTAGAAGCACCTTGGGGTCTGGGTCCTCCTTGGTTTTGGATACAAAAGTCGGCATTGGTTCTGAGCGTTTAAATGCGGCCTTGCATATTTCAGGCAATGTGACCTCTAATCTTTTATATTTATCAGCGGGTGGACCTGGTATTGATACCTTTAAAACAGAAGGCTATACCTATTTTGATTCTCATGCCCGTTATGGCTCTGCGTTGGGTTTTCAAGCAGAGGCGACGTCTTCTATTGCGCCTGGAATGGTTGTGGCCTTGCCACGGTCTTCCTTTATGACAATCTCTGTGCCTAATGGGCAAGAGAGAAGGGCCCTGACAGAGGCGGAGTCCAGTGCTCTTTATGATGAGTTGGTAGCTGCGCGTCCAAGTAACATTGTTTTTCCGTATGATTCTGATAGCGGCAGTAGATATGAAAGTGTGGAATTAGGGGTTTCTGCGAATGGGCAATTTGTGATGCGGGCGGATCCGGTGTCTTTCAGATATTTACTTACAGGGGCTGAGATTTCCACTACAAGCGTGGGAATTTACACAGTCTCGTCAGCCAATCTTCATGCTTCCTTATCAGGCCCAGCCAGTATAACAACCAATGTACTGCCTAGAAATTTCTTTACGGGTTTGAATTCTGACCATAAAGATACGGGGCCCCATCTTCTTACGGCTGCAGAATCGGAGGCTCTTTATGATATTTTATTGAATAACCAGAATTCTTTTTTAAATTTGGATACTGATGTGGCAATTGGACTTTCTGGCTCTTCTTCTCGAAGGCTCACGGTTGTTGTCACTCGCAATCCGGGCGTTAGTACTTGGTCTGCAGAAATATCCAATATTGTGACTCAATTTGATTATTTAAGTTCGCCGCAGTACTCTCTTTTTGTGCCTGCGGAATCGGTTTCTTCGGTTTTAAATTCCTTTAAAGATGTTCGGGCGATTTCTCTGCGTGTTGGAGAGGCTACGCCAAATTCTACGGCTGTAGCCAATTCCTTAACCATTCTTTCGGGTTTAGATCCTGTTCTCAACAGTGGTTTAATGGTGGGGCGTGTGGGTGTTTTTACGAACTCTGGGTATCGAAGTGTGGATAGTACTTACAAAAATACAAATATGTTGGATACGGCCTTTACGGTGAGCGGTAATTTATACGTGGGATGGAAAAGAGGGGCTGTAGCCGTTGAAGGCAGTAATACATCTGAAGGAAAACCTCTTTTATTTGGCGGTGGCGATTTCTTTTCAGGTGATACGGATAATAAGGTGCCTTTGTCTATGGTTCGTAAAAATGGAGAGTTGGATCAATCTTCACTTTTGGTTAAGATGGGATCTGAATCTTCTGTAGGTACCATGCGTTTTGATGTGGGATATACGAGTACAGATAATGTCTATAAACCAGTCTTATCGGTTAATACGCATCCGGTTACATCGCTTTCGAATGATTCTTCAGCGGGCTTTGGGCGGGGATATGTGGGTATAGGGGTAACAGATCCACGCTCTCCGGTTCATGTGCTTCAGGATGGGGGAAGTACTGCAGTTGTGAAATTGGAGTCTAAGCAAGATCCTAATGGAAATTTGAATCAAGGCGTTTTGATGCTACAAGATGACAGTATTGCAGGTCCGGAAATGTCCTCTCGTAACCAATTTATTTCATTTTTAGGTAATATTAATGGCGATCTTGCGGATTTAGGGTCTATAGAAGGTTATTCTGGTGATACCACGCTGGGGCTTTCTTTTGGACTTACTTATACGTCCTCAGGTCAGGATTATGCGGAATATTTGCCGAAAAGAAACAGTATGGATCATTTTGAGCCTGGGGATGTGGTGGGGGTTTTTGGCGGTAAAATCAGTCATTCTACGTTGGGGGCAGATCATATTATGGCCATTAGTTCTTATCCTATTGTTGTGGGTAATTGGAATGAAAATTCAGCTAGTACCAGTGGCTTGGTTGCCTTTTTGGGACAAGTGCCTGTTTCTATACGAGGGGTAGTAGAAGAAGGGGATTACATTGTTGCGTCTGGCTTGGAGGATGGGACTGCGATTGCCATTTCTCCGGATCAAATGACAGGGCGCTATTTAGATCTTATCATTGGACGTGCCTTGGAATCTTCTTATAAAGAAGATGCTAAGCTGATTAAAATTCTGGTTGGATTTGATCATGGTCGACATATTGTGATGTCACAGTTGGCAGCGGCTCAAACAATGCTGGGAAGCTTAAGTCAGTTGAACGTTAAGATGGAACAAGATCTTCTAACACGATATCAAGATAGACAGGCAAAAATTATGCATCTTAAAACCTTGTTAAAATAGGGGGTAGGGCTTTGATGACCTCTTCTTTAATAACGGCTTTGTCTTCCTTTTTGGATTTTTTGAGGGTGGAAAAAGGCGTATCTCCTCATACAGTGGCTGCTTATGATCATGATATTCGGGCTTTTATTTATTCTATAGGGAATGATTCGCTTTCGGATGAAGCGGTTAAATTGTATGTGACTGATTTAGGGGCGTCTGGATTTTCTCGGGCAACGCTCATGCGGCGTTTGTCATCCTTAAGGTCTTTTTTGCGGTTTGGGTCTCGAGAGGGTTTTTTTGATTTATCGCCTTCTTTTTGGATTTCAGGTGGGGCTTCTGTGTCGCGATTACCTGAATATCTTTCTGTGGATCAGTTGCAGGCGTTGCTTCTTTCTCCCAATTCTAACGACACGTATTATCGTCGGGATAGAGCTTTAATGGCGCTGACTTATGCCTGTGGCCTTCGTGTTTCAGAGGTTTGTGCTTTAGAACTTTCTCATTTTGAAGATGAAAAACAGTGGCTTAAAATTTTGGGAAAGGGTAATAAAGAACGACTTCTTCCTGTTCATGAGTCTATAACCCCTTTGCTTTTGGATTATTTGGCGCATGAACGTGTTCGTCTCTTGGGTACAAAAACATCTGCGTTTCTTTTTTTGGCACAAGGCGGACGTCCTTTGACCCGTTTTCGTGTGTATGGCCTTTTAAAACGTTATGGAAAACGTGTCGGGATTTCAGGTCTTTTTCCTCATCAATTGAGGCATTCTTTTGCGACTCATTTATTGGATGGGGGCATGGATTTACGCGGGGTTCAGTTTTTATTGGGCCATGCGTCTATTAATACAACAGAACGGTATACACATGTGTCTATTGCTCATTTAAAAGAGACTTATTTGATGGCGCACCCTCGATGATGACGATTTTTTGGTTTATTGTGCTTATTTTATCCATTGTGCTTCATGAGTTGGCTCATGGCTATGCGGCCTATTTTTTAGGGGATCCAACCGCTAAAGAACAGGGGCGTTTAAGTTTGAATCCCATTCGACATTTGGATCCTTTGGGGTCTTTTTTAGTTCCTTTGCTTTGTTTTTTATCGGGTTCTGGATTTATGTTGGGTTGGGCAAAGCCTGTTCCTGTTACTCCTCGTTTTTTTCAATCTCCTGATTGGGGGATGCTTTGGGTTGCGCTTGCAGGGCCTTTGGTAAATGTTTTTGTAGCAATTTTGTTTGCTTTCATGTATCATTTTTCTATTGGTGGGCATCATCATGCGCTTTTAATTTTGAGTCTATATGGAGTACAAATTAATTTGGTTTTAGCACTTTTTAATCTCTTACCTATTCCCCCCTTGGATGGATCTCGTATTCTCTATCCTTTTTTACCGTATCAGGGGAAACACTTTTTTCGCGCCTTAGAACCCTATGGTATTGCCCTTCTTTTTATTCTTTTTTATTTTGATGGATTTTCTTTTTTTGTTTTACCTGTCTTTCATTTTGTTTTAACTGTATTCTTTCAAATGTAAGGAGGGAGGAAATAGGATGCAAGTTTGGATTCTTTTTATACGATTTTTACTGGGAGTAGGGTATATGACGAGGAGTACTCATGAAGTGGTTTAAGTGGATGCGATTTTTATCGGTTGTGCTCCTTTTGGCAGTAGCTGTTTTTTTTCATACGCCCGTTTCTGCTACGCCTAAAACCTTTACGTTTGAAGCTACCTTGGTAGACCCCCTTACAGGTCTTCTTTCTGGCGAGTATCCTGTCCATCTTTATCTTTTAGATGGGGATTTAGTGCGTACTCAATTTTCGGTTAACAATAGGGTTAGATTTGTGAATGGCTCTTGCAGTATTGTTTTGGTGGATACGCTTAATGGCTTTTCTGGGTTATCGGATCCGAAGTTTCGTGTTGTTGTTGATTTAGAAGGGCGTTCTTTGACCGGTACTTTTCCGGTCTATTCGGTTCCTTATGCATTACAAGCGAGTATGGCGGATGAAGTCCGCTCTTTTCCTGCTGATAAAATCACAGGTACGTTTAATCAAACGGTTCGTGTTTCGGGAAACTTGCAGGTCAATAATTTCTTTATTGTGACCTCTAGAAATGTAGGGATTGGGACCTTAACCCCTTCTGCTGATTATGCTTTGCATGTTGTGGGTACGGTGAATGCCTCTTCTTATTTTATTAATGGTAATAATTTATTGTCGGAAACTTGGGAGCCGCGTCGTGCGAGTTCCAGTGGTCCTACCGTGAATCTTTTTCGTTTGGTGGGTAATGTGGGGATTGGAACTGCTAACCCTACTCACTTATTAGATGTTGTGGGTACTGTGAATGCGAGTGCTTATTCTATTTTAGATATTCCGCTCTTGGATGCGATAGAAGCGCGTACGAGTTGGACTAAAATTCGCGGAACAAATAAGATTTATTTATCACCCTTGTCAGGGTTTTCAGGGGTTAAGGTGGGGATTGGAACCTCTAACCCTACAGAACGTCTTTCTGTTGAAGGGGGGATTCGTATTGGTAAATCCACACAGTTGGGACAGCCACTTCCGGGTACTATTGAATATGCCCTTTTTGGGGACCGTTATGATTTTTTTGTGTATCCTCAATCTGGTTTGAGGACTAAATTATTGGGTGTCCGGTTAGATCCTACTGTAGCGCCGCCTAATCCTGGGGAAGTTGCGTTTTGGAGTGGAGCAGAAACATTGTCGCGTCAGACCACTTTTGTTGTGACCTCTAATAGAGTGGGTATTGGTACTGCAACACCAGATGCTGCTTTGCATATTCGCAGTCCTTTGGGAGTGGATCCTCTTAAAATTATGTCCAGTTCAGGGACTTCTTTGGTTTCTTTAGGGGCTAATGGTCGTTTGGGAATTGGTACAGACACGCCTTCTTATTCTGTTCAGGTTAATGGTCCTGTAGATGCCAAACGGTATTTAGTGAATGGGCGAGATTTGACTCAGTTTCAGAGTTCGGATTCTTTTTGGATGAAGGGAAGTGCTGAAGAACTTTTTTATTTAACAGGAAATGTAGGGATTGGAACGTCTACCCCTCGAAATCTTTTAGAGTTGTCTGCTTCTACAGGAGATGCAGCGATTACCTTTGATTTGGGAGGCAATCCTCTTTTTACAATGGGGATACAGCCTGAATTGCCAGAATCCTTTACGATGTCGCGTGGCCCCAATTTGACTCAGCCTGTTCTGTCTTTTAATGGCCGTAACATTGGGGTTGGGACCTCTACACCTATTGCCAATTTGCATGTCAGTGGTAATTTAGGGCTTTTGGTTACAGGACCTGGTATAGATGGTTCAGGGATTATTTCAGAATTGCCAATTTCTGGCCCAGGTGCCCGACTCATGTTTATTCCTCAGTATGGCGGCGCTTTTCGTGCCGGACAAGTTGCAGGGAATCGATGGGATCAGAGTCGAATAGGGGCGTATTCTGTGGGTATGGGGTATGATCCCCAAGCGAGTGCTACAGGGTCTGTGGCTTTGGGTGGATATCAAAATACCGCTTCAGGTCTTTATTCAGTGGCTTTGGGCGGATTTAAAAACGAAGCGTCTGGGGCTTACAGCGTTGCTATGGGTTTTTTGGCTAAAGCGGCGCATTCAGGGTCCTTTGTTTGGGCAGATTATATTGGTACGACGCTTCCTTTTTCAAGTACGGCCGCGAATCAGTTTTTAGTTCGTGCCAATGGTGGATTTGGACTTAATACGAACCAAACAGAGGGAAGCGCCTTTACCGTTGCTGGCAATGTATCAAATTATAAACTGTTGACATTGGGGGCTCTCAATAATAATGCGTCGGATACTTTTTTTGTGAATTCAGTTGGCCAAGTTGGGGTAGGTATTGACCCTACATCTCCTTCAGATTTAACAGCGGGCTTATCTGTCATGAATGGTAAATTAGGGGTAGGGACGCCTACGCCATCTGCTTTACTTACTGTAAAAGGGTCTAATTCTGATCACTTCTTGATGCATTTGAGTGCGCCTTCTGTTTCTACTCGTTCTATTTTTGTTGTGAACGCTTCTGGAAATGTGGGGATAGGATTGGAAAATCCGGCTGAGAAGTTACATGTTGCGGGGACTATTGAGGCAGATCAGTTTTTAATTGTGAATCCGGATAATCCGGATGATGTTGTTATTGTTCAGCCTTCTAATGGCTCTCCTTGGGCGGATCCCAGTCTTAACAATAATAATACTTATAGAACCATGGGGAGAATTGGGATAGGGACGCCGTCTCCTAATAGTCTTTTAGAGTTATCTAATCGAAATGATCGAAAAGATCCGCCTGTGATTGCTTTTGATCTTGATGGTACTGATTATTACGCCTTGGGTTTGGTGACTACAAATGCGAATGAACCTTTATTTGTTGTGAATTCTACTGGGAATTTGAATGCGTCTGTTTTTCCGCTTGTTATCGGAACGGAAAATGTTGGACTGGGTTTGGGAAAACAGATTCCAGCCGCCCGTTTGCAGGTTTCAGGGAATACCATTTTAATGGGCAAAGTTTGGGTGGGCACTTCTAATTCTACGAGTAGTCGAAATTTAATTGTAGATGGTGGCGTTGAGCTGAATAATCTTTTTATTGCAGGGCAACCCTATGCTCGACCTGTAAGCCCTTGGAGAGAGTTTGATACGGGGGCTCGTGTTCATGTGTATTATACATCTGGAAATGTTGGAATTGGCGTTTCAGCGCCTTCTACGGCTTTGGAAGTTGCAGGTGAAGTTTCGACAAACTATTTGTCTGTTTCTAATTTTCTTCGCGTTAATGGCGATTTACAAACCAATCGATTGGAATTTTTAGATGTTGTGAATCGTGTTTCTACGGCTAGCCTTTTTGTTCGAGATGATAAATTGTATTATCGAAATACACTTGGAGTTGAATCTGAAATTTCTACTGCTATAGGTATTTCTAGAACTACTAATTCAGGACCCTTGGCATTTTGGTCTGGCCTTTCTACCCTGGATAAGGCGCCTGCATATTGGGATGTGACAGCCAATTCATTAACGTTGACGTCTAATTTTAAATTGAATAGTTATTCTGAGCGATATAGCCCAGATAATCAGTTGTTGATGCGTGTTTCTTCTAATTATCAGGTGGGTGGAAATCATGCGCTTTCTATGCATGCCGAGCTTTCTCATGATAATATTTTGGAGTTATTACCCAATTATACTTTAAATAAGATTGTTGTGGATCTTCGGAAATCCTGGGGAAATCCTGCTCAAGATACGGCTCTTCGAGGTCTAGATATTTCTATGACTCAGGGGAGTGCGTTTAAATTTAGAAGTGGGGCTCAAGCGGTGGGGCTTCGTGTGGATCTTTCTCGTGTTAGTGTGGATTCTGCCAGTTCTGCGAAAAAATATGCGGCTATTTTTAAAGGGGGGAATGTGGGCATTGGGGTAGAGCGCCCCAGTGTTGCTTTGGAAGTTGCGGGTGTTATTTCTACAAATTATATCAATTTAGAACAACGCTTAGAATTTTCAGAACTTTATGTGGCACGTGATATTCAAGGCTTTTCTGTTTTTTCAAATGGGAGTAATACACGTGTGGGTATTGGTACCTTTACGCCATCTGCAGAATTGGATGTTCGTGGTCTTGTTTCTGTTAATCGTACAGAAGTGTCTGGCGCCTTATCTTCAGGGACTTTGTCTATCGGAGATAAGGCTTTTGTTGTGGACCAAGCGGGTAATATAGGCATAGGTGACGATCCTACAGATGGACGTTTTTCAATTAATCGTAGGGTTACGGCGTCTACTAGCTTGCCGCTTGTATCTGAGCGTATTAATATTTCTTTAGACGGGGCAACTTCAAATTCTCAATTTATCTTTCCTCATAATTTGACAGGGATGGATGTTGCGATGAACGCAGACGGTTCCAATTTTTTAGGATCGGGTGCGATCGCGACGGGAGTCAGTATTAATTTATCTCAGCTAGAGGCAGATGGGTTGGCTCAGATTACGGGACTTTATGTGGATGTTACGGGTAATACAGGGACGCGTTATGCGGGGGTCTTTAATGGCGGCTTTGTAGGGATTGGGACCTCTAATCCAAGAGTCGCTTTAGATGTGAATGGCGATATTCGTATGGATCGTTTGCAATTGGATGGGGATTTGGCGGCCAATAATGTTACTTTTAATCGTTTAATTATTAATCAGTCTGCGTCTGTGAATGCGATGACGGTTTCTAATTTATTTGTGGATCATTTTACCGTTAATAATCTTGAAATTGGTCAGCGTTTTTCAGCTGAAATAGCGACTTATTCTACGCTTATTGCGGATAGGGCAACTGTAGATGTCTTGCTTACGGCAGAGTCTGTTTCTGTGAATGGACTTCTTCAAGTTGTAACAGCTTCCTTTACAACAGCGGTTAGTGTAGGGGGTATTCCTGTTCCGGCTTCTGGCTTGGCGGTATCGGGAGGTATGACGGTTGATACCTTGGTTGTTTCCGATCAGCTTACTTTAGATTCTGCTACGCTTAATATTAATAATGGCGGGTTGTTTTTAGGTCAAAATTCTTATTTAGGCGTGGGGACGGCTAACCCCAAATCTTTATTTCATATTCATAATAATCAGACTGGGGCAACAAATTTTGCGGTTTCAGATTCTTGGGCAGTGGCACGTATTTCTAATTCGTCTCGATTTCCTGGATCAGGAGCGGGCATTTTGTTTTTACCTCATTCGGATGTTGCATCTAGTTCTATAGGCGCGGGGATTGTCGGGGTTCATAATGGCGTTTTAGGGGGGACGGATTTGGTTTTTGTTACCGATCCTAGCGATGCCCTTCCTGCAGAAGGTATGCGATTAACTGAAGGAGGGCGTTTGGGATTGGGGACCACTGCTCCAGAAGCGCGTTTTCATGTAGAAGGGGATGCTGTTATTAAAGGGGATTTTATAGTAGATGGTACGTTAACGGTTAAAACTTTAGATGGTATTGGTGGGGTTACGATAAATCCGAATGGGGTTTTGGCGATTCAAGGGCCTATGACTGTTACGGATTCTTTGGTTGTTAATAAAGTGGTTGGATTTAAAGACATTCCCTTTACAAGTATTTCTTCTGTTCCGGGTTATGGCCAATTGTATGCGGATTCTTTGAGTAAAGATCTTATTTATGTTAATTCCTCTGGGACGTCTACCAATATTACAAAACCTTTTTCAGGTCGAAGTGGTGCTGTCCCCTATTTTGATGCCACAGGTAGTTTAAAGGATGATGTGGCCTTGTCTTATGATGCTACTCAGAAACGGTTTAAAGTGGGTACTGAAAATTTACAGTCTAGTTTTGTGGTTTCTTCTAATTTTTCTGCGGGTGTTGTGAACTCTAATTATGTGAGTCAATATACCCTCAGAGTTCCCAATCGTTCTGCTGCGGCTACGCCTGCTTCTTTTACGGCTTTACATATCGATTTTGGCTCTCTTCCAGGTTCCAATCCTTTGGATAATACCTTTGGCCGTTTGGGGAATGGCGATACGGCTATAGGACTTAACGTGGATGTCGGCGATATTGTTGTGAGCCGAAACATTGGGGGTACTATTGTTCAGGGAGCTGCGTATGCGGCGGTGTTTACAGGTGGGTATGTGGGTGTTGGCACTACAGCGCCTCAAGCGGGCCTTCATGTGGATTCGAATAAACCTGGAGAGGTTCCGTTTCGTATCGATGCCGCGGATTCAGATTATGCTTTGGTTGTTTCTTCCAATGGTAATATAGGGCTTGGACTTTCAGCGCCTACAGCTCGTTTGGATGTTTTTTCACCTGCTACAAATTCAGCGCCTTTACTACATTTGGTTAAGGCTTCAGGTGGCACAACTCAAGATGTTTTATTTGTCAGTTCTAATGGATTTGTAGGGATTGGTACTCAATCGCCCCTTACGCCTTTAGATGTACATGGGACAGTGTCTGCCAATACCGTTTTAGTGTCTTCTCTTGATTTGGTGACTTTGAATGTGGGGCAGTCTGCCTTTGTTGTTTCTTCTAATGGCTTTATTGGTATGGGAACGTCTAATCCTCAAGCGCAACTTCATGTTTATACGGATGTTCTTGGTACCCCATCAACGCCTTTTGTTCAAAATCGATACGGCCTTTCTTTGGATAGACGCCAGTCGCAGCCGAATGATATTTTGCCTTTAGATCGAGATATTACAGGGGTTGAGTTGGCTTTTAAATCTTCGAATGACTCTAATCGTTTGAATGGGGGTAGAGTTGCCACAGGTATTAAAGTGGATCTTTCGGCGGTTTCTGTTTCAGCTACGAGTAAAATCGTGGGATTAGATGTTAATGTCACCGGTAATTTAGGGACCCGCTATGCCGCTCTTTTTAATGGTGGATTTGTAGGTATTGGGACATCGAATCCCACATCGGCTTTACATGTTATAGGTGATATTCGTGCAACAGGCGCTCAATTTTCTGGCAATCTTCAAGCTGGTCATGTGACGGCGAGCTCTCTTTTTGTTCAAGGCGGGGTGACGTTTAATGGTACGGTTACAGTTAATGACCTTGTTGCGAATAGCGTGTCTGTTAATCAGTTGTTTGTTTTAGGGGATGTTACCATTCCCAATGCGGTGTTTGATGTTTTAAGTATCAGTCAAAATGTGACGGCTCAGCGTTTGGGGATTGGTACCCGAACACCCGAGTATCCTTTACATGTTTCTGGTAATTCTTATTTTTCGGGGCCTGTTGAAATTGTAGGGACCTTGAATGTGGGGGCTATTTCTTCAAATGAGTCTATTCGTCTGATTGCTCCGGTTGTGGTTCAGGGTGCTGTTTCTATTAATAATGCCCTTCTTATTGGAAAATCATTGCAATTTACACCTACGGTATCTGTTGCTGATGATGCCACGGGACAGTTATTTTCGAATCCGAGTGGCAATTTAATTTATAAAATGCCCGGTTCAGGTGGGGTGACGATTAATTTAGTGTCTTCTTTGGTTGGCGAACGGCATAAAATCCCTGTTTATAATAGTTTGGGTAAGTTTTCAGATAGCGCGCCGCTTTATTTTAGTCAGAATGATGCCACGCAATCAGGGACTTTTCAGGTGGGGACGGCTAATGGCTTGTCTCAATTTCAATTGGTTTCTATGGTTAGGCAGGATTTGGTGGGTTCTCTCGTATTTTCTTCTCAAGAGATTAATGTGGGTGTTTCCAATCGAAGTGTTGTTATCGGGACTCCAGGGCCTCGTGAAATTCGAGGGTTAAATGTTAATTTTGAATCGTATCCGCCTGCAACTTTGGATAATGCGAGTACTTTTGGACGTTTAGCTCAAGGTGAAACTGCGGTAGGGGTTAATGTCGATTTGACAAATTTGGCAGCACGATATTCTACCCAAGAGGGGATTAATGGGAATATCGATGGCTTTAAATATGCAGGGATTTTTAGAGGGGGGAATGTAGGGGTTGGGGTTCAAAATCCTTTGGCGGCCTTGCATGTTGCGCCTACGACAGGTTTGTCAGGACCTGTTTTTAGAGTTGATTCTAAGGATAATGCGGGGGGCAATACAGTTGCGATGGTGGTCAGTTCTAATGGATTTGTTGGATTTGGGACCTTATCTCCAGAAGCGCGTTTGACGGTTCAGGATAAGGCCGATGGGCTTCCTGCTCTTGTGTTTAACTCTAATACAGGAGATACCTTGTTTTCTGTTTCTAACAATGTGGGGATTGGTACCGCTAATCCTACTGCTAAACTTCATGTCGTGGGGACTTTTAATATTGATGCAGCCGCGCGCCCCAATGCTCTTTTTGTTGCGGCGAGTGGGGATGTGGGGATTGGAACCTCTACACCGAGTACACGTTTGGATGTGCGGGGTTCTGTAATGGCAGACAGTATTACGGTTCGAGATTCTAATGTTGTTTTATCTCGTTTAGAATTGAGTGATTATTTCAAATTGGATCGTTCTATTAATCAACCTGGAGGTATTTCAAGTTCACCTAATATTTTTGGGGCCACACTTTCTCTTAATGTTGGAACGGCGATTCAATCGACGACTCTAATCGGGATGAATATTCAATTTAAATCTTTAAATGATAATATTGGGGTGCCGTTTAAGGTTAAAGATTCTTCCATTACAGGATTAAAAGTGAATATGGATAATATTAGTACTGTATCTTCTACTAAAAATACAGCTGTATTTTTAGGGGGAAATGTGGGGATTGGTACGGAGGTTCCTAAATATCCCTTGCATGTTGTGGGTGCTTTTGGGTCTAATTTAGCGGCCTTTGAAGGTAATAATAGTACTCAGTTTTTGGTTAAAGATTTTGGGAATGGGCGTGTTGGACTTAATGTGGCTAAAGGATCGGATCCTGTGGCTGAATCTTCTGGGCTTTATTTGGGATATGATGTTGTGGGTGTTGGGCTTACACCTGCTTTGATGTCTGGTGCTCAGATTGATAGTAGTTTTGTGGTGAATGGTGGCGTTCGTGTGGGGGTTAAATTGCCTGCTGCTGGAAGTGTTGCCAATCGAGAAGGTTCCAAATTATATTTTTCAGGGGCCCTTTCGCCTGGTGGTACTGCTGATGGGGATAATGGAGATGATTTGTATCTGACTCGGTTTAATCCGGCTATTAATCAAAGTACCTTGAGGGTTAATTTCTCCTCTTTAAATAAAAGAGCGATAGGATCGGGTACTGAAGTTGTAGATACCAATAGCCCTGATAAATTTGATGTGGGGTATACCAATAGTTCTGGGGCTTATATTCCTGTGCTGTCTGTTCAAAGTACAGGACGTGTTGCGATTAGTGCTTTGAATCCTTTGGGGCTTAATGCTAGATCTATGCTTCATGTTGAGGGTACCAATGCGGGCTTGTCTAATACGAGAGAGGCCCATGTTGTTACACTTGAAAATCGACGTACAAGTGCGCCTTCTGCGCCTAATGAGTCTGTTAACATTTTGGCTTTAGTTGTAGATTCTACAAGTTCTCCTGGACCTGAGAAAAACTTTATTACCTTCCAAGGCAACGCAGGATCTTCTTTTGGTGCGATTGAAGGCAATTCTAATGGGGGCGTTCGATATAAAACGGGAGGGGGCGATTACGCGGAGTATTTACCTAAATTAAATCCAGCTGAAGTTTTGGTTCCTGCGGATGTTGTGGGTGTGATTAATGGGAAAATTTCTAAAAATACAGACGGGGCTCAACAGGTGATGGTTTTAAGTAGTGCGGCTGCTGTTGCGGGTAATTGGTCTGGAAAAGATATGTCAGATATGGGATTGGTTGCCTTTTTTGGTCAAGTGAAGGTTCGTGTTTTAGGGCCTGTTCGTGCGGGTGATTTTGTTTTAGCTTCCGGCAAACATGACGGTCTTGGTCGAGCGGTTTCACCTGAAAATCTTCAACTTAAAGACAGACCTTTAATTGTAGGGCGTGCTTGGGATACGTCAGAGTCTTCAGGTATAAAGCCCATTACGGTTGCGGTTGGTTTGAATTTTGGATTGCCCTCTGCTCAGTATGAACTTGAGAAAGTAGATGTTGTTAGAAAAGATGTTCAAAAGCTTCAAAAACAACAATCGGATATTCTTGCAAAATATGACACTATGTTTGCTGAACAGGATAAGGAAATAGAAGCTTTATTGAAAGAGCTTAATGCAAAAGCAAAATAGGATTTATTTGAATGACAGTTTCTGACCTTCTTTTTAAAGAGAAGGTTCACCTTGGCTCTTATTTGTTTTGGTATGTCTTGTTTCGGCTTTTTGAAGGGTGTCGTTGTTATGCTCTATCTCGTGGGATTATATGGCAGTTTCTTAAACTAGAACTTTACAGAGTTTTGGGAGCTTGCCAACATTCAGGGTATTGCTGCAACCATATGATGCTGACATACAATGGCAAAGATGTTGTTTCGGATGCCTTGTTTTCAAGTTTAAAACATGCGGTGTCCTCTTATGATCGATTTAAACCAAGGTATGATTCAGAGGGACGTATTCTTTATTTTACCTGTTCGTGTTTAAATTCTGAAAATCAGCGCTGTCTTGATTATGAAAATAGACCTTCTGTTTGTCGGCAATATCCGTTTAGTACTTTTTTTCATTCTGGGTATATCCGGAAGGGTTGTGGATATAAAGTGGCACGAAAAGAGGGCTTTCCTCGGATTTCTTATCTTCCGTTGAAACGCTTAGTTGATGAGGTGGATCAGAAAATGGTATTATAGACCCCTTATTATGTGTTGGAGGAGTTATTAGATGTCAGCTATTCCTTATGAAGATATTGAAAATCCAGATCGATATCAATGTTTTGTTGTTTTTGAACCGTCTTCAGTTCGGATTAATGTAGCAGATGAGCATTTGGAAGGCGAAGCCGTTTATGATCTTTATAATGACTTTATGACACAGTTGGTCATGAAAGAACAAACCATTAAAGAAAAAATTCTACACAATCGTTTGTCTAAAGTGGGACATATGTTAGAGCTTTTGCAGGATTATGATGGGGTTATTTTGACGAAGTTTTTTGATCGCATTTGGAGACGCTATGCGTATGTCAGTCATTTGGGTGAGTCTATGTTCGATTTAAAAACCTTCGTGGAGTATTTTCCGGAATATAAAGCAGACGTTTCCTCGCTTATTGCGACCCGTTATGATGAATCTGAAGATGAATTTGGTGACGGTGTAGACGATGGGGTTGATGATGACGCTGTTGATGATGTTTCAGACGAGATTGATTAATCATGTTATCTATTGGAATTGTGGGCTTGCCCAATGTTGGAAAATCGACTCTTTTTAATGCCATTACTGCTTTACATGTGGAAGCTGAGAATTATCCTTTTTGTACGATAGAGCCCCATTCCGGGATTGTTGAAGTTCCGGATCCGCGTTTAAACGTGTTATCGTCTATTTCGGGATCTGAAAAATTAATTTACGCTACGATTGAGTTTACAGATATTGCCGGTTTGGTGAAAGGGGCGTCTAAAGGGGAGGGATTGGGTAATCAATTTTTAGCCAATATTCGTTCCACGTCTGCGATTGCCCATGTTGTACGTTGTTTTGAAGATGATACCATTATTCATGTTGAAGGTAAGGTGGATCCCTTATCTGATATTGAAGTGATTAATACAGAGTTGATGCTTGCGGATCTTGAAATGCTTGAAAAGGCCATTCCCAATCAACAAAAAAAAGCACGGATGAATAATCCCGATGAGACATTAGGCTTAAATGTTTTAGAACGGATGAAAACACATTTGGAATCCTCTTTACCCCTTCGTACTTTGGACTATACGCCTGAAGAGGAGCGGTTTTTAAAAGGCTATCATTTTTTAACTCGAAAACCAGTGCTTTATGTGGCCAATGTATCTGAAAACGATTTAAAAGGGGAACATCCTTTTGTCAAACAGGTTCAAGCGTATGCGGCGTCTTTTAAAGACGAGGTGGTTGTTTTATCCGCTCAATTGGAACGGGAAATTTCAGAGCTGGATAAAGCAGATCAACAGGATTTTTTAGAAGGGGTTGGGTTAACTGAATCCGGGCTTTCGGTGTTATCTCAAGGCTGTTTTAGGCTTTTAGGGTTACAGACTTATTTAACAACCGGTCAAAAAGAGACACGTGCTTGGACTATTCCAGTAGGAGCAACTGCGCCTCAAGCGGCAGGTGTCATTCACACGGATTTTGAAAAAGGATTTATTCGTGCGAATGTGGTTAAATATACAGATTTTGTCGCGTGTAATGGACTTAAGTTGGCCAGAGAGAAGGGGATGCTTCGCCAAGAAGGCAAAGACTATATTGTGCAAGACGGCGATGTTATCGAATTCTTGTTTAACGTTTAAACGTTAAGGCGTCCTTTCAATTTTTTAAATAAAAGTGTTGAATATCCGGGCCGAAGATAACTTGAATCTTTTAATTTTTTTTAAATAAAAGCGTTGAATATCCGGGCCGAAAAAAGAGCCGCTCAAGCATTCACCAGAATCGGAGCTCCTGATTTTTTCAAAATCAGGGATCTTCTCTTCTTCAAAAATAGAGCCGCGGTCTCGATTTTTGCTCATGCGTTCGCTGGCTCTGACCTTTTTTCGCTCCGGATATTAAACGCTTTTTATTTATTTTTTTTCAATGACTACAATTTGGGGCGTTTTTAAATATTTTTTTGCTGTTTCTTGAACATCTTTAAGGGTTAAGGTGTTAATCATACTCTCTATTTTTGTATATAAATCATGGCTGTTTCCATATAATAAATCCGTAGAGGCAATGACGGCTAAGTTTTCATCGGATGATAATCGGTCCAAATAATAATATTTCATTTGGGCAATGGCCAGATCAAACTCCTTTTGGGTGATGGGATTGTTTTGAATGTCTTCAATTTGGCCATTAATGAGTGTTTCTACTTCTTTTAATTTATCTTTACTGGTTAGAGCAGTGATTAAAAAATATCCGGCATCTATTCCATTTCTATTATGTGCATGGACCATATAGACCAGCCCTTTTTCTCGCAATAGATTATGAAGGCGGCCCCCTGGGTAGCTCATGCCCGATAATACAGCGTCTACTAAATCCAATTTGATGCTTTCTTCTGTATCTTTAAAGCGAAGGCCTTGGAACCCAATGAGAAGTGCCGCGATGTCTTGTTTGGGTTTGATGCTGACGCGATTTGTTTCGGTATGTTTAGGTGCTGGAATAAGCGCGGGCAGCTTACTTTCCGCAGCGGCAATGGGTTCAAATCGTTTTTTGATTTCTTCCAGTGTTTTTTTTCGGTCAAAATTGCCTACGACGGTAATGATCATTTCTTTGGGGGTGATGAGATTGCGGTAAAAGTCGCTAATGTCATTTGCATTTAATTTTTTTACCGATTCCTTTTCTCCAATGGCAGATAAGCTGTAGGGATGTTTTTGGAAAAAGGCACGATTAAAATAGTAATTAGCCTGAGATTGCCAGTCATCTTCTCGTTGATCAATTTGTTTCAGTAAACGGCGGCGGCTTTCTTGGAGTTCTTCTGTACTAAAAGAGGCTTCTGTAAAGGTTTCTGTGAACAGGGGAAATAAGGCATTAAAATCTTCACTGAGACAGGACAGTTGATAATAAAAGGTGTTCTTTCCCAATTGACCACTCATGGAGGCGCCTTGATCTTCAATTCGGCTTCTAATGGTTGCTTTTGAGAGTTTTGGCGTTTCTTTGCCAATCATGTCGCTCAGAAGAGCACCAATACCGTTATTGGATTTTTTTTCAGCGCGTGTCCCCCCTAAGACCATCACTTGAGCATAGGTTTTTAAACTTTGGGGATCATTTAAAAATAAGACGCGAATGCCATTATTAAGTGTGATTAAGTCGGGACTTTGCTGTTTTGGAATATTGGTAGTTGGTGATTTTGTTTCTGCCGTCTCTTTAGGTTTTAGAATGGTAATCACCATTTTAGTGGGGTCTAAATAGGTTTGTACTGCTGTTTTAACATCGTCTTTTGTAACCGCTTTGAACTGGCTGATATAATGATCGTAAAATGTGGTGTTGTATCCATATAACATGGATTGCCCCATTCGACTTGTTTTATCTTCAATGGTTTGAATGCTGAGGATTTCTTCGGCTAATTTTTGCTTTTTAGCTCTGTTGAGCTGGTCTTGGCTTATTTTTCCTTTTTTGAAATCTGACAGAATGGCCGTGATTTCTTGAATGACAGCGTCTTTGTTTTTGTAGTCAATTTCAGCTGTAATGTCAAAATATCCTGTGCTTTGAATGGGGGTATAGGAACTGCAGGAGATGGAATAGGCTAATTTTGTTTTCTCAACCAATGTTTTGTACAAGGGGGATTCTTCGCCGTTACTGAGTAGGGTTTCTGTCAAATCTAAGGCATATAAATCAGGGTTGTTGAGATCTATGGTTGAAAATCTCAGACTGAGATAGGTCACGGCACTTGCATCTTCTGCCAGGACGGTTCGTGTCGAAAAGGGCGTGGGTTCCGGATAAATCAAGGGAATGGGGGCCGGTCTTTCTTCTTCTTTCCCGAAGGTGCCGTTGATACTGTCTAAAATTTCAGATTCATTAAAACGCCCCCCTACTACCAAGATCATGTTATTTGGACTGTAATGGGATTTGTAATAGGCATAAAGCTCTTCTTTTTTGACCGCTTTAAATTCTTCTAAATAGCCAATTACGGGATATTTTAAGGGGTGGGTTTTATAAAAATTTTCTTGGGCCAAATGGTAAAATTTGCGTTGAATGTGGGCTTTGTTTTTTTCTATTTCTTTGATAATGACGTCTCTTTCTCGTAAAAATTCTCTCTCGCTAAAGGCGGATTGGAACATCCATTCGTATAAAATAGAAATGGCGGTTGTGGTGTATGGCGGGGTGGTATTGATGTAATAAGAGGTGTGATCTAGGGTGGTGTATGCATTATAGGCACCGCCTAAGGTTGCCAAGAGTTCTTTGTATTGATCTTCTGTGCGTTTTTTGGTGGTACCGCCTGCTAAAAGGTGCTCTAAATAATGAGAAAGACCACTTCCAAGCAAGGCGCCTTCGTCAATAGAGCCTGCTCGGACATAGGTTTGCACGGAAACCAAGGAGGCAGAAGGGTCTTTTACGAGGACTACTTGTAAGCCATTGGGGAGTCTAATTTCTTTAAT
>CAZIFG010000002.1:0-44961 GCA_964539135.1 uncultured Rickettsiales bacterium
CTCTTTATCCTAACTTTTATAGTTTTAATTGGCACATATTTTGGGATCTTTACATTGGGTTGATGAGCGTCTTATACCTCTCCATACACATTTATATGAAGCGTATGAATTTTATAAGATAAGAGGACTGGAACAGCTTTCTGATGAGTATATTTTAAAAACGGATACCGCAGATATCATAAAAGAAATGAAAAGAAAAAGTATGCATTTATCTCCAGGCAAGATAGAAGATCCTGAATACAAATCAACAAAAGATTTAGATGGCAGTAGCGTAGTAGATATTTACATACCCTTTACGGGCACGATAAATACGCTAAATTACTGTCCAGATCAATTCCTCAATAATCCTCCACAAATTCTTGCACAGGTACATAAGAAAGAAGAAAAAAATATTATAAGGTTGCGGTTCAAAGAATCTGAAATAAATAATATTGAACCTGTAATAGAGTTAATTAAAGAATATTTGCGAGAAGGAAATAAAGAAATAGAGAATATTGACTTAAAACTGGAGCCAGAATTAATATTGGCGATAGAAAATAAACGTTTAGAAATTAAAAAGAAATACGATCAGTTTGATATGTTGGGCTTAAAAAAACTTGAGCCAGATAATCAAGAAAAAAAGAAAATATTAAAAGGCTATAAATTTTATAATGAGTACAGAAAAATTATACTCTATTATTCGGACGGAACGATAGAGGAAGATTCTTTTAGTGAACGGCAAGCAAAAGCGCTACTTTATATGGAAAAGGAGCATAAAAAAGGGAAGCCAACGATCCCGCAAAAAAATATTACAGATGCTGTTGGATCGGTAAGTCCAAAAATACGAAATATTTTCAAAATAACTAAGAATGATAAAACAAAAATTCATCCTTGTTTTACAAAGATTATGTATCACGACAATTGTGGGAACTACGCCATCATTAAATTAAAAGCGCTTACATAATGGAACTGTTGCAAAACACATGTTTTGGCCATCCTCTATAGCACCCGTGTTCTCAAGTTCTAATTTATTGCTTATAAAACTCGGGTTTTCAGTTGAGAAATGCATTGCATATGATCCAGACGTAGGAATTTTTATACTTAATGTTATTTAAAAGGTTTTCATAGGATATCACAAAAAATCCTAAGATTCCCAAGATTACCAAGATTATATAAAAAATTCCCAAAATTTTCCTAAGATGCGGGTCACTGCAAACTCAAAAAAATCCTTTTTAATATTGGCATCTACAGAGATGTAGCAATAAAAAAAAGGAGAAATGAGTATGAAGGTTGTAAATGAAGATCATTTCATGACCCACGATTTACCATTGGCAGTGTCGATGGTGGCATTGGGTCATACGATTGAAAAAACGATTCGTGAATATCACGGAGGAAGGGCTACCTTTTGTTTTAAGCGATCAGATAAGCTGGGGCGTGATGTATCCGCGTATTGGAAACAAGAACTTCGAATAAATCCAAAAGTTCTATTTGAAAGTATTAAGTTCACCAAAAGCCTTTTATACAGCGAGCTAGACTAAAAATCATGTTATCGAACCAAGCTATTGCTGAATTTAAGGCCCTTTATAAATCGTGTTATGGGGTGCCCCTAACGAATGAAGAAGCCTTTGAAAAAGCAACCAGCTTGATTCGACTGTATAAAGCCGTATTTATTCCAAAAATGAAAATGAATCACTATGAAAAAACAACGTTACCTAAAAAAAATCAAAGATAAAAAGTCATATTCTTTCCAGCAATTGGCAGAGATCCTGTGCATACATGTTCGTACAGTACAGACCTGGTATAAATCCGGTATGCAAATTCTGGAAGGTACGGCATGTCCATATTTGGTCATGGGTAAAGATGTAAAACAATTTCTAAAAAATCTTTCCGATTCAAAAAAAATAAAACTTGATAAAGGGCAGTGTTATTGCGTTGTCTGTCATGTTGCAGTAGCCCCTTTAAATCCGGAAATTCATCCAAATAATAAAAAAATAGGGAAAGACAAAGAGTCCATATCATTAATTGGAAAATGTCCGCATTGCAATCGGGGTGTAAGACGTTTTGATATTCGGGAAATTTCAAATCTCAAAACTAAAAAGGAGGAATAATTTATAGATGAAACTATAAAAAATTTACCACTATTTAGTGGACTTTAACGAGGCGTTAGCAGCTATTAATTCAATACCTCTATTCCCTCGTAAACACTGACACTTTAAGACATGAAATGAGGAGAAATAACAATGAAAAAAAACAAGGCAAAAAATGAACAGATTAAGCGTAAATATTTTGAATGGTTAAAAGGCGCCAAGGGATATTCTATAAAAACGATTGAAGTCATTGAAAGAGCCATATGGATATGGGAAGAATTTTCAAAAGAGGATGACTATGCCACATTTAATCAGAAATCAGCTCAAAAATTTAAAAAGTGGCTATCACAACGCAAACAAAAAAGAGGTGGGATCTCTGTGTCGCTTACGACGCAGTATAATTATTTCCGGTATTTGAGTGGCTTTTTTCTTTGGTTATCTGGGCAATCAGGCTATAAATCTAGAGTTAGTGTGTATGACATTCAGTTTTTAAAATTGGATAAAGCGCAAACTCGCTTAGCAATAGCGGTCAAAGAACAAAAATACCCAAGCTTAGACTATGTCAAAAGACTATGTGATTCTATCGAGATTAAAACCGAAGTGGATCAACGAGACAGAGCTCTAATTGCTTTTCATTTTTTAAGTGCAATGCGAGTCAGTGCAATTTTTACATTACCATTAGGCTGTTTTGATATAGAGAAACTCCAGGTAACACAAGACCCAATGGCCGGAGTAAAAACAAAATTTTCGAAGCGAATTTTTACCACGTTGATTAAAGTTGATGATGAATTATTAAAATACATATTGGAATGGGTAGCCTATCTAAAAAAAATAAAATGTTTTTCAGATGCCGACCCGATGTTTCCTAAAACAAAGTTAGAACAAAAATCAAAAGAAGATGCATGCTTTCAGGGTATTGAAGTAGAACCCGAGTTTTGGAAAACAGAAGGCCCAATACTTTCAATGTTTAGAGCACGAATGAGCACCGCAAAGTTGCCATATTTTTCACCGCACAAATTCCGTCATGCATCCATTGCGGAAGCGAGAAAATATTGTAGAACAGAAGAACAGCGTAAGGCACTAAGCCAAAATGTTGGACATGATAACATTAGCACAACATTTACGTATGGAAATATGTCACCATCGCAGGCCAATCAAGTTATATCAAAAATGAGATTTTCACAGCTAGATAGCCGAGCCGAAGACCTTAAATCCTATTCAGACGATGAGTTATTTGAAGAATTGAAATCTCGAAGATCATAGTAATTTAAGTTAAGATTATGAAAATGAAAATGAAAATGAAAATGAATCCCGAAATTCGATATTTTATCTACGCTCGAAAATCCTCAGAAGGTGAAGATAGACAAGTGGCATCTATACCTGCACAACTTGAAGAGTTAAAAAAACTTGCGCATCAATACAATCTAAAAGTTGTAGATGTATTTATCGAAGAAAAATCTGCAAAAGAGCCAGGACGACCTATTTTCAACGATATGCTCTCTCAAATCCATCAAGGAAAAGCACAGGGTATTATTTGTTGGAAATTGGATCGCCTGGCACGAAATCCTGTGGATGGGGGCAACATCAATTGGATGCTTCAGCAAAATGTAATTAAGCATATCCAAACCTATCAACGCAGTTATTACCCTACCGATAATGTCCTGATGATGAACTTAGAGTTTGGAATGGCCAATCAGTACATCATCGATCTAAGCGTCAATGTAAAGAGAGGGCAACGCCAAAAACTCGACGAAGGATGGTTACCCTGCAAGCCTCCATTAGGGTATTTAAATAACAAATATCAAGAGCCCAATAAAAAACCAATCTACAAAGATGAAAAACGGTTCAATATTTTAAAGCATTGTTGGAAGCTTATTATCGAAAAACAATATTCTGTAAATCAGGCAAGAAAAGTTGCCCATGATATGGGGCTAAGAACACAGTCTGGAAACACGATTGCAAAAAGCCAGTTTCACTATATTTTTAAAAATCCGTTTTATTACGGTTATTTTTTATGGAACGATGAATTATACGAAGGAAAACATGACCGAATGATCAGCAAGCAAGAATTTGATTTTGCTCAAAAAATTATTTCAGGAAAATACCGATCAACGCCAAACTACAAAGCCTTTCCTTTCACAGGCCTGATTCGCTGTGCAGAATGTGGGGCCATGGTCACAGCGGAGCATAAAGTTAAAAAACAAAAAAATGGAAATACACATCACTACACGTATTACCACTGTACCAAGCAAATTAAAAAAGACTGTTCTCAAAAATCCATTCGAGAAGAAGATTTAAACCAACAACTCAGTGATTTGTTAGGATCTATAGAAATTCCAGAAGCATTTCACAATTGGGCGATGAAAGCGTTAAAAGAAGAAACTGAAAAAGAGAAAACAGATCGAAACGATTTAATTAAAACACATGAAGATAGCTTAAGTTTAATCAATCGAAAGATGGACACCTTGCTTTCGATGCGAATTAATAACGAAATTGAATCAGAAGAATTTACAAAGCGTAAAAACATGCTTTTAGAAGAAAAAGCCTATCTCATGGAATTGTTATCAGATTCTCAAAATAGAGCAAATACCTGGTTAGAACGCGCAGACAATCTTTTTAGCTTTGCCAAAACAGCAAAAGCGCGTTTTGAAACGGGAACGATTACAGAGAAAAAAGAGATCATCCAAGCCTTAGGTTCGAACCTCTTACTCAAGGATAAAAATCTATTCATCAAGCTCAGTCCACCGTTTGAAATCCTAAAGGCCTTATCTCCCGAAGTACACGTGTTAAATAGCAGATTAGAACCTGTTTTAGAGGGTGATTTACACTCAATGTTAGAGGTGGAAGACTCAAGAATTGAAAAGTGGCTGGGGCGGCTGGATTCGAACCAACGATGGCGGGATCAAAACCCGGTGCCTTGCCGCTTGGCTACGCCCCAATGATAAAGAAATTTTAACGCTCGAGATGCCAAACGGCAAGGCCCGGGTCAAAAGATCTGCCAAGAATAGAAAGGAACCTTAAAGATCAAAACCCTTATAATATTCCTCTGGGCCGCTTGGCTACGCCCCAATAAAAAGATCCACATTTTAAACGCAAAAAACGCCTAAAATAAGAGAAAAACACTATATCACATGGATGCTAAAAAGCCAAGACTATCTCTCAATTGGAGGTCGAGAGGATTGAGGCGCCAAAGCCGTCGTAAAAAGCAAGGCCGAGTTTTGCGAATTGTCTGGAATCTGAGTGGCATGCCAAACAGTACCCAATCGATACAGCGTATTCAGTTCCATGCGCTGAATCGGAAGGTTTGAAAGTTGGCCACCCACCCATTGATGAATCAGAGGCAACAAGGCATAAAAAATAAGAGAACTCCTAAAGATCAGCGTCTTTTTATACTGATCAAAAATCTCACGATGATGTTGGCGAACAGCAGGTAAAATAGACTCTAAACGTAGACGAGGCAGCGGCGCCTCAACATAAAAAGGGCGATGATCAGGATCTAAAGAAACAAGCATCATAAAAGCAGATCTAAGCTGATCCTGATTTGTCCCATAATCACGATAAAGAGAGCACGCAGAGTCAAACCCAAATCCAGCCCCCTTAAGAAGGTGTTTGATATGAAGATCATCTAAACAAGGCCGTGAAAACTGTTGCGAGTAAAAATAGTCCGATAGACTCTCTTTAAAATCGCTCAAAATATGACAGGTCGTATTATCCAATATATCAAAACGTGTAGTAGGCTTTACAAAGCGGTGAAGCCCTCGCTTATCCAAAACACGATCTCGAGTAGGAAGCCTAAAATTATCACAGACAACAGGGGCAGAATCCGAGGGCTGCCACAGCTCTGGCCTACGAATAAGATCTAAAACAACAGCCTTTAAAGCAGTTAAATCCGAATCAATCTTGAGAGGGTGAAAAAGCTCGACCGCCGAAGCGGATTGTAAAAACAAGCGAAATTCAGCGGGAGATAAAGCATCAACACGTTCTGTTAAGAATGTCGTCAGTTCAAAGTAATACGTATTGTATTGAGCTGTAGAAATAATTTTTTTCATAAATATAGAAATAAAATGTTTAATTTTTTTATACTTATATATTATTTTTAAATTAAAAAAATGTCAAACAAAATAGATATCATGGGGATGTTGCGAAATGCCTAGGTTTGGATCCGCTATAAGGCATCACATTAAAGAGAAAATTCGTTGTCTTTGGGTAGAATCGTACAAAATCCAGGCAGCGTGCAGGTTAAAGCAGGATACTTTAAGAGAAAAGAGAAACCCCTGTATCTCTGAAAACATAGGCGTCAATTTGTCGCGTAACCCGCTGAAATACCTCTCTGGGAATAACACTTAAATTGGGTTCTTTTAAACCGCGAACAATAGCCGCAATGTACTGCCCCCAACTTACAGTGAGTGCTTGATAGACGTGACACGAAAGGGTATTTAATAAATCCGAAAATAAATTAAAAAAGAGAGGTGCCGCTGCAAAGGTGTCGCCACATCCGGTTGTATTACCTAAAGGACGATCTTTCTCTGGAAAGATTAAGTCCATCAAATCATTACAATCCGTTGAGGACGGAATATTTCTCGTATATTTAGAGACATGTTGAGGGCTAGTAGACGCAAAAAAAGAGCGGACAGGATCCGCGCCATCACTGATAATAACGTGGGTAACACCCATGGTAAGGAGTATTTGGCCATACGTTTTAATAAGAGACGCTCGGGTTTGGATTTCTTTAGGTGGATAACGCTTAAACATAGAAATCAGTTCATCGGCATTCAAAACCATCGTATGAATACACGAAAAGAAAGGGGTCCAATAGTTGACGGCATCAGGCCGTGTTTCAAAATCACTCAAAATAGCCGAACCCAAAACACAATCAATATGGTGCGCTGTTTTGCCATTTTTCTGAACAGACGCAATCAGTTGCGATAAGAGGGGATCTGAAGGCTCAATATTATTAATCACAATATGCCGATTTTGTTCAATGGTGGGCGTATACGTTTCACCTTCAGATAAAAGAGAAGCAAGCGTGCTTAAATTACAAATTTTAGGTGATCCATCGGCCAAGTCAGAGGGAGATTGGGGAGAAAGTGCCAGAGCTTGTCGGGGAGCACCTTTAAGAACTTGGATAGCATCGGTGCCAAATCGATGACAAAGATCAGGCGGCGCGTCCATAATAGGGAGTCTTGTGCTGGGTTTTTCGAGATTAAATGCTTCACCAAGTGCGAGCATGGCGGTGCCTGTATTCACAAGGCCACCTCCTAAAGTCGCGCATTCAAGTCGAATTTCATCAGAAGGAACAGAGAAAGAGAAGGCGTCCTTTTCTTTGGGTTTAATATCAAAAATGGTGCAATCAGGTTCTTGTCTTAAAGAAACAGAATCAACCAGAATTTTTTCTCGATTCGATCCCATGAGAGATAAAAACCGGCGATAGGCCGCGTTTGAAATGCTAAAAACACGATCAAAAACAACACCCTTGTGCCAAGAAAAGTGGGAGCAAGGACTGGGCGCATGGAGCCGCCATGAGGGCGCTATAGGAGAGAAACGAATCGCAACACATTTCAGAATCATTTTGAATGAAAATCCTTTTTTAATTGAAAATAAACGGCAACAATAAGGAATTTAACTCATCTTAAAGGATAGTAAGTAGATTTTCAAGAATTTAAAGACCACTTATTAATATGACGCAACACTCCCAAATTCACTGAACAACACAGTTTGTGCTTGGAAGCACGCTTACAGGACTGGGTATCCAATTGGTTAGAGAGGGGATCCAAGACGTGGAGGTAGCGGGTTGATTGGAAGTCGAGGGTAAAATAAAGGCAACCCCCTTATATGCGTTACCCTGGTAGGTTAGCGTGTGGGCGTTAATTTTATCAAAAAGAGCCGGTAAGGAAGTCTCGTTAAGCGTAAAAAATTTATCTAGGCCTTTATCTCTAAGATAAGTATATGCGGCATAGCCAGTTTTTGTTTTTCGAATTCCCATGGAGTATTGTTCTTTAATAGTATCTCTAAGCAAGAGTAAAACACAGCTTTCAAGTGCATCTAAGTTGGGACAGATTGTCTCCAAGGCAGCCATACAAACGTCTTGGAAGACATGTGTGGCATCAACAAGATAAGGGGTAGAATAAATAGGTGGCGTGGCGTTGGAATAAAAAGAAGGTGCCACCGTCAGTGTTTCCAGGTGTTTATCTTGAACCGAAAGAAAATGCTGCGTATCTTCAAGATGATAAGGTAAAAAATGAGATTTATCGTCAGGTGTATAAATCTTTCCTTCAGTCGCAAAGAACCAGGAAAAGGTCATGTGTGCGGTGAGTGGGAAAGGATGCTCACGAAGTATCGCAAGCGAAATCTGTTTATGCATCTATAAAGCCCCCTAAAGCTTTATTTCAAATAAACAAGAGCGACAGCTGTACTTAAAAGAAGCGTCACCAGTCCAGCAGAAAGCCACTGAGGTAAAGAGAGACGCTTCACCACCATGGGTACACCCGCGGAAAGGACTACCCAAATCGCCAATTTAGCCATAAGCCAATGACTTGTTCCCAATCGATATCCCAATTTAGCCATAAGGCCAAATCCCGCAATAAAGACCAATAAAGAGGCGACGCCAAATCCAATTTGGTGGTATTTTTTGTGCTCAGAAAAAACAAGCCCATAACCAAATCCTGATAAGGCAAGCAGTGACACAAGGTGAAGAATGTGATAAAAAGTAATAGGCATTGTGTTTATTTTCTCCTTTTTTTACCTTATAAAAGGTAAAGGGTTTAAACTTAAGTATGCGGGATGTTGAAAAAAAAAGCAAGATAAAGGTAGGAGGTTGATGAATATGTTAGGGAGAGTCCTTCCCCCAGTGATTCCAGTAGTGAGAGGATGTCGCAGACTAGCAGCAGAAGCGGGGGGTACTGGCGTAAGAGCCTTTAAACGCTTGGATTTCAAAGCCGATATCCCCGCGCTTAATTTACCGAAACTCTCAGATACCAGCTGCGTTTGGGCGGCCTATAAGCCTTCAGCGGCACATGCAGGGATAGAGGAACAAGATGAAGACAATGCACGCGCTCTGAAACAGTCTGGCGCCCCCTTTATTGAGAAATACCGGAGGCCCTCGCAATTTACTTTAGGCGAAGACCGAAATTCGGCTTACTTGCATCCAGATGACGATTTTTTTATTGGCAGAGTGTGGAGAAGAGATAAATTAGATGAAAAGGGGAACCCTAGACCCAATCATTATTTTGGAAAAGTCATTCATCCAGATTTAGTCCCATTGGCCCAACGCGATGTTTTGGCCGCCTATATGGGGCATGCCTTAGGCCTTGGGGATCATTTAATGAAAACCATGACTGTATCCTTGCAAGCAGAATTAGGTGGACAACTTTCATTTAAGACCAAAGATTTTTTAGCCCTCAGGCAATTTGTTAAGGGACAACTTTTCTCACATACGGCGGGTAGTTTAACTCAAGAAGATAGGCAACGACTCATTGAAATCGATAAAAAACCCTTCGACTCTACAGAGGTAGATTCAGAATTTTCACGATTTATCAGCTTATCCTGCTTTCGATACTTCCTTTTAGGGGACATGGATGGCACGCCCAATAATATGCTTAATGCCTTGGAGTCTCAAAAAATTCACGGCGGTATTTTTTCCTTTGACCATGAACAAGGCTTGCAAACCGAAAAAACACGCGAACTTCTCAATCAAATCAAAAAACTCACAGGGACACGGGAAATTCCGGTCGGAGGCCCCTACATTGGAACGCTAGCCTGGATGCGACAACAGGTAGAAAGATCAGGGCATGAAACATGGCTAGAAACACAGTATTACAATTTAGGATTTCCCATGCTAAGAGGCTTACTCTATAAAGAGCCCCTTTCAAAATTATCAGAAGGCGTGGTTCCCCCCTCATTTTTAAGAAAGATAGTCGCTGAAAAAGAAAAACTCTATTCCCTACTGGAAGCCTTTCAAATTTTTCCCTATGCCACCTTATCCAGAGATTATGGCCAAGCGAGCCCAGGAAAGTGTGAAACGTCTATAGGGCAGGCCATTGCCATTGTAGAAAAAACGCTCCAAACACCCGGGGCCACATTAACAGAAGGCGATTGTGTTACAGGGTGTGCCCAAAAATGGGACCGTTTAAAGGACTAAAATCGATCTCCAGAGGTTAGGGCCTGAAGCAGGAAAAAAACAGCAGGAAGTGCCGCTAATTGAAAGGTTTCGGCATTGGTGTGATACCCAAAGGTCGGCACTTGAAGCGTGGTGCCACTTACGCGTCCCAATCCCCCATGAATAAGCCGTCCGAGCTCTGTTTGCCCAATACTAATAGGGTCTTTACCCTCTTGAAATCTCAGTCTATTTTTTTGCGCAATATAGGTATCCTTTTTACAAAAGGGAATACCCTGATCCTGACAGAAATCGGCCAATCGTTGAGTCATCAAACTGTTAAAAGAGGCACTGATATCACTATTGCGAAGTACGATATGAAATTGAGTCGCCTCCTCCTTAGTTTCAAAAGGACTGGTATCCAGCACGATAAGGTCTTGAGTGACTTCGTTTTGACGTTGAAAATAGGCCAGTAAATAGCGCCAACTTCGCCCCGCCTCTTCTTCACAGGTAAAAAGAGAACGGCCTCTAAATCCATGCTTATAGAGAGTTAAGAGAATAGCCACACTCAACACATTATCCAATTGAGCAGAAATAAAGCCATCTTGAATCGAAAGATGATCCTTGTAGCCAAGGGGGATACCCGCATCCATAGGCGCATCAGATGCTAAGGTAAAGATCAGATTGTTGCGAATAGGGCATAAAAAAGAGGATTCAATAATGCCCGTCTGGAGCGGTGTTCCCTCCCAAGGATGGTAGGCAATGACAGTTTGGTTTAAAAAACGAGAGGCAATGCGAGTCAGCATTTGTTCCGATAAGGACCCTCCATCCAGATCTCCCTTAAACCGAGAGGTAAAGGCCGCGTATTGGAACTCATTGGGTCCCGTGCAAAGGAGTCCATGTCTATCTACATGAGCCGATAAAATAGGGCCCTTGTAATCGGGATCTCCTTTGACCTCCAGTAACCCCTCATGGAAACAAGTGTCTAGATGTAAAGCGGAGAGATACTGTTGTATTTTTTTTAAAAACGGATATTCAGAACCAATAACAGAAGGGGTTTCAACAAGATCAGATAAAATAGATAAAAAAGAAGCCTGCATGGTCCTGGTATTACACCATTTTTTAAATCAGAAAGCCAGCATCAATGACACTATGGAGCTATAAAAGCATGAAAAGAATAAATGGAATAAAAAAGTGAAATTTTAAATAAAAACAAACGACAATGACAGGGAAAGGGGTCGTATATAAAAATAATAAGAGGAGGTAAATGATGTTGCCTAGTGTCGTAACAAGTATAGTATCAGCAAATGCAGCCGTTCCAAAAGCGGTTCCAGTAAGTGGGCCTAAAGTGCCAGAGCCAAAACCCACAACAGGAATAACACTTCCACCTGTGGCACCGCCTCCTGTTCCAGAAAAAGTAAAGACGGCGTCTGAATTGGTAGATAGAGGTGTGAGATTCATGAGAAATGTAGCACATAAAGGCGCGCCTATAATTGCTACAGTAGCTCAAACCTATGCCGCGCAGCCTTTAGTGTGGTTAAAAATACAAAGACAGACAGGTCACGTAGAACCTTTGGTGCCATTAGCAAAACGTGTAGGCCTATCTGGAATACGTTCCGGAGTAGGATCCAGTGCTATAGGTGGAATTGTAGGCACAGGGGTAGTACCCATATTAAAAGAGGTCATTGATGAAAAGGTAGAGAACAAAGCGGTAGCGTGGGGACTTGCAACCACGATTCCAACGATGCTACAAAATCCATTTAAGCTTACAGCGACGTGGATGTCTGCAAAACAAATAACCCATCAAACGCCATTCCAAACCATGAGAACACTGTTAAAAGAACAGGGACCAGTTGTGCTTGTTACGAGAGGATTAGGGTTAGGAGTAGCTGGAAAGACAATCGTGGTCGGAAGTGTTATAGAGCTGCGAGAGCCTGTAGCAAAGAAATTATCAACACTATTAGGCGGAGAAGAAAAGAACTATGTGTTTATATCAGGTTCAGGAATGGGGGTGATTGCAACAATGATTGCCTATCCTCTGGACACCTATAGAACCCAGATACAAACAGGTGCAAAGGAGTCCATAATTCCCTTAATACGAAGAATAGGGCTCGGCGCCTATAGAGGGCTTCCCGTTCAAATCGGAATCAGTGCTGTGGGATGGGGCGTATTTTCTTCGGTATACGAGTCATTAAAAAAGAGTTAGTCAGATAAAGAAAAAAAGATTGAGGTAAAAAAATGAATCCTAAAATACAACATACAACAGCAAGTACTCCCAAACCCATACCCAGAACGGAACCTGTAGTACCACGTACTGGAGTTCTTGCTCCAAAATTCATTCCAAATTCTGGATTATTCCCATCTGCGTTATTTCAAAAACCTGTAGCGCCACCACCTGTGCCCGTTTTAGTTAAAAAAGACCCAGAGCAGGCAAAAGAAGCATGGGCAAAAGCAACGCATAGGCACATGCAAAGAATGTCTATGTTTTCACCTGCGACGCCGTTTCAGACCTATGTTCAGGGGCAAATCATAGGGGCTTGTAGAACAGGTGTCAGTCTAACAGCGCCTATGATCGCTGCTGGAGCAGCTACCTTTGGAGTTCAGCCGTTGGTGTATGCGAGAACGCATATTCAAGTAAACAGTACAAAGGAATCACCAGAACCACTAGGAAGCGCCATAAAAAAAGCTGGGGTAAGAGGCGTTTTAAGAGGCGCAAGTGCCAATGTGCAGGGGTCGGCGTTAGGGACAGGTTCAACGCCTGTGATTAAAAAGGTACTCCACGATAAAACAGGCCATCCTATGCTATCGTGGGTAACTGCAGGCTATATAACAGGGGTTCTTCAAAACCCTTATAAATTTGCAGGCACTCAAATGTCTGCAAGACAACTAAAAGGTCAAAGTACGTATCAAGTGATGGGGCGTATTATCAAGGAACACGGGGTAGTTGCCTTATTAACCCGAGGTTTAGGCGTAACCGTTCTTGGAAAAGTTATTTTTTTAAGTGCCGTATCGGAATGGAGTAGGCCTCTAGCGACTGAAGTTGCCCAAAGAACAGGTGGAGAAGCAAAGCCTTACGAATTTGTGGCAGGTCTAGGCCTTGGGATGGCCGCAGCTGCTGTTATTTATCCGTTAGATGCCTATAGAACGCATCTCCAAACGGGAACAGGTGAAAGACTACTCCCCCTTGTACGACGATTGGGTTTGACGGCCTATAAAGGGGTTAGAGTTCAAATGATGATCAGTGGGGTATATGGGGGATTATTTGCAATCATTGAAGGATCTTTAAAAGATATTTAATAAAAGAGCGATTTTAGAATAAAATCTTGATATAAAATACAAGGATATGGTTCAATAAACAGACACACAGAGAATGTATCCATTTTATTAAATAAAGGTAAAAAAGGAGTAATCCCATGCTAGGAGGAAGAGTAAGTGCAATGCGACCTATAGAGAGAGCTTTACATGCCGTTCTAACGCCCAAAATAAGTCGAATAGGCCTACCAGCACTGACCGCTAGGGAGATCACCTCAAGAATTTCGAGTATGCCTATACCTTACTGGGTCCGTAGCATATCCAGCATAGCTCCCTCTGCTCCAAGTGAAGCATTAAAAAAAGTGACTGAGTTATGGTATGTAAATAAAGATAAAATAATTGACGTATTGAAGCGCCTATCTGACGGCGAATTTAGGCCTAGTGGGCTTTGCAATTTATATAACTTAGTGGTGGCCATAGAGCTGAAACGTGCGGGTTTAGAACAGGTGCATTTGGCCATGACCACAGAAATGCGGGACATGGTGGGGACTATGGCAAAAATAGAATCCAGAATGCATGCCTTTGTGATTGTAGGCGAAATAGATAAAGACCCCATCATTGTCGATATTGCGCATAGCCCGTATTCCGGAATCAGAACGCCAGTGCTTTTTGTGGGTAAAGAGTCGGATATTTTGGAACATATTCCGGAGGAGTATCACCCCGAATACACCTTAAAAGACGCCAAAATAACGCGGGCAATAGCCGAATTTGAAAGCTATGCCAAAGAGGAAAATGGGTACAGTGAATTAAAATTACTCAACAATCCAAGATCTGGATTATATGTTTCAGAAGATGAATTAATCAAAATGGCCCAATATTTTGAGGGTAAAACACTAAAAAAAGAATCGTGGCTTACATGGTTGATTGGAAAAAAAATCGAAAAAACAAACACATTTAAGGCATGGCTAAATGGAGAAGAGTTAGAGTAGAATAGATCCATATATTATTTAAAGAGGGATGCCATGCTCAATCAGCAAACACTTCAGTCTCATTGCAACGAACAGTTAAAGAACAATATACAGATCATACCTGATTTAGAGGTACTATTGGATAGTATTGCCACTATTGCGCGTGTCATTCGACGAGAAGTATTGTTCGGAGCCTTATCAGGAAATTGCAGTGGGAACAGCGCAGACCATAATGCTTCCGGAGATGATGTCAAAAAAATAGATGTCTTTTCCAATGAAAAGATGAAAGAAATTCTAGCGGAAAGTGGGTATGTCGCTGTGATGGGGTCTGAAGAAGAAGAGGGCATTGTGATTCCCTCACGCTTAAATTCAAACGCCAAGTATGTGGTGCTTTTCGATCCTTTAGATGGCTCTTCTAATATCGATGTGACGGCCAGTGTCGGCACTATTTTTTCCATTTATAAAACCACGGGCGTGGGCGGCGTAGACGAATGTTTTCAACCCGGTTCCGAACAAGTGATTGGCGGTTATGTTTTATATGGCTCTTCTACGGTCTTGGTCTACACCGCCAAAAATGGCGTCCATGGCTTCACCTATCACCCCGAAAAAGACGACTTCATTTTATCTTTACCGGATATTAAAATCCCTGAGTCTGCAAACTATTACTCTGTAAACGAAGGCCTCTCTCCCCGATTATTTCCGGGAACAGCGGCCTATTTACAGTATTTAAAAGGCGAAACAGAAGACAGACCGGTGCCAACATTATCCGGTCGTTATGTGGGTGCACTGGTGGCCGATTTTCATCGCAATTTGCTGAAAGGGGGCGTTTATATTTATCCTGGAACCACAAAACATCCTCAAGGAAAATTACGACTCTTATATGAAGCCAATCCTCTGGCCCTCATTTGCGAGCAAGCGGGTGGGAAAGCCACCAATGGCCTTACCCCTATTTTAGAGATAAAGCCCTCAGCCCTGCACCAAAAAACACCTTTATATATTGGCAGTGCCCATTTAGTAGAAAAAGCCCTCCAATTTGAAGGGCAGGAAGTAGTGGCTTAAGGGACTGTTGCGAAATTTCTACGTTTGGATCCGCTGTAAGGCCTTTTTAAGGCCATTACTCGAATTCAATCACCGAATCACCAGCAGACACGGTTTCGCCCACTTTAGGATGAATGGTCTTAATTTTACCATCTACAGAAGCCGCTACCGCATTTTCCATTTTCATGGCTTCTAGTTTAAAGAGGCGTTGACCTTTTACGACGGTATCGCCGACTTTAACCTCTAAACTGAGGAGCTTTCCGTTCATAGGAGCACCCACATGGCGATCATTCATGCGATCGGCTTTAGGAGCTGCCACGGCGCCGCCTTTTGCCTGCTCGGATTTTTTAGGGACCAGAAGTTTCAATTCCACCCCATTCAGTGTAAAGGTCAAGCACATAAGACCTTCTTTGTTGGGTTTGCCAATGGCATGTAAGGTAATAGAGACTTCTTTGCCGGATTTAAGCCGTGTTTCGACGGTATCCCCTTCTTTCATCTGTTCCCAGAAAAAGTAAGTGGGAAGCGTGGGGATCTCTGTGCCATAGGTTTCTTGAAAGGTTAAAAGCTCAAGCGTGACGTCTGGATACATGCAATAGTTCATGACCATTTCTTCTGAGATCGCAAGTTTCGGGAAACGCTCAGAAAGACGCTGTCTCGCGCCGTCAAAATCGTAGTTAGGAAGTTCAGCGCCTGGACGTCCTTTGTACGGCGTAAGCCCTGCTTTTTCTAAAATAAGGGCGCGATAAGGTGGGAATCCTCCAGGAGGGGTGCCCAGACCGCCTCGGAAGTAGTCCACCACAGAAGAGGGGAAACTTAAAGTACCTGCGTGCGCGATTAAATCGTTTAAAGATAGTTTATTTTGAACCATAAAAAGAGCCAAATCGCCCACAACTTTAGAGGAAGGGGTCACCTTTGGAATATCGCCTAAAAATTGATTGGCCTGAGCATAGGCCTTTTTAACAGCTGGCCATTGTTCAGGAACCCCAACAGCACGTGCTTGAAAGAGTAAATTGGTATATTGGCCACCTGGCATTTCATGTTCCGCCAGTTCAAGGGCAGAGGTGGGTTGGTCTTCAGCCGAACCGACACGTCTATAAAGATCTAAAACGCCCAACCAATAATCATTGACCGCAGCCACACGTCCTTTAAAGGAATCTGAGGTGCCCGGTAAAGACTGAAGAATAGACCCCATTTTAGGTTGAGAGGTAGAGCCGCCCCAAGAATCCATCGCAGCGTCAATCATAGAAGCCCCCGCCTTACTCGCTGCCAGCATAGCGGCAACGCCTGTACCCCCCGAATCATGGGTATGAACATGAATCGGCAAGTGCGGAAATTCGCGTTTTAAGGTAGAGACCAAAAGGGTAGCTGCATCTGGTGTGAGTAGGCCTGCCATGTCTTTAATGCATAAAATATGAATGTCCATGGTGTCTAAACGGCGTACTAAATTTAAGTAATAGTCCAAATTATATTTGGAGTCGGTATCCAGAACATTGCCGGTATAACACACTGCTGCTTCTACAAGGCCCCCTGAGGCATGCACAGCTGTGATGCCAACGCTCAAGTTATCAATGTCGTTTAAGGCATCAAAAATGCGAAAAATATCCATGCCATGCTTGACCGCTTTTTTGGCAAAGACGCCAAGGGCATTGTCCGCATAAGCGGTATAGCCAACAGCATTGGCACCACGGAGTAACATTTGAAGCGGTAAATTGGGAACGGCCTCACGAATGGCATCCAGACGATCCCAAGGGCAGTTTCTTAAGAAGCGCATGTCCACGTCATAGGTGGCCCCGCCCCAAACTTCTAAACTGCCTAAATGGGGCGAAAGCGCACGGTTATAATAAGGTAAAATAGGCAGGAGATCGAAAATCCGGAGTCGCGTGGCAATTTTAGACTGATGGGCATCTCGCATGGTGGTGTCCGTGATCAGAGTTGTAGGGAGTCCATTCAGATAGCGACGAAGTCCCGCATAATCTCTGGTATCGATGAGTTGTTTAAGCAGACTTCTTTCTGGGGCTTGAAGCGCAACGGGTGGAACAGGTGGACGTGTCGGAATAGACGGTGTTGCGCCCATTCCGGGATGTCCATGGCCATTAACAGCACCCATCGCAAGAAAGCGGAGTATCCCATCCGTGTTGCGGCGTTCAGCCCCTAATTTTCGGGCTTCCCGAATAAAAGTACCAGGTCCTTTGAGATCCTGATCAATGGCATTGGTCGTGATCGTGCGAAGAAGATCGGGGTTTAAAAGCGTTCTCAAAAAAGAGATATTGGTCTCAATACCGTAAATCTCAGTGTGTTTAAGCCCATAATCAGCAAGAGAGCAGGCCTCTTCCAAGGTTTTGCCTGTAAACACAAGTTGGGTGAGCATGGCATCAAAAGCCCCCACTTGCATCCCAGGTCGAACAGGACCTTCTTGCCTAAATCCACGCATGGTAGGAAAAGACGCCCCCATAACAGTGCCAGCAGCAGGCAGAAGATCATCACCCTCTGCGGTAATACGGCATTGAATGGAAACCCCTTTGGGTTTAAGCGCATCCAAGGCATCAAAATCGACAGGAAGGCCATAGGAAAGGCGGGTTTGAAGGTCTATAATATCCACCCCCATAACCTCTTCAGTAACCGTATGTTCCACTTGAATACGGGTGTTCACTTCCATGAAGTAAGGGTGTCCGGTTTTAGTATCTATAATAAACTCCACCGTACCCACATTGTTATACCCCGTTTTAAGTGCCAAGGCTTTAGCATAAGCATGAATCTGAGCACGTGTTTCTTCAGAAATCAGAGCTGGGGCAATTTCGACCAATTTTTGATAGCGCCGCTGAGCATCGCAACTGCGGTCAAAGAGTGTAGCGCAGCGTTTCCCATCAGATACAATTTGAACTTCAACGTGACGGGGCGCCTCTAAAAACTTTTCGATAAAAACAGCGCCATTGCCAAAGGCCCGTAAGGCTTCTCCTGTTGCGGATTTAAAAAGAGGTTCCAATTCAGATTCTTCGCTAACCACACGCATGCCTTTGCCACCACCACCGCCAGCGGCTTTAATAATCACAGGGTACCCAACCCCTTCACTGGCAATAAAGGCACGCGCCGCATCTAAGTCTGTAATGGGTTCTGGGGTTCCGGGCACCACAGGAATGCCCAACTCAATGGCAATATTTCGAGCCGAAACCTTGTCGCCTAAGGCCCGAATGGCCTCAGGTTTAGCCCCTATAGGGCGGATGCCAGCTGCCAAGCAGGCCTCATAAAAGGGCGCTTCTTCGGACACAAAGCCAAACATAGGATGAATGGCATCGTAGCCCTCTTTTTTTGCCAAAGCGATAATCTCTTTGTAGTCCAGATAGGCAGAAACAGGACTTCCGGAATGGTTTAAACGATGGCTCTGATCCGCTAAAAAGCGATGCGGCATGCTGCTATCTACATCTGGATAGATAGACCCTACTTTTACGCCAAGAATTTCATAGGTTCTCGAAGCCCGCGTTGCCGCAGAGCTGCGATTTAAAATCAGGACTTTTTGAGGCAGACCAGATTGAGAAGATAAGGCCCGAAGTCCGCCTGGAAGTGGTGGTGGTAAAACAGGACGAACAGACGAAATTGCCAATCGTGATAGAATCATACTAGATAACCCCTTGTTAATGATGAATTTTAATGGTATTAAAACAGTAGCTTACAAAACTTAATCTCCAAAATCAACATAAAAAAAATCGATTATCATAAGAAGAATGAAAAAAATAACCGCACTTTTTTGTCATCGTGAGAGCGTGGACGACATTTATGCTAAATGTGAGGGCCTTGCTTCGATTATTTTAGGAGAATCGCTCTATTTTGGGATTATTTCACCCAAAGTAAAAAATAACATAGTACCCATGCTAAAGGCATTTATAGACAGAGGCGCTCAATATCCGATTTCAGAGGGGGTACCAGAGTGCGTGGGATTTAGTGTAGAAGGGTTTCGCTGTTTTAAAGACAATCAATGGGAGACCTTTAATCAATCAGGACAAGTAAAAATGCTAACAGACACGTATTTGAAAAGTGTCAAAGGGGAGCGGGATAAATTAAAACAAATGCAAACCTTTTTAAGAGAAATAAAATTAGAGGCAAGACCGATTTCAACCGGAAGGCCCCCTGTGATAGGAGATAATGTAAAAAATAAAGAGATAATAGACGAAATGATAAAAAAAGAGGGGGTAATATCTCATTTTATAAATATGAACAGAGCCAATTATCAGTGGATTTTTAAAGCCATTTCAGATCATATCCAAGATAATCCAGGATATTATATCCTGCTCTTAGAAGAAGCACCTGAAAAAGATGCGCATGCCATTGCCCTCATGAATGATGTTTCAAGAGAAGCGCCCAATAAATACGGCATTTTAGAAAACGACTTAGGCTTAAAATGGGGGGGCTTAGACACTATTTTAGCTTATATTAAAACCAGTGTTTTACTTATGGAATTGGGAGAACGGCATTTTATAATGAAATATAATTTATTGCAATTATGTGGTCGGTAAACGATAGCTTGACAGCCTCTATAAAGAGGATGTAACATCTCCTGACTCTCAAAAAAAGCGATAGTAAATTGCATTTAAATAAAATAAAAAAAAATAATGAATTTAAAAAAAATAATCTCGACTCCTTTATCTTTCAGTCCCCCCTCTACAATCGAACCTGTAGCGGTCATTAGAAGACGTGGGAGTGGGTCCAAACCAAATCTTGTTGCTGCAGTTTCAAAACTCGTCCATGTGGTAAGTCTATTTCATGACCTTGCAGGACCATTAGGGGCGGTATTAGCCAAAAGTCAAAACAAAGCGATTCATGAAAGAATTGGGATTCGGCATCTTCCAAAATCGGAAAGGAGCGGGCTTTTAGGTGATATTGATACCTGTTTAGATGAAGTAAATGTGATCACAAGTGGGGCAACAAGAGAAATATCAGAAAGTATAAAGCATGTACAGGGAGTCACAAGAACCTTAGAAGGTGTTGCAGCTGCGCTTAAAGAAGAATCGGGATTAGAGGCAGAAGTCGCGGTTATAGATAGATTAATGGAACAGATTCAGAACCCTAAATCTCATGAGGTAGAATCTATTTTTACACTGGAAAAATGGATTAATTTAGTTGCCGCAAGTATTCCGGAAGAGAGAGAGGTGCGTGTTGTTTACATCCTGGAAGAACCCCGTGCCAGTATCTCAGAATTCATGACAGATATGATTCGTTTGGCATCTAATATCATTGGAAACGCCACAAAATATACACAACGCTATCTGGATACGCTTAAAACGAAAGATGCAGAGGCCCATTCTAAAATACTCCGAGATGCCGATGGGAAAGTGTGTGTGACGGTCTCTATTCAGAGTGAGGGAAATACCTTAAGGGTGCAAGTAAGGGATTTAGGGGGAGGCTTGGTTCAAAAAATGGAAGACTTAGCGGTGGGCAGCCAAATGTCAAACTCAGACGCTAACACAGGCCATGGATTTGGACATGGGGTGATAGCCGAGATCGCTCAAAAATGCGGATTTTTGCTTTCCAATGAAAATTACAGCGCAATAGAGGGGCATGTGGGATTGTGTGTAACGCTGACCAAACCCTACGATAGAATTTTTAGAGTAGCTGCAGAAACGCCTACAATTTTTGGGGCCTTAGACATTCATTCTCCCGAGTTAAATGGATTTTCATTTGGAAATGTCCAGCTCATTCGAGCAGCACAAAATAGAAAGTCTGAAATAGAAATGCTATCCGTAGGACTTGTAGATGATGAGGCCTCCAATCGAAATATGTTGGTTAGATTTTTGGGGAAATTAGGTATTTCAAAACCAAATATACACGTATGGGAAGCTTGCGATGATGAAACAAGTCTTTCAGCAATGAAATTGGGGCAGCTCGATGTTTTATTCATAGATAACACAGGTAAAGGGATGCTAGGCGCACTGCCTGTGGCAACCCAAGTTTATGAGGCTATTTTAAAGGCCCAAAGAGATTGGGTAGGAGAGCATACGGGGGTAAAATTAAAAGTCTGCCCTTTATCGATGCCGCTGTTGATTCCCTTTTCTGGAGATACGGTAGATGGATTTCCTTTAAGCCCTCAACTGACAAAACCGATAGCCATAAAAGCGGTAAGGGATATCTTGAATCAGGCTTTATACAAGCCTGAGTAAAGAGTGGTAATGAGACACTATAAAATAATAGCTGGTGGATATCTCTTGCCAGAAAAAATAAACATTCATTTGGGGGAGTTTCATAAAAAAACAAGCCCTATAGAAAATTCTTTTTATACAGTGCCTGTGGGAGGAGGCAAATATGAGATTGAATTAGAACAAAAGAATAAAGCAAAGGGAACTTACGGATCTGTTCGATTTTCAGAGGAAATTGCGCTGAAACAAATCAGGGTACCGGATGTGGATCCTCAGAATCTCACAGCGGAAGCGCTAGAAAAAAGTTCAAAGGTTCAAGACGCCATTCAGGAGTGGGATTTACTAAGCGCTTGTAAGGAAAGCGCTTATGTCATTCATACGATAGGAGGCCCTTTTGTTTGCTATAAAGAGGATAAAGGCATGGTATTTGTGATGATGATGGAAAGAGGCGTGGGGATTGAGCACTTCCAATTTCAGACCAATGGGGATCATTTGATTCTGCTTTTAGACCATGTAACGCAGGGGTTACGCGATTTAAGAAAAAAAAATATTGCATTCTTGGATTTAAAGAGAACGAACATTATCTGGAACAAAAAGGCGTCTGCATTTCAGTTGATTGATTTTGGACTTGCAAAATACTATGGAGAATACACGTTAAATCACCTTGCAAAAGGCACCTGTTATGCGCCAGAAACACTGACAAAAGGACCCATTATCATTGATGAGAAAATAGATGTATGGACAATAGGCGTTCTCCTTGCGGTAGAGGTGCTAAAAGCACCTTATTATAGAACCTATGCACGTGGGATTAATACGGCATTTTTAATAGCGTGTTTGAACCTGAATCTTAAAAAATATAACGGTACCGTACTACTAGGCATGATTGTAAGAGATCCGAGACTGCGACAGTTTTTAGTGCCAAATTATAAGAAGACAGGACAATATATCATCTATCCACAAGATGACGAAAGGAAAATCCAAGAGATTCTATATACCCATGATGAATTTAAAAAAAATTGGGATGAGGGCGGCCGTCTCATTCAAGACGTTTCAAGGTTTTGGTTTCAATTTTCGAGGAAATATTGTGATCATGTTTATTTGGACTCTAAAGAAAATGATCTTTATAGATGGCATCAAGCCCTGATGGAGGGGTTGGATCAAAAAGGACCTTGGGGAAGCGCCATCCCTCCCATGGAAGAGACGCTAAAAGAATTAATAAAAGGCTGTTTGGAATTAGACCCCAAAGTCAGATTTAGCTTAGATCAGGTCTTAGAAAAAATCGAGGAATTAAAGGCGCTAGAAGGATAGTGGGACTGTTGCGAAATGCTTACGGTTAGAGCCTTTATAAAGCTTCCCATAGTTGAAATCGGATCTTGAAACTGCGTATACTTATAGAAATGAAATATGTCTATAGGACGTTGCTATTGATTGGGATGTTGATCGGGCTCATGGTTCCGACGAAAGCAGGTCCCTTAGTACCCTTGCCACCTGCTTTAATGGCAGTGTCATCTAATTTGTATATTTGGTACGATGCCAGTGATACCGCTTTTGTCTCCATGAATGCCTCCAATCAAGTGTCCAAGTGGATAGACTTATCTGGAAATGGGAGAAATGCGACACAAAGCGTAGAAAGTGCCATGCCAACCTTCAATAAAGGTGCGACGGAGGACCGATCTCAAAATTTTATTTCCTTTAACAATCCCAGTGGGGCAACGTTTAATAGAAAGTTACTGGTTGGCGACGGACATCTTGTGAACACAAGTTTTACGGTATTTGTGGTTGGAAAACGACGGGATAATGGCCCCAATTACTTTATAGGGGGGAGCGTATATGCAGGCGCAAATACCAATTTAGGGCTGGGGTACTATCAGGACGGATCTCCTGCAACAGGAGAAGCGATTCGGATGGATCAAAATGAAGGGGGCTTGATTTATACCGGAATAGGGAGCTATTTAGGTGCAAGCGAGCCACGCCGTATTCTGTACGGGTATAATGTATCTGGGACAGATAAACTGTATATGAGTACACTTACAAGTGGCGTGGCGTCTTTCAGTCAAATAGACACAGCAACAACAGGCTATTTAACGGACAATGACGGCATGAGCATTGGCTATAGAAAACATTGGGTAACAGATCGCTATCTGAATGGCGAGATTAACGAAATTATCATGTTTAATTCGGGACTCACAACAACAGAGATGTCTAATATTGAAACCTATTTAGCGAATAAATGGCTTAACGATACGGATTTAGATGGGCGAATTGAGGATTATGATGAATTTCCAGAAGATGCGCTCATGCAAGATATGCCTGCATATATAGATAATTTAGTCCCTGCAGGACCCTTACCGGTTACAGCCGGCGCTGTCCTATGGTTAGATGGCATGCAACCCCATGGAGATAACACAAATGGGGTGACAGTCGGAAGTACCATTCAAACATGGGTCGATTTTAGTCCCAGCAGAAATCATGCCGGTCAAATAACAGCCGGAAATAGGGCCTCATATGTGACGGTCAACCAAAATTTGGGGTTCAGAGGAATGCGAAATGGATATAATTCAACGCGCTATTTTACATTTGAAGATGGATCGCTTTTATCTTCACCTCAAAATTTTGACGCATTTATCGTATTTAAAGAGGAACCTGAATGGAATGCCTTTAATCCTATATTGGGCATTTCCAGGAGTTTTCTCAAATTAGGGATGTCTTCTAGCGGGCAGTTAGTGATATATCAAGGGGGTGTAACAGGGTATGAGACCCAATCTGGGGGATCCATGGATGTTTCAGAGAATATTCTGGTTGAATTTCGTCAAGAAACAGCAGGAGGGTATACTCAGGCCTCTATATTTAAAAATGGTAAATTAAGAAAAAAATTCAATAAAATAACAAGTTCCCTTGTAGGGACATCTTTTCCCTATACGGATCGCTATTTAATGCGAGAGTACGGCGGCAATTATTTTGAAGGAGACCTTTTAGAGGTTATCCTGTATAACAGGGCCTTAAGCGAATCCGAGCGGCTTCAAGTCACGCGATACCTTGCTAAAAAATGGTCTTTATATCTCGAAAGTGAAGTGATTCACGATTCATTCTAGTCAAATGGCTAGACGTAGATCTTAAATTTGATTAGAATGGGACTCTTATGAAAAAAGAGGTTTGTATTTTAGGCGGAGGACTTGCAGGCCTAACCCTAGGCATTCAATTGCTTAAAAATGGGGTTAAATCTGTAGTGGCTATCGATAAATTAAGCTATCCCCTTCCAGAGGCAACCGTAAAAGTAGGGGAGTCTACAGTTGAAATTGGCAGTCATTATTATTCAGAAATTTTAGGTTTAAAAGACCATATTTTAAAGCATCAGCTTCCCAAGTTAGGCCTGCGTTTTTTCTTTTCAAAAGAGGGCAATGCATCGCTTCAAAAAAGATCGGAATGCGGTCCCAGTATTTATTCGACAGTTCCGTCGTACCAGTTAGACAGAGGCCGATTTGAAAATTTTTTAATGACAGAATTCCAGCGTTTGGGCGGTACTTTTTTAGCCCAAACCAAAGTAGAAGATGTCGAAAAAAAAGAGGACGGTTCCTACGCGGTTAAGATTAAAAAAGGCGCAGAAGAACAAATTTTATTAAGCACTTGGGTTGTAGATGCCACCAGTAGATATAGCCTCTTGAAAAAGAAATATAAGTTACTTCGAAGTACAGATCATAATATTAACGCCACCTGGTTTAGAGTCAATCAGGCGGTGAATATTGATACTTGGGAAGACGATGAAGACTGGAAAAACAGGACCAAACTCAGGGCCAGACGCTTCAGTACGAATCATTTGTTTGGAACCGGGTATTGGACCTGGATCATTCCCTTGGCTTCGGGGGCCACAAGTATTGGGATTGTGGCTGACGAGACCATCCATCCCTTTTCAACGGTGAATACCCTTGAAAAATCTATGGCTTGGCTTAAACAATACGAGCCGCAATTGCATGCGCATCTCAATGATGGCCAAATCGAAGTGATGGACTTTTTGGCCCTCAAGCATTTTTCTCATCATGCCAAACAGGTATTTTCAGTTGAAAAATGGGCACTGACAGGGGAAGCGGGGGTTTTTTTAGATCCCTTTTACTCTCCAGGTAGCGATTTTATTGGGATGAGCAACACCTTTTTAACGGATTTAATCACACGCTCCCTTAAAGGCGAAGAGATTGAACAAAGAGCCAAGACTTTTAATACCTTTTATCTAGCCGTATTTACCAGCTTTTTGACTATTTATGAAAATCAGTATCCCATGATGGGCAATGCCCTGCTGATGACCTTAAAAATCAATTGGGACTATATTGTATATTGGGCCAGCATGGGATTGGTCTTTTTCAATGAGAAATTGGCAGACCCAGAAGTGTTGACCCTGTTGCAGCCTGTGCTCTATAAAATCAATCAACTCAATGTAACCATGCATACCTTTTTTACGGAAACGCACAAATTAACCCCAGAGTCGCTTAAGTTGGGGGCTTTTGACCACCTAGATTACGCAAAGTTGGACAGTGTTCGTATTTACAATAAAGGGCTTCAAGAAAAATTCGAGATACCTGCACTTATTGCCAAAATAGAGGAAAATTATGCAGATTTAAAGCAAATTTCGGCCACGATTATCCAAGAAGTGGGTAAGCTCATTCCAGAGATCCAGTCCATGTCTTTTTATCCCAAAGAAGCCTTTGAACCCAAAGAAGCCAGTGCGAAACTGGTCCAGCACTTAAGCGGATCCAAAGCTCATTTGGATTTATTTTCAACTTTAGGCCAAAACTGATCCTGTTCAAAGGCCTTTTGGTTGAGTAAAATGCGTCGAATGTGGCGTTCAAATTCCTGTTTTAAGTTTGGGTCTAGGGTTTGAATTCGGTTTCGTGTTTCGAGCGGATCTTGATCTAAATCATAGAGATAGGCCGTGTTTAGCCGGGTATTAAAGCGATATTTATACGGGAAATGAATGAGGCTCAGCTGCCGTTCATAGGGTTGTATTAAATAGGTGATAGACGGCGTAGGGCCTAAAATAGACGTCCCCTGAAAGTTAGTTGAAACACCTTGAATGTTTAAAAGATCCACAATCGTAGGGGCGATATCCATCTGAGAAAAGGGGCCTGAAAGCGCTTTCGGTTTAAGTTTTCCGGGCCAGACCATAAAAAAGGGCACTCGAAAGGATTCTTCATGATACCCCGCAGGAAGGCTGTAGTTCCCGTGTTCGCCGAGTGGAAAGCCATGATCGCCGACAACAATCACAATAGAATTGTGATAATAGGGGCGTTGTTTTAATGCCTTGAAAAAAGAGGCGAGGCCCTGATCCGTCAAATGAATGGAATTCATATAATCTTGTTTAAAGGAGGTTTTTCCCTTATAGAGCATTTTTTGGTCTTCAGGTAAAAAATTAAAGGGGAAATGATTATAAATAGTGGTGAGCATGACAAACTGTGGTTGCGTACTCGTCCGAAGCTGGGCATCCATCGCATCAAAGAAGTAAGAAAAGAACAAGGTGTCTTGAGGTCCCCAGCTATTCCAGTAGGGCTCGTCTTGAGGCCGTTTAAAGGGTTTGCTGGTGATAAAATCTTGAAAGCCATGAGAGGTAAAAAACGTAAAATTGTCATCAAATCGTTTGCTTTTATGCGCCCCAAAATAGGTCGTGTGGTAGCCTTGTTTACCTAAAACAGTGGCCAAGGAATCCAGTCGAATATTGGGGAATTGATTGGCCTCTTTCCCCACAATACTGGGAATGGTCGAAAATAAGATCGAAAAGTGGCCCTTTGCGGTTTGAATGGAATTGCTATAAAAACGGGAGACGTGAACACTTTGGTGCTGAAGGCGGTTTAAAAAGGGCGTGATTTCTTTGCCATCGGCTGTTTTTTGATTGATAACACTTTGATCCAACGATTCACAGACAATTAAAAAAATATGGGGTGGCGTATCGCTGGGCGCAACAGAATGGGTTAAAAAACGAGAGCTGGGGGTGATAAAGGGGAATTCTGTAGGAGACAGTTCAATACCGCGTAAAAGATCGGAATGGTAGTAATTGTAAATAGAGCGAAAAAAAGCCATCAGCGGATCTCGGGGGGTAATGGGCATTAAAATAGCCCCCAGATATAAAGCTGTAATGACCAAGGATTTGATGAGAAGTGGCTGAGCTTGACGTCCTTTGGAAACACTGCCCTTTCGCCATTCAAAAAGGCCCCAAATCAGAAGCAAAATAGGAATATAATAAAGACCGCCGGGATCAAACGAACTGACAATGACATGAACCGATTCGGCGTTAAAGGCACTGGTAAAATTATCGGCGATAAAGCTCCATTCCACCATTTGATGGGTGCCAAAATGATAGGCAGATAGTAGGCCATAAAGGGTGAGTCCCAGAGCATTGGCCATTAAAAATAAAGGTTTAGAGGCGCTGGTCCAAGTGCCAATCAGGCGAAAAAACAGCCAGAGGGTGAGCATGCTAAACAAAACAGAAAGGCCATCCACGACAGAAAAGGCAAAGCCGCCCATGTCATTAGTGGCAAACACTTGGTAGAGATAAAAAAATTGTAAGAAAACAATAAATTTACTAAAAGGGCTGCCTATAGTTGGAAAATACCGTCGAATCATAAGCGACAGTATAGCTTAAAAACAGAGGCTGAGACAAATCAGTCCGTGTGGGTGAATTGATAGAGCCTAGGGGGCATGGGCGAAGACGTCACAAAAAGAAAAAGCGATTTAGGACTGGCATTCAAAGCTGCAAATTGACCGATGATAGTATTCGCGTGATGGGCACCTAGAAGTGTGCGGGTGTTTAAATCAAAGCAGTAGATATATTTAGGCGCAAGTGGGCTGGATGAGGCCGTGTAGAGAAGGTGGTTCGAGGTAACAATGGCGGGGATGCACGCATCGTAGTGGGTATTGAGCGAAGTAGAAGACAAAATCTCGCCTGTTTTAGGATGAAGGGCGTTAAGGGTCAACGGGGCGGCAGGACAATAAGAATAGCCAGCGGCATCCTGTTTAAGAGGGCCGTGCGAAACGGTCATGTAAAGAAGGCCATCGGGTCCAAAAGAAGGCAAAGAAAAGGCGGGAGAAAAATGCCATTTTGGAGTTCCTTTAGATTCAGAAAGAGATAAAAGTGTATGGTTTTTCAATAAAAGATACAAGCCCCCATTCGGACCTAGTGTAGCAGTCTCTATGGGAGAAGATGGCTTAAAGTGCCAGTGTAAAGCGTAGGCCTCGCTTTGATAGGCAAAAAGACCTTTTGTAGCATTTGCCAGATAAAGTCTGTTATCAAGTCCAAGCATGAGGGCTTTAAAATCAGTATCCAAGGCCTCGCTTTTAAAGAAGTGTAGGGTTTTGGTTTTAGTATGAACGCAATAAACGGCGTCTGTTCCAGGGATATAAAGGTGATTTGTCTGTAAAACGGGAGAGCCAAGCGGTAAGGAATCCAGTATCAACTCCCATGTTTTGAGTCCTGTTTTAGCATCTAAACATAAAAGAGAGATTCCGGATGTGATATAAAGCGATTGTGTCTCTGGGTTTAAAACCCCTGGGTGGGAAAAGGGAGAATCCGTATCCTTTAAAGAAAAGGTCCAGACAGCGGTCCCCTTGGCGTTATATTGAGTGAGAGTGTCGGGCGTTGTGCTGTAAAAATTGCCGATAGCATCTGAAATGACATGAAACGCGCGAGGAAGTAGCGTCGTTAATGTATGGATAAAAGCGGGACTAGGTCCTGGGTTCGGAACATATCCAAACGGGGTGCCATTTGAGGTGCGGATATTTAAAAAGGAGGCCCTTAGTTTATCTATAAAAGCAGTGACTTCGGACCTATACCATCTGTCCGCCGATCTGAGTTTTTCAAGATCAGACAGGGTTAAGAAGGAGAAAATAGACGCATAAAATTGAAAGTCCGAAGGGATCTGTCCTGAAGTAGAAAGAATCTTTTTGGGATGAAAAAACATCCCAAAACAATAGATCTTTATATTTATTTTGTAAAGATTTATGTTTTAGATTCAGGTACATATAATAAGTAGTTCAAAAGCGCAAGTAGTCGCTTTTGTAAGGCGCTGTCTCCAGGTGTTTTGGTTAGAATAGCCTTACTTAAATCCTCAGGAGGCATCATTTCATATGCTTTTGGAGTCGTTGTAGACTCATCTTTTGTATACATAATAAGCGCGGTTCCAATGATGCGCTTAATATCGAGGCCTTTCTGTGTGGGATCCGTGATAGGGGCGGATTCATCAAAGTCACACAGTTTATAGGTATGAATACCTGAAGTGTTCATTTTGAATAGAACATTCTGAGGTTTAATGTCTAGATGGGTATACCCAACACGCCAAAGTTCCTCAGCACCTTGAAAAATATGATCAACTAATCGTAAAACCTCATTTGGCTTGCCATTAAATCGGTCTGAAACTTTAAGGATATCCCCATCACAGCGCTCCAGAAGATAGGCTAATGATAACCCCCTACTACCCTCACAGAGAAAAAGAGACTCTACGTGCATAAGATGCTCAGAGGGCTCTCTACTCTGAAGCTCCTCAACAAGAGTGCGTTGCTGCTGTACCATAAATTCGAGTGAGGGGTAATCGCCTGGACAGGTGCGAAGTTTAAGGACAGAATCAGACGACACGTTCCAAATACTCCCTTGGCCACCGTGACCGGCGTTGAATTTGGGTAATTCAAAAGAAACGCTATCGCTTTTAAATTCAGTATAGGTTTCTTGGCCATAGCTTGGAGAGTCCTCATCTGTATCATAATATGTGGTGAGTCTAGAAACAGGGAGGCCAAATTTTCCTGCTAAAGAGTCAACAGACATAGTCTGCGCATTTTCTAGACGAGAGTCAGGGGCTTCATCAGGGAATTTTCGCGGAGAGGTAGATTCATCCACGCAATCAGGAGAAGGATCTAAAAATAAAGTAGAAAGGCTTAGCGATCCCAGGCCAATACTAGCTCTAAAGTTGGAAGGAGAAGGGGATTGATCAGGTGCTTCTCGCGGAGATTTAGGTAAGACTGGAGGCGAGGGCGGCATACTTAAGGTCGGTTTTGGACTAGAGGCTTTACCATTGCTTCCTCTCGGAGATTTAGGTGGAACGGGAGGGGAAGATGCTTTCCTAGATGAGAAGGAACTTAGTATTGGATCAGACATAAAAATACTCCTTACATTCAAATTTTATAAGGAAGAGTCGACAAAAAAATAAAAAGTGAAACATTTTATTATGGGGCTGTTTCAAAATATCAATTAAGAAACTCTACATATACTGTGTTTTAAGAAAATTTGATACAATAATAGCTATAAAAATGATGTATCTTATTGCAGGTGCAAATGGAGCTGGGAAAACCACGTTTGCAAGGGCGTTTTCAAGGCTAAATAAAATAGCGTTTTTAAATGTGGATGATATTGCGCTGTCATTAGATAAAAATGTAGATAAAGTAAAATTTAAGGCAGGTAAAACCTTTTTGCCACAATTAAAAAATGTAATAAATTCAAATAAAAGTTTTATGGTTTAAAGCACATTGTCTGGAAAATATCTCTTGAAAGCAATTTTTTCAGGAGTCTTTGAATGAAGCCATTTAAAAATCGAAAAGATGAGCGCGATGAAATTATGAGGATTGGGAATGCCGCTGTATATAAAGCGCAGCAAGACAGTTTAAAAAATGGTGTGCCAAACGTATATTCCAAAAATGGGACCTTATACTATCAATTACCCAATGGCGACATCACCATGGAAGACCCGTTTAAAAAAGAAAAAAATCATAAAAAAAGACGATTAAACTTAAATCCGTTTAAAAATCAACGAGGTATTAATACCGCCGAAGGCAAAATTATTGCTCATAATATGCGTCGCTTGAATCTCACGCCCAGACCCCATAATATAATCCAATGGCGCACATTCAGGATCTATCTTTACTAAATTCAAATTGGGGGCAAACCATCCCAAATCCATCATCCGAAGCGACATCCATGCCTCAATAGCCCCGCAAGCACCCAATGTATGCCCTATATACGATTTTTGCCCACTAATCGGCGTATTACCGCCAAAAACCGCATAAGTAGCCTTGGATTCGGCAATATCCCCATGGCGAGTGGCTGTAGCATGGGCACTGATGTAGTCAATATCCGAGGGAGAGAGTGTCGCATCTTGAAGTGCTTTTTCAAGACAAATTTGCATGGTAGTGGGTTGGGGCTGCGTTAAATGATCGCCATCCATGTTGGTCGCAAAGCCCACCACTTCTGCTAAAATAGTCGCGCCTCGCGCTTTGGCGTGCTCATACTCTTCCAAGAAAAGTGTGCCAGCCCCCTCGCCTATCACCAAACCATCTCGATCTTGATCAAAAGGCCGAGGGGTCAGTTCTGGCCTGTCATTTAAGGTACTGGTCGCAAAAAGGGTATCAAAAACAGCGGCTTGGGTAGGGTTTAATTCCTCAACCCCACAGGCCACCATAGCTTTTTGATGGCCATATTTAATGGCTTCATAAGCGTATCCAATGGCCAAACTCCCAGACGTGCAGGCCGTTCCGGTATTAATAAATCTGCCGCGTAAGCCCCAAAAAACAGACAAATTTACCCCTGCCGTGTGGCCCATCATGCGCAAATAGGTGGTGGCATTGACGCCATCCAGCGTTTTATTGACCAGCATAGAATAAAAATCAAAAATAGGTTTAATCGATCCTGAAGACGAGCCACAGGCAACGCCCACTTCGCCGCTTTGTAAAAAAGCAAGATCTTCATTCACGCCGGCTTGAATCAAGGCCAATTCGGTTGCCCGTGTGGCCAATTGAGCCACGCGTCCCATACTGCGTGTCTTTTTTCGAGGATAATAGGACGGTAATTCAAAATCATTGATTTGCCCAGCAAGATGGGTTTGTAGTCCCTGATATTGAGCCCATTCGTCCAAAGATTGAATGCCATTTTTACCTGTAGAAAGATGGTGATAAACCGTCTCCCAATCCGAGCCAATGGGCGTAATCCCCGCAGCCCCTGTGACCACAACACGTTTCATAAGAGGCCCCCATTCACCGAAAAGACCTGACGCGTGATATAACCCGCATGTTTGGATAAAAGATAGTGAACCAAACTGGCCACTTCCTCGGGCTGACCAAAGCGATTCATGGGAATAAGATCCAAGGCATCGTCGCGTCGAATGCCCTCTATCATGTCGGTTTCAATGACGCCTGGGGCCACACAATTAACGGTAATATGGCGCTTGGCAACCTCCAAAGCCAGGGCCTTGGTGGCACCAATGATACCGGCTTTAGAGGCACTATAATTCACTTGCCCTCTATTGCCCATGAGTCCAGAGACAGAAGACAGTGTCACGATCCGACCGCCTTTTCGAGCCTGAATCATAGGCATCAAAACGGGATGTAGCACCGCATAAAATCCATCTAAATTGGTATGAACAACAGTATCCCATTCAGATTCTGTCATGGCAGGAAAGGCCGTGTCGCAGGAAATACCCGCATTACAAACAACACCATAATAGGCGCCATGGGCATCTATATCCGCTTCAAGAGTAGCCCTGGTTTGGGCTCTATTTTGGATATCCAGTTGCAAGATAGAGGCTGTAAATCCTTTTTCAAAAATGGCGTCGCGAACCCTTTCTGCGGCGGATTGATTTTGGCTGTAAGTAATGATAATTTCCCGTTCAGGGGCGGCGCAATAAAGCGCAATAGCACGACCAATACCTCGGCTCGCACCTGTAATCAAAATTCGTTCTTTAGTCATGATCTGTCTCCAATAAACGTGAAAATTCCTGAGGGTTTTTAGGATGAAAAACCGTCAATTCTGCCTCAGCATAACACAAAGCCCCCGATTTGTCGGTAATAGAGCAGGCGAAAGAGGCCAGCTGCTGATCATAAAAAGATTGAGAGACATGAATGTAAAGCTGAGACCCCAATGGAAAGGCGGGCTGATGACATGTTAGTTTTCGAGTCCCCAGCAAAAGGCCAATACTAATGGGATTTTCAAGGGTAGAAGGTTTAGTATTAGATAGAGCGGCAATGGTTTGGGCCATCAATTCAATGGCCACCCAAATGGGTACCGTTTGGGTTTCGGGATCATAAAATAAATGCCTTTCTTCAAGCGTAACGGCAGCGGTAGCGGTTCCAGCATCCGGATCGGCAGTGATCAGTGTATCCAGTAAACACATGCGGTTTTTTTGGGGTAAGAGATCTTGAATAGGACAAGGATAGGTCATCATGACGCGTGGCCCAGAATCACGCAGCAGTTATTGCCCCCAAAGGCAAAGGAATTGCTAAGTGCATAGCGACTGCGTTGCGATGAGTGTGTTGTAATAAAATTGAGACGGGGACAGGCAGGGTCGGGGACACCGTCCCAAACATGCGGAGGTAAAAGCCCTTGAGGGTTATAAGTCTCAGAGAGGGTGAGATAGCAAAAGCCAATTTCGGTAACGCCCGCAGCGCCAAGCGTGTGACCTGTCAGCGATTTTGTGGAACTACAGGGTGTTTGGGGCCCAAAAAGAGCATGAACCGCACGACTTTCCATGGCATCATTGGCCAAGGTCGCTGTGCCATGAAGATTAATATAATCCACCTGATTGGCAGTAAGTCCGGCACGAGACAGCGCCATAGTCATAGCAGAAAGGGCCCCACGTCCTGAAGGGTCTGGGGCTGTTAAATGATAAGCATCCGAACTTTCACCAACTCCCAAAAGGCAAAGTTCAGAGGTCGTAGTGTGTGTTTCCAATAGAAATAGACCTGCGGCTTCTCCAATGGTAATGCCATTGCGATGGGCGCTAAATGGATTCGCTGGCGTGGCACTTAAACTGTCCAGACAGTCAAATCCATTCAGTGTAAGCGGGCACAGTGTATCCGATCCTCCTACAATCACAGCATCCAAAAGGCCCATTTGGATAAAACGTTGAGCATCGGCAAAGACTTTAGCGCTCGAGGTGCAGGCGGTAGAAACAGAAAAATAAGGAGATTCTAAGCCTAAAAAACGGGATAAAAATTCTGCAGGAGAGGCCAATTCTTGAAATTTATAGAGGTAGTCATCTGGAAAAGCGCCCGTCTCTTTGTAATGACAAAAAGCAGCCCCCCCTTCTAGAACGCCTGAGGTACTAGAGCCAATAATAACCCCAACACGAAAGGGCCCATATTTTTCAATAGCAGCATCGACTTGAGTCTGAATTTGAGACAGCGCTGCCAGTAAAAGCTGATTGCATCGCGTATTAAAGGGAGCCAAAGTTTCAGGAATAACAGGCAGTGTGGCCTGAACCTTGCCCACATAAACAGAACGATCAGGGATTAAGGTGTCATCCAGAATAAGTCCCTCTTGGGAGCCTGAAAAAAGAGCTGAGGCAATGTCATTTAAGGAAGATCCCAGGGCATTAATAAGGCCGACAGCGGTAATAGAAAGAGGTCCTGTCATAAGGGAGACTCAAGATCAAAAATTGAATACGTGTAGCCATGCATATGATGGGTGTAAATCATCAGAGGACGAGCCCCCGTGGCATTGTCTGTGGGCGGCGAAAAATCAATGGTGATAATAGGGGCAGTCCCCTCGTAAATGAGGCGCTTATTGTCGCTGACAATAAGCGTGAGTCCCGAAGCATGAAGCCTATCGTTTAAGATTTCAATAGGAAAGTAGGCCAATTCGATATCGGCCAAAAGGTATTCGGGTTTAAGCCGATTTTTAGGGATCAAGGAGGAAAAAGACAGATGGTCTTGTTCATATCCCAGGCGAAAAAGCTCTTGTCCGGTATCAGTTAAACCCAAAACGGTGATATTGGACGTGGTCATAGAAAGTACAAATTGAAAGGTATAGTTTTTAGACGCATAGGTGGCCTGCATCAGCGTCTGGCTTTCTAGCGTAGGGGCCCATTCATTGGGAGAGATGAGCGCGAAAGTAGCTGTTTTAGAGAGATAAACAGGTTCAGGATGAAGGGCGTGATAAGCGCGTCCTTTACATCCCATCAAAAAAAGCAGCATCAGACAACAACGCAGTACATTAAGCTTCATGATAAAGACAGTATATCTCAGCATAAAAAATCTGAATACCCAAGAGTCCTGTGGGCGGTATTCAGAAAAGAGGGGGCGTGATAAAATTGACGACATGACTGAGGCAAAGCACAATTGGAAAGAAGTTAAAGAACGTGGCAGTTTAGGGCGAATGCGATTGTTATTATCGCTCTACCGCTTATTTGGAAAACCGGCATTATATGTCATTGTCTCCACGATTTGTATGGGATATTTCATCATCGATAGGCAGGCTAGAGGGTATTCCCAGAATTATCTCGCTCATTTGGCAGCCTTTCAAGAAAGGCCCTTATCAAGGGGGCAACGTTTAAAAGCGGGGCTGTGTCATTTTATGTCATTTGGAAAAACCCTAGTAGATAAAATAGACGCCTGGACAGGTACGTTACATGTATCCGATTTAATCTTTGATGATAGACCCCGTTATGAGGCGCTTGTAGAAAAATTATATGCGGGAAAAGGGGCTGTTATGATAGGAGCTCACTTGGGAAATATGGAACTCTTAAGAGCGGTATCAACGATGAGAAAAGGGCTTGTGATTAATGTCCTTGTGTATACCAAGCACAGTAAAGTATTTAGAACGATATTGTCTCAAGTGAACCCAAAGGCAGAGTTGAATTTAATTCATGTGGATGAAATGAATATGGCAACTTCCATGATGTTAAAAGAAAAAGTAAATAAAGGAGAGCTGGTGATTATTACAGGGGATCGCATTGCCATTCATGGGAATGACTCCTCTGAAGTGCTTTCTTTTTTAGGCAAACCCGCGTATTTTCCAAAAGGGCCCTTTATTCTGGCTCATGTTCTAGAATGTCCTGTATTTTTCTTTTTCTGTTTTAGAAAGGCCAATAAATATCATTTTGTCTTAGAAGAAGTGGCTGAGAAATTAGACCTCCCCCGAAAAAACAGAGCCGAAGCGCTCAGAGAGGTTATGACACGGTATGTCAAAACTTTAGAGAAATATTGTATGCAATATCCCTATCAGTGGTACAATTTTCATGCCTATTGGGTAGAGGATTTTAAAGAAAGCGAGGCAAGACCATAGATGACAGACTGTATACTTGGACATCAAAAACTCACAATAGAAGATGTTGCAGCCATTGCAAAAGGAAGCTGTTCAGTTGCTTTAAGTACGGACAGATCCTACAAACAAAAGATAGAATCCGGTGCAGATTGTGTCAAAAATCAGCTCGAAAAAGAAGCCACAATTTACGGCGTCACAACGGGCTATGGAGATTCTTGCACCACAGATATTTCAAACGATTTGGTATACGAGCTTCCCTTGCACCTGACGCGGTATCATGGCTGTGGGCTGGGCGCCTATTTTAATGATGAAGAAACCTTGGCCATTTTGATCTGTCGATTGGCCTCTTTAGCCCAAGGGTATTCAGGCGTGAGATGGGAATTGTTGATGCAGCTAACCCACCTCATTAATCATCAGATTTTGCCTCAAATTCCAGAGGAAGGTTCTGTTGGGGCCAGTGGCGACTTAACACCTTTATCCTATGTTGCGGCCGCCTTAATTGGGGAACGAGACGTCCGTGTAAAAGGTAAGGTTCAATCCGCAAAAGCGGCCTTAGATCGCGCAGGAATCGCGCCCATTCGATTGTTTCCAAAAGAGGGCTTGGCCCTCATGAATGGGACCGCTGTCATGACAGCTCTGGCCTGTTTGGCCTATCAGCGGGCTCAGTATCTTTCAAAGCTATCGACGCGATTAACAGCCTTGGTGTCTTTGGGGCTGTTAGGGAATGCCTCGCATTTTTCACCGGATTTGTTTAAAGTAAAGCCCCATCCTGGCATGATCAAAGTGGCAGATTGCATTTGGAAAGATTTAGCCGGGTATCGAGCCTTTCAAACTGAAAATGGGGATCCCTCACGCTTACAAGATCGGTATTCCATACGATGTGCGCCACATGTCATTGGGGTCGTAGAGGATGTTTTAAGCAGTCTAAGACCTACCTTGGAAATTGAACTGAATAGCGCAAATGACAATCCCATTATAGATCCAGAAACCCAACAAATTTTACATGGGGGGCATTTTTATGGGGGGCACATTGCCTACGCTATGGATACCTTAAAAACGGTGGTTGCCAATGTGGCCGATCTCATGGACAGACAAATGGCCTTGTTGGTCGACACCAAATTTAACAATGGGCTTCCAGCCAATTTATGCGGCACAGACGGCGATAGAGCCCGCATTAATCATGGATTTAAAGCCGTTCAAATTACCATGTCGGCATGCACAGCAGAGGCCTTAAAATTGACCATGCCGGCATCTGTATTTTCAAGATCCACAGAGTGTCATAACCAAGATAAAGTGAGTATGGGTACCATTGCGGCCCGGGATTGCCGTCGGGTGGTGGCGCTGACAGAGCAAGTGGCGGCCTGTTTGATCTTAGCAGCCTGCCAGGCCATTGAGATCCGTGTCAAAAAGGGGGAATTAACACCCAAAGTTGTAGGGCCTTTATATAATTGGGTTCAAAGCATCCATGCAGAAGTGCCCTTTATTACAGAAGATCGTCCCTTAGAGCATGAGCTTAGAGCCTTAATTCAAGGCATTCAGGATGAAAAATGGGATCTCGCATAAAAAACAGTGTCATAGAAATCGCCTTAGAGATTCGGGTTCCGTTTTACGATTGTGACTCCCTGGGCATTGTATGGCATGGCAATTATATCAAATATTTTGAGCAGGCAAGGTGCGCACTTTTAGACAAAATTGACTATAATTACAACCAAATGCAAGAAAGTGGATTTGGCTGGCCCATTATTAAAACCAATACAAAACATGTGCGGCCCGCTGTTTTTAATCAAGACATTGTGGTGCATGCCGGTCTCATAGAGTTTGAACATCAGTTAACGGTAAAATTTGAAATTGTGGACAAGGCGTCTGAAGCGATACTCTGCAAAGGGGAGACCATTCAAGTGGCCATCAACATGGCCACACAGCAAACCTGTTTTATATCGCCCAAAATCCTGTTTGACAAATTAGGGGTTGCGTATGAGGGATAAAATAGGGGCTGTCGTAAAACGCCTACGTTTGGATCAGCTGCAAGGCCTCCACATCCGAAAGACCTTACGCGTAATAAATGAGGACTTGAGGACGAGGATAACACAGCAGATGGCCAAAATAGGCGTTTTGAAACAGTCCCAAATAGGGAGTCTGATGCTGGCACTTTGGATAGTGACGGTGCCAATCAGCGCAAAAGAGGTGTTTGACTATCCTCTAAAGGAGTCCAACCGAGCAGCCTTCCAAAACATTTCCAAGCGGCTTTCAAATAGTCCTGTGGTAAAGGGTAAATTTGTTCAAGAAAAAAAGATTAAAATACTTAAAAAACCCTTACAGTCTTCGGGGTTTTTTACCGTATCGGCTGAAAAAGGGGTCATGTGGAAAACCCTTAAACCCTTTCAGTCTACCTTGATTGTAACGCAATCGGGGGTATGGCAAGAAGCATACGGAAAGAAGGCCCAGATGACAACACAATCGGATCAAGTCATGGGACAAATTATGGGTATTTTTTTCGCTATTTTTCAAGGTCGAGAAGCGGAACTAAAGAAGGAATTTACGCTCTTTTTTATCCAAGAGGGGGCTCAGTGGGAATTGGGACTTAAGGCCAAAAAAACATCGGTATTATCCAAGATATTGCCTCAGGTCAGAATATCCGGAAGTTCAGAGATTCAGCAGTTTATCTCTGAAGACAAGAATGGCGATACACTCGAGATTAGCTTTGTAGATCTGTCAAAAAGTGAGACATTAAACCCAGAGGATGCCCTTGTATTCTCTCATTAAACACACTGCTTTTCGATGGATATGGACCCTATTTTTAGGGCTTTTAGCGGTAGTGCTGGCATGGAGAGCCTTGCAACCGCTTCCGATGTTAACCTCAGAACTATTCAAAATTGTGCCTGAAAACCAAGCACTGTCCACAGGCAGTAGGGCGGCGCTTAAACAGATCAACAATACCGCCTTGATGATCTTGGTCTCTGCAGGCGACGACTCCAAGACATTAGCCTTAGTGTCAACGCTTGCAGAACGCTTCAAAAAGATGCCGGAATTAAGCCATATCAGTTATGAAGTGAATGCCGAAAACATGAGCCACTTGAAGGCCGTTTACGACCCTATAAAGAACAGCGTGTTGTCTCCAGAGGATAGGACAGATTTAAAAAACGGGCAGGGCCTCTGGGTAAAAGATCAGGCCTTACAGCTGGCAGTATCGCCCTTTTCAGTAGGCGCCGGATACACCTTGGTGGAAGATCCCTTTTTTTTAAGTACAAAATTTTTGATGCAGTTGCCCTTTCCAAATAAAAATATCACCCCTGAATACGGACGATTATCGCTGCGAGAAAAAGACAGATTATTTGGAATGATCATGCTGGAACTGGATCCTAAATTGGGCATGGACGCGCTTCAAACCACCATCGCGCGCATAGAGGCTCAGATCAAAGGCTATACGTCTGAAAAAACAGGCATTGAAATCATCATGACAGGCATTCCAAGGCATTCGGCCTACGGCGCGCAGACTGCCAAAACAGAAATCAGTCTTTTTAGCACCCTATCGATGATAGGCTTGGTGCTGTTAATTTTAGGGGTGTTTCGATCCATTTACCCGCTTTTGATTTCTGTAGCGATAATGGCAGTGGCGATATTTGTAGCGTTTGGAGTGTCACTTTTAATATTTGGGCAATTACATGTATTAACCTTGGTATTTGGCTGTAGTTTAATTGGCATTTCCGTAGATTATAGCTTTCACTATATGACGTATTTATATACAGAGGAGCCCCGTAATAACTCTATTTTAAGTAAAATCATCGTGCCTCTCAGTATGGCCGTAGTCACCAGTGCCATTGAATATGGCGCCATGCTACTTACCCCCTTTCCCATTCTAAATCAGATGGCCGTTTTTTCTATTGTGGGACTGGTGGCGTCTTTTATGGCCGTTATTGTCTATTTACCCTTACTTCCCGAACACAAATTTAAAGGGAAAAAATTACATCTTAAGTGCCCTCAGTATGTGGTGCTCTTATGGACGGGTCATAAAAAGAAGGCCTATGCCGCTTTGGGACTTTGCGCGGGTATAGGGCTTTTGGGCCTCCTTTTTGTGCAAGCAGATGATAATATCAGGCTGTTATACACCCCTTCAAAAGAGCTAATCCACGATGAAACACGAATGAGAACCTTAATCGGAAATCCCATTGCCGTTCCGCTTTTAATTGTAAGGGGGGAAAATACAGAAGATCTTTTAGAAAAAGAAGAATCCTTGACCGATCAATTGGACCTTTGGGTCAAAGAAAAAAAACTGGGCAATTATTATGCCCTGTCTCGTTTCTTGCCCTCAAATCAGAGACTATCCGAAAATAGAACGCTGATACAAACAGCGCTGGAGACGCCGTACTATGAGGCGTATGCCAAGGATTTAGGCCTGCCTTCAGAGCGGGTAGAATCATCCGTTCCGCCTATCAAAAAGGAAACCCAGTTAAGGGCGCTTCAAGAGATCAACCCCCTATTAAAGCGCATGTGGCTGCCCTTAAAATCAGAGACACTTTCCATTGTTTTTTTACAAGATCCTGAGCCTGTGATACCCGAAATGAAGCAGTGGGCAGAAAATAATAAAACAAAAGTAACGTTTGTAGATCAAGTGTCTTATATTTCCAATACCTTTAAATATCATAGAGTGCAGTTAGCCACCTTGTTAGTGGTAGCCTATGGTTTGGTGTTTGGCCTATTGGCGTTGAGATATCGATATAAAATAGCCTTAATTCTACTGATTCCAACCGTGGCAGGGTCTCTTTTAAGTATAGGGATTTTAGGGTTTTTAGGTATTCCCTTAACCTTGTTTCATATTTTAGCCTTGTTTATTTTGTTAGGCAGTGGCGTGGATTACGCCTTGTTTTTTCAAGAGGGGAAAGAGCATTTGGGGGTAACCGGGCATTCTGTATTTTTATCCTGTATCTCGACGCTCCTGTCCTTTGGAATCTTAGCCTTAAGTCAAACAGCGGCCATTAAGGCCTTTGGATGTGTTATTTTTGTGGGGATGCTGAGCATCTATATCTTATCGCCTTTATGTTTAGGAGTGAATCAAAATGAATCGCACTAAAGATCCTGGGGCTGTTGAGAAACCCCTATTTCAGCCATCTGCTGTGTTATCCTCGTCCTCAAGCCCTCATTTATTAGGTATAAACTCCGGGCTTTCGAACTCGGAATGCCTTGAAACTGATCCAAACGTAGGCGTTTCTCAACAGCCACATTCTGTATTTCAAGTAGAAAAATGGGTTGCTTGGGCACCTGGATTGGAAACATCGGAAGACTGGAACGCGTGGGCGATGGAAAAAAAACACATTGAAAACGAAAGTCTTGTCCCTAATTTAGACTATTTACCGCCTCTATTTAGACGTCGTCTCAGTCAACTGAGTAAAATGAGTGTGCATGTGGCCCTTCAGTGTTTGGCGGATCAGGAGGGGCTGCCTGCGGTATTTGCCTCTCGATACGGAGAAATTCACAATACAGAGATTTTGCTTGAAAAATTACATGAAAAAGAACCGCTTTCTCCCGCTTATTTCAGCATGTCAGTTCACAATACGGCCGCGGGTTTATACAGCATTGCCAAAAAAGTAACTCACACAGTAACCGCAGTGGCGGCAGGGGGGTCTACCTTTGAATCTGGGCTACTCAGTGCAATAGCACTTTTAGAAGACTATCCTAAGGTCTTGTATGTTGTTGGAGATGAGAAATTACCCAACTGTTATGAAGGGCTTGTCCCAAATTCGCCATTCCCACATGCCCTGGCACTCCTGCTATCACGTTCAAATGGAGCGGGTAAAACCATACAGATTCAAGGGATTAAAAAAGAGGAAGAATCAGGCGGTACATCAACCTTATCATTTTTGAAACAGCTGATTCAGAATCCAAAAAATATCAGACTCAGAACCCATCAATTTGAGATGCACATTCGGGCCTCTTGTGAAATGCCTACCTTTGGATCAGATGCAAGGCATTCCGAGTACAAAAGCCCGGAGTTTATAGATGATAAATGAGAACTTGAGAACGAGGATAATGCAGCAGATGGCCAAAATAGGCGTTTCACAAGAGGCCCATGATGCTTCCCTCTAAAATTAAAAAAATATATAGAGTGATCAGTTCGGGGTGGTGTTATGCCACATTTGGAATAGGGGCCATTGTGTTATTTTTAGGAATTTTTCCTATTGTGGACGTACTATCGATAGGGAATCCCGTAAAACGGCGAAAATATCTGAAAAAAATAGTAAGCGGCGCATTCTCTCTTTTTGTCAAACAATTGAGTGTATTGGGTGGGATTAGTGTCACAATTTCTAAGGAAGATAGACAGAAATTAAAAGCGCTTAAAGGCGTGGTTTTAGTGGCGAATCACCCGTCTCTGTTAGATATTGTGATTTTACTCAGTTTAGTAGGCGAGGGAGACTGTGTCGTTGCCGGAAAATTGATTAAAAATATTTATTTTGGACGAGTCGTCAAGAAAGTATATATTCCCAACACAGGCGACACCGACCATTTAATGGAAAAATGCAATCAAAGTTTAGCAGAAGGAAATACGGTCATTATCTTTCCCGAAGGCACGCGCACAACACCTGGGGAGCCCCTTCACTTTACAAGAGGCGCCGCCAATATTGCACTGCGCTGTCAGCGAGATGTTGTGCCGGTCCATATTACCTGTGAGCCCAGCGGTATTTCAAAAACGGTCAAATGGTACACTGTAACCCCAGAACGAATGCGCTATACCTTTAAAGTGCTGCCAGCGATTCAGATTCAAGCCTTTTTAGAACAAGAAGAGGAATCGTCTCTTGCGTCTCGAAGATTGACAGCGAAAATGGAAGCCATTTTATCCCAGTACGCTTAATTTTTCTATATATTGAATTTTTTTAAAAAAATATCGATAAATAGTCAGTTAAGATAAAAAATGGGGGGGGTAAAATGATAAATAAGATAAAAAATATGGGGATTTTAACTGCAGTAGTTGTGCTTTTGACCTTGACAGGCTGTGGCAGTGCTAGCAGTAGCCATACAGATGGTGGCGGTGCAGGAAACGGTGGAGGGAAAGCGTTCCATGAGGTCGTCGTAACCATTAATTTAAGTACCATTGAAAACGAGTTAGCCGCAGACAAGTCCATTACAGATATTAAAACGATTCAAATTGTGGTTCAAAATATGGTGGCGCCTTTCGATCGTGTAACAGAAGATTTTGTCGTCAATGAGACCACGAGTATCATTACAGCAAATTTGACCGTTTCTGATTTTTTTAGCAAAACGGTTATTTTTTATGACATCAATAACATCCCTTTATATGTAACCTATAATATTACAGTGCCAGCAGATGCCGTAGGGAGTTTACCCGATTTAACAGGAACCATGCCCACAGTAAAAGAGTTAGATACTTTAGAATTGCCTGCAGCACCTGTAGCGGGTAGTTATTATTATAGCTCAGATTGGGTAAAAATTTGGGTAAACCCTGTTAAAAATGAATTAGGAGTTATCAATTTAGCAGACAAAACAATTAAAACATATGATGCAAAGACACTGCGTTTAAGAAGCACAGCTACAGATACGCTGTCTTTTTTAGAAAGAGATATGCTAGGCCAAATGCCAAGTGTTCGTAATATTATCATTGTAGTAACTAAAGCCGGAAGAGTTTTAGCAATGAGAGCAGATGGTCGTGTTGTCGAGTTTATAAACGGACAAGAAACAAGCGTCGTTAATGGTAAAAGTGATCCAGATTTTGATGTGTTAGATGTCCCAATAGAGGCGAAATCAAGCAAACTGGCAGTTTTTTCAGATGACGGATTTGTAAGTAAAGTGATCTTGAAAGCCTATAAAAAAGGACCAAAGGGCACTTTTATATACGGTGAAGGTGTAAACTTAGATGTTTTTACAGAGGATTTAACAACGGCCATTACAGAAAAAAGAATTTACTTAAGACATAAAACATATGAGTACACCATAGATCCTAATACTTTAGCACTAAGTTGCGTGGCAATCTCAAATCCAAATTTTGGAGGTGGCATTTTTTCTGGGGATAATGTGAAGCTGGGGGAAAACCGCATTGGATTGTTTTTTGATAAGGGTAGCGATCACTATATCAAAATTATAGATGAAATCACAAATACCGAACGAGATATCTTGATTCCTTTAGAATCTGATACGCTTGGTACCTACATAGCGGGCGAAGGGATTATTGGGAATACACTTTTCCTAAGTGGGATTAGACCTAGCGATCATAAAAAAGTGATCTTAAAAATTAAGATCTAAGACGCAGATAAGCCCTGATGTATGCAGGTGAGGGACCCTGTTTCTGGTCCCTCTTCTGTTTTTAGAGAGAATGTAAAGGTGGCGGGCGGTCTTCTTCTTTAAGGCTGAGCCAGGGCAAAAAGCCGTTTTAAAAGATCTTTAGACCAGACTCTAAAGCGATCAATATAAA
>CAZIFG010000002.1:45061-140220 GCA_964539135.1 uncultured Rickettsiales bacterium
TAACCTCGTTTTGAGTAATTTGTTCAATGCGTTTCAAAGCTTGGTTGGTGCCAAACCCTTTGGTAACTTGGCTTGTCAGCTGTACATATCGCGCACGATCCACGCGGTCAATAGTTGCAGCGCCAATGGCTTTTTGAGAATTGGCAACATCGGTTAAACGCACCAAACGTCAGCATGCCCCGAAACGCTGGGGTGGTCATACTACGCTGTTTTTTAGGCAAGAGTTTAATATAAAAAAGAGAGGTATGAGACTCACGATTTAAGCCTCCCACAGTAAGTGTGGTAAGCTCAACTTCTTTGTGAGCACGGATAATGTCATCTGCGTGTTGTGAATAAGGTGTATATCCCCAATACAGGCGATACGGATCAGCTGATGCAGTTGTGTGATCAAAGTTTATCAGAGGGAAATACCCTCATTATTTTTCCAGAAGGCACACGCACAATACCTGGAGAGCCCCTTCAGTTTACACGAGGCGCTGCCAATATTGCGCTTCGCTGCCAGCAAGATATCGTGCCTGTTCATATTACCTGTGAGCCCAGCGGCATTTCAAAAGAGGTGAAGTGTTACACGGTAACACCAGAACGCATGCGATATACCTTTAAGATCTTGCCCACGATTAATATTCAAGACTCTTTAAAAGAGGATGAAGCACTGTCTGTGTCGTCTCGAAAATTAACCTCCAAAATGGAAGAAATTCTGTCTAAAATGGGTTTTTATGATTTTTTTATTTTATTTGACTTTTTAAGGAGTGGTGATATCATGAGCACATGTCTGTAAAAAAGATCATTTCAACACAATCCATTGGTATAACGATTCGAGATCAGCTCAAAGTGCTGGGCGTAGAAAAGATCTCCCTATTGAGGCGATGGTCTCCCTTAGAAAGAGAGAAATCTATTCGGGTATTTTTAAGGCAGGCAAACATAGTTACCGCCCTAAAGGACCACATCGGTGTGTACTCAGATCCAGATGAAGTGAAGGGACTCCTGCGAGTTTTAAGGGTTTTAGCACATACAAAAGAGAATGCGTCGCTTATTATGGGCTGTTATTTAGATTTTGTAGATAGAGACATTGAGTGTAAATTTCCGCTGAAACCTCTATTAGAAAAACAGTTATTGGCAATATGCAACGATCAAGAACAGGTAAATAAATGCCTTAAAGTGTTAACGTGTATGCCCTCATGTAAAAGAAAAGGCGATAATTGGCTTTCGATAGTGAAAGACATACCCAATACAGGTTATTATGAGTGGCTGAATGGATGGCAGCCTTTTTCAGATTTAATACTCGCAAGTGTATTTGAGCATAAAGCACCATTTAAAATGCGTTTTATAGAAACAAACGGAGTTTGCCTCAATGTGAAAACCAGACCCGAGTGGGGGGGGAATTTAACGGAAGCACAATGGATGGCATTGCCCTTAGACGGAAGGCGAAAAACACACAAAAGCTTTATAGAGGCAAATCCAGACGCCGCTTTAAGAGTGAAGAAAGCATTGATAGATCCGAGAATCCACGTGATTCCGCTGAATCAGGTTTTAGAGGGGTATCGCTGTTACCTGATTGGGGCAGATATAAAAAAACTTGATGATCCTGCCACTAAGGACTATCCATACAAAGGTAAAGAGAAAGAATGGCAGCTATCTTATGATGATGAAAAACAATTCAAGGCGGAATGTCTGCGTGTATTACAAGAGGCTACTAAGAAAGTAGAGAGATTAGATGCATTGAAGGGGCACAAAATAGAAAAAAGAGCGGATCAAAGAGCGGATGATGTAAAGCAAGAAGCCTATCGTATAGATGCTGCAGTATCACACGGTTGGGCTTTAGGCACGTTTAATCCAGAGAGGGATGTGGCGAGGAAGTGGCTGCATCCTTCTTATCGCATACAAGAGGGCGGTAGGGCGGAGTTTGAAGAAAATCAACCTCTGTATGATGCTGGCGTGCTCAGGATACAGAGAGAAATCGAAGCCTCATTGGAGCGTAAGTATAACCCCCATTATCCCCACCGTAATGAGGGACAATAAAAAAAGAGACCTAATCCTGTCTAGGTGCAAAAAGCCGTTTTAAAAGATCTTTAGACCAGACTCTAAAGCGATCAATATAAATAAAGGCTGCAGGGATCACAAAGAGAGTGAGTAGTGTAGAGCTCACAACACCGCCAATAATGCCATACCCCATAGACGTTCGTTGTGCGGCGGCTTCATTAAGACCAATGGCAACGGGAATTGTTCCCATGATAAGGGCAATAGAGGTCATTAAAATAGGTCTCAATCGTATTCTACCGGCCTTAATAAGGGCATCGGCGCGACTGTCGCCCTGCTCAATAAATTGGTGGGTGGCATCGACAAGCAAAATGGAGTTTTTACAGGCAACACCCAAGAGCATGATAATACCCAAGAGGGCAAAGAAACTCATGCTTTCGTGGGCCAAATAAATGGCCACAAAGGCCCCACAAATGGCGAGGGGTAAGGCCAGCATGATGGTAAATGGGGTAATAAACGATTCGTAAAGGGCAGATAATACAAGAAAAATAAATAAGACGCCCAATCCCATTGCGGTTGCAAAAGAGGTTTGCATGTCTTGAAAGCTTTCCGTATCCCCTGTATAAACAAGCTTAACGGAGCTGGGAAGTTTAACCTCGTTTTGAGTAATTTGTTCAATGCGTTTCAAAGCTTGGTTGGTGCCAAATCCTTTGGTAACTTGGCTGATGACTTGAACATACCGTGCGCGATTAACCCTATCAATGGTAGCGGCACCCACCGCTTTTTTAGCTTCAGCTACATCTGTTAAGCGAACCAATCGTCCGTTGATATTAGGAACAAAGATACTTGAAAAATTAGATTCAAGATCACGCTGTTCAGGATTTAAGCGAACGCGAATATTATATTCTGACCCATTTTCACGAAATTTGGAGGGAATGTTGCCTTCAACTTGAGCCCGAATTTCAGCGCCTAAGGTTTTAGGGCTAATGCCATAGACCGCAACAGCGTCAGGTTTGATTTGAATTTGAAGCTCAGGTTTCCCAGGTCTGAAACTGGTGTCGACATCATAAAATTCAGGGTATTTTTTCATGGCAGCAACCAGTTTTAAACTGTAGTCCTGGAGTTCTTGAGAATTATTGCCCACTAAATTCATCATGAGGCCAGATTTTGGGCCACCACCAGAGAAGGTGCGAACCTGAGGATTGGCTTCTTTAACAATAGGATCAGCCAGAAGTTCTTTTCTCAATAGGTCTCGAAAGACAGGGGTGCTCATACTGCGTTTCTTTTTAGGTAAGAGTTTGATATAAAAAATAGCCGTGTGGGCCTCTCCATTGAGGCCCCCTACTGTTAGGGTCGTCAGTTCGACTTCTGAATGGGCACGAATGCGCTCATCAGCATGCTGAGACACGCGAGTCATTGCATCTAAGTTTACACCAGGCATCATTTCAAGATTAACGGTCAGTTCCCCACTATCCTGATCCGGGATAAAGACAAAAGGGATTTTGGCGGCAAAAGACATACAGAAGACAAAAATGACAATACTGCACAGAAGCGTTATTAAAGGATGTTTGAGAACCGTTTTAAGAACGCGAGCATAGCCATGTTCCAATTGAGTTTGCATCCAGTTAAATCCATTTAAAAGGGGATCTATGAGTTTAGACAAGAGGGACTTATTAACCTGAAGATGAGAGGGTTTTTCAGCCAAATAGGCAGACAGCATGGGGGCAATCGTCAGGGCATCAAATAAAGAAATAACCATGGCAAAACACACCGTAAGCCCGAATTGCTTCATAAATTGGCCAATAACACCGCTCATAAAGCCCACGGGTGCAAATACCGCTATAACCACAGCCGTTGTGGCAATAACAGCCAATTGAACCTCTTGGGTTCCCTTTTTAGCGGCAACCATAGGGGCTTCGCCTTCTTCAATATGACGGAAGATATTTTCACGAACCACAATGGCATCATCAATTAAAAGGCCAACGGAAATGGTAAGTGCTAATAAGGAAATGACATTAATGGTAAATCCAAAAAGGGCCATTAAGACAAAAGCGCCCAATAAAGAGTTCGGAAGCGCAAGTCCTGTAATTAAAGTAGATCGAAAACTGCCCAAAAAGAAAAAGACCACAAATACTGTTAAAATAATGCCTATAACAATGGTTTCTTCAACATCATCAACATTCAGTTTAATGAGTCGACTGGTATCTTGAACGACTGTAACTTGAGGGTGGCCAGGTTCAGATTTCATGTCGGCAGAGAATTTTTTAAGTTCCTTAGCAACAGCACGAGATAACTCCAGGGTATTGGCACCAGATTGTTTATAAATCGTAATAAAGAGTGATTTTTTGCCTGAAAAAAATACGCGAGAAGTTTCATCTTCTACCGTATCTTGAATGGTGCCTAGGTCCGACAGTTTAGTGGGGATTTCATTGCCCTGTAAGCCGACAACAGTCTGGGTAATTTTCTCAACGTTTCTAAATTCACCGATACTTCTAAAAATGGTTTCAAAATCACCTTTATTGATTTTACCACCCGGGATATTTTCGCCTTCAGATTGCAGCTGGCGGCTGACTTGGCTAACCGAAAAATTGCGATCTTTCAATTTTTGTCTATCCAGTTGAACTTGAATTTCTCGCTTTCGTCCGCCTGTGAGAGCAACCTGACCAACGCCTGGAATTTGTTCCAATCGCATTTTAAGGGTTTGGTCGGCATAGTCATAGAGTTGCGTATCGGAGAGCTCGGCTTGGAGCGCTAAGGTAATAATAGGCATGTCAGAGGGATCTTGTCTGCGAATGATAGGTTCGGAAATATTACCATCTAAAGGGAATCGGGCTTTAGCAGCGGTGACTTTATCACGCACCTGTTGTTCCACAGATTTAAGATCCGAGTTAAGCTGAAACTCCGCCATAATTTGACTGGTACCCTCAAAACTTTTGGAGGTAATGCGTTTGAGTCCGGAGATGGTTCCAATTTGATCTTCTAAGGGTTTTGTAATGAGGGTTTCAATTTCTTCAGGGCCCGCACCTCTATAATTCACAACAACGGTTACTAAAGGAAAGTTAACATCAGGAAATTGTTCAACGGGCATGTTTTTAAACGATAAAAAGCCCAAAACAACCATGACAATAATCAAACACGTAATAAAAATAGGCCGTTTAATAGATAGTTTGGCAAGATTCATGATTTATTTCCCCTCAATGAGATTAATATAGAGCTGGGCACGTGAAAATAACCCAATCATATCGCTTGCGATTTGGATGCGGGCTAAACGTGCTAAGGTATAATCTTGTTCAAAAAGGAGGACTTGGTAGGTAGAGGTTCTGCCTTTTCGGAGTCGATCCCGTTCAAAATCCAATTTATTTTTTTGAGCATCTTCAATTTTTTCAGCTAAAATAAGCCGTTTTTGTGCGGCAACAAAAGCGGCATTTAAATCGATCCAATCAGATTCTTGGTTTTTTAATTTTTGAGCATAAGAGAGTTGAGCGGCTTCTGCTTGCGCAATGGCACCCTTTTTAAGGGTTTGAAGCGCAGCAGAATCCAAGGGCATAGAAAATAAAAAGCCCACAATGGTAGTGGGGTGTTCCGTTGTGATGGAACCCGAAAAGGCATCTCCAATGGTGGTGCTTCTATTATTAAGGGAATAGCTCATATATGCATTAAACAAAGGTTTGCTATTTTCGGCTTGAATACGAGATTGGGCATCTGCCAATTGGGTTTGAAAGTGAGCAGCTTGAACATCTGAACGATCGGAGCGTTTGCTCGGTAGTTTAAAAGACTTTAAAAAATGCCAATCGATACGCATTAAAGGTTCAACAGGGTCAGAAGCACTTTTGCCGCGTTGTTGATTAAAAAGACGAATTTGAGCGGCTTCTGCATCGAGTGCAACCTGTAAATCAAGTTTTCGAGCTTCTAAAGATGCTTTAGATGCAAAGGTATCCGCTTCTTCGCCCAAATTCATCCGAGATCTAGAGACATTATATTCGTAAATGGATTGGGCATGTTGCACCGATAATTTTCGGATATTAATAATTTCACGCTGTAAAGCAAGCGCCCAATAACTCACAATCGCCTGTTGTAGGGTCGTATCCATAAGGGCTTGGGCAGTATAATACTCAATTTTAGCCTGGGCTTCTTTAGAAAGAATCAGATCTTGAGTCAGTCTACCTCCTTTGTTTTTCCAAAAAGACTGCGTCAAAGAGAGACTGGGTCTGGCATTGGCGATACTATCTTTCCCCCCAAACTGGCCAATATTAGAATTAACATACATAAAACTTGAAAGATCGTAAGCGGCGGAGGCATCCAATCCAAATCGGGTCTTTTTGGTAATCCCAACAGAATAGGCGCCTATTTCAAGCGCATCATAAGAAATAACAGGGGTATCGGGCATTTTTTGATCTTTTTGGTATTGAAATTTACCTTCAAAAGTGGGGGCCGTAATCAGTTTAGATTCTGCATGTCGTGCAAGGCTAGCAGACTGATTTTGAAGGGATCCTGTGTAAAATCCATTGTCCGTTTTGACCTGATTTAAGTAGGTATCTAGGGTCAAAACGGAGGCGGCATCGCATACAGACGCGATGAACAATAAACCTATAACGCGAAGCATCAGTGTATAACTCATAGCGGAGGATTATAGAGGGAACACTGAAATAATGCAAGCTTGAACTCATTTGTAAATAACAAAAAGAGACTAAGCTGCAAGAGATAATAAAGTGGTAGAGAGAAAATAGAAGGGGTATAATAAAGCAACTACATTTAAGCAAAAGGACGTGAGCATCAGAATGAAATCCATAAAAAAAATAGTATTAGGGGTGGTTTTAGCCAGCACCCTATCCACAAGCGTGTCAGCGATTGGGATATTTGCGGATAGATCTGAAATTAAACAAGAAGATTTAGCAGGCATTACAACGATTGCACCCATTACAGTCATGTACACAGTGCGTGGAATCCCAAGTGAAAAAGGCGGGTTTAATTCCAATGAATTAACCCGTGGGAAAAAAATGATCAGAAAGCCGCTAACGGATAAACAGAAAGAATTTTATAACTCCTTTACAGCAGAAATGTTGGCGACATTTGAATCCAAAACAGGTAAAAAAATCGTCACAATGAAAGAAGAAACGTTGATGGATTTACCTCAAAAAGATTACGAGGGCCATTTAAAAGGACTCGTTAAGGAGCCCGATAAAACGGTTATTATGATGGAGCCCTATCTCTGTTTCGATAGAGACGATTCGGCAACCTTAGCAGAGGCAGTAAAGCGGTTAAATGTAGATGCTGTAGCCTTATTTTTATTTAAAACAGTAGAAAGAAGAGAGAGCGGTATGCTCGGAATCAGCAACAAAGAAAAGTACAGCTTAAAATGTGACATATTTATCATCGGAAAAGACGGAAAAGTGATTGTGTCCAGAGATGTGGATTCTAAGCCAATCCTTGCTGGAAAAGTAGTGGGATATGCTGGAATGGGCAGTAATAAAGTAAATGAAAATTTTTATGATGAGTTAAGAGTCTCTTGGTTTGAGTCTTTTAATAAAATTTTTAAATAGATTCGAAATCTATATAATACGTAAATGAAGCATTTAATATCCGAGGCGAAAAAAGGTTAGAGCCAGCGAGTGCGTGAGCAAAAATCGAGATCGCGAAGCAGCTCGATTTTTGAGGAAGCGGCGATCCCTGTTCGTAGAACAGGAGCGACCGCTTCTGGTGAGCGCCTGAGCGGCTCTTTTTTCGCCACAGGATATTCAATGCCGAGTGTATTAAATGGATCTACGCCCAAGACCCTTCGACTGCGCTCAGGGTCCGTTTCGTTATATGGTTTTTAACTACGCAAAAAAACACTAGAAAGACTATACCACCTTACGTTATAATCGAAGCCTATGAATACACTAGAAAACGAACTGAAAGCTTTAATTATATCCGCTCTACAATTAGAAGACATTACGGTAGATGACATTAATTCAGAGGCCCCTTTATTTGGAGAAGGGTTAGGTCTTGACTCTATAGATGCTTTAGAACTGGGAATTGCCATTCAAAAAAAATACAAGGTGACATTTTCAGAGCAAAATGCAGACAACCAAGTCCATTTTGCGTCTATCAAAGCGTTGGCCGCCTATATTGAATCACAAAAAGGATAGGTTTCGACGATGATCAAATCAAAAGAAGAGATTTTTAGCTATTTAAAAGAAATGCTAGTCAATAGTTTTGAAGCAGATCCAGATAAAATTGTGCTCACAGCCCGTTTATATGAAGATCTAGATTTAGATAGTATTGATGCCGTGGACATGGTCGTTTCATTGCAGAAAAAAACAGGGATAAAAGTGACACCCGATCAATTCAAAGAAGTCAGAACGGTAGAAGATATTGTCAATGTCATGTATGATTTAATTAATGCCTAGAGGGCTTTCCGTCCTGCTCTTTGTTTTAGGCATTACCTATCCTTTTGTCATTTATTTTTCCATGGAAACGCTGTCGCCGCGTATCCTGGCATTGATTGTGGTCATTGTATTGGGCATGAGAGTGTTCATGATGAAAGAGGATCACGCGTCTAAAGTTAAAAAAGGGGTTCTAGGAAGCTTTTTTGTAGGGGCCTTAGGACTGGCAGGGGTGATGGCATGGAAAGGGGAGACATCGTGGATCCGATGGTATCCGGTGCTCATGAGCAGCATGATGGCCAGTCTATTCACCTTATCTTTATACAATCCGCCAAGCATGATCGAGCGTTTTGCCCGAATGGGAGAAAAAAACTTGCCTGAAGCGGCGATTCCCTATCTTAGAAAAGTGACGCAAGTGTGGATTTTATTTTTAAGTTTAAATGCCATGGTCGCAGCCTACACGGCGAAATGGGGATCCTGGAAACTCTGGACACTATATAATGGTTTTATTGCCTATGTATTAATGGGGATTTTGTTGGTAGGGGAATTTATCGTTCGAAAGCAGGTTCAAAAACGACATGCAAAGGGCGTATAGATCCTTATTGTCTTTAAATGAAAGGTCTCGACCAGACAGTTTCTGCATGGCATATCGTCAAGGGAGGCAGGTTTCTTGGGGCGAATTTTCCCATCATATTGCACAGTTATCAGCGGTTTTAAAAAAAGATACAGCCACGCATTATATCATTCATACAGGATGCACCCTTACCTTTTTAGTGAGCAGTTTTGCTGTTAATCACGCCCAAAAAACGGCCATTTTGTATCCCAATTTAAATGCAGAGAATGGGGAGGGGCTTCGGGCTTTAAACCCAAAAGTGATTGGGGACCCTACCCTTTTATGTCAGTTTCCAGTGATAGATCCGAATCATATAGAAAGCGATCCAGCTGCGGAGGGTACCTGGGCCCTTACCAATGAAGCCTTTATCTTTCACACCTCAGGATCTACAGGAACGCCAAAATCCTGTTATAAACAATGGGAACATCTGGCACATGAAGTGGATGATTTAGAAAAAAAATGGGGTCAAGAACAAGGCACTCGCATCGTTGAAGCCAGTGTCAGTGCCTTGCACATTTATGGCGCGCTTTTTAGAGCATTTTGGCCCCTGTGTTCAGGCCAAGTCCTAAGTTCTGAAACCTTATTTACACCCGAAGCCTTTGCCTCGGCCCTTTCAAAAGGGCCGCTGACTGTGGTGTCCAGTCCCGCTTTTTTAAAGCGAATTCTGAAGAGTGATAACTGGACACCCGCCAAATATCCACCGCTTATTTTTTCATCAGGCGGAGTGTTAGAGGCGCCGGTGGCTGCAGGCATTCACGAAAAACTGGGGGTATGGCCCTTCGAAATTCTCGGCAGTACAGAGACAGGGGGAATCGCCTTTAGAACGCAGAAAGACGGTCAAACATGGCAGCGATTCGAGTTGGTAAGAATAAGCCTATCACAGGATGGGCGCCTGTCTGTCGAGTCGCCTTATATTGAAAACGAAGGCCCTTGCGAAACAGGCGATACAATAGAGTGGGTTAAAGCGCCAGATCTGTTCATCTTAAAGCCTCGAGCAGATCGTGTGGTAAAAATAGAAGAAAAAAGGATCAGTTTAGAGGAATTGGAAGCCTGTCTCAAGGAACATCCTTTTGTAAGCACCTGCATTACACTCAAATTAGAAGACAGACGGCAATACATCGCAGCCATTGTGGTATTGTCAGAAGACGGCAAACAGGCCTTCAAAAAGCAGTCCAAATTAGAGGTCAATCGAGAGCTATTGCGACATATGGCCAAGTATTTCGAAGCCTTAATTTGTCCTAAAAAATGGCGATATTGCGACGAAATCCCCACCAATACACAGGGGAAATATGATCAAAAAACGCTCAGTGAGGTATTCAAGAATGACCGTATTTAAAGCTGAAATTCCCTATAGGGTGACACATCAGGATGCCAATCGAATTGAAATGAACATGACGCTTTTACCGGAATGGCAGTACTTTGATGGCCATTTTCCCAGTGTAGGCATTCTACCTGGAGTGGCTCAAATTCACTGGGTCATGATCGTGGCAAGTCGTTATTTTAATCGAAAGTTTGAGGTAGACTCTCTGTCTCAAATCAAATTTAAAAAGCCACTTTTAGTACACGATGAGATCACCCTTTCCCTGGAATACGCGGAAGATCTAAATCGATTAAGCTATAGTTACAAAAAGAACGGAAAAGAAACCAGTGAAGGAAAAATAAAATGCAGGTAAGACAGTGCGCCGTTATTCCCTTTTACAACCATGCGGACTTGTTTGAATCGGTGATGCCCAAATTACAGCCGTATCCCATGGATATACTGATTGTAAATGATGCCAGTGATGCCCCAAATACAGAAAAATTAAAGGCGATCCTGTCTGAATACCCTGAGGTGATATGCGTCACACACACAGTAAACCAAGGCAAAGGGGGAGCCGTATTAACAGGCTTAAAAGAAGCACAAAGAAGAGGCTATACCCATGCCCTACAAGTGGATGCCGATGGCCAGCACAATGTTACCGATATTCCCCGATTTTTAGCCCATTCTGCCGACAATCCAGACGCACTCATTGCGGGATACCCTCAATATAATGAGAGTGTGCCAAGTGCAAGGAAGTGGGGGCATAGCTTTACAAATTTTTGGGTGTGTTTGGAAACGCTTTCTGGAGATATCAAGGATGTCATGTGTGGGTTTAGAGTCTATCCGCTTAAAACAATAGGCCCTGTATTGCAGACATCTGGAATGGCAAAGCGTATGGGATTTGATGTGGAAATCATGGTTCGGGCCTATTGGGAAGGCATTCCGATTATGAATATCCCCACGCAAGTGATTTATCCTGAAAATGGCATCTCTCATTTTAGAGTGATTCGAGATAATATTGAAATTTCATGGGTGCACACCCGCTTATGTATCGGGATGATCCTAAGACTCCCTGTATTGATTTTTAGAAAGCTGTGTTAGGATAAAACCATGAGATCCCACATAAATAAACGACATATAAGTTTGAGCCTGATTGCCATGCTAATAATAGGGAGTGTGAGTGGTGGGTATTTTTATTTTAAAAATACAACGAAGACTGCGGCCTTGGAACTTAAAGCCGAAGAGGCGGAAAAAACAAGCGCAGCGCCAACACCAAATGCCCTAAAAAACGCGGAAAAAACCGAAGGCGAAACAAAAGGCCGCCTAGAACCAGATTTTCCAGTGGTACATATTAAAACGCCGAAAGCAGTAAAAGGGATTTATATCAGCAGTTGGGTAGGCGGTACGAAGCAGTGGCGAAACAGACTGATAGACTTTGCGGTCAAAAATAATATCAATACAGTGGTCATCGATATTAAAGATTACACAGGCTATATCAGTTTCAGAACCGGAGATCCTAAAATCGAGGCCTTAGAGACAGAATCCAAACGCATTCCAGATATTAAGGCCTGGATCCATGAGTTACACAGTAAAAATATCTATGTCGTGGGTCGAATTTCAGTGTTTCAAGATCCTTTATATACAAAATTATTTCCAGAAGCTGCCATTCAGACCAAAACAGGGGAAACTTGGAAAGATCGAAAAGGACTCTCTTTTGTAAATCCAAATAATAAAGCCTTTTGGGACTATATTGTGGCCATTAGTAGGGCATCAGAAAAAGCGGGCTTTGACGAACTTAATTTTGATTACATACGCTTCCCTACAGATGGCAATATGAGTGTGGTTCAAGATATTTTGCCACCAAAAAATAGCATTACAACCAAAAATATGAGCATCAAAGCACAAGTGACCGAACATTTTTTCAAGCATTTAAATGAATCGCTAAAGCCCTTAAATATTCCCATATCAGCCGATATTTTTGGCATGGTTGTAATCAATGAAAGTGATATTGGCATTGGCCAACAGCTGGAAATGATTGCCAAATACTTTGATTATATTTGCCCCATGATTTATCCCTCTCATTATCCAAAAGGATTTATTGGCCTGGCGAATCCAGCGGCACACCCCTACAAAGTCATTCACCACTCCATGACATTTGGAAAACAGCGCATCGGCACAGAAAAATTTAGGCCCTGGATACAAGGCTTTAATTTAGGTGCCAACTATACCCCCGAGTTAATGAGAGATCAAAAAAAAGCATTATACGATTTGGGCATAAACGATTGGTTGGTTTGGGATCCGGGGAATAAATATCATAATGCCGAGCACGAGCCTCAAGAGGACAAGATCGCGGTTGCTTCAGAGTAGACGGTTTAAACAAAAATGGCAGGGTTAAGCCAGGAGAATAAGTTACGAGATGCCTTTAACCCAGAGGGGGTGGCTCGGTTGGGATCGGCACTTCAATCAGTGTGGTCAGCCTTTCCTTTGGAGGCCTTTCAAAAAGAGGCCTTAAAAGGGTTGGAGGCATTAAGCTTTGGAGAAAGAAAGAATCAAATTTGTAAGGCCTTGGAATCAAGTTTGCCTCAAGACTTTCAAGAGGCAGTGTCTATTTTATGTCAAGCTTTGGGACCAGAACTGGACAACTCAGGCATCACGAGCTGGGAAGGCTTTATGATCCTGCCTCAAACTTTGTATGTCAGCAGGCGAGGTCAGGAGCATCTAGACCTATCCATGAAGGCCCTCTACGAAATGACCAAGCGATTCACAGCAGAATGGGACATTAGACCCTTTATTGAGAAACATGAAAATAGGGTCATGGATTTACTTCATAAATGGGCAGTGGATCCGAATCCCCATGTGCGCCGTTTGGTATCCGAGGGGACGAGACCTAGATTACCCTTAGGGAGTCGCTTAAAGCGCTTTCAAGAAAATCCAGATCCCAATTTTGAGTTATTGGAAAAATTAAAAGCAGATGAAAGCCCGTATGTGTTACGGTCAGTAGCCAATCACTTAAATGACATTTCAAAGGATCATCCAGAGCGTGTGATTACCTGTTTAAAGGCCTGGAAAGAGAGTGAAAATCCAGGCACTCAATGGGCGATTCGGCATGCTGCACGCGGATTGATTAAACAGGGAAATAGCAAAGCCTTGGCACTTTTTGGTTATGATTCAGACCCTGAGATAGGGATTCATGCGGATCTAGATAAATCAGATATTGTAGAAGGGGAATCGATTGTATTAAGGGTAAACATAGAGTCAAAGTCAAAAAGATCTCAAGTACTTTTAATCGATTATGTGATTTTCTTTCAAAAGTCCAATCAAACACTGGCACCCAAAGTATTTAAATGGATGAAACAAACACTACAACCGGGGGAAACGCGCCACTTAAAAAAGATCCAAGAGATGAAAACCCTAAGTACCCGAAAATTATATCCAGGAGAACATCGTATCGAAATCCAAATCAATGGACAACGATTCTGTAATATAAAATTTAATATAAAAAATATAATTTAAAAAATATAAAAAATAGTGTATAATGAATTAAAAATAATTAATTGAAAGGATTTTTTATATGAAAAAAATAGTACCGATAGGCATAGGAAGTGTTAGCAGTCTAGATAAAGGTGTCAGTCCGGCATCCTTCATAGAAGGAGAGTTAGCGCTTGTATCACTAAAGAAGTGTCAGCGAGGAAACACTCCCTCAGAGGAAAGACAGCAACAGGAATTTGACGCACGTAGACGCGAATACGCAATGAACGGATATGAATTAAAAAGAGGGGCCCTTGCAGGAGATTCAGACGGAGAGAGTGAACCTGACTCTATGTACGATAGAGTAAAACGTAGAAGAGAAGGGGATATGAAGGTTTAATTTTTTTGCTGCTTGTCCCACATGCCAGCATAGAGGCCATTAAGGGCCATCAGTTCGTCATGAGTGCCTTGTTCTGCAACCTGGCCTTGATCCAGAACAAGGATAGCATCGGCATTCACAATCGTAGATAAACGGTGGGCAATAATAAGTGTCGTTTTATTTTGAGCCACATTAAAAATTTCATTTTGAATGTCTTTTTCAGTATGGATATCCAAGGCCGAAGTGGCTTCATCAAAAATTAAGAGTGAGGGATTCTTTAAAATAACCCGAGCAATGGCAACCCGTTGTTTTTCACCGCCGGAGAGTTTGAGCCCTCTTTCTCCCACACGAGTTTGGTAGCCCTCAGGAAGGGTTTCAATAAAGGCATGAATTTGAGCCAACCGAGCAGCTTGGTAAACCTCTTCGGCGGAAGCAGAGGGCCTGCCATACTGAATATTATAAAAAATACTGTCATTAAAAAGAACGCTATCTTGAGGCACAATGCCAATAGCGGCACGTAGAGAGTGTTGAGACACCTCTCGAATGTCATGGCCATCAATGGTAATTTTTCCCTGTGTCACATCATAAAAGCGGTATAAAAGGCGAGATAAAGTAGATTTACCAGCACCACTAGCGCCTACAACAGCGACCATTTTTCCTGCCGGAATCGTAAAAGAAATGCCTTTTAAAATGGGGACTCTTTCGTCATAAGAAAAGGCGACATTTTCAAAGGAAACGGTGCCGTATTGAACATTAAGAGAGGGGGCCTGTGGGATATCCTTAACTTCAGCCTGAACAGATCTGAGCTTATTCATATTTTCCATATCAATGAGGGATTGCTTGAGTAAGCGATACATGTACCCTAAAAAGTGAAGGGGCACATAAAGTTGGGTTAAAAAGGTATTCACAAGCACAAAATCCCCAATCGTCATGCGATGCGCAACAATTTCTTGAGCCGATAAAACCATAACGGCAGCAAGTCCCAGAGCAATAATAGTCCCTTGGCCTAAGTTGAGTACCATCAAGCTGCGTTGACTTTTAATACTGGCATTTTGATATCGAATGAGTAAGGTATCAAAACGATCCACTTCAAGGGTTTCATTGCCAAAATATTTAACCGTTTCATAGTTTAAAAGACTATCTACCGCTTTACCGGAGGCATCACTTTCAGCCTCATTCATAACGCGCCGAAACGAGTCTCTCCAGTTTGTGATCACCAATGTAAACGCAATATAAAGAACCAGTGTGATAAAGGTAATAATAGAAAAGAGTGGATTATATTTTTGAAGTAAAACACCACAAACAAAGACAATTTCAATGAGGGTAGGAACAATATTAAAGAGTAAGAAGGACATGATATTTTCAATGCCCAAGGCGCCCTTTTCAATGGCACGAGACACACTGCCGGTGCGTCGATCTAAATGAAAACGAAGGGATAAAGAATGCAAGTGCTCAAAAGTTTCTCGAGAGGCTTGTCTGACCGCATGAAAGGTCACGTGTCCAAAAACAAAATCTCGAATTTCAGAAAGAAGTTGTGCTAAAACCCGCGCAACACAATAGCTTAAAATGATAAAGATAGGAGCGGCAACCAAGGCCTGAGTGTTAGACAGTTGATCAATAGAGGCCTTGTATAAAAAAGGAAGATAAACAGAGACCCCTTTAGCCGCAAGTAAAAGAATAAAAGCGGTGACCACTCTTAATTTTAAATCCAGCCTATTTTGAGGCCAGAAATAAGATGAAAAAGCGGTCTTAAAAGAGGTCTCTCTAGAGAGGTAGGGCTCTGTTTCTTTCACTTATTGAATGACAGAAATGTCGATTAAATTGTCATTTAAGTAGAGTAAGGCCTCAACATAGGACAACTCAATCTGCTCATGAGTGGGCAGGTCAATGCGAAGCATGCCTGAACTTAAGGTCGCAATCAGAGGCGCATGGCCAGCAGAAAGCGTCAAAATCGTAGAGGCGTCCTTAACGAAAAGACGGACAGCCTCTCCTTCAAGAACCTGTCCATCCAACTGAGAAATCTTATATTTTATTTTGCTCATATTTTTCAATAGCCTCTTCAATTTTACCAATCATATAAAAGGCTTGCTCAGGAATATGGTCATATTTACCGTCAATAATACCTTCAAAGCCATTGAGCGTATCTTCAAGTGTGACATAACGCCCTTTAATACCGGTAAAGGTTTCGGCAACAAAGAAAGGCTGAGACAAAAACATTTGAATTTTTCGAGCGCGGCTTACCGTAAGCTTATCTTCTTCTGAAAGCTCAGAGGTACCTAAAATCGCAATAATATCCTGAAGCTCTTTATAGCGTTGAAGCGTTTTAAGCACACGCTGTGTAATGCCATAATGACGTTCTCCAACATAGGAAGGATCCATAATTCGAGAGGTTGACTCTAGAGGATCCACAGCAGGATAAATCCCTTGCTCTGAAATTTTTCGAGAGAGAACGGTAGAACAATCCAAATGCGAGAAGATGGCAACCGTACCAGGGTCTGTAATGTCATCAGCAGGCACGTAAACCGCTTGAATGGAGGTAATAAATCCTTTTTTAGTGGATACAATTCGCTCTTGGAATCGACCAATTTCAGCATTCAAAGTAGGTTGGTATCCCACCGCAGAAGGCATACGTCCTAAAAGGGTAGAAACCTCAGATCCAGCTTGAACAAATCGGAAAATATTATCCAAGAAGAAAAGTACATCTTGACCTTTTTCATCTCGGAAATACTCAGCTTGAGTCAGAGCCGCAAGACCTGCGATTTGTCTGGCACCGGGAAGCTCTCCCATTTGACCAAACAAAAGGGTTGTATTTTTAACAACGCCAGATTCATTCATCTCAAGCCAAAGGTCATTTCCTTCTCGTGTTCTTTCTCCAACCCCTGCGAATACCGAAATACCGCCATGTTGTTTGGCCATGTTATGGATAAGTTCCATAATAATAACGGTTTTACCAACGCCGGCACCCCCGAAAAGACCGGTTTTACCCCCTTTAATATAAGGGGCAACAAGATCAATAACTTTAATTCCAGATTCAAAAATTTGGTTATCAACCTGAATAACTTCAAAAGGAGGCGCATCCCGTCTTACAGCACGGTATTCGACATCTTTTAGATCTCCCATTTTATCTAAAGGCTCGCCTAAAATATTAAAGAGACGACCTAAGGTATTTTCACCCACAGGAACTTGAAGGGGATTTCCTGTATCTTTAACAGGCATGCCACGACGAAGACCTTCTGTCGCATTCACCGCAATAGCACGGACAATATTGCCTTCTAATTGAAGCGCCACTTCAGCAATAACCATAGATTTTTCACCTGGGGTTAGCTCCACTTCTATTTCCAAACGATTTCGCGTGGCAGGAATTTTATCGGGAGGAAAAGCAGAATCGATAACCGGACCAATAACTCGAACAATTTTTCCATAGCTCTCTGACATATACATACTCTCCTATTTTTGTAGTGCTTTGAAGGTGCTGATAATTTCAGCAATTTCTTGTGTAATTTGACGTTGCCGCTCTTTGTTTAACTCTAAAGTAAGTTCTTCTGTTAATGATTTTGTGTTATCAACAGCACTTTTCATGAGCATGAATCGTTGTCCAAACTCGGAGCTAGAGGAGCTTCTGACCGCATGAAACGTTTTCAGTAAATAAAAATATTCCTTCATTTTTGACTCAACAGCATCTTTACTGGGCTCCAAAAAGTGGGGCGTTTGTAAAGGCGCTAAGGCATCGGCTAAATGAAGTTCTGAAGGAAGGGCGGGATAGAGCTGCTCACAGACCAAAGATTGGGTAATAATCGATTTAAACTCAAAATAAACACGGTAGACTTTTCGGCCTTCTTGAATATAAGACGAGACTTTCTGCCAGAGTAAGGCCAAATCATCAGGAAAAAAGGTATCTTTTTCAGGGTATAGATAATCAATTTTTGAGGGGTCATAATGTTTCATCATGCCTTCAGCGCGTTTACCAATACAGAGTTTGTCAACCGTATTAAAGTCAAATCCCATACCTTCAATTTTATCGATAGAGAATTTCAGCACATCGGTATTAAAGGAGCCGCAAAAGCCACGATTGGAAAAATTAAGGATAAACACAGGGGGTAGTGACGTATTCAGCGGGGGATTAAAAATTTGATCCGCCAAACGGCCATTTTCAGAGCACAAATATCCCAAAATCTTTTGAATTTGTTCAAGCGTAGCCTTACTTTTAGAAAGCTGATCATTAATCTTTTTAAGACGACTAATAGTTACAATCTGCATCGCATATGTAATGTTATGGATGCCTTTGACGCCCTCAATTCGTGTTTTAATTTCGTAAACAGCTGGCATAGTTAACCTACAATACTCACAATTTTAGCTTTAAGTTTTTCTTCAAGTTCTTTAGATAACTTTTTACTGTCTCTAATTTCTGTCAAAATTTCAGGATTTTGCGTGCGAATACTGTCCAATACCTTTTTCTCAAAGGATTTAATGGTACTCACTTCCAAATGCTCCAGAAGACCAGATACTGCCAAATAAATACTGACAACTTGCTCTTCAACGGGCATAGTCGCATTTTTATCTTGTTTCAAAATTTCAACCAAGATAAGACCACGTTTCAGCTGTTTCTGTGTTTCTGCATCTAACTCAGATGCGAAGGCTGTAAACGATTCTTTTTCTCTAAATCGAGCCAGATCCAGTCTTAAGCGACCTGAAAGTTTTCGAATGGCTTCAATTTGAGCACTTCCACCCACCCGAGATACAGAAATACCAGCGTTAATCGCAGGTTTGAACCCAGAGTTAAAAAGAGCCGTTTGTAAGAAAATCTGACCATCCGTAATTGAAATAACGTTGGTAGGGACGTATGTAGAAACGTCACCTTTTTGGGTCTCAATAACAGGGAGAGACGTAATAGAGCCACCGCCCAATTCCTGAGACAAACGAGCAGAGCGCTCAAGAAGACGAGCATGAAGATAGAAAATATCGCCAGGAAACGCTTCTCGACCTGGAGGTCTTTTAAGAAGAAGGGAGATCATTCGGTAAGCATTCGCATGTTTGGTAAGGTCATCATAAACAATGAGAACATCTTTACCGGCGTACATAAATTCCTCAGCCATGGCCGTTCCAGAGAAAGGCGCCAAGAACTGCATCGCAGCAGGATCATCCGCAGAGGCATCTACAATAATGGTGTAACTTAAAGCCCCATTTTTTTCGAGCATATCTTGAACTTCCACAATGGAGGCAGATTTTTTGCCGATAGCGACATAAATACAAAGTACACCACTGTTTTTTTGGTTAATAATAGTGTCCAAAGCCAGGGTTGATTTTCCAGTCTGTCTATCGCCAATAATCAACTCACGTTGTCCACGGCCGATGGGAATCAAGGCATCCACAACTTTATATCCGGTTTGAAGGGGAACTTTTACAGGCGTTCTATCAATAACGCCAGGAACTTTGGCTTCTACAGGACGAAATTGAGTACAGTTAATGGGACCTTTACCATCTATAGGTTCGCCCAAGGCATTCACAACACGCCCTAAAAGCGCATTACCGACAGGAACTTCCATGATTTTACCTGTACATTTCGCCCAGGCTCCTGTACTAACAGATGTTTTTTTATCCAAAACAATAACAACAACTTCATCGTATTCTAGGTTGAAAACAATACCAAAAATGGAATTGGGAAACTCGATCATTTCACCCAACATGGCATTGGGAAGTCCCCCAATACGCAAGATACCATCGGCACTTTCAATAACAAGACCCACTTCATCAGCTTCTACTTTAAATTGGTAGCCTTCCAAGCGATCCTTAATAAATGTTGAGACTTTTTCTAATTCCATTTTAGTTTCTCTCCCTCAAATAATGATTAACGTTAGATAGTAAGCGATCATACGAATAGTCGTAGACCTTACCGCCGGGCAATTTAACAACGATACCCGCGATTAACTCTGGATTGACAGAGGTGGTTAGTATGATTTTTTGATTAAAAATAAGCTTAAGCTGTTCAATAAGTCCAGTCTCAAATGAGGGAGACAGGTCAATCGCAGTTTCAACATGAACCAGCAATGTGCGGTGTGCCTCGCTAAGACAGGTATTAATTTTATCAGAAACCCCAGATAATGAGGTAATTTGATTGGATTGGATTAAGAGTTCAAAAACGGTATCAAAAAGGGGGGATGGCATCAATCCAGGAAGCTCTTTAACGAGAGCAAGTTTTTCTTTTGCATCCAGTCGTTTATGGGTTAAGAGTTCCCTAAACTCATTGTTTTTTTGAAACAATGAGGATAGCGAGAAAAGATTCCTCGCTATCGCTTCCGTTTGTCCGCTCGCTTCAGATTGGCTGCAGATCTTATCAAAGTCAATGGACACTGTGGTTTTCATGAGTTAGAAAGAGCCCTCATGTCTTCAAGACTTTTTTGAATCAGCGCTTCATGATCACGTGTTGTCAATTCTTTTTGAAAGACTTTTTTCAGGGTGAGCGTAATAATATCAGACGCATTCGCATATACATCTTCCAATAATTTTTTACGCTCATAAGAGGCCTCTTGTTTAAGACCATCTAAGACCTGTTGTTTTTCCTGAAGCAGCTTGGCCAATTCATTTTTCTTGATCTCTTCTTTTTCTTGTCTGGCTTCGTCCAATATTTTTCTGGATTCAGTATGAATATCCGCAAGCTTCGCTTGATACTCAAGCATTAATCGTTTACTTTCAGCTGTAGATTCTGCCAGTTCTTTGATTAAAGATTCACGTTTTGCGTCTTCTGTTTCAACAATGTCAAAAAAAGAAGGGAGTGCAAATTTGTAAATCAAACCTAAAAGAATAATAAAATTAATGAGTGTCCAGAAAAAAATCCCTGACGAAAATTCAAACATAAACCAGTATCCTTATTTTAAATTAGTTAGATGATACAAGTAAGAATGAAATAACAAGCGCGTAAAGTGCAATCGCCTCAATAAACGCAAAACCGATAAACATCAAAACGCGGAAAGCGCCTAATAAATCGGGTTGTCTTACGATAGAATCTAGCGTTTTAAAGTAAACAATGGCCAGTGAAAAACTCACGCCCAAAGCTGCTAATCCTATTGCTAATGCCGCCCCTAATCCTGAAAGTTCCATTAAAATTTCCTCCTCAAATTATTTTTTTTTTTAACGTTCTGTTTTTATATCGTATTTGACGATGAACCGTCAATAGATGAATTCTTAAATTTTAGTGAGAGTCGCCAACAGCTTCTCGAATATAAAAAGCCGTGAGATATACAAAAATAAAAGATTGAATAAAAGCAACAAAAATTTCAAACATAGAAATGGCCATCACACCTGCGAAGGGGAGGAACTTAATAAAAGGGGTTGCCATAATCGTGAGAGTACAAAAAATGGTTAATACTTTATGACCCGCAAGCATATTGGCAAAAAGTCGAAGGCAAAGCGAAAAAGGTCTGGCCAATTGGCTGACAATTTCAAGCGGCACAAAAAAGGGAATCATGACCTTAGGGATGCCGCCGGGTACAAAGTGGTTGGCATAGTGGAAGCCATGAACCCGAATGCCAGAGGCAATGGAAATAACAAAGACAAGGATAGACATCGCAGCTGTGAAATTGATATTTCCAGAGGGAGATTCAGAGCCGGGGATGAGTCCAGATAAATTATTAAAAAGAACGAAAAGATAAAGTGTAATTAAAAAAGAAAAAATAAGCCGATTGGTTTTTTTAAATCCATCCCCAAAGGAGCTGGTGATAAAGGTATAGAGATAGCGTTGGATTTGACGCAATCGCGGACTCTTGTTGGCCAGTAAGAGCAAGACAAAGATGGTCAATCCTGTGCCCCACATCACAACGACGGGTAAGGTAATAGACAAATCAATCCCTTGAACATGCAAGGGGTATAGGGGTTCTAGGTGTTCTGCAGACATAGTTAATCCTCGGTTAATAAATTTATGCGGTCATTCTAACGCAGACAAAGACTTTATGTCGAGTAGGGGGGTAGAAAATGTTTAAAAAAGCGAGGAAGGGGTAATTATAAAGATATGCGGATAGCGACAATTTTAAAGAATATCTATAGCAGACTCAAAAGTTGGGGTATTTTCTTGTTTTTTTTAAGCATAGCCCTGCCAATTCATGCCAATAGTAACATGATGAAATTTCAGAGTGTAAATGATCAAATTCCCACATTTGGAACCAGAAGTACAGGAACGCGCTTGGTATTTTGGGAAGGATTAGCCGCAAACGCGGTCGATTATGGCTTGGGCGTGGGGCCTAGTCAGATGTGGTATAGTGTGCCCCAGGCATTAAATACGCAATCTCATATTTTTTATGCAGGGACAACGCCGCTCATGAAAATCCAGGGAGATGGAAAGGTAGGTATTGGTACGAGTGCGCCATCAGAAGCATTAAGCGTGGTTGGAAATGTGAATGCGTCTGCTTTTATAGGTAATGGAGCGGCGCTGACAGGCGTTGTGGCAACAGGACTTGCGGCAGATGCGGTGAGTAGTATAAATATTGCCGCCAATGCAGTTAAAACAGGGCATATTTTAGATGGAACTATTTTAAATGCAGATTTATCATCAGGTACGTATGCAAATATTACCGGACTCGGGACCTTAACAACTCCCATTCTCATGAACTTGGGCATAGCAGCCCCTCCCTCGGTTGTAGCAAGGAGTTCCGGAACACGAGTGGTATTGTGGCCACAGGTAAATGCAACAGATGTCGACTATGCATTGGGAATAGAATCAGGGGTTCAATGGTACTCTGTTCCCGGAACAACCTCAGCTTACAGTCATAAGTTTTACGCTGGAACAACGGAACTCATGAGAATTAGAGGGGATGGTAATGTAGGGATTGGAACAGGTTCTCCGACGCGTAAATTAAGCGTCAATGGGGATATAGAGTCAGCGTCTACCATTTATGCGGTGGGGGATATAAGCGTAGGCGGAACATCTTGGTTAGGGGCAGGCATAAAAGTGCCAGGTCCTTCAAGTACATTTGGAAGTAACACCGGCCCAGTAGGACAAGGCTTGTATATGGGGTGGAACAGAGGTTTAGGTGGAGGGGCCAGTTATTTTGCCAACCAAAAAGGGTTGGGTGGAACAGATGGCTTTGAATTTTTGATGTACGATAATAGTAACGCATTTATATCGAAGCCTTTGGTGATACGTGAAAGCGGGATTGCCGTTTCTGGAAATATTAATTTCTACAATTCATTTGGGACAGCGGCTCCGGCATTAAATGGCACAACTGTCGGAACACGAATTGTGTTGTGGAATAGTGCTGGGCCAACTTACACCAATTATGCCATAGGTATGGACAATAACACCTTATGGTATTCCATTCCGTCAGCGACCTCTGTGCACGCATATAAATTTTATGGTGGAGCAACAGAGGTCATGGAGATTAAGGGAGATGGTAAGGTTTTGGTAAACACCATCTCTCAGTGGCAGTTGGTAGATATCGATACCTTTGATAATACTACAGATGGCTGGACAGTAAATAACGTTTATAGCAATGGTGTGGGATATCAGCAAATTAATATGTCTGGATCTAATATGAAGGGACGGTGGATGTTAGGAGGATCGAGTAAATTTGGAGTAGGGGCAACAGCAACCAAAACATTTACATTACCAAGTAGCTATACACACGTTAAAATCAAATTTACGCTGTATTTGATAGACAGTTGGGGCACGCCAGAATATTTTAAGATGTATTTAGATGCGAATGCCAATACAGAGGCAAATCTAATATGGTATCAACGGCAAGATGATATCTTTGCAAATAAAAACAGCAGTTCGTATGGATTTACCACATGGACGGATTTGGTAATTCCTGTTGAAGTGATACTGCCCTATAGTGCCGTAGGAGGATCTTCCTTGTCACTTTTTCTTAAATCTACCTTGGATCAAGATGCGACTGATGAATCCTGGGGGATCTCAGATTTCGAGCTTTACGTCAGATAAAAAAATGCATAAAAAAAAGAGCTTTGGTGTTGTATAATAAGGGTATGATATTTTGGCGTGTCTTCAGTTATAGTTTCATACGGGGTCCAGCTGTTTTTTTTGGAGTTATGGTACTTGGATTTAACCTTCACGCTGAGAACAATGTCTTCAAATTCGCCAATAGCGGCAATTCGGCGCCCTCCTTTACCACAAGGAGCGATGGCACTCGACTTGTTTTAGGAGATACCCTCAGTGCAACAGCCACGGATTATGCCATAGGGGTCAGTTCGAATGCCATGTGGTATACAGTTCCTACTGCCAGTTCAGCGTATTCGCATAAGTTCTATATCGGAACAACAGGAATCATGAACATTCAAGGCGATGGTAAAGTGGCGATAGGCACAACAGCAGCCCCTAGTGGTACCTTGGATATCATATCATCCAGCACCCCAACGCTATATCTTGGGAAGGCACTGTATTTCGGGAATGCAAATCATGGTGTGATAAAACAGTACCGCAATGCCAATGACGTGGGGTTTTATACAACAAATGGTGGCGGGACTTCAGACCTTTATTTATCTGCAGCTTACAATACAGCGCCCAATACACAGTTTATACTGAGAAATGGGGGGAATGTCGGCATAGGAACGGATTCTCCAACGGAAGTGTTACAGGTCAGTGGGAATATCAGTGCCAATGCACTCATGATACGGGGGGTAAGTCAGTGGCGGTTGATAGATTCAGATACCTTTGTAAACACCTCAGATGGGTGGGCTTCTAACGTGGGTACCCCCTACCAACAACTGTCAATGTACGGGACAACGCTGCAGGGGCAATGGATGTTAGGGGGATATAATAAATTTGGTCAGAGCGCCTATGCCAGTAAAAGTTTTACCGTGCCAGCTACTTATACAGAAATTCGAATTAAGTTCAAACTCTATTTAATAGACACGTGGGATGGATGGGATACGGGGACATATGCAGAGGGAGAATGCATGAAGATTTATTTAGCAACATCCGCAGACAGTAGTAAACTGATATGGTATGAAAAACGATTTTCAGGAGATAGACAAACAGGGGATGCGGGCGGGTATCACAGTTTAGATAAAGTATATGCCAATAATAATGCCTATGGAAACACCTCAAATAATTCAAATGGTGCATGGTATAACTACAACGACATGCTGACAGACATTGATATTATTTTGCCTTATAGCGTTGTGAATGCCAATTTAAGCAGTGGGAAAATGCCATTGTATTTAACATCAACGCTAAATCAACCCGAAACAGATGAATCCTGGGGAATTTCAAACGTGGAGATTTATGCGCGTTAAACACAAAATAAGTTTAGGGTTAATGATGTTAATGACAACCTGTACTTTAATGCAGGCAGACAGTAATCTTTTTAAATTTCAAAACTCAGGATTCGGTATTCCAACCTTTACCTCGCGGAGTGCGGGAACACGTATTCTGTTTAAAGACACATTGGCTTCCAATGCAGTGGATGACGCTATAGGCGTAGGACCAAACGAAATGTGGTATTCGGTAACCAGTACAGCCTCTTCAAGTCATAGACATCTGTTTTATGCAGGTGCTACTCCAATTATGGTATTAAGAACATTAGGAGGTGTCCCTGCTATCGGTATAAATCAAGGGGCACCTACATATACCCTGGATGTATATCCTCAAGATGCAAAAGTGGGGACTTCAAGTCTAATTCAAGGGGCTTTGTATTTGGGGGCTGCCAATTATGGCATGAAACGACAGTATAGAAATGGAAATGATGTGGGCTTTTATACACAAGGCGCGGACCTATATCTAAGTTCAAATAGTAACACCCCCAATACACAATTTGTATTAAAAAATAATGGAAATATAGGCATTGGAACAGATACGCCAAGTGAAAAATTACAGGTTATTGGTAATGTCAGTGCCAATAACCTGTACGCAGGCGGGAATTTACAGTGGCAATTGATAGATTTAGACACCTTTAACAACACAGCAGATGGTTGGACCTCTAACCTATCTGGAACAATATGGCAAACGCACAGCATGAATGGAACCACCTTGTTAGGAAGGTACATGTTGGGGGGGTATAACAAATTTGGATCTGGGCATTACGCTCAAAAAAGTTTTCCCCTTCCTACAACATATACAGAAGTGCGAATCAGATTTAAATTGTACTTAATAGATTCCTGGGGTGACCCTGCAGAGTATTTTAAAATACATTTAGCTACAAATGGAGGCGCAAGTAACAGTAATTTGATCTATTATGAAAAAAGGGAGTTTGCAAACGAGCCTGTTCCAAACACTGTCCTCATATACAGAAGCACACAAGGCTATGGGGAGTTAGCTCTGCCTTATGGTATTGGGTGGGAAGATCTGGTGTTAGATATAGACATTGTCATTCCCAAAAGTAGCTTAGATGCCTTATCCATTTCAGGATCTTTGCCAGTGTATCTTACCTCAACTTTAGATGAGGGAGCCACTAATGAATCTTGGGGGATTTCGGAGTTTGAAGCATATGTGCGTTAAAAAAATAAAGCCATTTAAAGTACTTTTGTTTATCCTGTTGATAGGATTAAGTGTGCCAACAATGGCTGATAATAATATCTTAAAATTTGCCACACAAACGGGCCTTTTAGATGGGCCAACTCCTGGTGGTACACGCAGTAATGGGACTCGACTCGTGTTATGGGATACCTTATCTGCAACAGATACAGATTATGCCATAGGGTTGGATGGAAATGGAACCAATGGACAATGGTATTCCGTCCCCACAACAAGTGCTGCGTATGCCCATATTTTTTATGCAGGTACCACAGAAATCATGCGTATTAAAGGAGATGGTACCCTGGGAATAGGAAATGCAAACCCAAGTTACGGACTCGATGTCATATCCGATACAAATCCCAGTATTTTAATTGGAACCTCATCTGGAACAGAAGGAAGATTGATATTTGAGTCTACCGGTTATGGCGTAAAACGAGCGTATAGAAATCCAGATGATGTGGGGTTATATGGAACGGCGGATTTATATTTATCTGCAGCCTATAACAATGGCATCAAATACACGCAATTTGTACTTAAAAACAATGGGAATGTAGGCATCGGGACAGATACACCCAGCGAAAAATTACAAGTCAGTGGCAACATTAGTGCCAATAGTTTAATTTCAGAAGGCATCCCACAATGGCGGGTGGTAGATATCGATACCTTTCAATCTTCAGCGGAGGGATGGGCCTCAAATATATCTCCGGTACCAACCAAACAGTTATCAGCCTACAGCATAACCATGCCAGGAAAATATGTCTTGGGTAAGTTTGCTAAAAATGGCCCTTCCAGTACCATTGCTTATGCCACAAAAACCTTCACATTGCCTGGAACCTATACAGAAATTCGGTTGAAATTTAAACTCTATCTTTTAGACAGTTGGGATATCGAATTTTTCACAGCGTATCTGGGCACATCGGCAACAGCAGGCCGTGAAATTTGGGTAGAAAAAGGAAGGCCCGGCGATGCCGTTTATGCGACTACGGATGCCTATGAAAGTACATTATATGCAGATACGGTTAGGGACGTTTATATCGTTTTGCCAAAATCTGCTTTAGATGGATTTTCCATTACGTCTGGAACACTGCCGATCTATTTGACTTCAAATCTTGATTCAGTTGAAAGCGATGAATCTTGGGCGATTGGCGAAGTAGAAGTCTCCGTTCGATAATCAAAAAATGGGACTGTTGCAAAATCAAAATCCGTACAAAAACACACATAAGTCACCCTCTTTACATTAATATATTATAATGTAATAATATAATGAAAAGACAATAAAAAAAGAGGTGAGCGTGTGGATTTAACAACGATGACAGAAAAATGCGAGCAGGTTTCAGAACTGCTCAAAAACATTGCCCATCCGGCAAAATTAAAAATTTTATGCAGTGTGTCAACGGGCCAAAAAAGTGTGGGCGAATTGGAAAAAAGTATTGGCATTTCCCAATCGGCGATGTCCCAGCATTTAAAAGCCATGTGGAAAAGTGACTTGTTAAAACGAGAAAAAGTGGGGCAGTCTGTGTACTATGCCATTAAAGAGGAACGGGTTTTACTGTTAATTAAAAGCTTACACGATTTATTTTGTAAACAGGAGACATTATGATTTTTAGACAATTTTTTGAGCCCATCAGTTCGACGTATACCTATTTAATCGCCGATCCAAAAGGCGAGGCGCTGTTAATAGATCCTGTGGACACAGCAGTGCCCATGTATCTACAGGTCATTTCAGAGTTGGGATTAAAGCTTATTTTTTCGGTAGATACCCATGTTCATGCCGATCATATTACAGGATCTGGGCTACTTAGACAGGAAACGCAGTGTCAAACGGTATTAGGGCAAGAAACCGATGCCGAATGCGTGTCTTTAAGAATCAAAGAGGGCGACATCCTCAAAGTGGGGAAAGAGCGGTTAAAAGCGTTGTATACCCCTGGGCATACCAAAGATTCCTATTCTTTTTTAGGAAAAGACAGGGTGTTTACAGGCGATACCTTATTGATCAGAAGTACGGGGCGAACAGATTTTCAAAATGGCAGTGCCGACGCACAATATGACAGTATTTTTAAGGTGCTCTTAAAGTTACCAGGCGACACTTTTGTGTATCCAGGACACGATTATAAGGGGTGGACAAAAAGTACTATTCAAGAAGAGAGAGATCACAATCCCCGTCTTCAAATTAAAAATAAAGGGGAATACGTGGCCATGATGAACAGTTTGAAATTGTCAGATCCCAAGTTAATGGATGTGGCAGTACCAGCGAATTTAAAATGCGGCATACCCGTTAAAGGAGTTTAAAATGACACAAAAAATTTATATTGATGTAAGAGAGCCCGACGAATATCACAGCGAGCATATTCCAAATTCACTCAATATTCCGCTGTCCAGCATTTCAACGATAAAAAATTATCAGCCGCTATTGGCAGGCAAGGAGGTTTGCCTGGTATGTAAATCAGGCATGCGCGCAGGCATGGCAAAAAATACATTGGATGCGCATAATATTGCCTGTGAGATATACGTAGGCGGCATTGAGCAATGGAAGGCTGAAAACAAGCCTGTGATGAAACACCGAAAGCCCAGAATGTCTATTTTTCGACAAGTGCAAGTGGTGGTTGGGTTTGCGGTGGCAACTTTGTCTATTTTAGGTGCGACAACCTTAAATGTAAAATTTATATGGGCCGCAGCCGCAATTGGAACCGCACTTGGGATTGCGGGGCTTTTTGGATTTTGTTTATTGGCCCAGATTTTAAGTAAAATGCCTTGGAATAGAGTGCATCACGGATGATCTTTATCCTTTTAGGCAGTCTATTTGGGTTGATTTTAGGCATTTCAGGGGCGGGCGGGTCTATAGTGGGAATCCCCATGATTGTTCACACCATGGGCTATTCTGTCAAGGAAGCCACGGTGGTGGTTCTGCCCTTAGTTGCAGCAGGCGCAATACTCACCTGGATACCTCAGTGGCGACAGACTCAGTGGCCGGTGATTCGACGTGTCACGCTACCCTTAATAGGGGCGTCTTGGGGAGCCGGATATATCAAATCCTATATTCCTGTAGACCTGATTTCTATCCTCCTTGTGACGGTGGCCCTTTGGGGGTTATGGCGAACCTGGCAGAAACAAAGGTGTTTGGCATCTGCGCAGAAAAATAAAAGACTGAAATGGATTTGGATTGGCGGGATATCCGGACTGATGACAACGCTCACAGGTTTAGGAGGTGGCTTGTTTTTAGTGCCCATTTTAAAAAAAAGTGGCGCAATGACAATGTCTGAAGCGGTAGCCACCTCTTTGGTCATCATCGGCATCAGTTGCGGAATTGCCATGGTCAGTTTATGGCATGCCAATCAATTTCATCTGCTGCCCTTACCCCGTTTAATCAATCTGGGAGTCGGCATGAGCATCACCTCGTATGGATTTTATATTTGGATGCAAAAAACGGCCCTAGAAACCCAAGAAGGGATTCAAAAATGGGTGTATTCACTGGTTTTAATCGCATCGGTTGTGGGGCTTTTAATATAAAAGAGTAACCTTTCCTTAGGGCATAGAAACCAAGAAAAGGGGCGGGGAATTCAGTGAGCGGCGATTCTATGCCATAAAGGACGGGTTCAGCTACAAGGGCAATGTCAAGTGTAAACGGTGTTGTTTTTCCTTTATTTGTGCTTTGTTTTATGATTGTCGATCAAAGGAGCCCTAAAATTTCAGGAGATTGAATCTCATAGAGTGTGAAGACATATAAAAAAGGGTTTTAATTCTGTTTTTTTATGGCTATACTTCCAATATGATTTCCAAAAATACAAAAGTTTTATCCGCAGCATTGGTAGTGGCAGCCTTAGGGTATTTTGTCGACATTTACGACCTTGTGCTTTTTAGCATTGTGCGTGTTCAAAGCATTGCCGATTTAGGCTATGTCGGACAAGAGGCCTTAAACCATGGCATGTTTTTGCTGAATATGCAGATGGGCGGGATGTTAGTAGGGGGTATTATTTGGGGCATTTTAGGCGATAAAAGAGGGCGTTTGTCCGTTTTATTTGGCTCGATTTTTTTATATTCTATCGCCAATATTTGCAATGGCTTTGCCATGACGATCACCGATTACGCCATATGGCGTTTTGTGGCTGGGGTGGGCCTTGCAGGCGAATTGGGTGCAGGTATTACGCTAGTAGCAGAGTCTTTACCCAAGGAAAAAAGAGGCTATGGCACCATGATCGTGGCCACAGTAGGTGTCAGTGGAGCGGTAGTAGCGGGACTCGTTGCCCATTATTTCAATTGGAGAAGTAATTTTTTTATTGGCGGCGCCTTAGGTTTGATGCTTTTGGTATTGAGAATTGGTGTGTTTGAGTCTACGATGTTCACAAAAATAAAAGCGCATGGCGTAAAACGCGGTAACTTTTTGAGTTTATTTACCCAGAAAAAAATGTTCAAAAAATACCTCAAGTGCATTTTAATTGGAGTGCCTCTATGGTATGTCGTGGGTATTCCCATTACCTTTTCGCCTGAATTTGCCCAGGCCTTGGGCGTCAGAGGCTTGGTAACAGCAGGAAATGCGGTCATGCTCTGTTATTTGGGGCTTGTATTTGGTGATTTATTCAGCGGGCTTATCAGTCAATGGCTCAAGTCTCGGCGTAAAGTGGTCTTTTTATTTTTAACCATTACAACAGCCTTAGTAGGATATTTGTATACAAGGCAAGGCATCAGTGCGGACATGTATTATGGCCTGTGTTTTTTAATTGGCATTGGCATTGGCTATTGGGCCATTTTTGTAACAGTAGCTGCCGAGCAATTTGGTACAAATATGAGGGCGACGGTGGCCACCTCTGTGCCCAATTTTGTACGAGGAGCTGTGGTCCCCACAACCTTGCTGTTTAGATACTTAGTCCCGCAGTATGGGCTCATTCAAGCTGCAAGTATTGTCGGCATCATTTGTGTGGGGCTTGCCTATATCAGCGCCTTCTTTTTAGAGGAAACCTTTCATAAGGAAATGGATTACCTCGAAGTATAAACCCCTTAGGATGTTTTGCCTCTAAAAGCGCTCAAAGCACCTAAAAGAGGACTAAATGGAATAGAGATAAGCCCAACAATGGCGCCTACAGGGCGCGCAATCCATGGTGAAATAGGGTTGCGATGACCGATTGCTTTTGAGATAGCGGATGAGATTTTTTTATAAGTGGTATAGGGAGCTCTTAAAGAGGCTTGTGTATAAGTAAGATGGTATTTGGGCGGAGCCTTTAGAGTCAGCACAGGCAGTTGGGGCGGTGGAGGTAGCGGTGGAGCAACAGGGGGATTTTCAGAAGGAACTTTTGGTCCCCCTTTAACCTCAGCCGATTCCCTTGGTTCTGAATCTGATTTTCTAGACGTAGCAGGGGGTACCAAAAATATGTCAAAAGCGGGGTTTGAAAAAGATTTATCTGCTGTATGCATGGGATTAGTTGTCATAAAGAGTTTGTTTGTTTGATTAGAAGTTGATACTGTTGATTTGTGCTTGGAAGAAGGGTGGCGTAAAATACCGGAGGGTCTCTCAGGGATAGGGGATGATGGTTGCATAAATTAACTCCTTTAGAATGTTAAATATAAATATGTTTATTTAAAAACATATATCTACAAAATACCCAATAAAAAAAAGATTTAAACATCATTAAATAATATGTTTTAATGATAAAATAATAATTTTTTAGATAAAAGAGGTCTGTGATGTACGCCAAAATAATTGCGACGCCTGTATTTCAATGGCGGGATTTGGAGACGGGAGCCCCCTTAAGCAACCCCATTTGGACATCCTTTGCTTTAGAGGATTTAAAAAAAGAAACAGGCCAAGCAGATTTAGCGACTCAATTATTTAGGCAGCTGGAATCCAAGAGAAAAATAAGTGAAGAAAGTAAATTAGAGGGTGAAATTTTAAGCATTCGAAATAGAAGGGCGGAAGCTATTTTGGAAGAAACCTCAAAAGGCTTAATGGCGCGAATCACAGATCTTACTCTCGATATAGAGCATGGGCTTCAACTACCCGAGGTATTTTTATGCCCCATTTCAGCAGACCCCTTTGTGGACCCCATTTTAACACTCGAAGGCCAGACCTACAGTAAAGCATCATGGGCTCAATATGTGCAAAACGCCACGCCAAGTAATGGCGAAATATCAGATGTTTTTAGGACAAAAATCCCAGTGAGTGAGGGCTATTTTATATTTGCTAATAATTTAGTCTTGTACATGTGGACGGTGTTTTTAGAAAAAAGAACAGAAGCGCTATTTAACAGTTACAACCAGATAAAAGCCAAATCCCATCCTTTACACCACAGAAAAGAAGATCTTAAACAGGCCATGGGCCTTTTTATTCGCTGCCTACTCAATGTGTCTGGGCAAGAGGAGGGGGCCTACAATCCGGTTAGCGTTCAAAAAAGAGCCCTATCAGATTTTAAGAAAATGGGGGGGAATATAAAATTATTAAAAAAAGAATTCCAAAGGCATCCAGTGTTTCAGAGTAGATGGCGGCAGTTATTTGGGAGGTGTATGTTTTAATACAAGTTTTCTCATGATAGCATCAAAATTGTCGTTTGTAAGAACATGAACAGTTTGGCCCGATGAGAAAGTATTAGAAGGCGTAGTATCGGTAGAGAGAGTACCCGTAGTAGAACGGGGATCTTTAGGCGAAGCCACAGTATAACGGGGACTTTGAGGAGGAGATCCACTTACATTCAGCATACCCATACCCATTCCCCCTCCTTTTATTTAAAGTCTTAGAGGGTATATTCCCATTTTTTAATAAAAATAAACATTAAAAAATATCAAAAATAAAGTTGAGTTTGAGAATCTATAAATCCAAGTTGATAAAACAAGGCACTGGGCGAAAAAGGCGTCGCATAGCCTTCGTAATTTCCAACGGGTTTAGGCAGCATAAGATCGACTAAGGGCAAGGGAATAGGGCGTTCCAATTCTTGAGTCAGCCCCAGTAGGACGATGATTTGGGCCGGCGTAAGCTGTGCTTCCAAGTCAGAGGGCCCCGTTAAGTTTTCGGTGGAAAGTCGCAGGTCTGGCGGGAAAATTTGCAGAAGATAATCCGGAACCGTATGGAGCATTTGAGGATCCTCATCATAAATGGCATAAAGACGTGTCAATACAGGGGTAAGGGCATCGACAGAAAATAAAGTAATGGCCGTTTGCGCGGATTCAGGATGAACAGCCTTAGAAACAGCGGCGTAGCGCTGGGAAAAAAGGGAGAGGGGAATAGGTTTAGCGTTGCCGATGCGGTTCATCAGTGGAATGCTTAAGCCATGCGAATCTCCGGGATAAATATGAGGGTCTTCGTAGCTTAAAGTGGCGCGTAAAAATTCAAAGGCCAGCTTGACTTGCATGCCTTCAGGGGTAAGCGATTCGATAGATTCTACTTTAGACGATAAAGGGGAAAGCGTTCCTCTACTCCCTGTAGATGTCGAACTTAAGCTACAGGCAATGAGAAAAGATAAGGCAAGAGAGAGGGCAAAAATGCCACCAAATTTAAAGGCAGTGGGTATACGTCTAAACATGTTAATCTCCAAAAATAAGATGTTATGTGTTGATGATTTTAAGGACATCAAGATAAACTCAAAGAAGGAGTACCCACTTTATAGCAGTTCAAACATTGGGATTGGTTTTATGATTTATTTTTTCGTTTGGAGACTGATCTTAAGGGCATGTTTCATAAGTCTAGAAAGGGTATCCCCATCTTCAAAGAGAGATTCGGGAATACGGGTGTAAGCCAAGCTCATGAGTTTGCCCTTTTGGGTATAGGTAAAACGTTCTGTTTCAATGTTGCGATAGAGCGCCGCTGATTGGGCATCCTGAGCCCCTATTTTAAAATAAAGGGAATCGTCTGCAATGAGGGCAAACACAACACCGTGTTGGTAAACAGCCCAGCCCCCAAACATGGGCCTACTGGTGATGCCGTCGCATTCAGCAAAAACATCATGAATAATATAATTATAAAAACCTGTGTCTTTGGCCATTTAAAGACTAATCATCATCAATTAAGCGGTGATCCGGAATCACCCACATCAGCGCCGCCAAAACAATGATGAGGTAAGAGATATAAGGGCTAACAAAGGCAAGGCCTAAGGAGGCAAGATAAAATAGTTGAGAAAAAATGCCTTTGGTATCGTTTTTGCCAATAATTTTAGCAATGGTAGAAGTAGGATTTGTTTTAATGATCATTTTGGTTAAGACATAATAGGCAGATCCTGCCATCAAACAAATGAAACTATAAAATACAACCGGCCAGGTTTGAGTATAATTATCCCCCATCCACAGCGTCGCCACAGGAATGAGAGAGAGCCAAAACAACAGATGCATATTGGCCCACATGACAGAGGGGCTAATATGATGCGTGGCCTTGAGTAAATGATGGTGGTTATTCCAATAAATGGCCAAAATAGCAAAGCTAAGTGCATAGGCAAGGAGTGTGGGGATAACAGGGGCCCAGGCAACCAAGGTAGCTTCATGGGGCGGTTTGATTTCTAAAATCATAATGGTGATTAAGATGGCAATGACACCATCACTGAAAGCTTCAAGTCGGGAAGGGGCCAGTTTATGGAGTTTGGAATCAGGCATAAATTATCGGTTTAAATAGGTAATACTCAGTTGTAAGACAGTGGCAAAACAAACCCAAATCAGATAGGGAATATTAACCCAAGTGACCCATTTTAAGTGAGGATAAATGGTCCATAAGGCCCACAAAAGGGTGGCTAAAATCAGAAGAATATCAATAGAGGCAAGGGCATTGTTTTTAAGGCCAAATTGCAAAGGAGTAAAGGCAATATTAAACAGCAAATTGAGGACAAAAGGAAGGGCAATGAGGGGCGGAAGTTTCCGCGTGGCCACCTGATAAAAAACAGTGCCATAGGATAAAAAAATAACAGCATAAAGAAGGGTCCAAACAGGGCCAAAGACCCAAGACGGTGGCGCAAAAGCGGGTTTTACAAGTTGAGCATACCATGCGTAACTGTTGGACATAAAAAAACTCCTTGAATGCAATCAAGTATACTATAAATAGGCGTACAAAAAAAAGGGCATATGTTAGAATGAGACCCAGAAGCAGGTGAAAGAGATGAAACTGACATTTTTAGGGGCCGCCAAAACAGTGACAGGGTCCAAGTATTTAATAGAGCATGACACACAGCGTATTTTGATTGATTGTGGCTTATTTCAAGGCCATAAAGAGCTGAGGCTTCGAAATTGGGCACCGTTTCCAATAGATCCCAGATCCATTGACAGTATCCTATTGACGCATGCCCATTTGGATCACAGCGGTTATTTGCCGCTTCTGGTCAAAAATGGGTTTAAAGGGCCTATTTTTTGTACAAAAGCAACAGCAGAGCTCTGTCGTATTTTATTGCCAGACTCGGGTCACATTCAAGAAGAAGATGCCAGACGTGCCAACAAATATCATTATAGTAAACATAAAAAAGCCTTGCCCTTATATACAGAGGAAGAGGCGCTAAAACCCTTAGAGTACATGGTTCCCATAGACTTCAATAGAGAAGTGGAAGTGGCACCCAATTTGAAAGCCACCTTTCACCGTGCCGGCCACATTTTAGGCGCCGCAAGTATAGAACTCAGAGATCCGGTAAGCTCTGTGCTGTTTTCAGGCGATATTGGACGACTCCAAGATCCCATTTTGAAGGCGCCAGAACAAATACCAGAAACAGACTATCTCATATTGGAATCGACCTACGGGGACAGACTTCATACGACGGAGGATCCTTTAAGCCTTTTGGAAGCGGTGATTCAATCGACACTCAAAAAAGGGGGGTCCGTTTTGGTGCCAGCCTTTGCGGTGGGGCGAGCTCAAACCGTGTTGTACTACATTCAGCAGCTTAAAAAAGAAAAACGCATTCCAGCGGATTTCCCTATTTTTTTAAACAGTCCCATGGCCTTAAATGCGACGGCGTTACTTTGCCAGCATTTGGACGAACTTCGACTCCATGCGTCTGCCTGTAAAGCGGCCTGTAATGCCGCCACTTATGTGCGAACAGCCGTCGATTCCATGGCCTTGATGGCGCTGACAATTCCAAAACTGGTGATTGCTGCCAGTGGGATGGCAACAGGCGGACGTGTGCTCCGGCATTTACAGGACATGTTGCCAGACGATCGCAACACCATCTTATTCGCAGGCTTTCAATCAGGGGGTACAAGGGGAGATCGTTTGGTAAGAGGGGAAAAAGAAATTAAAATATTCGGAAAAATGATTCCGGTGCGTGCCCGAATTGAAAACATCGGAAGTTTATCGGCACATGCGGATTATAAGGAGCTGTTAACCTGGGTGGGCAACCGAAAAACGGCGCCTAAGAAGGTATTTCTGACCCATGGAGAGGAAGAATCGGCCATTGAATTGGCACGAAAAATCAAAAAACAATACCGTTGGAAGACCAAAGTGCCTATCTATTTAGATACGGTGGACCTAATTTAGAGGAGAAAGGGGATGCTGCGTCATCAGGCGAAAGGAATAGGACTCAGCATACTCAGTGGACTTTTAGCCGGCGGAGCCGCCACTCTTTTTTTAGTGGGTCTGGAGTGGGTCACAACCATACGAACCGCGCATTTAGGCATCATTTGGCTATTACCTATAGCCGGTTTTGGTATTGGCTGGGCCTTTCATCACTATGGAAAATCAGTTGCCGGGGGCAGCGCGCTGATTATCGACGAAATTAATGAGCCTAAAAAGATCGTGCCCATTCATATGGCGCCTTTTGTACTGGTGGGGACCTGGATCACGCATTTGTTTGGCGGTTCTGCCGGCAGAGAAGGAACCTCAGTGCAAATGGGTGCGTCTTTGTCGGATCAGCTTTCCAAGCGATGGAATCTCTCCCCAGAAGAGCGAAAACGTTTACTAATGGCAGGCGCGGGCGCAGGGTTTGGGGCCGCCATTGGCACACCTTTAGCAGGGGCTATTTTTGGCATCGAAGTGGTCTATAAAAGAAAAGTGAGCCTCATGGCCCTATGCCAGTGTCTAATAGCTTCTTTTGTAGCGACCTATTTCACACGATTTTTAGGCGCGCCCCATACTGTGTATCCTCAATTTGAATGTCCCAATCTCACACTTAACAGTTTGGTATATGTGGGCCTAGCAGGCGTTGTATTTGGTCTAGTGGCGCGTTTTTTTATAAAAGGGGTTCACGTCATAGAAGGGGGGCTCAAGCGCCTCATTGCGTATCCTCCCTTTCGACCTGTTTTGGGTGGGACGCTCGTGGTCATCGGATTTTATGTGGAAAAATCCTATCGATATGCAGGGCTTGGACTGACTGTAATCCAAGAGGCCTTTCATGTGCCCGCTCATATTGACGAGCCCCTATATAAGGCCCTATTCACAGCAATGACAGTAGGGTCAGGATTTAAAGGGGGGGAGTTCATTCCTCTGGTATTTATAGGTACCACATTAGGTAGCGCCTTAAGCGAGATATTGCCAGTATCCTTTCAAGTTTTGGCAGTGTCTGGGTTTGCCGCCGTATTTGGGGCGGCCTCTAAAACCCCTCTTGCCTGTTCCGTCATGGCCATAGAATTATTTGGGCTTGAAGTTGGACCTTACGTAGCGCTTGCCTGTTATGTGGCCTATTATTTTGCGGGCAAGCACAGTATCTATAAAAAAGGTCATTAGCGTTTAGAACCCAGATCTTGAGCCATCTGTTTAAGCGCATCAATCCGATTTTGAGTATTGGGATGCGTTGAAAATAGAGAATCCATACGGCGTGCATGGAGCGGGTTAATGATAAACATGTGCGCTGTAGCAGGATTAGATTCTGCAATGGGGTTATCAATGCGTTTTGCGGTATGTTCAAGCTTAGATAGGGCATTCGCCAAGGATAAGGGGGCTCCAGAAATTTCAGAAGCAGTGCGGTCTGCGGCATATTCTCGGGTGCGGGAAATGGCCATTTGGACTAACATGGCAGCCAGCGGCGCTAATAACATAACCAGAAAACCAACCAGAGGAGAGGATGAACCGCCTTCTTCATCATTAGAATGTCGCCCCCCAAAGAAAACAGCAAAATGAGCAAGAGAGGAGATGCCGCCTGCAATGGTGGCTGTAATCGTCATGATTAAGGTATCACTATTTTTAATATGCGCCAGTTCATGCGCAATAACGCCAGCGAGTTCCTCATCTGAAAGTAAAGAGACAAGCCCCGTGTTAACAGCAACAGCCGCATGTTGAGGGTTTCGACCCGTGGCAAAGGCATTGGGCTGAGGACTGTCGATGATATAAACTTTGGGCATAGGTAGGGAAGCGCGTTTCGCCAATCGGAGCGTCATGTCATAGATAGGCCCATCGTAAAGGGGCTTCGCGCCATACATTTTAAGGACAATTTTATCAGAAAACCAATAGGATCCTAGGTTCATGACAGTGGCTAAAAGAAGGGCGATAATCATGCCCATTTGGCCTGAAATAAGCAGCCCGATAACCCCAAAAAGAGCGGTTAAAGCGGCGATTAACATAAACGTTTTGAATGTATTCATGCGAGTCCTCCCGTATGTTTAGAGTCGTATCAAAATCATGCAAATGGGTATATATATCATTTATGGGAGGTAACTGTCAAAATAGATGCGATGGCAGGTGTACCCGTTGGGATGTTTTTGCAGATAATCTTGATGATAGTCTTCTGCTGGATAAAACCGTTGGAGGGGTTCTAGCGTGGTCACCACCGGGTTTGTCCAGCGTTTGGACGCATTTACAATATCAATAAAGCGTTCGGCTTCTTTTTTTTCTGACGCTGTGGCATAAAAAATGGCCGATCGATACGAAGTGCCGCGGTCATTGCCTTGTTGGTTTAAGGTTGTGGGGTTGTGAATTTGAAAGAAGAAATCCAAGAGTTTGGTATAAGACGTGATAGCGGGATCATAGGTAATTTCAACCGCTTCCGCGTGGCCTCGATGATTTTCATAGGTCGGATTTGGGGCCTCTCCGCCTGTGTAGCCCACACGGGTATCCAGAACACCTGGCTGTTTGCGAACCAAGTCTTCCATGCCCCAAAAACAACCGCCGGCGAGTACTATTTTTTGTGTCATGGGAGTGTCTCCTTTTATGGGTTTTTCAGGTTTAGGACTGTCTGTTAATTCAATGAGGACTTCGTTCCGCATCATCCAAGGCGGCGTCCAGGGGGGATTATAGCCAGCGTAGGCAGTAATGCCGGTCCTAGAAATGCCTTCATGGGTGAGTTTGGAGACGAGTGTATCGCGCATGCGTTTGACACGTGCGTCAGATCGGTATCCCGAAAACCGTATAACGGCATATGTTTTGGCCGGAATGGTGACGAGGTTGACTTGGGAATCCGTAGGAGATGGCAGTGTTTCCATAGAGTAAGCACGAGGCATGCCAAAAGAGAGGGTTTGGGTTTGATCGTCCGTAGTGACAAGAACAGGTGCCGTCATCGCGATGCTTTCTTTTTTAGCATTTCCGCCAAAAATATAACCAGCAACAGTCATAAACCCGTTGCGCATGGCCTGATCTGGAGAACCCTGCGTGTGTGTTTGCGCGACGATATGTTCAGGATAATGCCGAATTTCGTAGCCATTTCCTGTTTTGATGACAGTATAGTCTGCTTGTTCCACACGAGATCCCCAAAATCCCCAAAGGGACCAGAGTAAGGCAATAATGACAAGCGCAATAAGGGTATAAATCATCGGTTTAGACATGGGGTAAAAAAATCATAAGGTTCAAACGGTGCTCCATAAAAGAAAAAATGGGGACAGGGTTAAAAGAAGTGGAGGTACACTTTTCTCAAGCCGTCCAGAACTCATAATATCATAAAAATAGGAGACTCTCTAGGGCGTGGGGGTCGTATTGCGTGAGCGACTTGATAAAAAGTGGGATCCAAAGTGGGACTGTTGCGAAACGCCTACGTTTGGATCATATGCAAGGCATTCAGAGTCCGAAAGCCCTTATTTGTAATGAATGAGGACTTGAGGACCAGGATAACACAGCAGACAGCCAAAATAGGCGTTTCGCAACAGTCCCAAAGTTTAAAAAAAGCCTAAAAAGGGGAATAAACGACTTAATATATAGGGTGGGGGGGGCAATTCATGCCTGCGAAAAAAATTTTAAGTGTAAGCCCAAGAGGAGACTTAGAGATAGATGCGACATTCATTTCAGAACCTACGGATGGATCATCTGAAGCTCTCATGACGTATTGCGCCAATCTAATAAGGCAGCACCAGAGTCTTTCTTCACAAGACCTTCCTTCAAAAGAGCAGGAATTAAAGCTGCATATTAATGAATTAAAAATTTTAAGCGTATTAGATAGAGATGAAATCGGTAAGGAAGCATTGGAGCGCCTAAAAGAAATGGCAAGGGGAAAAGCAAAAAAATTGATAGAAAATATTGAAAAGATACGAGATGCCTATAAGGAAATGGACAAAGACGAAGACGAAGAGGGAAAATATTTTATAGGTACGAGTCCTGATTTTGAATTTGAAGAGCTCAAACAACGCACTTTAGTCATACATTATTATCATGCAAAAGAAATAGGTGTCGAAAAGAACGATGCTATCTTAGCAGCACTGTGGGGTAATCCAATAGGTCGGGTTTTAGATCAAGAGGCTTTAGCTCGAACCTTATGCCTCTTTCCTATAGAGATAGGGCTATTATTAAATCGAGAAAATAAAATAATCAGTTTTGGAATAGGTGAAAGCAATAATGTAGAGATGGAAGAATGGAGTGGATTAGGGGGGGGATTACGAGATGCTACGTTTGTCCATAATCATCCTGAGGGGTCGCCTTTATCTGTTGCGGATATTGTATTTTGTATCAATAGAAATGTGGGTAAAGTTCATGCGGTAGGGCTTCATAAAAAGGATGCCGAGATACAGTGTGAATTAAGAACGTATCAAGCTCGCATCAAGTATAGAGATGAGGAAAATGCGACAGAAGCCATGAAAGCGATTGGGTGCTTTGTTGCAGAGGATGGAGTAGTTTTGCCAACTCAATTTTTCGGGCAGAGTATTGTATCTGAGAATGAAACCTTAGCGGCTAAAATAAAAACATTAGAAGACTTAGACATGATTGATACCTTGGGAACCAATCCATCGACATTTGAATTGGATAAGGAAAACTTATATGAAGAGTTGCGTGACAATAAACATAATTTTTTAACAGATGGCGTCGCAGAAGAAGATTTAGATCATATTCAACGTATCGTGTGCGAGTACTTAGAAAGACTCCCTGATAAAGATGAGCCTTAAGAAAAGGCGTTTACAAGCGCTCGCGTTAAGTCGCTGGGTTGAGCCTTTAGATTTTTTTGCGCCAATTCTAAAGGTGTCAGGTTTGAGGCATTTAGAAGTAAAGGCGCCTTTCTGTTACGCAATGCTTCAATCGCATAGGGCCATTTGAAAATAACAGCCATATGTAAAGCGGTATTGTTTCGAGGGGGGATTTGATGATTAAGCTCTATATAATCCAGTAAATAAGAAAAAATAGAGAGGGATTTGTAACAAATCGCGACATCAATAGGCCTTAAGCCATCAGAAGGGGTATGAAGAATCTTTAAAAAATCTGAAGGAAAGTGAGCGTTTTGAAAGGTAATAATAGAGTCCAGTTGATTATTCCTAATCCAGTAAGAAAATCGAGCAGAAAAATCAGAGATTTTTTCCGAAGGAATAGCGATTTGTTTAAGTTGAATCATGGGAAGCATCCTAATAAAGGCAACCTGGCGGAAAGGGTGGGATTCGAACCCACGGTAGAGTTGCCCCTACACACGCTTTCCAAGCGTGCTCCTTAAGCCACTCGGACACCTTTCCAGTGCCCAGAATGATCTCATAAATGGGTAAAAATTTCAATGAAGCTTTAAGTCAGGAAGGAGGCTAAATATAAAAAAATGAAATTAAATACAAAAATAATCGAATATACACTATAAAAAGAAAAATTGGAGAGGTATCATGATGTTATCCGCAGCAAGTAGAGCCACAGCATTATCGATGAGACACGTAGTCGGACCTACGACAGCCAAGGCTATGACAGCAACCGTACCAAGCGCTATAGCAACAGGGCCTTTAAAATTAGGCCATGCAGCACCTCCCCCCATTCCAAACGCAGTTTGGCGTGTTCCAGTTCGAGCAATGAGCACAGACTCTAAAAAGAACAATGAACCTAGAACAGCGGTTTCTGTGGAGCCTACTAGAAGCGAAGTAACGAAGCCCTCTATTGAAGTGATAAGACCCGAGCAATTGATGATACATCCGATTATCGTAAAAAATGGTAAACCGTATATTATACTTGGATATTCGGGACAAAATGAAATCTATTCAGAACAATTAATCAAACAAGGGCATCCAGAATACAGAATTTTTATATCCATAGAAAAAGGACATGCAGCATTCTATTCAGGGGGCGGTGGGAGTCTATTTACATTTGGAGCCCCTCTAGAGACCTTCGTGGCGGCCATTAATAAAAAACATGGAAAAACCTATGATCACAAAAACATGAGTGACATTGCTCAAATTTCCAGATATGAGAGTCATCTGGGAGTAGATAACTTAGCTGAAATAGCGCATCATGATTTTGTGTTTTTTAACCCGATGTATGCCGATATTGCGCGTATATGTGAGATTTTAGAGGTGCGTTCTGGGGACGATATAAGAAAAGTAACAGAGCTTGATAAAGTGGTTATGGATCATTTTGCCTACCTCAGTTCAAAGCTTCCCCCACAAAAAACAGCCTGGGAGAAACTTTCAGATTGGGTGAGAAGCTTTTTTTAAGGAGCGTTTCTTATAGAGGGAGTCGGGATAGAAATAGATTTAAGTTAAAATTAAATGCAAAAATAACCGAAAACTAGGCATATAAGAGAAAAATAAAAGGGAGAGGTACCATTATGTTATCCGCAGCAAGAGCCACAGCATCATCGATGAGACACGTAGTCAGACCTATGACAGTCAAGGCAATGACAGCAACCGTACCCAGTGCTATAGCAACAGGCCCTTTAAAATTAGGCCATGCAGCACCGCCTCCCATTCCAAACGTGGTTTGGCGTGTTCCCGTTCGAGCGATGGGAACAGACTCAAAAAAAACTAATCTGCTAAGACCTGTTTTAAAAGGGGTAGATCCTGCAGATATTAAGGTTATTACACCTGGAATGGCATCTCCAGAAACTTGTCCAGAAATGCCTATTATTCAAGTGAGAGGGGAGGAGCCTATTATTGTATTAGGGTATTCAGGGCAAGGAAGAGCATTTTCAGACGAGGTGATTGCAAAAGGAAAATTAGAGGATAGGCTTTATATATGCGATTACAAGTTTTATTCGAGAGAATGTTACTCAGAGACGCTGGCAGGCGGAAGTGGGGCGCTATTTACACTGGGCATTAAGGTCAGTGATTTTGTAGAAACCATTAATCGCCTTCATGGAACAAGCCATACCGTAGAAGACATCCTAACAAATCCTATGATATTAAAAGAGATTATCAGAGGTAAAAAACACACAGGGATTGACACAAGACTAAGTGAAGAGATGAGAGCTGTCAGTGTTTATAAACCCTTCCATGCGGAAATATGTAAAAAAGCTATTTTTTTAGAACATGCGGAAGGTGCAGATAAAAAAGTAGAAACGCACTTAGATCGCATTATATGGAACAATAATAGAGCTTATTTAGGCCGAGAGCCCGAAAAATCGCCGTTCGAACGCTTCCAAATCGCAAGAGAAAAAGGGGATGTTCTTGAGATAGTAAAAGCAGCATTTAGATTAGTGTTTTAAGCAAAGTAAAAAAAGAATTCTTGATTGCCTTTTGCGCCTTTAAGAGGAGAAAGGCAGTCCTGAAGGCAGGTAAAGCCAAGCCCTTCAAGTTGGGTTTGGGTTCTCTCTTTAATACGGGATAAAACGGCTTCATCCGTAATCACACCGCCAACGGGAATTTCAGATTTTTGAGATTCAAATTGGGGCTTAATCAGAACCACAAAGCGCGTGTTTTTGGGGACTAACGTTTGAATAGCCGGTAAGACAGCACAAACACTGATAAAAGAGACATCCATCACCACAATGGAAATTTTAGACGCAATGCCTTCGGGGGCATGATGTTTTTGACAGAGATCTAAAAAAGTCGTGGGTGTAAGTGTCCGTGCATTACACCTTTCGATGAGTGTGACCTGAGGGGACGTCGCAATGCGTTGGGCCACTTGGCCATAGCCAACATCAAGACCAATGACATGCTTGGCCCCATGTTGAAGCGCACAATCTGTAAAGCCACCCGTAGAAATGCCCACATCTAGCACAACGGCATCCTGAAACTGAAGCCCAAAAGCCGTAATAGCGCCGGCCAGTTTATCCCCACCGCGGCTGACATACAAAGAAGGCTGCTTCAGAAGACGAAGTGTAGAGGTGTCTGAAATAGGTGTTCCAGGTTTAAACTGTTTGATCTCATCGACCAAAACATAGCCCTGTATAATATAAGACTGTGCCTCGGATAGCGACGCCAAAAGCCCTCGGTCAACCAAAAGCTGATCCAGTCGGTATTTGGCCATGTTACGGAATCGGAGTTAGCGTATAGCCATTGTATTTCAGAAAGTTTCTAAAGCCTTTGACGTAACTTCCAGGATTAAAGCCACCACTGGAAAGCGCGTAAATAATGAGATTATTGCCAGAGGGGGTAAATTGAATGGAAAAGCTCCATTCTGTTTCCACCGTTTCAGCAGGGCGAGAGGTTGTTCGGACAGACCCTTGAACCGTATCCAATCGGGGGGAGTATTTTGTGGGGGTAGTAGACCCATTAAGTGGAAGCCGTGCTGCATTTTGAGTAAAGCTGGTTTCTTGTTCCGCAGGAACTTGATAAACAGAGGTGCCGACATAGACACGATAACTGGCGCGATCTTCGGATTCAGATCTATAGGTTATTTGAAAGCCATTAAGGCCAATATATTCCTTAAGAAGCTCGCTGACATCTTCAAGTTTAGCATTTTGAATTTCATAGCGCTGTGTTTTTTGACAGCCAGAGATAAGACTCAGACAGATTAAAAGTAATAGTAAAGTGCGTTTTATCATCAAAATCCTCCTATCCCCTATGGGCATACTATACAGGAGAGTTGATGAAAGTTTCAAATAGGGACTGTGGTGAAACTGTCTATTTTGGCCATCTGCTGTGTTATCCTCGCCCTCAAGTCCTCATTTATTACATATAAGGTTTTTCGGGCTCGGAATGCCTTGCAGCTGATCCAAACGTAGGCATCTCGCACCAGTCCCAATAAAATACGCCCTCGGATTTCTTGCAAAGCCAAATAAGAGGTGATATCGTTGAGGTATAAATGGGACGTATCGTATTTTAAAGGTATAAAAAAGGAAAAAAGATGAAAAATAAAAAAACAGTAATAGCCGTAATAATAGGGATTATTCTGGGTTTAGGTATAGCCTTTATGTTTTGTCCTGCAAAATGTAAAATTCAAAAAGCCTTAATGGGCTGTTCTCAAGAAAAAGAAAAGAAATGTTGTAAAAAAGAAGCCGCTGCAACAAACGCTACTGCGGCAACAGAAGAAAAAACACCCAGCGAAAATTGCAAGTCCTGTAAGTAAAAACAGGCATATGAGCCCCATGGGGCTGTTGCGAAACACCTATTTTAGAAGAGAAGAGACGTTTTAATAAGCAGTTTGAATGGGTTTAGAATTCAAAACAGAAGATCCTGGCTTATCAGGGTCATGGATAGAAACACTGGAGCACCCCCTAAGCATAGGGTTAAAGGGGGCCGATTCAAGCGCAGAAAGTTCAGGGTGTTTAAATTTAAAGGCCTGAAAGGCTTCATGCGCTTCTGTTGTTAAAAAATCATGAAGCGCAAGGGTGCCTTGAAAGAAGTCATTTGCGAATTGAGTAGGGCTATCAGGTCTATAGACCATATCGGCTAAAAATTGGCAGGCACATGCAAATTTAACACGTGCAATAAGCTCGGGTTCAAGATCTCTATAGGGTTGATACCCAGGTTCAGATCGGAGTGAGGCTAAAAATAAATGCGCCATAGCAAGGTTAGAGCGGCTATAAGGAATTTCAGACTGATACCCTAAATCCGAAGAAAAGGAATAGGCGCTTTTCTTCTGGATAATATCTGAAAATCCCAAAAGTCCAAATAAAACCTTTGCTAAGTCCATGATAAGATCTTGGTGATTGGCAACTTCTTGACCATTCGGCGTTTTTTTCGTGAGCATCCCATGGCTGTCAAAAGCTTTTAGGGTGTAAGCCTTTGTTTTGGGATCTTTTAAGGCCATCACATTGCCGGGATTAATATCTTGGTGGATAGGGACTGCTAAATGAGGTGTCCTCATGCGATTTAAAAATGCAGTATCCTCCAAAAGATAGTGCATGAGATCAAAGGGATTATAACAAAAGGCCCCATTAATCATATACGTCGGTTGAGATAAAAAATCGGACACATTCGACTCTCTGCCATTAGAAAGCGGGAATTGGCCTGAAAATTTAGGGTCTGTTTTCATGATCTCCAATCGCTTTAAAACACGATCAAAATACAACTGTTTGAAGTGAGCAACACCTTCCTTAGGCGATAAAGATTTGGGGGCGAGTTGAATGCCAGATGAAAGCGTAAAAGTATCGTTGTAGCCATGGGTAAAAAGGTCACAAAAGAAGGTTTCCAGCGCATGAATAAGGAGCGGAATTTCCTGGGGAGAATTAGAAAGGGTTTCGAGTACAGACGGAATGATAGCGCCGGGTAGAAACGAAAGGTCAAAATAAGCGTAGTCTGGAGTCACTTTAAAGTTAAGCAATTCAGGAAATAAGTCTTGTAGCGGTTTAGGGGCAGATTTCAGAAAGGTATAAAAGGCAATTTCACACTCAACATGCTTAATGCCATTTTCACCATGAAGGCGAGAGGCTTTTCTCACAAACGGAGAGCCATCTTCATTGCGAATTAGCCAAATCTCAGCTAAAGAGCCGCCCATTAATTGTTTGACTGGAACCTGTCCGGGGGAAAGCCAAAGGTCTGGGGGGAGTGGAGTAGATATGACTTTGAACATATATCACCTCTCTATAGTATTAATGTTAATTGTAGCATTAAAAAATATTTAATCAATAAATAATTTAGTATTTAAAGAAATGCGTCTGGCGCATAGATGGTATAGGGAGTATCCTTGTAGGTGAATTTATAAACACTGGCACGGAGTTGAATATGAAAATCAGGGGTAATAATAGGGCTGCCATAAAGGCCATCCCCAATAATGGGAGAGAGATATTTAGAAGCGTGAAAGCGAATTTGGTGCCGCCTACCGGTGTGTAACACAACCGCGTATTCGACATAATCGGGCGTTTCACAGCGTTTAATAAAGGTAGATCTGGCTTCTTTTCCATCAGCGGCACGAAAACATTTTCGCCCAAACATCAGGCGGTCTGAGATGCGCTTAAATGCAGGGAGATGATCTTTAGGGGTTAACCGTGCGCGGTAAAGTTTTTGAAGACGCCCCTTTAGGAGCAATTTCGATAGATCGGCGGCAGCGTGTTGATGTTTGGGGAAGAGCATGAGTCCTGAAACCATAAAATCCAGTCGGGTAATGGGGTGGGTCAAGTAGGGAGTGCCATGGTCTTTCAGCCAGTTTTGAACGGCCGCTGTCATGTTATAAAAAAGGTCGGATCGATCGGGTCCGGAAGTAACCCCTGCGGGTTTATCAATGACTAAAAAATCCGCCGTTTCATATACAACTTGATCCGCCTTCAGGAGGTAGTGTCGGCCCTGATTGGGGGCGCAGTAAACCTTGAGTGTCTCCTGAGGTTGAATGATAACGTTGGCGTCCATCAGGCGAGCATTGCCCTTCCAAACGCCGCCTGAATTTAAGATCAGAAGCGGAGTTGTAGCGGCTGGAAGATGTTCGGATAAGAAGTCTAAAATAGAGCTAGATTTAGTAGCGGTCAAATAGTAAATAGAGGCATTTTCATAGGGGAGCCGTCCTGGGGTTTGAGGTGAATTCACGACTAATACCGTCTATAAACAAAAAGGCTGGGGGTCCCACGTATTTTTAAGGACTGGGCCATTACAAAATCTTGATCTAAGACGCTTTGCGGAAAGGGACTGTCCATGCACGTTTGATAGGGTTGCAGATCAAGTCCCAGTGTTGTCATCAGCGAACGAAGCTCATCCGGGCTTTTGGGACGATGATCTTTAAAAAAAGCCTCAGACACAGTTTCAAATTTACCCTGTTTGGCAGCGCAAATGCTGGCCAGCGCTTTTAATCGAGCACCAGAATGATTCTGGAGCGGAAAATGACGATAAATAAGGGTAACCGTGTAAGGATAAAGGGCTTGCAAATTGCGAAGTTTTTCATGCATAACCGCGCAATGAGAGCATTCAAAGTCAAAGAAAATAGTCACGGTATAAGGCACAGGGAGTACACCGAGTTGATGAGATAAAATAGAATTTGCAGGAAGTTCTGCCGAAGCCGATGGAAATGTGGCAAGGTCTGCCAGTGTCAGCATAGGGCGAGAGGCATGTGCGGCTAAAGGTGGTGAAAAAAAAGAGGTCACCGCCCAAAAAACACCGAAGGTCAGACCGAGGGATAAAAGGCTAAAACTCAGAATGGGGATAGTGGGGTTATACGAGGTAGGGGGGGCAAAAGGCTGTTTAGCAGGAAGTCTTGAGATCAGAATGAAGTTAAGAATGAGGATAGAAGAAGAAATGACACAAAATAAACACCAGGCATGGATCACAAAGGCTTGGAGACTCAAAAGCGAAAGACTGCTTAAAAAGCCCCCTAAACTTAAGATCCAGAACCAGATAAAGATAGTCCTGGATTTTGTTTTGAAAAGCAAGAGACTGATAAAAAATAAATTAAAATAGAAAAAAATACCAATAATAGACAGGGGGACAGAGCCGATTGTCGCATAGCTGCTGGTAAGAACTTCAGAACAGGATCCTACAATACAGAGCGGGCCATGAGTTACACTATTCCAGTACAAAAGAAGCGTATCTGTAAGTCCCAGAATAGAGAGAATGATAAAGATCATAATCTATAAAGTATCGAACAAGTATAAAAACATCAAGAGAGGATTTGAAAAGGCATGAAAATCCAGTATAGTGATAAGAGAATCCAGGGAGGCAAAATGATAAAAAAAATAACCGGTATTTTAATGATGACCATGATTTTAACGACGGCAATCGGCGCGGCAGAGCCAGAACCACGTCGGGTCACGATGACCGTAAAAGTGGAAGAGAATTTTCAAGCAGATGTGGCCATTTTAACCATTGGCGTTGAGAAAAAAGAAAAAAACTTTGAGCGGGCAACAGAAGAAGTTCTGAAAAGCATGAATGCCTGCGCTACCGTATTAAAAGCCTTAGGCATTCGAGAGGAGAATATCAAATACCAAAAATTTGTTCATTCACCTGAAAACAATTGGTTTGGAGAGAGTGTTGTCGCAAAATCGGGATTAACCATTCGAATTGATGAAGGCACCAATATAGCACCTGTTTTGAAGGCCTTAAGCGCCATGGATAAGTCTATTAATGTGCAATCCATCACCTACGAGCTTTCAAACCCCGGCGAAACGGATGCTGTTTTAATTCAAAAAGCGGCACTGCAAGCCTCACAAAAAAAGAAGAGTATTGAAGGCGCTATGGCCATTAAATTAAACATTGCAAGTATCCGAGAGAATCATTTTTTTCAACCTGTAATGGGTAAACGACTCTTTGCAACCGCCATGAATGCAGGCGCTCAAGAGAGTGAACCTCTCTATTTGCCAACACCTGAAATTCAAAAAACCTTACAGTGGACCCTCGAATATGATATCAAAGATCAAGATCAACAGGAGTTATAAAATGAACGTATTTAAATTATGGACCTTAGCCCTTTTAATCGCCGCAGGCATCCCAAATCTAAGCCATGCAGCTGTGTATACAGTAGATGCAGCACATTCCAGCGTGGCCTTTAAGATTAAACATTTATCGGTATCAACGGTAAGAGGCGTGTTTAATGAATTCACAGGTGAAATTAAATGGGAAGGCGCAGAGGCCTTACAAGCAGCCGCTTTTACAGGCGAAGTGGAGATGGCCAGTGTAGATACAAATAAAAAATTGCGAGATTTGCATTTAAAAGGCGGCGATTTTTTTGATGTTAAAAACTTTCCTGTCATGACCTTTAAATCCAAATCAGTTCGAAAAGACAAGAGTGGTCAAGTCATCTTAAAAGGGGATTTTACCTTAAAAGGCATCACAAAAGAAATTGAAATTCCAGTGACAATATCCGGTCCCATTAAGAAAGGGTTTCAGTCTATTATTGGCGTGGAAGGAACCTTTAAAATTAACAGACAAGAGTATGGGATTAGCTGGAACAATAAAATAGAAAACAGCACGTATGTATTGGGCGATGAGGTTACTATTGAACTGAATATAGAAGCCGTAAACTAGATATCGTAAACATCTAAAGAAATTTGAATTTGTTTACGTGCTTCTTTGATATGGCGAAGCGTTGGGACACAATCCATGGCCATATCTAAAGATTCTTTTCGAAGATCTGGGTTGTGAAGGGCATTGGTTTCTATGTCATAAATGAGCGCATCAAGAGTACTTGAAACTTGATTCAAAAGAGAAACATAGTCGCGTTTAATGGAAGATGGCATTCAATTAGAGTAGCTTATCCATAAGAACCGATCAAGGGACTGTTGCCTGTCCATAAAATAAATAACGATAGAAGAAATAGACGTTCTTCTGTACAATTGCAGTTTAAAAATGATTGGGAGGAAAAAAATGACACAATTAAAAGCAATTATGACAACCAATAAAGGAACCATTAATCTGAACTTATTTGACGATAAGTGCCCCATGATGGTGGCCAATTTTGTCAATTTAGCCCAAAGAAAATTTTATGATGGATTAAAATTCCACCGCGTGATTGGGGATTTCATGATTCAAGGCGGATGCCCACTCGGAACAGGGACGGGTGGACCTGGCTACAAAGTAGCCTGTGAAATTCATCCCGAATTAACACATAGACGCCCTGGAATCTTATCTATGGCCAATGCGGGACCCAATACCAATGGAAGTCAGTTTTTTATTACACATGTCCCAACACCTTGGTTAGATGGAAATCATACAGTGTTTGGAGAAGTTGTAGGTCAAGAAGATCAAGAGGTTGTAAATAACATTGCTCAAGGGGACATTATAGAGTCTATTGTGATTGAAGGGGATGTGGATACCTTGTTAAAAAATCAAGCAGATCATGTGGCCACTTGGAATGCGGTTCTGGCTTAAGTAACACAAATCATGATAAAGGGGCGTCTCAATCTATGGATAATAGCAAGCATTGCGATCCTAATCGCATATAGAGGCGCCTCTGAAGCCAGCATTCAACAGGTACTGGTGCCTGTGATGAGTTATACAGAGTCAACAGGTCCTTTATATGGACTGAATTATGTCCATGGCCTACCCCAACAGAATGCGACCCTTGTATTAACCGCAAAAACAGGCACCCGAAGTGGCGGCGGGGATATTAATTTTGAGCTTATCAACCTGCCCCTAACACCCACCTGGAACATGGGTTTATATGTCCAAGACAGTACGGTAGGGGAGTTTTATTTTGGGAAAGGCAATAATACCTCATACGCAAGTAAAGAAGAAATCTTAGTCAATCGAAATCGCATTTATCTGACCCTTTCCCGAAAATTCAAAGACAATTGGGTTACCCATCTGAATGTTTTATATGATAGGCGCGCTGAAATTAATGTCGGCGAAAGAGGCCCTCGATTTCAAGATCAAAATAGAACGCAGTTTAGGCTGGGGGTTGGAAAAGAAACCCGAAATCATGCGCTAAACCCCGATGCAGGAACATTTTATGAAGGAGCCATGCGTGTAAACCCTCGAGATTTTAACGATCTACATGAAAAAACAGCCGTATTGTTGGATTTAGACTGGCGCCAATTTAGACGGATACAAAAAGGTGTTTTTGCGTTAAGGGGGGCAACCTTATACAATTTAGACAAAGATCCATCTTATTTGAATAGTGGCGTTTTAGGGGGATCTATGATCATGCGCGGTAGTGGTGAAAATCGGTATATTGGCCGAGGCTATCAGGTCTTTCAAATGGAATATCGCTATCCCTTAACACGAAAAATAGAATGTGCGCCCTATGCAGAATTGGGGGGCGTCATGATTTCAGAGGAGATCATGCCTTCTGTTTGGCATGGGGCGTATGGATTGGGCGTAAATTACTATTTAGGCGATACGGGTACCAGTATGAGGTTGGAAATTGCGCGAGCAGACGCAGAAGGGCAGTATATTATTACCTTCAACCATGCATTTTAGAAAACGGCACTTAAATCTGATTCAAATAATCCAAATTAATACCATTGTAAAGATTCGAAAATCCTTCAGATTCCAAGAACTGACAGGCCTGTCCAGAACGATTGCCAGATCTGCAATATAAAACCAAGGGGCCTTCCAAGTCCGAAAGTTCATCAAATCGAGAGGGAAACTCATCTAAAGGGATGTGTAGGGCATTGGGATAGGTCCCCGTGTCTTCAACTTCAGCATAGGTACGAACATCAATAACAGTCGCCCGATCTAAAATGGCTTTTGTAAGTGTTTGGTCTGTCATGGCCTGAAGTATAGCCCAGAGCATAGAAAAAAATCAACGGTCCCACGGTAAGTAGATCTTGGGGCTGTTGCGAAATGCCTACGTTTGGATCAGCTGAAAGGCATTCCGAGTCTGAAAGCTCGGAGTTTATGCGTAATAAATGAGGACTTGAGGACGAGGATACCACAGCAGATAGCCAAAATAGGTGTTTCGCAACAGTTCCATCTTGGTAAGAATGCCATTTAGCCGTATAATAAGATCAAGATGATAAAAAATGCTGAGCCTTTTATTACCTATATCCATCACATAACGGCGAATCCTATAAAACTGGTGCCCGAACTAACGGTTCTTGTAATAGGGGCCTTACTTTCTTATCTTTTGGTATGGAAATTGCGTGCCAGCTTTCAAGCGGCATCTACAAGCACAAAAGGTCACTTTAAATCGGCCTTATATGCCCTTTTAGGCAGTCGATTGTCTCCCCTGTTGGGATATGGCCTGATGCTACTTTGCATTTTATTAGGGGAGTATATCTTTAAGTTTTTGGATTATAAAATCACAGGGCTCAATCTTGCCTTTCAAATTATCGTGAGCATCATTGTGGGTAAAGCCATTTCCTTGATTTCAAGAAAACCACGCTTAGGGCTTTTAGTGGGTGTTTCTGTTGCCTTTTTTTCCATCTTAGATCAAATCAATCCTTTAAACGGGGTCTTTCAATTTTTAGACAGTTTTGGTTTTGTAATGGGAGGCACCCGTTTTTCTATTTTTTCAATCTCCAAAGATCTCTTGAAAATATTTTTTGTCATTTGGGTGAGCGTCAAAATTTCAGCCAGTATTCAGGAATCCATTAAATCCGCCAAAAAAATTAGAGTGAGTTCTAAAGAGTTGATCATGAAGCTCAGCGACATTGCCCTCTATACGATTGCCTTTTTAATTGTATTAAAGATTTTAGGCATTAATATCACCGCCCTGGCTGTAGTGGGTGGGGGGATCAGTGTGGGCATTGGGTTTGGCTTGCAAAAGATATCGTCTAATTTTATCAGTGGGATGATTTTGGTCTACGAAAAGTCCATTGAAATTGGAGACTTATTAGAGCTAGATGCCACAATGATTGGGTGGGTTCGAAAATTAGGCGCGAGGTATACCCTGATTGAAACCTTTGACGGTCGAGAAGTGATGGTTCCCAATGAAGATTTTATGACCAATCGGGTCACGAGTTGGACCTTTTCAAACAACAGTGCGCGAATTGAAGTGATGGTACCTGTGGCCTATGGGACCAATTTAGACACGGTGATTGAGATTCTCATGGCCGCAGCAAAAAGCCATCCTGAGGTTATGGAGGATCCTGCGCCAGGCTGTTATTTACGCGAATTTGGGGATAGTTCTGTAAAATTTCAGCTCTATTTCTTCATCAAAGACATTCATTATGGGCGCATACAAGCGCAAAGCGACGTGATGATGGCCATTTGGAAGGGATTTGAAAAAAACGGGATTATTATCCCCTTTCCCCAACAGGACGTTCATCTAAAAGAACTCCCGGCTGTAAAGTCATCTAAAAAATAAGATGGAATGGGTAAAACTGAATCTGAATAGGACTGAAGATTTAATTTGGCTTCGGGAAAAATCAGAAATAGAGCCCTTGATGGTGAAGGCGCTGATCGACCAACACGCACGGCCCCGGTGTACGCTAACAGATCATGGGGTATTGTTAATTTTTAGAGGCGTGAACCTCTTTAAAGAAGAGGGGAATCATGAATTAACCTCTATTCGACTCTGGTGCACAGAAAATCGAATCGTATCGGCACAAAACTACAGTTTAAATTCGGTGAATGTATTATTTAAACTCTATGAGTCTGGGAAGGCGCCCTCAGAGGTGGATGAATTTATCATGGCCCTATTAAATGAGCTGATCGCGAAGGTTCGAGATAAAGTACATACTTACGATGATTATGTGGATCAATTGGAAATTAAAATGATTGATCCCAAACTGGGATTTTCAGAACGTGAAATTTCGCAGACACGACTGATCTTGTTAGAGTTAAAACGATATATTCTGCCCATGAAAGATGTGTTGATCGAGATGAGCAGTTTAGAGCTATTTCAGGATAAGTCTCATCATATCCATCTGAAAGAGTTAAGTAATGAAATTCAAAAATGTATTGATGGGTTGGAAAGCATGAAAGAGCAGTTGGTGGTCATGCAAGATGAAAGCAGTAAAATGCTTGCCACAAAAATGAACATGCAGCTATATAACTTATCCAAAGTGTCGATTGTGTTTTTACCCATTGGATTTGTAACGGGTCTTTTGGGCATGAACCTCAATGGCATTCCGTATAGTGACTCGCCCTACGCATTTTTAGTGGTTTGTGTGGTCCTGATTGCGGTAGGCTTAGCCATTGCCATTAGTTTTAAAAAAAATTGGTTGAACTAGGGGCTTAAAATGGCTAAAAAGACAGAAAAACGCTATGAGATGGGCTGGAAAGAATGGGCTGCTTTGCCAGAATTAGGCGTACCTGCCCTCAAAGTCAAGATAGATACAGGGGCAAGAACCTCGGCCTTACAGGCCAGCAATATTCGATATGTGACCGAAAATGACGTCCCTTATGTGCTCTTTGAATGCCATCCTATTCGTCGAAGTAAAACAATTGTGGTAACATGCAAGGCACCGCTTTTGGAGCGGCGTCATGTCAAAAATTCAGGGGGCACAAAAGAAAGACGCCCTGTCATCAAGACCCATATTCAAATTGGAGCTTACAGTGGCGACATTGAAGTCACGCTGACAGATCGTAAAAAAATGAAAATGAGGATGCTGGTAGGACGGCAAGCCCTCAAAAATAAATGTATCGTAAATCCAGGAAAGGCTTTTATAACAGGTAAAAAGACAATAGAATGGGTAAAAAAGCAGTATGAAGAGGTTGTATGAAAATTGTTCTCCTAGCCAGTAATCCAGAGTTATATTCCAATAAGCGCATTATGGAAGCCGGGCGGGCCCGTGGTCATCACATGATGTTTGTGAATATTAAATACTGTTACATGAATGTTACGTATCCTCATCCCCAGTTGTACTATAAAGGCAATTTATTAGACGATGTAGAGGCTGTGATTCCTCGCATCAAGCCGGCCATGACTTTTTATGGAACGGCGGTTGCGCGTCAGTTCGAAATGATGGAAATTTATACTCTAAATAAGGCCATTGCCATTTCAAGGTCACGTGATAAATTACGATCCTTGCAGCTCTTATCCAAAAAAGGCGTTCCCATGCCCAATACCGGATTTGCTCATTCGCCCACCGATACAAATGCGCTGATTAAAATGGTAGGCGGCGCCCCTCTGATTGTGAAGCTTTTGGAGGGGACCCAAGGCAAAGGCGTTGTTCTGGCAGAAACCAATAAAGCGGCAGAAAGTGTCATCAATGCCTTTAAAAGCATCAAGGCCAATATTTTAGTCCAAGAGTTTATTAAAGAGGCGGGGGGCGAAGACATTCGCTGTTTTGTAATTGGCGGAAAAGTGGTGGCTGGCATGAAACGCATCGCCAAAAATGGAGATTTTAGATCCAATATTCATTTAGGCGGAATTCCAGAAGCCGTCAAGTTAACACCAGATGTTATTAAGATTGCAGAAAATGCGGCGAAAGCCATGGATTTGGAAGTGGCAGGCGTGGACATTATGATTTCTAAAAAAGGGCCAAAAGTACTGGAAGTGAACAGTTCTCCTGGATTAGAAGGCATTGAATCTGTCACAGGCCTTAATATTGCAGACATGATGATTGCCCATCTTGAAACCCATATTAAATAAATTGTAAAAAAAGTTTACAAAAAAATCACAAAAGAATATATTTTATATATTTGGTTAATTATTTAATAAAAAGGTTATAAAGATGAAAAAAATAATATCTAGAACTCTATTAGAGGAAACAAGAAATCCAGACTTAAAAAAAAGACTCTTAAATAGAAAGAGGCTAAGCGATTTGGGGATGTTCATAAAAGAGGCTTCCCATTCGGAAGCTCAGGATAATGGGTTTAAAGCCTTAGCAAATCTGGCGTTAAATGAACCCTTGGTTAGAAAGCATATCAATCTAGAGAACATAAAACCGATGCTAATAGAATGGCTTAAAGATACAGCGCATTTAGAGCGACAAGTCACAGCCGCGGTGACGTGTTTAGCCTTACAAATCATGGGAGACGTTACGACAGAAGTAGCCTACGCTATACCGGCTCTCCTACATGCGGTAAAAGAAAGTTCCGATCCACGTGTAAGAGGCAGTGCCTCCTGGGTCCTTTTAGAGCGTGCCGAGCGGTCAAAGTTGGCAAGAAAGCAGATTGTGGGGGAATTAAAGAACATCATGCCTTCAATAGAAGGCTCAGATCCAAAGATGCAAGAATTATGGATTTGTATCATGGATGTTTTATCTACAGAGAGTAGCTATTGTCAAAAAATAGTAGACGCAAGCGCAGTTCCTTTTTTGGTGAAAAGGATTCAGGAGAGTTCTGAGGATAAAGTCGCGATCAGTGCGGCAAGAGCCATTTGGAATCTATCCAGAAATCCAGACCTTCAAATGGGCTTGATAAAAGCAAAGGGGCATAGCGCCATTTCAGCGTTAATTAATAGATTAGATTCAAAAGAAGAGGATGCCAGTTTAAAAGCAGGCTTTGTAGCCGATAATATTTTTGATATTTATAGCCAGGACCAAGCGAAATTGAGTCAATTTTATAGATCATTCGATCAGGACACGTTTGGAATGAACGTTGCGTGGGAGATTCGGAATTTTAGAGACACTTCCCCCCTAACAAAAGGGAAAGAGAAAAGAGGGAAGTAGTTTATCGAATATAAACTTCAAAATTGGAAATTCCCCTAGCTTCATTCTCAGAATTTTCGTTAAGGTTAGAGGACAACCCAATGGTAAGTGTGCTGCCAACAGAAGGCAATACAAGGTCCACATTTTCAATATAATCTCCTTGCCACCGATTAGAGTAAGGAGACAGTGTGATTTGGTGATACATTCGGGTTTGTTGATACACAGTACCTGAATTAAGGGTAATAAAAATTTCTTCGGCATCCCAAGATTCTAGCAAATGAAGCTTGAAGGACACTTTAATTTGAGTATGTGAGGGAATACCCGTGATGGTTCTAGAGGCCGTAGCACCATTTCCAAACCCACTTTTTGTCCATGTTGAAGTTGAAGAATTCCATGCCCCTCTTCCGCCCAGCATATAAGCAGGGGAGAGTAATGGCGAACCGCTATTGGCGGAATCTTGAATTGGAATTTGTTGAAAGAGGGGAGCTCCAGAGTTATTTGCGCCAGAAGCCGTCCAATTATCCAGACTACCAGCGCCATTCCCTGTGTCATCGGCAAAATCATCCGAAACAAAGAGCTCCCATTGAGAGACAGTGTTAAGATTAAAATTATTGGTGATGACAAGTCCTTGTACGTTCATAGTCTCCACAATATCTAGTTTTTGGGTGGGAGAGTTGGTACCAATGCCTACTTTTCCTGTACTATCAATATAGAGATCAGATCTCGCGGTACCAATGGGATTGGCATATTGTGTTGTAAGTTTAACAAAGCCACTTTTGGCGGTAACTTGAAGTCCCCCGCCTTTATTAACCAGATTAAAATAGTCGGAAGAATCCACAAAAAGATTATATCGTTGAGGATCAGAGCCATCTTGTCGCTCAAAGGAAAATTGAGGATTTCCAGCATTATAAAATAAGAAAAGAGAACTCTGATAATTTTGAGTGACAAAGGTACTAATCCCAGCTAGAGAAGGGGGCGTAATGTCTGTAAGCATAGAGCCATTGCCATAAAAGGTGTTAGCACTCACGGTGCCTGCAACGTCCAAGGTTTCAGTTGGGGCGCTTGTACCAATGCCCACTTTGCCATTCCCTTGAAGTCTCATCAGTTCCTGAGTCCCCCAAAAAAATTAGTGAGAGAAGCTGGCGGAGTTGGTAGGAATCGCATACCAAAGCGTATTGGAATCAATACCAAGGACATAGTCTGCAGACGCAGCAGCAAGACTATCATACACTAAAAATTTAGTCCCTAGACTTCGCGTCAGAGTGGAAGGCGGGGCAATGCCGGATGTGTTAAAAAAAACATATTAGAATCGGTATTATTTAAAAAAAGGCCGCACTCAGATTGCCCCCCTAGTTCTAGATAGTTATTGCCCGATTTAAGAAAAGTAGCAGGGGAACAGGCAATAGAGGTGCAAAAAAAACACAAAAAAGTGAAGACAGTAAATAAGAAAATATAAGATCTGTTATAAAATAAAGAAGAAAACATGATATCTAAAATAATAAACAAAATATTTGAATATACAAGTATACGTTGAATAATCCCCATGCTAAAATAACCCCATCATGGCATTAAACACAGAACAGCAAGAGGCCGTTGCGCATTTTGGAACGCCTCTTCTCATTATCGCTGGCGCAGGATCCGGAAAAACAACCGTATTGACGCATAAAATGGTCTATTTAATTGAGGCCCTAGGATTCCCGGCGCCATCTATTTTAGCGATTACGTTTACCAATAAAGCAGCTAAAGAGATGAACGAACGCGTCCATAACTTGCTCAAAGAAAAGGGCATTCATGAGACGCCGTATATTTCAACCTTTCATGCCTTTTGTGGTGATGTTTTGCGTCATTTTTTCAACAAAATTGGCGGCTCTAACGATTTTATTATTTTTGATGCCTACGATCAAAATAAACTCATGAAGCAAATTCTAAAAGAGTGCAATTTAGACGATAAAAAATATCCGCCGGCAAAGCTCTTGGGCCAAATTGAAGGACTTAAAAATAAACTGATCGGCTTTAAAACCTACAGTGCTCAAGGCGAATCCGATGAGATTTTAGCCAAAGTTTATACCTTATACCAACAGCGATTATGGCAAAATAAAGCCGTCGATTTTGGGGATATGCTCTTTTGGGCCAATGTGATTTTTCAACATTGCCCCGACGTGTTGTCCTACTATCAAAATCGCTTTCATTATGTGATGGTGGATGAGTATCAAGATACCAACCATTCTCAGTATATGTTGATCAAGCAGATGACAGCACAGCATCACAACTTATGCGTCGTGGGCGATTTTGATCAGAATATTTATTCTTGGAGGGGGGCCAATATTCAGAATATTTTAAGATTTGAAAAAGATTTTAAAGACGCCTCTGTCATTAAATTGGAAGAAAACTATAGGTCCACAGGTAATATTTTGAAAGTGGCCAATCATATCATTCAATTCAATAAAAACAGACGGGATAAAAATTTATGGACGCGCGAAGCAGAAGGAAAGCCCGTTCTTTGGCTGGAATGTCAAAATGAATACGAAGAAGGGGCGCATATTTTAGCCGAAATCAAAGCACATGCCAGTGCCGGTATTCCCTATAAAAACCACGTTATTTTGTTTCGACTCAACGCCCTATCCAGAAGCATTGAAGACAGGCTCACCAAAGAGGGCATTCCTTATCAACTTATTGGAGCCACCCGATTTTTTGATCGTAAAGAAATTAAAGATATTTTGGGCTATTTGAGGGTCGTTCATAATCCCCATGATAATTTATCCTTTGCCCGCATTGCCAATGTCCCAACACGGGGCATCAGTCAGGCAACCGTAGAAACCCTGATGGCAAGAGCCTCAAAAGAAGAAAAATCCATTTACGACTTATGTAAGGAACCCATCCCCGAGCTGGGCACCCGAGCCATTGGCGCGTTATCTCAATTTTGGGCCTTAATAGAGGGGCTTAGACAAGAGGCTCAGTCTCAAACGCAAGACATCGTGGCCCACATGATTAAAGCCATCTATCAAAATAGTGGCTACAGACAGATGTTAGAAGCGGAGGAGTCTTTGCAATCCCAAGACCGAATGGAGAATATTCAAGAGCTCATGTCCTCCGCCCGGGAAGAAGAACTTTCTTTAGGTGAATTTTTAAACAAAATGACCTTAAGTACAGACATGGACAGTAAAAACACAGACGAAGATACCGTGCTACTGATGAGCATGCACAGCGCCAAGGGACTCGAGTTTGATTACGTCTATATTATAGGGCTCGAAGAAGGTATTTTACCGCATTACAGAGCTTTTAACAGTCAAGACGAATTGGAAGAAGAGCGGCGCTTGGCCTACGTAGGCATTACCAGAGGCAAAAAAGAAGTGACATTATCGTCTTGCCGAACCCGGACTTTTTTTGGCGATTTAAAATCTCAAATCGCATCCCGATTTTACGAAGAATTACCCAAAGAAAACATAGAAGAGCGGCAGTCCCCTTCGCTGAGAACAACATCCACGTGGAAAGGAAGCGGGGCAAGTACGGGGATTTCTATTAAGGACATGGGGCGAAGTAGTACACCACCCCCCGCAGCCGAAAGCAGTGCTGAAAAAAGTTTATTTAAGCAGGGTATGCAAGTGACTCATGCGGCATGGGGCGTGGGAACCATTGTACGCATGGATGGCGTGGGGGAAAATGCCATTTTACACATCGCCTTCCGAGGAAGTGTTAAAAAACTCATCGCCAAATACGCCCCTGTTGTACCTGTTAGTGTAGAAACAGTTTAAGGGAGAAAAAAATGGCCGAAATCTATAAAAAAGGCATGGAATTGAGTCATAAGGACACTAAAGCCAAAATTTTGTTTGGAAAATGGAATGAAGACGGAACGGCACTGTGTTTAACCAAAAGTAAGCAGTTTGTGACCCTATCGAAAGCCGATTTAGAAACAAATTATGTGAACCTCAAACTGCTGAATAAACAGGCAAGAGAAAAAAGACGCGGTCAAGCCTGGTAGAAAAAAGTCCCTATTAAACATTTACAAATGGGCAAAGAAAAGATACAATGATCAGCTCGTCTTTCTTTAGAAATTCGAGCTTTTTAACGACAATGGGGCTGTTGCGAAATGCCTACGTTTGGATCATATGCAAGGCATTCCGAGACCGAAAGCCCAGAGTTTATATGTAATAAATGAGGACTTGAGGACAAGGATAACACAGCAGATGGCCAAAATAGGCATTTCGCAACAGACCCACAATAGGAGAGAAAGATGAACCCGAAACAAACACGAAATGTGGCCATTATTGCCCACGTTGACCATGGAAAAACAACCCTAGTAGATGAGCTTTTCAAACAAAGTGGTATGTGGCGAGACAACCAAGTGGTTCAAGAACGACTTATGGATTCCATGGATTTGGAAAAAGAAAGAGGCATTACCATTACCTCAAAAAATGGCGCCTGCAGATATAAAGAGTACCAAATTAACATTATTGATACCCCAGGCCACGCGGATTTTGGTGGCGAAGTAGAACGGGTTTTAAAAATGTCAGATGGGGTTGTCTTTTTGGTAGATGCCGCAGAAGGCCCTATGCCGCAATCCTATTTTGTACTTAAAAAAGCGGTAGCCTTAAATTTACCGGTCATTGTACTGGTAAATAAAATAGACAAGCCGGCTGCGCGTTGCGATTGGGCTGTCGATCAAGTCTTTGATGTACTTGCAGGCTTAAACGCACCGGATCATATTTTAGATTTTCCTGTTTTGTATGCAGCTGCGAGAAGTGGAATTACTCGATTCACACCCGATGGCGAAGACAAAGACATGGCCCCTTTATTTGATTTAATCATCGAAAAAATTCCCTCACCACAAGGGGAGAGTGAAGCGCCTTTCCAACTTCTGGTGAGCAGTTTAAGCTACTCCTCCTTTTTAGGACGATTGGCCATTGGAAAAATCAGCAATGGAACCTTAAAAGTGAACCAAGAAATTGCGGTGGTTGCAGATAATCTTATCAAATCAAAAGCAAGAGTAACGAAGATTTATGGCTTTAATGCCGATCAACGTGTGGAAAAAGAATCCGCGATTGTAGGCGATATCATTGCCTTATCAGGGGTTACAGAAGTGTTGGTAGGGGAAACCTTAACCAGTCCAGAGCATCCCGTTAGCTTACCCGCAACGCCCATAGATCCGCCGACAATTTCCATGAAATTTATTCCGAATGATTCTCCCTTTTCAGGGAAAGAGGGCGAGTTCGTTACCTCTAACCAAGTAAGAGATAGGCTCACACGAGAGCTTTTAACAGACGTGGCCCTTCAAATGGAAGAGTTAACGGATCAGCCCGGATTTAAAGTATCCGGTCGTGGGGAGTTGCATTTGTCCATTCTCATTGAAAAAATGAGACGAGAAGGCTATGAATTCCAAGTCTCGAGACCCACTGTACTTTTTAAAACGGTAGACGGTCAAAGAGAAGAGCCTTACGAAGAAGTGACAGTAGACGTAGCTGAAGAGCATTCTGGAAAAGTTATTGAAACCATGGGAGAAAGAAAGGGGCAAATGACCAACATGGTTCAAGATAATGGGATGGTGCGCCTCACGTTTAAAATCCCCACACGCGGTCTTTTAGGGTATCAATCAGAGTTTATGACCTTAACCAAAGGAATGGGTGTATTAAACTATATTTTTGCAGGATATGGACCTTATGTAGGCGTCTTAAGAACAAGAAAAAATGGGGTTTTGATTTCCAAAGAAAATTGCGTGACTGTGGCCTATGCTCTGTGTAACTTACAAGAAAGAGGCGTTCTCTTTTTGGATGCGGGTGTAGATGTCTATGAAGGTCAAATCGTAGGTCAAAATTCCAGAGATGATGACATGGTCGTGAACGTGTCTAAAGGTAAAAAACTCACCAACATGAGAGCCTCCGGATCGGATGATGCGGTTGTACTTGTACCGGCTAGAAAATTAACGCTAGAAGATTGCATTGCCTTTATTGAAGATGATGAATTGGTAGAAATTACGCCTAAAAACATCAGACTTCGTAAATTACACTTAAAAGAAACCGATCGCAAGCGCAGCGGTAATTAAGATAAGGGGGGGGGGGGGATGAAACTTAAAATAGCCCTTTTAATGGTAATAATGGGGGTATCTGTCGGGATTTCAGCGGAAGTGGAAAGCCTTCAGGAACAAAGAATTCGTCAAAAGTACGAAAAAAAAGTAGAGACCATTTTAAAAGAGTTAAATCTGACAGAGCAGCAGCAATCGCAGATTCAAGCCTATAAAGGGTCTTATGTCCAAAAAGGAAAAGAACTCTATAGAGAAGATCAGCGCATCCGGGTGCAGTTGCAAACGGCACGAAATGAGGTGCCATCCCTCCCTGGAAAGATTAAAGGCTTAACAGAGGCCCTGCAAATTGTAGATGTTAAAAAACAGGATTTTCGCTTTCAATTTATGCGAGACATGCGGAAAATTCTAAATCCAGAGCAATACCAACGCCTAAACGAAATCGTGAACCAAGAACTCAATCGCAAATAGTGGGGCTATTGCGCGAAATGCCTACGTTTGGATCATATGCAAGGCATTCCGAGACCGAAAGCCCTTATATGAGATAAATGAGGACTTGTGAGGGACAAGGATAACACAGCAGATGGCCAAAATAGGCATTTCGCAACAGCCCCATAGTCCCTTAAAGATAATCGATAGGATGTTGGAGTCGCTGAACAAGAACGGCTTCGGGGCTTCCGGGGATAGGATGCGAATCATATTCCCAGCTCACATGCTTGGGTAAACTCATCAAAATACTTTCAATACGGCCGCCTGTTTTAAGTCCAAAAAGAGTGCCTCTGTCGTAGATTAAATTAAATTCAACATAACGACCCCGTCTCAAAAGCTGCCAGTGTTTTTGAGCTTCCGTAAAGGAATCCTGAAGATGGGATTTAACAATGGGAAGATAAGCCTCTGAAAAGGCATAACCACAGCGTTTGGCAAATTCAAACAAGGCCTCTTTATCTCTGTCACGCAGGTAATCATAGAAAATACCGCCAATACCACGGGATTCTTCACGATGGGTATTGCAAAAATAGGTATCACACCAGGCTTTAAACTGAGGATAAAACTGAGGATCTGTGCCATCGCAGGCTGTTTTATGAACCTGATGAAAGTGAAGGGCATCGGCTTCAACCAAATAATAAGGGGTCAAGTCAGCACCGCCGCCAAACCACCAGACAGACTCTGTTTCTGTAATGAGTTCAAAATAACGATAATTGGCATGCGTTGTGGGAATCATGGGGCTAAAGGGATGGATCACAAGGCTAATGCCAGTGGCAAAAAACCGAGCGCCTTTTAGGGGACTTGTAAGGCTAATATTTTGCTGGGAAAGCATTTTCCCAAACATCTCAATTTCCATCTCTTTTTCAATTGTGCCTGTAACGGCAGAGGTGTTCACACCTCCTTTTTCAAATACACTGCCATCGGCAATGACGCGTGTTCTACCGCCGCCGCCGCCGGGTCTATCCCAAATATCTTCGCGAAAGCGAACCGTTTCAACAGATTCTAAGGTGGTGCAAATATGATCTTGAAGCTTGAGAACAAGATCCTGCATTTGCTGACACATAGGGCTAAATGGTTTCATGCGCGGATTATAGAAGAAAGTTATAAAAGGCGCAATAGATAAATAAAATAAAAAATAAGATTTAAAACCGCCTCAGATCTGAATGAAGGGCAATCTGATTTTGACCTTCAACCAAGGATTTGGCAAAGAGAGCGGCAAAGTAAGGGCACATCATCACACCCCGAGATCCGAATCCGCTAAAAAGGCCAACCTGAGGAAAGGTAGGATGTAAGCCAATGAGAGGTTTCAGATCAGGGACCAGACATCTGACGGCGGCATGATGGTCCAAAACCGTATAGGAAACAGATAAAAAGCGATTCAAGGTATCTAAAAGTAGGGCTTTACCAGTGGCGGTAGGCTGAGGCGTCAAGTCATCCCATTCATAGGTGGCGCCAAACCGAAAACAGTGATTGTCTAGGGGGACCAACCATTTCCCAAAATGATAAATGGCATCCGCATCCAAATCAGGGATGGAGAGCGTGAGTGTTTCTCCCTTTGCCATGCGGTAAGGAAGCGTGGAAAAAAAACGAGAAAATCGCGTATCCGCACCGATGCAATACAGGATTTTATGAAAGGAAATATCCTGCCAAGAACCGCCATTTTCATGGAGAATGAGATCCGATTCAGAAAAGCAGTCATCTCGGCATACTGTCGGGTAGTGCTGCTTAAATGCTGTTAAAAAAGAGGTAGGGTTCAAGGCCACACAGCCCTTCATTTCAACACCTCCAAAGGGAAGCAAAAAACCAGGTAGAGAATGAAGCGTCTGTCCATAATAATCAGAAAATTCTGGGAGCTCGACTTTTTTTTGAAAGATTCGAGCGGTTTCATCGGATTCAAAAAGGCGGTAAGCAGGGGTTTCAATCAAAAAAGAGGCCTGCCACTGAGATTCCAGAGACCGATAAGTATTACAGGCAACAGGAATGAATTGTTCACCTTGCCAAGTCAGTGTGAGTCTTTTACCTGAAATATAATCCATAAGCCCAGCCGCAACCGTAGAGGCAGAATGGGTGTAATGGTTATCGATCACACATACACTGGCATTTAAACGCATCAGCGCCTCTGCAAGCAAAGTGCCTGCCAGTCCTTGTCCCACAATCAAATATTCAACCGTATGTGTCATGGTTTTAAGTATACACGAAGGAACAAAAAAGCGGAATTTTAGGGGGGTGTTTTTTTTAAGTAAAAAATGATATTTTAATAACGTTTTTTAAAAAAATAAAATAAATAAAAGCAGAAATGCAAAGCGAGATTTGGATATGAAGAAAATAGTATCTCGAGGGGTAGTTTTAGACTCATTATTGCATCTATCGGATAAAAGCCTAGGATTGTCAGATGAAATCGTAGACGCATGTTTAAAAAATCCAGATCAGATAGTTGGGGATTTTTTAAAAGAAACAGGCAAAAGTACAAATGAAAAAAGTATTGAAAGGGCATTGTGGTTAATTTTTTTAAATCAATTTGACGTGCCGATTGCAGATAAAAGTCAATGGCGTATCCCAACATTTCAACCCAAGGCAGAAGAGTTGACGTCTAAAAGCCGTTGTATGATATGGTTACTCTCTCATCGGGGAATAGAGACGAGAAAACCGATAACAGATAGATATTGGCAGATTATAATCGATGCCTTGGATCTTAAAATCAATATAAAACAATTCACAGCAATCATAGAAGGAAGAGAAACTGATGAGGCGTATAAAAGTAGCATCAGTCAGCATATAGGGGCAATTTTAAAACGGAGAGATATTCCGGACACGCCAGAGCACATTCAGTATGTCATGAAAGTGATAACCCAAAGTCCCTTGTTAAAGGGGAGCCAGGGACCTGAATTTAAAGCAAAAATTATGTGGGAGTGGGAGGCTATTCAAGCGGAAGTATTAAATCCAGCCCCCTTGCTCAAAGCAGAATCCTTACTTCCAAACATAACGAATTTGCTTAAGTCTAATATCATTGTAAGGGTGCCTGAGTATAGAGTAGACGAGGTATTCCGTAAAATATTATCAAAAACAGAGGCGTTAGCCAGAGATATATTACATAGCCTTAAAAGGCTAAAACCAGATGTAATAGTAGTCTATGATAAGACACTCAAGCAAAACGGCAAGTGTCATGGGGTTTTAGGCGAAATCGCAAAAGCAGGGCATGCAGAATTATTTAGAGAGGTCGTAGCAGAGATTGGCGGAGTGCCAACAAAATCAGCGATGGGAGAAAAAGATAGCGAAGAAATGACACTTGTAGATGCAGTTGTTTTGGGAGGATCTGTAGCCCTGTTAACATATTTAGAGATTGAAGATCTAGAATTACAAAACGAAGGCGTGCTGGGATTAGCATTAGAGTCGGGATCTCCGGAGATGGTGTTGCAATGCTTAAGTTTAAGAGATAGGGGGAGTCTGCAGATTGATAGAGATAAAAAGGGTAACACTCTACTCATGCAAGCGATAAAGGGCGAAGACTCGAAAATTTCAGTAGATATTGCGCGAACTTTACATCAAAGCATGGGAGACACATACTTTTGGGCATATTATGCAAAAATAGAAAATGCAAAAAGGGAAACGGCACTAAGCCTGGCTATTACCACAAAACAAAGAGCATTGGTGAAGATTCTAGGGGGTATATTGGAGCCAAAGCATGTACAGGCTTTAATTCTATCTGGGGATCTTAACTTTATTGAGGCTGTCATAAAAGACTTAGGTGTAAGTAGAGATCACCTCATAACTAGGTATTTTGAGTATGTTGCTAAATATGCAGGGGGTATTATTCTAAGTGATTTAAAGGATAAACGTAGTCTAGAACGGCGACAGTGGCTCTTTAAAATACAGAGTGGATCAGAAGAAACGCGTGCACATCAGCTCATAAAATGGGCGCCTGGTGTTTTATATGGGATATTAGAAAAATGCAGCAGTGAACATATTAGCGAGGTGTTACTGATTAAAACAAAATATGGGGGGTTTGTACTGGCACATTTACTGGCCTATATGCATCCTGAAACATTAAACACGATATTAAAATACGTAATATTACCCACAAAATTACAATTGCTTGGACTACGATTCGGAGGTGGATCAGCAGTTTTGAGTTTGCTCTTAAAATACAGTACGGGGGAGTCAGGGGGGCTAGCAGGTACTCAGACGGTAGAGGAGTTAGGTCAGATTCTTTCAAATAGAGTGCTCAGTCCCCTCTTTTTAGGTGTGTTCTCAAATAGAAATAGGCCCTTGGAAAAGTATATTAAAAATAGCAGTTATGAGAACCGTGTAATGCTTTTAAGTCAAAGAATAGGCGAAAAATCCTTGGCTGAGGTATATGTAGAAAAAGATAGTGAGGGCTTTAATAGAATTTTAGAAAGCTGTACGTTTAAAAAAGAGATAGAAGACATCTTAAACATTTTAAATAGAAAAGGCCTCTATTTAAAAACAATCCTGATTAACACGCAGCGGGCCCTTTTAAAAGAAATACTCAAACACCATACACATGAAGAAAAATGGCATGTGTTATGTCAAAAACGTCAATGGAAGTTAAGCGATATCGACAATGCCTTCAATCAATGGGTACAGGAATGGGTCGGGATAGATCTATCGAAGGAGGGGGTAGAGGAACTTTGGGCCATTAGTACAATGGGGGAAAAGATAATGATGATAGGGAACCTCAGAAGAGCACCCAAAGAAGTCTCTGACGCCTTACAAAAAAAATTAGAGGAATGGTTTGATAACAAATGGCACAACAAAGTAGAACCGTTAAGTACAAAGGATGCCTTAGAGGGCCTATTGGAACTCCAAAAAATAGGGGGATGGGAAGAGATTGCCTGTGCGTGGATGACGGAATGCCTACTCAGAAGTGTAGCCATGCTAGACCAGTGTGATACGATAGCCCAAAAAATAAAAATTTTAGGACAAAAGGTTCATAAGAAGGCAGGAATTTCGGAGGAGGGGGATACAGTGGCAAATGTATTGATCAAAAGCGGACAGAGCCTAATTGTAGAGGAAATCTTAGGAGATCCATCATGTGCAGCAGAAGCAGAAGCCTTGATAAGGGCCAGTATCACTGCAAAAGAGATCGGAAGCGGAGAGGAGCTAAGTGTAGAAGAAGACTATGAAATCTTTACGGATCAATGGGTAGAAGCCTGGCTCGGCGAAGAAGACTCAAGTGGAGACTCAGGTGAAGACTCAAGTAAAGATCCATGTTTAGGCCCCTGTAAAAGACAAAGGCTATAGGTAAAGGATCAGCATCTAGAGTCTTATTTAAGAGTAAGACTCTAATGGTGATGGAATCGTCAAAAAAAGATATTAAAATGGGCTACAATCGCCATAACCATCAGTCGAAGATTCATCATCTGCCGTGGTATCAGGATCTGAATCCTTTCCTCTTGTTCTCTTTGATGCAGGCTGGTGTGGCTGTTCACCAGAACCAGCAATAGCATTAGAGGCACGCTTCAAGGCATTAGTGACATAATCACTTCTACGGTCCCGATTGTCTGTTCTATGACGACAACTACCACTATCTTTAGGAGGACGAACAACTACACAGGAACGGACATCCTTTTCTATTGAGGTGTTCAAATCCACGAGGATGTTATCTATCTGTTTAATGAGCTTTTGTTTAGCAGCCTCAAAGCGCTTGTATGTGAGAGAAGCAGGATTTCCGCTGTGGTTGCTAGCGCTTAGATTGCGTTTGAATAAGTGTAAAGAATCGCGAAAGTCTGGCTTATATTGACTTGAGATAAATAGAGTATTGAGGCGGTTTACTATATCTGGAAGCTTATTTAGGTCCTTCAGACGATCGCTAAGGACGCCTAGATCGCTGAACCAGATATTTAACAAGGAGTTACCATCGGGATGTTTTGTGACAAGAATTTGGATTAAAGTATTAGGATGTACAGATGGCGTATTTAATCCAAAACTAAGAACTCTCCATAGATCAAAAGAGGAGCGTGTTTCTCTTGAATACTGATATGCCGCATAGAGGAGTTTGGTAGGATAATTTTGAGTGAGTAATAACATAATAGAACTGTTAAAGAAGTTGGTGTAATGGCTGCTCAAACTTAAGTCTAAAGTTTCTATAATTTTTGCTTCTAGAGTTGGTAAATCTCCATGTAGATCTAGAAGCGGCTGCATACAGGAAAATTCAGAAGATGTTACGAGATCTTTATTAATTTTGGGGTATAACTGTATGAGATTATGTAAATAAGTTAATCTGTTTGCTGAATAAGGATTGCCAGAGTGGAGTGAAATCATTGCCTGTATAAATTGAAACTTGGTTTTTCTTAATGAACTATGAATGGCTCTTGATGAGACTGGATTGCTCTCTACAAGAGACGTCCATGATTCATAAGAGTTAATAATACCATATGTGTTTTTAAGAAGCTTGAGGATGTGAGGCGCAGTGGGGTGCACTCCATAATGCTGAGGCATGCCATTGAGATTCCCATTAAAAATAAAAATAGGAAACGAAAAAGTGGTAAATGTCGCCGCCAGATCGGAATGAGAGACACACAGATGCGGGATGATAAGTGCAAGAGGTGGGTTATCCTGTAAGGGCTTCAAAAAGTCAAAATTTCTTGCCAAGTAATAAATATCCTGAAGAACAACTATATTTCCAGATAAATCGCTTTTAAGAAGGTCCTTAAGAGAATTTTCAAAAAATAACGCTGGGATATCTTGACTAAAATAGGGGATTCGTTCTGGTAAATGTTGTCTAGAAATCTTGGGCCATCCATATGGATTAGAGGGGGTTCTAAAAACACGAGCAAACAATGGTCCTAAATAGCCATAGAACTGATGGTTCAATTGGCTGATGGGGCTATCTACACCTAAAAAGGCATCTATAATGTTCCAAGGACCTGTAGGGAGAGGGGGGACAGATGAGGCCGATAGGGCAGTCTTGCGAGTCGGTCTAGTCTTGCGAGTCGGTCTAGTCTTGCCAATCGGTTCAAGCCCTCTATTATCAAACCCGGAGGCTTGTGCATAGACAGGGTAAAGATCATGCCATGTGGGGTGATAAATAGAAATTGTTTTTTTCATAATGGGTTGTTTATAAATTGTTTTATATTTTAATAAAAAAATATATTATAATGTTAATGTGGTTGTCAAGTCGAGATATTAAAATGGGCTACAATCGCCAGAACTATCACTCAATAGGATTACTAGAACGAAGAGAAGCTGGTATAATCTTCGGGAGGGGAAAAGAAATCGTGTTATTTTCGGAAAAACCAGAATTCGCTTACGAAGTCCCCTTCATTTTATCAATCTTTACTCGTACGTTGCTAATTTTTATAAAATCATTGTATTATTTAAACAAAAATAGTTAGATTAAAAAATAAAATAAAATTTTTAAAGGAAAAAAATGAAAAAAATAATATCTGGTTTAATAAAGAGGGAAACACAAAGCCTTAATACCCAAAGGGCAGAGCTTATTGTAAGGATAGTCCCATTGTTACAGAAACTGGAGCCAGATATAAAAAGAGGCGGTATTAACTCAGAGTCTGTAAAAAATATGTATCAGAAGTTTGAGCATCTAGACTCACAAAGCAAGAAGTTCCTTCAGGATGTGCTAAAAGAGCTATTAGAGGTAGTTGAGGCGATATTAACATTGCAAAGAGAAGTCTCTCCTGAAGCATTTGGAAGATCGATAGACAAAATTCAAGCATTTCAAGCAGAATATCCAGATAAAGGTGGTTCTGTAATTGACAAATTATTGAAGATCTTTTATCCGAAGATGGGAATAGAAAGGTTAAATAGTTTTGCAAGTGATTCACGTCAGCAAAGGGTTCAATTATATTTAAAGGCTATTTTAGAACAATACCTAATAGGAGAAAAAGAGAAGCCCATAGACCCAGTGCAAAAAAGACAAAGAGTATCAGAAATAAGTGCTTCGAAAAAAAAAGGCAGTACATGTCCCCCATTCAAGGTAAATCTGTCTGATATAGATGAAATAGCGAAGAGGATACTAAGGGTGCTGAGCGGAGGGGCTGAAAGAAGCGAAACCGAACCTGTAGCGCAATATAACCAGGTTGTAGTTCGAGATCTTGGCGTTTCTATAAATGCTACGTTGTTTCAAAAATTTATTCCGATGGGGCCTGAAGGCGGAGCGTTAGATAAACAAGTTGAAAAAATTAAAAATAAAAAGGTTTGTACCGCTTTTAAGCGGTTAGTACAAGCCTTAAGAGATAAAGTACCATTAAAAGATGAGGAAAGATTCGAAGAAGAGGAAAAGCGCTTAGGGGAAGTGGCGGCGTATTTGGCAGGAAAGACTTTAACCGAAGAAATGGCAGGGACTGTGACTAAATTTATAGATCAAAATATAGAAGAATTTAAGAGGATGCCTTCTTTTAAACAGTTGAACCTGAAATTGTTGAGCTATAAAACTGAGTTAGACCTAATTTTAGAGGAAAGAATCGCCTTTAATTTAAAAGACCTGCAGTTTATATGGTTAAGAGATCGTATTATAACGGGGCTCCAAATGATAGGTGTAAATACAGAGCTTATGAGAGATATGTCTTACATCAAGGCAGCCTGTCGAAAGTGTTTAGAGGCTATGGATGCGCCTATTGATTTCTACTTTTTAGATAGAGATCATGGGGAAGCAGAAGGACACATAGAGCTATATAAAGAGAAGCTGGTTCGTCACATATTACGAGCAGATGATATGTTTGGGCTAGGATTGGAAATAGAGGGGGCGTCTGGGAAACCGTTGATGGACTTAATCGCAAAAAGTGAAAAATTGGGGCACGTTGCGGTGAGCGAAGATGCCATATTAAGTTTAGAGTATCTACAATCTCTAGTAGAAGGGACACTGGTTTTAGGCGATGGGGAATTAAGTGAAATATTTTCAATGACGTCTGAAGATGTATTTAGCGCCATAGACACTCAACTAAAATCGAAGGGATTAACTCATGGACTTTTAGGCGAGTTAGCAAGATTAGGAAAAGCGGACTTATTTAGGAGATTAAAGGATGGCTTATGTCCTAAACCCAGCGTTGACGCCTTTCTTGTGAAAGATGATCAAGGGCACAGTTTATTAGAATATGCAGTATTAGGTGGAAGTGTCGACATTTTAATGGACTTAGATATTCCTGGAGTAGTGGGGCAAGAGATCATAAGAGGATATGTTCCAAGCGGTGTGCCCAGTTTAGTAGGGTTGGCAGCGGAATCTGGAAACAAGGTGATGTTAGAAAACATGGTGAATCTGGTGCCTGGTGACATCATTGTTCAAGCCTTAACACAAGAGGATGCCAGCGGAAATACGCCGTTAATGCGAGCGGTGATGAGTAAGTCTCCCGAGTGTGTTGCCTTTTTGATGGAAACGCTTAAAGTCTGTTTAGGTGAAGAGGCTGTAAGTGCTTATATTAATCAAGCCAATAGAGAGGGGCAAACGGAGTTAACCTTAGCGGCATCTTCCAATGTAATAGAGGCCGGCGAGATGTTGTTAAGGGCAGGGGCGAACATTGACTATAGAGTCCCAAGCTCGGGTTTGAATATATTACAGATAGCAGGATTGGAAAATCACATAGAATTCATGAGAAGAAGCATTCAGGTATTGGATGAAATTTCGGGAGACGAAAGAAAGGGGCTAGAGGCCTTAAAAAATATCTCTTTTTGGTTAGCTCGATTTAATGGGGGGGCTTTAAAAGAGCTGTTGCTTGGTTTAGATCCTTCGGAAAGGCAAAAAGTCCTGGAATTAGAGAATGGCACTAAATCTACCGTCGCGCATTGGATCGCTCGATATAATGGTGTGATATTAAAAGAGCTGTTGTGTGATTTAGACGCAAAAAAAATTCAAGAAATCTTGGAATTACAAAATTACTATGGGAAGACCGTCGCGCATTGGCTCGTTTACTCTAGTGCAGTGGCTTTAAAAGTACTGTTGCAGCGCTTAGATCCTGCGGGAATTCAAGCTATTCTGAGCTTAAAAGATGAAAGTGAAGATGGAACTACCGTCGCGCATACTCTAATGCGATTTGAAGTAGAAGTTTTAAAAGAGCTGTTGCGGGATTTAGATTTTGCGAGAATGCAGGCGATCCTGGAATTAAAAGATGAAGAAGAAATTATCATCGTGCATGAGTTTGCTAGATGTCATAGCGTCGCCTTTAAAAATCTGGTTCTGGGTTTAAATTCTGCAGAAAGGCGAGCGATCCTGGGATTAAAGGATGAACGGGGAAAAAGCGTCGCGTATACACTTATTGGCCATAATATGAAGGTTTTTAAAGAGCTGTTTTTGGAGTTCGATGCTGAAGAAAGGAAAGCAATGCTGGGATTAGAAGATAAAATGATCCCGAAATTAGACAAAGATGGATATAGCGTTGTGCATCTGCTTGCTTTAAATCATGGGCTGGTTTTAAAAGAGCTGTTTCGGGGTTTAAATTCTGCAGACATAAAAGCGCTTCTGAGATTAGGAAGTAGAAGTGATGCCGTCGCGCATTTGCTTGCGAAATGTAATGGGGGGCTCTTAAAAGATCTATTGCTGTGTTTAGATCGCGCAGAAAGGAAAGAAATCCTGCAATACAAGAATATAGATCAGATTCGCGTTGTGTATTTGTTTGCTAAACATAATGGGGTGGCCTTAAAAGATTTGTTGCTGGCTTTAGATCCTGCAGAAAGGAAAGAGATCCTGGGATCAGGTAGCACTACCGTCGCATATTGGCTTGCTCAATGTAATGTGTTGGTCTTAAAAGAGCTGTTGCTGGGTTTAAAAGATGATAAAGAAAGGCAAGCGATCCTGGGATTAGCAGATGAAAATGGAAATACCGTCGCGCATTTTCTCGCTCAAAATCATGGGCAGGTTTTAAAAGAGCTGTTGCTGGGTTTAAAAGATGATAAAGCAAGGCAAGCGATCCTGGGATTAAAGACTGTACATGGAGTTACCGTCGCTTATCGGCTCGTTAGATCTGATAGTGTGGCCTTCAACGAGCTGTTGCGGGGTTTAAAAGATGATAAAGAAAGGCAAGCAATCCTGGAATTAAAGAATGACGATGACGCTACCGTCGCGTATGCGCTCGCTCAATATAATGGTGGGGATTTAAAAGCTCTGTTGCTGAGTGTAGAAGACCAGGGATTAGTAGGTAAATTGGGGGGGTCCACCGCGCATTTTCTCGCTCAAAATCATGGGCAGGTTTTAAAAAATCTGTTGCTGGGTTTAAAAGATGATAAAGCAAGGCAAGCGATCCTGGGATTAAAGACTGTACTTGGAGTTACCGTCGCGCATTGGCTCGTTAGATTTGATAGAGCGGCCTTCAACGAGCTGTTGCGGGGTTTAGATCCTGCGGAAAGGCAAGTGATCCTGAGATTAGCCAATGAATCTGGAACTACCGTCGCGCATTGGCTCGCTCGATATAATGGTGCAGATTTAAAAGATCTGTTGCTTGGTTTAGAAGATGATAAAGCAAGGCATGGGATCCAGATATTAGCCCACGCGAGTTGGCTCGCTCAACACAGTGGAGAGCCTTTAAAAAATCTGTTGCCGGATTTAGTTGTTGAAGAAGGGCAATCGATCCTGGGATTAGCAGATGAAAATGGAAATACCGTCGCGCATTGGCTTGCTCGACATAATGGTGTGGCTTTAAAAGATCTGTTGCTGGGTTTAAGTTTTGGAGAAAGGCAAGCGATCCTGGGATTAAAGAATAGAAGTCGAGAAACCGTTACGACTTGGTTCGTTAAATCTAATAGTGTGGCCTTCAGAGAGCTATTGGTGAAATGTCAGAAATCCTGAAATTATATTGGTGTCTAAAAAATAAAAAAAATATTTATATATATATGATATAAAAGGGGTGATGCAAAATGAAAAAGATCATCTCTGGCATAGGGGTATTAGGGGCAGTAGCAGACAGTGCCGTTAAAGACATAAGCTGGGTAACAACCTGGAACAGTTTGTAAGCTCATATAAAGATGTTATGTGCAGATGGGCAAAAAATCCAGGATATCCAAAAAAAGAAAATATTAAAAGAGATATCCACAGCGTGCGCGAAACTTGAATTAGTGATAACTCAATGTAGTAGATATATCGATAAAGAGGTTTTAGATAAATTTTTAGCGCAATTTGGGTATCCAAAATTAGAAAGCAAGATGAGCGCTCTGCTTGCGGTAGAAGAGTATACTGCCCCCAGTTAAGAAAGGTTGAAAAGTAAGAGAGTCCAAGGGGTAGAATAGAGCGCCCTAAAGGCCCCCTAAAAAGGCCTTTAGGGGCGAGGCTCTAATTAAAAAAGGAGACTTACTGATGAAGAAAGGAAACTGGACAAGCAGTCAAAAAATGCAGGTGGTATTAGAAGGCATTTGAGGTGAAAGCCCTGTTGCCGAGCTGTGTACAAAATATGAAATCTTTGCGGCTCGATGGGTAGAAGCCTGGATCAGCGGAGAAGAAGAACCCCGTAAAAGACAAAAAATATAGTTAAAAAATAGGGTTCTCCCTTTGACGGGGCGAATTTCAGCCGTTAGAATGAGGGCATGAGACGTCTTTTATTATCGTATATTTATATCTTAAGCAGAGCCCTAACCATCTATAGCATCGCGCTATATCGCTTTATACGCGGAGAAGGCCAAGATTTGGAAACGGCCATTCTCTTTGGAGAGAAAGGCCTGAAGGCCCTTAATAAGCCGCCGCTATCTTTAGTATTGTTTTCATTTCGAAGAGATCCTTTGGAGGCGGTTAAACTTTATGATTTAACGTTTGGATCGTCCATTACCTTTTCATCCTTTCAAGGCGATTTAAATCAGTTGGATATTTGGCTGAAAATGGGATTGGGAGGTGGCTGTTTCAAAACCATTTTAGAAGCGCCAAGAGCAGGAAATCCCCGTCCTAGAATTCAACAGGTGCGTGTGAATGGCGACATCGCCTTACTCAATGCCTACGGCTTACCTGGAAAAGGCGTTACCGCCTTTTTAGAAGAAGTCAGCGTTTCGCCGGTATGGCGGCATCAGCAGCCCCTGGGATTTAGTGTGGGGGGCGAAAGTGTTGCGGAGTACCTTTCTGTATTTGAGACCATTGAGCAGCATCAAAAGACAAAGACTCAAGGGCCTTATTATTTTGAGTTAAATATTAGCTGTCCCAATACAGACGAGGGCCAAAATTTACTGAAAAATCCAGATAAAATAACGGAACTTGTTCGAGACATGAGACTCAAAACACAGGCCATGATTGTGGTGAAAGTATCACCAGATCAACCCAATGCCGATCTTCTCACCATTGCAGAATCCATAAGAGAGATCCCTAAAATTGCCATGAATATAGGCAATACTCAGTTTAAAATTTGCACTGCACTTGGACTTCCCAGTGATGCCTTAAGTCGAGGCGGGGGAGGCTTAAGTGGCGCGCCTCTATTTAAGCGAACCATGGAAATGGTGACCATATTAAAACCCTTAAAATTACCTTTAATTGCAACCGGTGGGGTTACAACGCGCCATCAGGCAGAAGCCCTCAAAGTCAGAGGCGCAACATTAGTAGGTGTAGGGACAGGACTCATTCAAAATCCTTACGCCTTCGTAAAACCTTAAGTAGGACTTAGCTTAATGGGCTGTAATAAGATCTTGTAGCGCTCTGACGTCAAAAGAGGTGGCCACATAGGATCGAATGCCCTTAACGGTTTCTTTCATGGCTGGAATGGTGCTGACATAAGGAATGCGTTGCAATAGCAATTGCTGACGTATGGCCATTTCATCTTCTAAATAGGTTTTATGAGAGGGGGTTACAAAGGCTAACTTAATTTTATTTTCTTTAAGAAGTTGCATGACCGTATAGCCCCCATCGGAGATTTTATTCACAGAAAGCGCGGATATGCCCTGTGTTTTTAAAAACTGGGAAGTGCCTTCTGTGGCCACAAGATCAAAACCGATGTTGAGAAGATCTTGAACCATAGGGATGATGGCCTGCTTGTCGTCATCGCTGACGCTGATAAAGACAGAACCTGAAGCCGGCAAGTGCTGCCCCGCAGAAATTTGAGATTTATAAAACGCAAGTCCCAAGTCAGGGTCAACGCCCATAGATTCTCCGGTGGATTTCATTTCAGGGGACAGGAGGGTGTCGCAATCTGGAAAGCGATTAAAGGGCAAAACAGCTTCTTTAACAGAATAATAGCGTGGCATATTTTCCTGAACACCCAAAGCTGAGAGGGATTCTCCCATCAAGACACGAGTGGCCAAATGGGCCCAGGCAATACCCGTTGCCTTGCTCACAAAGGGAACAGTTCGGGAGCCTCTGGGGTTCACTTCAATGAGAAAAAGAGTTTCGTCTTTAACGGCAAATTGAATGTTTAAAAGGCCCACAACCTGAAGGCGTTTGGCAAGTAAAGCCGTGGCACTTCGAATTTCAGACAGCATGGCATCTGATAAAGAGTAAGGGGGCAACACACAGGCCGAGTCCCCAGAATGAATACCCGCTTCTTCGACATGTTGCATAATGCCGGCAATGACACAGTCTTTGCCATCAGAAAGGGCATCTACATCAATTTCAATCGCATGATCTAGGTACTTATCAATCAAAATAGGCTGATCATCAGAGACGGATTGAGCTTCCAATACATAGCGTTCCAATTGGGCTTGTGTGTACACAATTTTCATGGAGGCGCCACCCAATACAAAAGAAGGTCGAACCACAACAGGGTAGCCAATGCGTTGGGTGATTTCAATAGCTTCTGAGACTGAAAAGACAATACCATTTGCAGGTTGTCTTAAATCCAATTCATGTAAAATATGCTGAAATTTTTCTCTGTCTTCAGCATCGGCAATACTTTGAGGCGAGGTGCCCAAAATAGGAACGCCTGCATCAGCAAGACGTTGCGCCAAGTTGAGTGGTGTTTGACCCCCAAATTGAATGATAACCCCAAGCGGTTTTTCAAGATCCACAATGTGCATGACATCTTCAAAGGTAAGGGGTTCAAAATAAAGCTTATCAGAGATATCGAAGTCCGTAGAAACGGTTTCAGGATTAGAATTCACCATGATGCTTTCGTAGCCCAATTCGCGAAGGGTTAAAGACGCATGTACACAGCAGTAATCGAATTCAATCCCTTGCCCAATTCTATTCGGACCACTGCCTAAAATAATGACCTTTTGACGATCCGAAACCAAGGCCTCAGATTCTGTTTCATAGGTGGAGTAATAATAAGGGGTTTTGGCTTCAAATTCAGCAGCACAGGTATCCACAAGGCTATAGGTAGGGACAATGCCATGGGTTTTTCTAAAGTGGGCAATCTCATCTTCCGTTTTATGGAGAAGATGTGCCAATTGAACATCGGAAAATCCCCATTCTTTGGCATGACGAATAGAGGGAACCGTCAGTGTAATCAGCGGGCCTTGATCCACAAGTTGCTTAATTTGATATAAAAACCAAGGATCAATTTTACTAATTTCATAGAGTTTTTCAATAGGCCATCCCAGTTCAAGGGCATATTTAATGTAGTACAAGCGCCAAGGGTTGCCATTTCGAATGAAATCCATGAGTTCAGATTCTGGGACGTCGCCTTTAAGTTCTTTGGAGTCAAATCCAATCCCAAATCGTTTGAGTTCTAAAGATCGAATGCCTTTTTGAAGCGCTTCCTTAAAAGTTCGACCTATAGCCATTACTTCTCCGACAGCTTTCATAGAGGTGCCTAAAAAGGGTTTGCTATTGGGGAATTTTTTAAAATTAAATCGCGGAATTTTAATCACACAATAATCAATCGCAGGTTCAAAACTGGCAGGAGTAGTTTGTGTAATGTCATTTTGAAGTTCATCAAGTGTATAGCCCACAGCTAATTTAGCGGCAAATTTAGCAATGGGAAACCCAGTGGCTTTAGAGGCCAATGCCGAGCTTCGGCTGACACGAGGATTGACTTCAATAACAACCAATTCCCCGTTTTTAGGATTAACCGCAAATTGGACATTCGATCCACCTGTTTCAACACCCACACCCCGAATGATGGCAATGCCTGCTTCTCGCATTTCTTGATACTGTCTGTCCGTTAAGGTTTGTTGGGGGGCAACGGTGATAGAGTCACCGGTGTGGACACCCAAAGGGTCTAAATTTTCAATAGAACAGATAATAACCACATTGTCTTTTCTGTCTCGCATAACCTCAAGTTCGAATTCTTTCCAGCCTAAAATGGATTCTTCGAGTAGAATTTCATGGACCATACTATAATCAAGGCCACCACTGGCAATTTTAACCAATTCTTCAGGATTATAGACGATACCGCCGCCGGTGCCCCCGAGGGTAAAAGACGGACGGACCACACAGGGATAGCCTAAGGTTTCAGCCGCTTTCAAGGCAGTTTCTATGGATCCTGTGACAATGGATTTTGGCAATCGAAGGCCTAAAGATTCAATGAGAGTTTTAAACTTAGCCCTATCTTCAGCTCTTTCAATGACAGCTTCATTGGCGCCCAACATTTCAACATTGTAGCGTTCAAAAACCCCAGCTTTTGATAATTCTAATGCCAAATTAAGCCCTGTTTGTCCCCCCAAAGTAGGTAGGACGGCATCGGGTCTTTCTTTTTCAATAATTTTTGTTAAAGATTCTACCGTTAAAGGTTCGATATAGGTACGATCTGCAGTCGCAGGGTCTGTCATAATGGTGGCAGGATTGGAATTTACAAGGATGACCTTATAGCCCTCTTCTTTAAGGGCGCGACAGGCTTGTGTTCCTGAATAGTCAAATTCACAGGCTTGGCCAATGACAATAGGTCCAGAGCCAATAATTAAAATAGAATGAATATCGCTGCGTTTAGGCATGTTTGAGTACTTCCTTTAACGGGGCGGGTTCCCCAGATTCTTTAAACTGTCTATGGGTCATGAGATAACAAAAATCATCAAATAAAGACGTAGAATCTAAGGGGCCAGGAGCCGCTTCTGGATGATGTTGAACAGAAAAGGCCAACAATTTATCAGATCGAATGCCGGCAACAGAGTGATCATTCAAATTAAGATGAGAGACAAAAAAATCGGGATGTAAGGTAGTGGGGTCTGTGCAATAGATATGGTTCTGAGAGCTGATTTCAACTTTACCTGTCACCCGGTTTAAAATGGGGTGGTTAAGACCATGATGACCAAAAGGAAGCTTCATAATTTTCATATTAAAGGCCAAAGAGAGAAGTTGATGGCCCAAACAAATGCCAAACAAAGGCAGTTTGCCCGCAAGAGCGCGAATGGTTTCAATGGCCTCCGTAACAGGCTCGGGGGCTCCGGGACCATTAGAGATTAAGACGCCATCAAATCCGCCATTTAAGAGGGTTGAAGCCGGCACATTATAAGGAAATACCGTGACCTGACAGCTATGGGCACGAAGCTGATCCAAAATGCCAAACTTAACACCACAGTCAAGCACCGCCACCTTAAACAAGACAGTTTCAGGCGCTGGCCACTCATAGGGTTCTGAGGTGCAAACAACTTTCGCTAAGTTCTGGCCTAGAATAAGATCTATAGAGCGTGCACGTTCAATCAGAATCTCATCAGGTTCTGTAGAGGCCGTTAAAAGTGCTTTTTGTGCGCCATGCTTACGAAGATATAAGGTAAGCGCGCGGGTATCAATCCCTTCAACGCCCATGACGTCGTGAGATTCTAAAAACGATTTGAGAGATTGCACACATTCCCAATTGCTGGGGAAATCAATGTATTCTTTAACCAAAAGAGCGCTTAAATGAGCGCTTTTGGATTGATGATCTCGAGCCGTAATGCCGTAGTTTCCAACCAGAGGATACGTTAAGACCACCAATTGATGTTTATAAGAAGGGTCCGTAATAATTTCTTGATAACCAGACATCCCTGTATTAAAAATAACCTCTCCAAAACTTTCTTTGCCGGCGGCAAAAATGCGACCCGTGAAAATTTTCCCGGATTCTAAGACGAGTTTAGCAAGTGTCATGGGGTCTCCTTCAAGACGATGTCACGCCATGGGGATGCGAGACAAAATTTGGAACATGATACCTAAAAAAGTAGGTTTTCTCAAGAGGGAATTTAAATGCGGTGAGAGTAAAAATCAGAAAAAGCACGCTCTTTACTCAGAACCTGAATAAAAGTAAACTAGAGCTACACGCTCGCACAAAAACACAAGGAGTACTCAGAAATGAAAATCAACCTAAAAATGATGACACTCTTATTGGTAGCAGGAACACTGATGGCCCTGCCTCTAGTTGCCGAAGATATGCCGGGTATGAACATGCCTAAGAAAAGTGAAAAAGAAGGTAAAAAAGAAGATAAAAAGGTAAGGGTGACGGAGGCTGTAGCTGTTTTAGTGCCGACAGACGGCAATAGAACTGCAGGAACCGTTATATTTACGCGTAATCCTGAGGGCGGAATTCGAGTTCAAGCTCGAGTAACCGGTCTAAAACCTGGAAAACATGGGTTTCATATTCATCAGTATGGGAATCTTTCAAGCAAAGATGGCTCGGCAGCCGGACCTCATTATAATCCTGAAGACCTAGATCATGGCAATGCAGATTCGACAGTAAAACACAGTGGAGATATGGGGAATATCCTTGCAGATGCGGCAGGTGTGGGGACCTGTGATATCATCGTTCACGGTCTTAAATTAGATGGGAAATCTCAAGGCATTATCGGAAGATCCGTCATTGTTCACGAGAAAGAAGATGATGGCGTTACCCAACCGTCTGGGGCATCAGGCGCACGTTTAGCCGTAGGGTTAATTGGGGTGACAAAAGAAGCCGATGTCAGTTCAGAACGCAAATAAGACTGCATGAAAATTAAGCTACTCAAAGAAAATTTAAAAGACTTAGACCCCCTTCTTGAGGATGCTCAACGCGTATGGAATGAAAGAGGAGAAACCACAGACATTCGGGGGATGCTCATGGAGTCCATGTCTCAAAAATCAGATGCGGGCTGGATCCTTTATGAGGAAGATGGTGCGCCAGTAGGTGTAGTGTCTGTGACCTACTCGTCGGACTATTATGGGGGGGTAACGGTTCATGGGCTTACAGAAGCAGCCGATAAAGCCATTGCCGAGCTTCTAGTGAATAAGGGGGTTTTTGAAGATAGATTGGTGGAGCTTGGCAGTATAAAACCCACATTATTGTATAAAACAGCCCTGGGAAATCCTAAAAATATGATTGTAAATGAAAGACAACGTATGGGATTGTGGCTGGATAAAAATCATGTCTGCCATGTGGAGCCCATGGGATTAGAGGGCGTTGTGTTCCACCAAATGGGCACAGGATTTGACGCATTATGTGGCGAATTAAGTTACCATGCACACAAAGTCAGTCGGGATTACTATATGAATCCGGAAATGAATACCCTATCTTTGCGCATCAATTTGGAAAAGGAAATTCAAACCAGCGGCAAGGTAGAATTTGATCCTGAGGCCAGTGCGGTAGCGGTATACAATAATATGCTCATTGGATTTTGTACCATTGCTTATATTGAATGTTGGGGGCAAAAGAAAGTGCCTTGGATCTTTGATTTATCGGTTCATCCGGACTATCATGGGAAAGGGGTTGGCCGGGAATTGCTTAAATCGGTGATTAACGGACTTATTTACAAAGAATTTACGATTATGGGGTTGGCAGTCACAAAAACAAATCCAGCCAAGTATTTATATGAAAATTTAGGGTTTACAATTGCAGATGAATTTTATGAATTTTTAATGCCAGTCACGTGGGACATTCCAGACGCATAGGAATTGGGAGAGAAAGGGCATCGACTCAATGGGATATCGGGGCAGATCTACAAAATTATTACTACAACGCACAGATCGCCTAGGCGATGTGGTCCTGGTTTTGCCCTTAATTGAAGCCATTCAAGAGCGATTTCCAGGCGTTCATATTCACGTGATGACGTCACCCATTGGATCTGAACTTCTCAAGCATCATCCCTTAGTCAAAAAGCTACATACTGTAGAAGAAGGTAAAGGGATTCGTTATTTTTTAAAGACCTTAAATGAGATCTATGAAGAAGAGTTTGATGTTGTGATTCATGTTTGGAATCGACCTATATGGGCGCTTTTAACGTGGTTGGCCAGAATCCCCGTGCGTATTGGAGATGCAACCAATTGGCCGTTAAGGCTCTTGTATACCAGACCCATTCGTCAGACATGGGAAGACATTACAAAACACCAGATGGAATTTAATATGGAGTTATTAAAGCCACTGGGAATTCCCATGACACTCAAACAAGCAACGATTCCCATCCCGCAAGAGGCGCGAGATACAATGGGAGCTATCCTTAAAAAATACATTTCGCCGGCACAAAAAATAGTGCTTATTTTTACAGGGACGGGGGGCACAAACGAGCCCATTCCAGAAACAGCCGTCATGAACTTTATGAGGCTACTTCTAGCGGAGGAAGAGTGGGCTATTATTTTAGCGGGACAATATCGCCCGGATTCCGCTTTAAATGACATTAAAGACGATCGTATTTTAAATATGATGGGAAGGACGGAGCATTTGATGGAGGTCGCCGCACTGATTGAGCGCGCAGATATCTATATAGGACCAGATACAGGGCCCACCCATTTTGCCAGTTTTTTGCAAAAACCCATGGTGTTTTTCAGTTCTATGAAGCCCAATCCCCCCTTGAGATGGGGCAGTTTATCTCCCTATCAAAGTATTATTCGTAGAGAATATGTCTGTCCGTATGTTTGTGTGAAAAAATGTCATCCGACAGAGTGTTTTGCCTATGTAACCGGAGAATTGCTAAAAACTCATTTTGATGATGTGGTCATGAGTTTAAGTTTGCAAGAAGCGAAAACGCCGCAAGAAAGAAAGCAGTATCATGCCGCACACACGTTTCGAAGTTTGGTGATCACAACATCAGAGGCGGAATATCTCAGTGCAAAAGATGCCATTGCGGGATTAGAGCATTCGCCTTTGAAATGTTTTGCCTATCACATTCCAAAATGGTCGGCCCAGACCCTTAAATTTGCCATTGAAAAAGTCATTCAGCATAATATCAATATTTTGCAAGGATCTATGCCCAAATGGGTGGTTTGGATCATCCAAATATATATGGGGGTCATTGTGGTGTATACAAAGCCCCGCCATGTCCCTGTTCTGCTGACACCAGGCTTTGAAGAGACAGATTTGTTACAGCTCTATGCGGAGCCCTTTAGAGCCATTCATGGAAAACGATAAGACGCCAAAAAAGATACTGGTCATTCGAAATGATGCCATTGGGGATTTAACATTAACAATTCCGATGTTAAATACACTCAAGAGGACGTGGCCATCCTGCGAGATTTATGTCTTGGTGCAACCGTATACAAAAGACGTGTTAGCGGGGCATCCTGCCGTAAACGGTGTGATTGTAGACAAGAAAAAAATAGGAAAAGTAAAAGGTCTATCTGGATTTTTAAAGTATGTACGTTTTATCAAAGCCTTGCAATTTGATGCTGTTATTCATGCTGTTTTGAACCCCTATGAAGCGTGCTTATGTGCGGCCGCCGGCATTCCAATTCGCATTGGAGATGGCAAGAAACTCGTAGAATCTCTGTTTTTAACACGTAAAGTAAATTTAAATTTCAGTGACTTTATGACCCATGAAACGGTCTTTCTAAAGCAATTGCTGAAGGGATTTAGAATGCCGATGCAAGACTCTAGTGACATGGATGTTTATGTGTCTCAAGCGGCAATGGCCAGATCGGAAGAGATTTTGAACGGCGCAGGATGGACAGGAGAGTCCCTCATTGGGATTCATCCTGCAACAGGGGGCGGGAATAGGGCTTGGACCGCTCAGGGATACGCAGAACTGATCACAATGATCGAAACACAAACAACGTATCGTTGTGTGCTCACGGGATTTGGCCCCAAAGAACTTTCAACGATTGAAACGATTTTAAGTGAAACAAAAGGGCATCCCTTGGTACTTTACAATCAAACCAGTTTAGAAGAGCTAAAAGCGGTTATTTCACGCATGGCAGTCATCATTGGCACAGACACGGGGCCCACACATTTGGCAGCGGCTTTAAAAGTGCCTGTAGTGTGTGTGACGCCGACTAAATTTGTGAAGGCCTTAAGGTGGGGGCCTTGGGGAACGCCGCATAAAATAGTATCGGAAGCGCATCTTTGTCCCTTAGCCTGTTATCCCTTTACCTGTACAGCTCAAAATTGTGTGGAAGGCATTACACCGAAGCGGGTCTTTGAGTCGATGATGCAACTGTTAAGTGAAAAGGTAATAGATAATCGGGCATCAGTCAGACTAAACTGGTTCAAGACATCCATGACCGTAATGATTGTGATTCAGTCACAAAAAGACAAAGAGAGGGTGCTTGCGATTCAAAAAGAAGCCATTGCTCAGGGGCTTCATCTGATAATCGCACCGACGCTGCAAAATCCATTCGAATGGGCGTCATTTTTAGCTAAAAACGATGTGACCTTACTCTATTTAACACAAGGAAAATGGAAGTGGATATGGTATATTTTAACACGTTTGGCGGCTCTTAACATGTATGCCCCACCCCGAATAGCCATCTTGAAAGGGGATGTAATGCCATCTCATTTTATGAATCACAGTATAGGAGAATTTGAATCATGAGTCATCCAGAAATCAGTGTCATTATTGGATCGTATAATCAAAAAGAGGCCTTAGAAAAAGTGGTTCAAGGGTTTCTAGAACAGAGTGTAGATAAGGTGCGTTATGAAGTCATTATTGTGGATTCCAGTTCTACGGATGGCACCCAAGAGATGATGCTGAATTATAACGATCCCATTCGATTTGTATGCCAAGAAAATCAGGGAAAAACAGGGGCCAGAAATACAGGGGTGCGGTTGTCAAAAGCGCCACTCATTTTAATTACCGATGCCGACATGATTCCCCATCCAGATCTCATTAAAACACATTTAAGAGCGCATAGAGAGAGTAAAGAAGTCACGTGCTTTGAAGGGGTGACCCTCAATTTAAAGACCTTGGAATGGCCAACTGAAGACGAAAATCTGTATCCCTATATTAGAGAAAAAATACAGTCCGGTAAAAAATTAGGCTGGTGGTATTTTTTAACAGGTAATATTTCCATGCCAAAATCCCTTTATAAACAAGAAGGCGGATTTTCAACGGCCTTTCAAGGCTATGGTTGGGAAGATTTGGAATTGGGGTATCGACTTTTCAAAAAGAAAATCCCGTTGCGTTATCTCAAAGAAGCCATTAATTATCATTATCACGTCGTGACTCAGGAAGAAGAAATTGCGCGAAATGTTAAAAAAGGGGAGTCTGCCAAAATTATGCTCAGTCTTCATCCAGAGCTCAAGTGGTTTTTAGGGCTCAATCCTCTATCGCTTTGGCTGTTTCCTAAGATCAAAGAATCGGGATGGATTTACAAAAACTTAGGATTAAAAGCCTTTCACTCTCAGCATAAACGATGTCAACAATTTGGATTTTGGTTTTTAAAGGAGTATCATTATCTAAAGGGAATCTTAAACGAATGAAATAAAGATCAATGCATTTAAAAGGGGTATATGAAATGAGTATGAACAAAGAAAAGTTGGTGAGAGAGTTAGCAAGCCGTCATGAGATATCGCCCAAAAAAGTGAAGGATATGATTGAAGACTGTTTTGAAACCATTAAGAAAAAACTAGTGGCGGGAGATTCTGTTCACATCGTGGGTTTTGGAAAATTTTTAGTGAAAACGCGAAAAGAACGCATGGGAAGAGATCCGAATACAGGAAAACGAATGCATTTAGCCGCAACAAAAACGCCTGGTTTTTTACCGAGTAAAACACTCACGAACGCCGTAAAAAAGAGATAAAAGTAAACACATAAATAGACAATAAATAAAGTTTATAATATAATATCCCTAAAATATGTTAAAAATAATAGGGATAAGATTAAAGGTATTGAAATCAAAGGATGCACTGGCGGTGTCTGATATAAGAAAGATACAAGCCGCTTTAGTGTGTCCTATATCCTTAGAGCGCATTCAAGAGCCTGTTCTTCTAAGCTGCGGGCATTCGCTTTCAAGAGAGGGGTGTGAGGGGTTAAAAGCATCAAAATGTCCCTTAGATCGGGGGCCCTTTGTACGGCAGACGCGCATAAAGGATACGGTTTTAGAACGAGTATTGTCCCTGATTCCGACAAAAGAGCCCTCTGAAGGGACATCTAAAAGAGATAAGGCATATAATAAAAATATCTTGGATGGCATACAGTTAAAGCATTTGCTAGAGGTATTTAGATGTCCCATTTCAGGGGAATGGATGAAAGAGCCCAAAGTGTTGTCCTGCGGACATGTTGTCAGTGATGCCGTGGTGCCGCTTTTAGAACGCGAGGTCTGCCCCTTAGACAAAGAGATATTGGATAAGCGACATATCAGTACGCATTATGCGTTAAAGAAAATAGAAGCGGTCTTAGATCCTATAACATTAGAAGAGACGCCATATTCGGAAGGGTTGACAAAGGCCTTGCCGAAGGCGGTACTCGATGGTTTAAATCGTCCCTGCACAACAAAAGAAGAGAAAGGCGAACACTTAAAGGCCTTTGAAACAGCCATAAAAGAGAATCCTAAGGCATTGAATTTACATCGAGGGATATCTCGGGTTTATCATGCGTTAGGTAATCTAGAAATGGCCTTGAGGCATTTACATCTATGCATTAAAAATGCGCCTGAAAAAAACGACTTTTATAGAGCATGTGTAGATGATCTCGTGACACTCTGGATCAATCAGGGCGAGTATAAATTAGCAGCAGCAGCCTTAGCAAAATTAGGGAATATTCAAACAAAGAAAGTAGCCATGTTTAAAGTCATCATTGCAGATGGATTAGAAAACGTGTGTGAAACACCTTTTATAGAACAACTCAAAAAAAGTCCGCCCAAAGAGGAAGCGAGACAAACACAAATAAGGGTTGCCGAATGTATCCAAAGAAATGAGGAGCGAAAAAAAATAAGACGCATCCATTAATCGGGTTAGGGCAGAGGATTAAAAAAAGGAGATAAAAAAGAAGGTGTTTTGGGGCTGCCATCATCATGAAGTAAACGCGTTTGGGTATGGGTAGGCTTTGAAAGTGTAGAAAACAGTAATTTATATAGATAAAACTCGGTGCCACAGTAGGTCTTAATAAGCGATTGGATGGCGGGACTGAGCGATTCGGCAGTATTATAGGTCTTAAATGAAAAAGAGCGATCCAAATCAAAGCTCGTATCATAGAGAGTGAGTGCGTTATTTCTGAGAGTGATGGCAAAACTGTGGTTATCCTGATCATGGGTCTTGTGATGTTTTAAAATTAAACAGACCAGTATCCCCAAGGCATGCGGTTTAAACTTAAGAATGTCCCTGAAATGATGAGCTAGGTATAAAAAAGCCTTTGCTGTGCGACAGTGATCGCCTGAAATAGACAATGTAGGACTCAAAAAAACACCATAATAGGCAGCATGTTGAGGTAGTATCAATCGTGGGGGATTTAATGTTAGGGCATCTCTATGGGAATAATAAAGAAGGGGTAAATTAAATGTTGTTTGAATGTTTACAGAATCTGGAATTTTAGTAACAATAAATAAAAAAGAAAATGGGAAGCAAGGGGGCGTTTTTCTTGGGAGCAGATAAAAACCAAAAGGAGATGGTGTTCCAAGATAAGTAGAATCGGTACGAAAGGTGTAGGCAGAAATACGTCCTGAGGGAGACGTTTCTCGATGTATGGAAGAATAAGACATGTATTTATAAAGCATAAAAAATAAATGGTTTAAAGAGATATAAACGATAATAGTAAGATTTAAAAAAGAAGTAAAGAAGGTAATATTAGAATGAAAAAAGTAGTAGGCCTACCAAGTCGTGATATTGTAAAAACCTTAATTCAAAACAATAGGAAACCAGAAATACCCATAAGAACAGCAGCAGCTGAGGATTTAGCCGCATCAGGCAGAAATCTAATAGTAGGAAAGGACTCATTTGTGTTTGCGACCAAAAAACCCAAAAGTGAAGGCCGTGCGGCAAGAATTTACGTTAGGGATACAAAAGAATGTATACAGTATGGCAGGGCCATGAACAGCGGAACCGAGGGGAAGATTAAGCTTGCTAATAATGATCGCGTGATCAAAAAATTAATGGACGCTGAAAATCCCAAAAAAGTAACCTTGTTTAAGACAGAATATGCAGTTCTATCAAACTTTAAGGATGTTCCAGGTGTGATTCAAGTAAGAGGAGCATACACCTATAGAGGGATAAAAAATCTATCTCACCAAAAATATGTTTATGTGATGGAAAAAGCAAAGGGCACCATTCAGGATAAATTCCAAGACATCATAAAGCCCTTAGAGGCAGGTGCGTTATTAAGAGCAAAAGCTTGTTTTTTGCAGATGGCAGCATGCGTGGAAGCGGTTCATGAGAGGGGGTATTTGCATCGAGATATAAAACCTCAAAATTTTTTAGTGGTAGAGAGAACTCCCGGAAATAATGAGGTTGTGATTGCAGATTTTGGGGTTGCCATCCAAACAAGCGAAGAGTTGAATGTAAACGGACGAGATATAAAAGGGACACCTTTATACATATCGGGAGAAGTGATAAGGGGTGGCTTCTATAGTCCACAATCAGACATTTATGCCTTAGGGGCAACCTTTTTCAAATTAATATCAGGCGAGAATTTGGCAACAGGAGACAATCCTGTATCAGTAATGTATCAATCTGGAAAAGAAGGCGGTCTAGAGGATAGAGCGCCAGCACTGATGATAATTTTAAAGGCTAAATATGGAGACACTGAAGAGGTAGCGGCGCTGGGAAGGTTGATTATGGATATGTGTAAACGAGACCCTGCTGCAAGACCCACTCTTCAAGACGTAATGTTCAATTTAAGTTAAAACCGAACCTAAAGTTCCTGGATACCCCACCTCCTGAGGTATCCAGGTTTATCTAGGTCCGCGATTATAGAACTAATTTTTTCGGACTATCTACGGTAGATTTAGGGATAGTCAGAGAGAGGACGCCATTGGTGTAAGTTGCCGTAGCATCATCGAAACGAATGTCCTTACCGATATTGATTTGTCTTGTGAAAGAACCCGATCGAATTTCGGAGTAGGTGTAGGTATCGCCTTCTTTTTGAAGACTGCTTTTCTTTTCACCTGAAATCGATAAAACGCCTTCATGATATTCAATGGTAATATCTTTTTTATCCATGCCGGGGAGTTCCACATCGACATAAATAGAACTGGAATCAGATTTAACAGAGAGAGGCGCAATTTTATGATTAAAACGATCGGATTTTGAGGTATTGAGAAAGTCATCTAATTCTTCAAAAACAGATCGAACGGGCGCGGCATTTTTTTGAGTTAAGAACATAAAGTTCCTCCTTATTGAATGATAAAGCTCTCATGACGAGGCACACTACAACAAGCAAAAAGCATGCCAAGGAGACTGTTTAAGTTTAGGACAGTTAAGGTAAAGAAAGTGACGGCCTTACCCATTTTCTTGAAATTAAGAGGTATTTTGATATTATAAAAATAATACGCAAAACAGTATCAGGATTACCATTATATAGGCTTAACGCACTAAGTTGAGTCATTCAAAAAGGGGGATTTTATGCCACATGAGCCTGTGTCTTTGTTCAATCAGGTTGAACATGCGGAGTCCACAGCCTTTAACATATCAACATCTATTGAGGGATATGCCGCTTTGACATCGTCACGCTTTCAATCGCTGATTGAATCTGTGTCCGAATTGGATTGGGGAACAGAAAAAGAAAGCCATGTTTTTAAAATAATAGATCAATTAGGCGACGAATTAACGCTTTATATGAGCACATTAACAGCGGATAAAAAAAAGGAATTCCAGAATGCCTTTCATGGACATATTAAGACTTTTGCGATGCAGTCAGATTTGTGTGCGCATCTGATTAAAAAGCCATTGGGATACGCAGGCGATTATCTCGCGATGGAAAAAATATGGCAGGGGAGAGGACTGCCCCATCAGTATCGATATTTAGGCGAAACAGTTGCGGGAAAGACTTTGAATGCTTACACGCTGAGTACAAAAAATTGTATGGCAAACGAAAGTCGAGTCTATCGATTACGGGAGTTTATTCTGAAAGATCGGTATCAATCTATTGCCTCATTTGGAAGTGGCGGTGCCATTGAAATTGAAGAAGCCTGCAAGATTAAATCATTATCGAGTAAAACGTTATATCTCATAGATCAGGATGCACAGGCATTGTCTTTTGCGGTGAATCGGCTAAAACCATACGATCTTAAGGTTATTTCCTTGCATGGCAATATTTTTAAAGAAGTGTTGCATCTAAAAGCGCAAAGTATCGACTTTTTATATGCATCTGGGGTATTTGATTATTTGAATGTAAAAGTTAGCAGACGAATGGTCCCTAAGATGTTTGAAAAGGTGTCCAAAATGGGTACTCTATGTATAACAAATGCACATCCCTTGAACTCAACGCAGGTGTGGATGGAGTGTATATCTGATTGGTATTTAGACTATAAAAATGCAGAAGATATGATGGGGGTGGCACATAATATAGACTATAGGGCGGTTAATTTAGAGCTAGATAATAGCCGTGTATATCAATATTTATATGTCAATAAATATTAAAATAAGGGTGCTTTTTGGAAATAATGGCGGGTGTAAATTTTTTAAGTTTATCTGGGGCATTTTCATTTGTGAGTGCTATCTCTATTGCAATTTTTACGTTAGCCTATAGCCCTAAAAGCAAAACCTCGCTGATGTGGGTTTTTTCATGTGTATCGATTGCATTATGGGGACTAGGTTTATTTTTTGCATTTTTCTTCAAAGATCCACATATTGTACTATTTTGGGCACGATTTTTAAATTTAGTTGCGCTTTTTATCCCTATTTTTATCTGGGATTTTGTACAATTGTTTCTAAATTTAAATAGAAGGAAAATAAAGAAAATAGGATACGTATTTACGGTATTATTTTTTATAACAGTTCTTTTAAGGCCAGAATTATTTATTGATTCAGTTTCAGAAAATCGTTGGTTTTTGCTGTATCCGAATGCAGGTGCGTTATATTTTATTTTACCCTTATTATTCGTTATTTGTTTTTCAGATATTACCCGGCAGTTGATTGTTGCATTTAAACAAAAGAGTGATGCCCGTAATAAAATTAAAAATTTACTATGGGGGTTGTTAATAGGATCTATAGGAGGCAGTACCACCTTTTTTTTAGTATATGATATTAATTTTTATCCGATAGGTGCAATAGGCGTCCCTCTTTTGATGCTAATTATTACATATACAATGGCCAAATATGAGTTTTTACATATTAAATTGTTTATTTCAAGGACCATGGCAGTCATTATTTCTTCAGTAGTTGTGTTTTGTAGTTTTATGCTGACTCTAAAACTAGACAACGTCTTCCATACTCAAGGCGTGCTACTTTTGGGCCTGTCGTTTGTGAGTTTTTTGTATGGGGGAAAATTGCTTCAGGCTATTCAAACACCGATTGAGTCTCGATTTTTAAAAGGGGTCTATAATGCGTCCGAGGTGTTAAAAAATATCACCTTAGACATTTCCCATTTAAGTACCAAACGAGATCTCATTACCAAGATTTTTGAGGTCATTTACGCAGAGCTTCAAGTGAAAAGATCGTATTTAATTTTACTCAATGAGTCTAAATATGAATGGTATCATTTAGATAGAGAAGGTCTTTTTAACACTAATGTATCTGTTGATCTAGAGCATCCCGTTGTTGGCTATTTATACAATAAAAACAAGGTATTTGAGTTCGATAATCTTGCACCTCATTTAAAAGAGGTGTTTACACAAGTAGGCTGTACTCGAAAGTCAGTCATTTTGCCCATTCATTCCATTGAAAAACTACAGGCTATTATTGTGATCTCACCCAAGTTGTCAGAAGAAAAATATGTGGATAGCGAGCTTGATTTGTTTAACGCAATTTTAAATCAAATGATTATTGTGTTTGACCGCATTACCAAGCATGAACAATTATTAGTGGCCAACGGAAAATTAAAGGACTTAAATGAGAGCCTGAACCAACTTGTTGCATCTCAGGTTCAGGAAATTGAGGAAAAACGACGTATTGAAAAAGATCTTGAAGTTGCGAGTAAAATACAGCAACAGGTGTTGCCGAAGCGTATTCCAAAATTAGGCGGATACACAATCGGTGTGGCCTTTCATCCGGCAAAAGTGGTGAGTGGTGATTATTATACTTTCTTGGTATTTTCTGAGCATGAAATTGGCATTGTGATTGCCGATATTGTGGGGAAAGGCGTTCCTGCCGCCTTTCAAATGATGGCCTTAAATACAATTGTCTATCAAACAATTAAGTCTACGCACAGCCCCAAAGAAGCATGTGCAGCATTGCAGCGTGAAGTCATTATGAATACGGTGATTAGTACGTATGTCCCCTTGATTTATGTTAAATTAAATACAAAAACAAATACCGTAACCTATTGCAATGCGGGCCACGAACCTGGGATGCATCACTCAAAAGCGGGTATTAATGTGTTAAGGATTGGAGGGGCTCCTTTGGGAATGGATGTTGCAGATCAATTTGAAGAGTCCGCTTTTACACTTCAAGATGGAGAATCCTTTATTTTGTATACAGATGGACTATTGGATATACGAGATGCCGCGGGGGCAGATTTTGGTATCGAACGGGTAAAACTGGCGGTGGCGGATAGAAGTGATATGTTAGAAAATGAACCGTTGCATACAAAAATAGTGAAGAAGTGGCAAGCATTTATGGATCCACTTAAACCTCAAAAAGATGATATGACTCTAATTACAATCGAGCACGAACGCATTCGCGTTGGCATCGAATAAAGCATTTAATATCCAAGGCGAAAAAAGGTCGGAGCCGGCGACCGCTTCTGGTGAACGCCTGAGTGGCTTTTTTTGAGCTGAAGGATATTCAATGCTGAGATTTCAGTTACGTCTACGACCCTTCGACTGCGCTCAGGGTCCGAAA
>CAZIFG010000003.1:0-135275 GCA_964539135.1 uncultured Rickettsiales bacterium
GGGGCCTTTAGGGCGCTCTATTCTACCACTTGGACTCTCTTACTTTTCAACCTTTATTAACTGGAGGCAGTATAAAAGCCCTTATATGGGATAGACGAGGATAACACAGCAGATGGCCAAAATAGGCGTTTTGCAACAGTCCCTAAAGTGCCAGTTCCATACTTTCAGAGGGAGCCTCACCGTCAAGAAAGAGACGGCGCTCCTTTTGTGCTTTATTGTGCTCTGAATACGTCCGCGAAAAGACATGACTCCCATTCTTACCCGCAACAAAAAAGAGATAAGGGGATGCGGCGGGGTTAAGCGCCGCATGGAAGGCTCTTAATCCCATAGAGGCAATAGGAGAGGGGGGGAATCCGGCATGTTTGTAGGTGTTGTAAGGAGAGTCTACTCTTAAATCAGAGTAATAGACCCGTTCTTTGTGATTTCGACCCAAGGCATAAATCACAGTGGGACAGGATTGTAGGGCCATACCCCGTCTGAGTCGATTATAAAACACCGCAGAGATAATGGGCATGTCAGAGGTCTTTTGAGCCTCTTTTTCAATAATAGAAGCAATAGACAGCACTTCATGCAAGGTATACTTTGCACGAGGGCTTTGGGGTGTATTTGGCGCCTGATCCCAAATGGGAATAACGGTGGATTGAAAACGTTTAAGCATGATACGGACAATCGCTTCAAGCGATTCATTTTTACGAAAAAAATAGGTATCTGGAAATAAATAGCCCTCCAAAGTTGAGGTTCCCGTATGTTTCAAAAAGGGAAATTCAGATTCAAAAAGCGGCTTAGCGGCGTATGTCGTATAGTTAATAAAAATAGGCGGGTCCACAAGATCATGCCGAGCAAGTGTGGCGGCAATTTCTCTAATATTATAGCCCTCAGGAATGGTGACCTTAATCAAACTAACCGCCCCATTTTGAGTGCGTAAGGCTGAGGTAATTTGAGAAAAGGTCATAGAGGGAGAAATACGAAAGGTGCCCGCACGAAGGAGGGGGCCTTGTTTTGTAATCCAAACATAGTAATAAAACCAATTGGCACTGCGAATAAGGTCTTTTTCCTTAAGGATAATCCCAATTGTTTTAGGGGTAGCATGAGCTGGAATTTCAATAACACGAGGTCTAAAATAATAGCGATAGGGGACAAAAAGCTGAAAAAGAACATAAAGCAAAAAAAAGATAAGAACCAATAGAACCCCAAAAAATGCCTTTTTCATGGAAATACTATACCAGATTCAAAAGCTTTGGTATACTTTAGGATCTCAATTATGAGGGCGATTAGCTCAGTTGGTTAGAGCGCTTGCTTGACATGCAAGAGGTCGGCAGTTCGATTCTGTTATCGCCCACCAGATAAAATCCTTTAATTTTGGGCCTGTTGCGAAATACCTACGTTTCGATCATATGCAAGGCATTCCGAGACCGAAAGCCCGGAGTTTATAGGTAATAAATGAGGACTTGAGGACGAGGATAACACAGCAGATGGCCAAAATAGGCATTTCGCAATAGTCCCCAATCCCTACGTTTAGATCAGCTGTAAGGACCCTCCGTCCAAAAGACCTTATCAGTACCCAGTATTCCAGTTAATCATAGACTCAATTTTGAGTTCATATTCTGGCGTATACGCTAAAAACTCAGCCAATTCACGACGTGTGATATAGTTCGAATTGGAAAGCGACGCTTCTTGGTAGCTAATCATGCCTGCATTACTCATCAAAAAGATCACTTCAGGAAGCGTTAAGGCTTGGTCAGGTTTAAAAGAGCCATCAGGGTAAGCAAACACAAGTCCATTTTCAACCGCAGCCTGTATGAAAAGGGCTTCAGGATGATTGCGGGGAATATCCGGGAAGGTGGAGGTAAGGGTAGTAGGCACCTTAATTTCAGGATTAGATTTGACCATTAATTTAGCTATATAGCCTCGGGTAACCATTTTAGCAGGATAGAAATTGCCATCATTATCGCCTTGTAAGATACCCAAAGTAGAAAGAAACTCAATTTCACGTCGATTTTTAACGGTGTCATTTAAGTCAGGATAAGAGGTTAAACTGAGAACCCGCAATTTATAAGAAAGGGGCGTGCCATCTAGTGTTTCAGCGACAACAGAGACGGTGTTTTTACCCGGTTTTAAAGGAACAGAAATCGCAAATCGGTAAGAGGGATCCATATAAACAGGCAGATCGTTCACCCGAATGCGTCGAACTTGAGAGGATCCATTTCCAACCACACGGAGTTGAGGCTTATAATGAACAAATTTATCTTGGGGGAACTGAACGGATACAAAAAAGGGCAATTCATAGGATTTGCCTTTATTTTTAGCAATATCGGTGGCATCGATAACGAGTTTGGAGAGGACACTGGGTGCGAGAGCCCCTGATTTTAAGGACTCGGGCAATCGGATTCGAGCAACCCATTCTGTTGGATTTGTAACTCTATCGAGAGGGCGCATGGTGGGTTCAAATATTTTAGAAAGGCGTTGAAATTGAATGGGGGTAGAATCCAGTTTACCTTGAATAGAAGAGAGGCCTTCATTAGATTCTACTAAAATTTCAAGACTGTCTTTTTGAATAGACACAGAGGCACTAACAGAGGGCGGAGCGGTATCCGAATAGATAGAGACACTATTAGATTGGCCAGAATTTTCATCGGAAAGCGAATAGGCCTGCATGGAAATTTTATTAAGCCCCTGTTTGAGAGGAAAAGACTTAAAGGACCATTTCCCAAATCGGTCAGAGAGAGAGGTACGGGATAAATTGTCATTGTTAAACAGTTGAATGGTCGTATTTTTAGGGCCAACACCTCGAAGAGGGAGGCTGGTAGCATTGGTGACAACAAGATCCTGGGCGGGCTCCAAAATCTGAGGTTTTTTAGGCCGAGAAGACCCCAAAAGCGTAACAGAAAACACATGGTTAGGCGCATCTTTAAAGGGAGCAATATTTTGCGTGTAATTATAGTCAAAACGAATGCTATAGGGATTATTGCCAGACCCACCCGCAATTTTATCCAGTAAAATGCCCAGACCGCCATTAACACGATGAGAATCTGTACCGCCTCTTAAGATAACAGAATTTAAAAAGAAATACTCCCCAGCAAGGGTGAAACCCTCAATGCCATTAAACAGATAGAGTGACAGTTTTTCTTGAAATAAATCGGTACGAGCACCGACTTTAATATCCAGGGGAACGGTACTCTTTGTTTGGGTTTTTGTATTCACAAGGCTCGTGGCAACAAAGTTTTGAGCAGCAACCCCAAAATGAACTTTGTCCAAAGGACCCCAGCCAATAAATCGACTGCCCATAAAGCCAAAGTCAAGCCCCATACCATTAGAGCCAGCCCCTTGTACTTGGTTAAATTGAATATACTTGAGGGTATATCCCAAAGAAAGCGTATCCAATCCCAATCGGTTATAAATGGAAGTTCCCGCACTGAAGCCATAGAGTGCGGTTTTGGATGAAAAGGAGCCATATTCTTCAGGACGTCCCTGAGGATTCAATACGGTTTCAGGGACACCAGAGAGTTCATAATCGCCATAGGTAAATCCAAAGGTAATGCGTTGAGCATGACGTTTTTTATTGGAAAAAGGGAGTTTAATATAGGTGGGGAGTGCCGTAGCCAGATAACGGTATTGAAAGGCATTTAAAACAGTATGCGTACTCAAGACAAGAGGAACGGCATCAACCTCTCCCAAAGTGGCTGGGTTCGCAAATGTTCCGTTAATGTCTCCCATAATGACAGGGTTAGACCACCCGAGACTATGATATCGAGCACCGACCATTTGCTCTTGAGGCGAATCAATAGTAGCAGTGCCTAAGGCCCGTAAGGTGTTAGACAGGAGGATTAAAAAAATGAAAAAAGAAAGATGTCTCTTCATGTTAATAAATAACCAACTTTGTTTGAGTTTGAACCGTATTTCCATCATTTCCTCTGGCAATGATACGGCAGAGATAAGCACCAGGCGGCAGATCCGCATCGCCTTTTAAAAATTGAAATTCGTTGTAACCAATGGCAGAAAAGAAAGCAGACCCTGTTTTGGACATCATACCGAGATGGTTAAAAATGTAGTATTCAACAGTGGCAGGTTGTGTGATTTGAAATCCTAAAATAAGAGATTTTGTGAAGTTTAAAAATTTATATTGAGATTGATACACATAGGGGTTGGGGTAGAATAGGGCATTATAAATGTTTAAAGTATCCGAAATAACATAGGACAAAATATACGATTGGTTGTTTCCAGCAGTGTCTGTTCCTATAATTTCAAGTTGACTAGAGGTACGTTCAGAATCCAATTTAAATTCAAGATTACCATTAGATAAGGTATAAATACCCTGTCTAGAAGGCGGATTTACAGACTCAGACAACAAGTTCCCATCCACTTTGAGCTGTGTAAAGCTAAAGGTGTCGCTGCCATTTTGGAGTTGAACAACAATGATATTGCCACGGGACAAGGCGCCGCCATTGGAGAAGGGAATCAGGGGCGACCCGCTGCTTAATTTATAAAAAATACCCTTAATAAAGCTGGGATAAGCGTAGGGGGTAAGTCCTGTGCCCGATAAGTTAAGGTCAAAAGGCGCAGACGAAGCCCCTCTAAAACCAGCGCCACCACCTGCATCATATCGCTTCGCAAAAATAGGGGTGGAATTTCCCACAAGGTTAAATTCAACATAAGCATCCAGTTTAGCGGCGCCTTGGCTAATCTTTTCTTCTAAATCCGAGCTATTTGCAGTAACGCCATCAATGTTAACCCCATGCGAAATATTAAATTGAACCGTAAGGGCATCATCAGGGGCTATAGTTGAAGTTAAAACAGACCCCACGCGGTTGATTGTAAACTCATGCGTAATATCAGGGCCACCTAGATCTGAATTGCTTTTATAGACTTTTAAGAGGGGGCGAAAGTTTTCAATGGTCGTTCCCAAATTATTCGTGATGGTATATTGAAAGGCGGTTGTTTTACTTAAGTTGGTTAAGGCAGTAGACGGATTAACGGGCGTAACAGGGCCAATCATTAAATTTCTAGAACTGATTTGAATATAAGCGGGCAAATTAAGTGGGGCTGGCACTTCTCCAAAAAAGGTAAATGTAGCGCCGCCCACACCCGGGGCCAATCCATTAAATTGAAGTGTTAAGGGGGCATCTGCAGTTCCCAAATCGCCAACGACATAAAAGGTATTAAGACCAGATGAAATGGGAACATCAGAAAACGAAACCGTTTGGGTGTTTAAAAACTCAGAAGCAGCCAAAGAGGCAACAGGCCCCCCATCACCGGGATCAAATTGATCTGTAATGCCAACAGATTCACGATCTCTATAGAGATAGAGTCGAGAGAATCCAGTGCCTAAACTGGTAAAAGAAAGGTCAAAACTAAAGAGAGAAAAGGAGACTTTCGAAGCCGTCGACATCTCATGACTGGAAAAAAGTTTCACAGCTAAAAAAGGAACGCCCTGTGCCCCAGCAGGCGCCAAACCAGGATTCAGGCGTTTAACTTCAACCAAAGAAATACGGGGGCTTGAAGAATTAATCGTTTTGGAAAAGGAAGTTGGATTGAGAGCCGCGACATCGGGAACATTATAAAGCTTAGAAATAGGAACATTGCCACGTGTCACAACATTAAGGCTAGAGGAAACCTGAGTAAGTTGGGCATTGGCACGTAAGGACCCCGCAGAATCAATGGTTTGTGCGACTTTATACACCACAAAAAACTTTTCTTCACGGGTAGCGTTGGGATAGATGCCTGCGGATGCATTATAAGGCCCAACTTGTACAGGGACCGTAAACGGAAGCAAGGTTTCCGAAATACCAACGTTGTTGGCCCCCCCTGGATTAGAAAAATCCTGGGACGCTACCAGTCGATCGGTTTCATAACTTAATCCATTGGAATGGTCGATATCCTGATAAATATCCACCCGAACAATCTTAGTGCTCGAAAAATTAAAGGCACCAGAATTGGCAACAGTGGCAGACAATACGTTGGAGGTAATGCCATGCGATCTTAGGATAAAAGACAACATCGGAAAGGTGGTGCCAGGTCCAGGTTGAAAGGTGCCTGAAAACGGCACTTCATCTACTCGAGCAACTGATAATCCGGCAACTTTAGTAGAGGCGGTCGCATTGGGGATGGGGACTTCGGTGATAGGATAAGGCGAATTACTGGCAATCGCTGTTTTACCGGAAACAAGACTTAAGGCCGCATTAACAGTACGATCAGCAGTCACAACCGTTTCATCTCCCAGATCATAGAGCAGATAGAAATTAAAGGTAGTCGTGGTTCCAAACCCATTAAAGTCTTCATGAAGATCGGCAATAGGCTTAAACGAAAGCGGCGGGTATGTAAATTCAAAATTACTACTGGGGGGGAAAACGCCAACCCCTAAGTCTGTAGGCAGGGTAGAAAAGGGCTCAATAGGGAGGGACCCTAAGGCTCCAGAACCATTATCAGCCGGAAAGTTTTCGTTCGCAATGCCCAGGCCATCATTAAAAGCACTGGTCGCTTGGCGCAAATGAATTTTAGAAATCCCATTAGATTGCGTATTAGAGGTAACCAAATTGGAATTAGAATCCGAAAATTTCATAGAAATGAACGTGCCAAAGAGATCGATGCCGGCTGTTTTAGCTTCAACATAAAGCATAGGAATGAAGCGCTGTCCCGGAATAATAAAGGTAGGGGCGGCATTTTGAACTGATAAGGTTTGAAAGCCGGCAATCGAAAAAGTATGGGAAATACCTGTAAAACTTTGAGGCGCACCTTGAACAGTGATATGGGTTAAAACAGCAGAGGCTTGGCGAAGTTCCCCGGCCCTAACACCATCGATGTTAAAAAGTTGGGCAGATGATTTAATGGAATAGGTAAGGTAAAAGGTCACCGCGTTAGCATTGACAGTGGGTAAATCGATGGGCGGTGAAATGCCCGAGAGTGCAAAACTAAACGAATCGCTGCCAGCGCCACGAGCAAGAAGCCTATCTGCATTGACGCCACTGGTTTGAAGTCCAAATTCAGCGCCGGTTTCAAAAAAAAGAGCGGCAGAGGTAATATCACTATCAATAGAACCAATATGCAAATCCCCAGCAGGGTTTTCAAAGCTAATGGATTGAAGACGTTCTGGGCTGGATCCCGTCGTAGAAACTTTAAAGGAAAGGACAAGCGCATCTTCTGTGCCACGTGGAATAAAAGAAGAGGGCGCGGGAGAGAGAAGCTCTTCAACAATTAAAGGGCTAGCAACAAGGGGCACACTACATGCACAAAAGGCAGTGAAAATAAAGAGACTCAAAACGCATTTTTTAAAAGCCATCATATTCATGTGTTTCCCCAGTATATCACAGGAAAAAGAAAGGTGAATAGGAAAATATGCGGTGTAGAACGTTCATGGGACTGTTGCGAAATACCTACGTTTGGATCATATGCAAGGCATTCCGAGTCCGAAAGTCCGGAGTTTATTGGTAATAAATGAGGGCTTGAGGGCAAGGATAACACAGCAGATGGCTAAAATAGGCGTTTCGCAACAGTCACTTCATATTTAAAGCGACTCAAAATTAGAAAAAACATCTTGAACATCATCATCATCATCCAGTTTATCAATGAGCTGAAGCATTTTGTCACTCTGTTCGCCTGAGATTTGGACATAAGTAGAGGGAAGCATCGTAATGGTTTGGGTTTCGGGACTAATTTTTTGAGCTAAAAAGGCGGCGTGGAGGGGCTCAAAATGATCAGGATTGACGATGACTTCAATGCTGCCATCATCTTTAGTATCAATGTCATCCACATCAAATTCCAAAGACAGCGTCATCACAGTGTCCAGATCTGTCCCTTGAGAAAAAATAAAAATTCCCTTCTGATTAAAAAGATAAGAAACAGCGCCCTGATTGGCCATGCTACCGCCGCCTTTAGAGAGAATCATTTTAAGATTGGCAGCCGTGCGATTCCTATTGTCTGTAAGCGCATGAATCAGAATGGCAACGCCATTAGGCCCGTAGGCCTCGTAGACCAACTCTTCTAATTGAGAATCATCGCCATTACCCGCCCCTTTTTGAATGGCACGTTTGATATTTTCATTGGGCATATTCAGTTCACGTGCTTTCACCAAAACCATTCGTAAACGAGAATTGGCATCCGGATCGGGACCACCTAATTTGGCTGCCATAATAATTTCGCGAGACACTTTAGAAAAAGATTTGCCTTTTTGAGCGTCTGTTTTGGCCTTTTTGTGTTTGATAGTGGACCACTTGCTATGTCCTGACATGGGAATCTCCTTTGACGATTTAAGTAATAGAGCGTGCTTTTTTGTCCCGGATATGTTCAGAAAGGAGTCCTTCAGCTTCCATTTGATCCATAATGCGAGCGGCTCGATTATACCCAATTCTGAGCTTTCGTTGCAAATAAGAAGTTGAGGCATATTGCGTACTAATGACTAAGTTTTTAGCTTCTTCGTACAGAACATCGGTCTCATCGCCGCGTGAAGGGGCTTCCGCATCACTGCTCGTGAGTGGCTCAACGTCCAAAATAGCATCCACATAGTCTGGGGCCCCCTGTTTTTTAAGCCAATTGACGACGTTTTTAACTTCGCTTTCTGTCACAAAAACACCTTGAGCGCGAATGGGTTTAAAGGCGCCTACGGGGGAGTAAAGCATATCCCCTCGCCCCAATAATTTTTCAGCCCCTGACATATCTAAGATGGTACGCGAGTCAATTTGAGACTGTAAAAAGAAGGAAATTCGAGACGGAACATTGGCTTTAATAAGACCTGTCACAACGTTAACACTGGGTCTTTGAGTGGCAATAACCAAATGAATCCCTGTAGCACGCGCCATTTGGGCCAATCGACAAATGGTTTGCTCCACATCTTGAGCCGCAACCATCATTAAATCGGCGAGCTCATCAATCACAACCACAATATAAGGCAGTTTTTGAAGGACATCTAAGACCTCAGTTTCTGGCGTATCAAGCTCGTGATTACCAGAATGTAAGGCTCTGGCCTCTCTTTTTTCTTTTTTCTCCATGACAAAAACATTGAAGCTTTCGATATCTTTAACCCCAACATTGGAAAAGAGTTCATAGCGATTTTCCATTTCAATCAAAGCCCATTTTTTAAGCGTCGCAGCCGCCTTATTAGGGTTCGTCACAACAGGGGCTAAAAGATGGGGGATATCTTGATACAGACTTAATTCTACTTTCTTAGGGTCAATCATTAAAAACTTAACCTCGTCAGGAGTAGATCGCATCAAAATAGACAAGATAATGGCATTGATACACACACTTTTTCCAGATCCGGTGGCACCCGCAATCATGATATGGGGCATGCGAGAAAGGTCCATAAGGGTGGGTTCTCCCGTAATGGTAAGCCCTAAAACAGTAAGTAATCGCGATTTTTGATCATAAAAATCAGTTTGCTCCATGATGCCGCGAATGGTGACGGTATCGACCAAAACATTGGGAACTTCAATACCCACAAGGGCTTTTCCAGGGATGGGAGCTTCAATTCGAATATCAGGTGCCGCGAGTTTTAAGGCAATGTCTCGAGAGAGTGCCGTAATTTTAGCAATTTTAACCCCTTCGCCGGGTTGTAGTTCGTAGCGCGTCACAGAGGGGCCAGCGGTGACATTAATGACCTTAGCAGCAACACCAAAACTTTTGAGTGTCTCTTCGAGAAGGCGGGCTTGTTCGTAGCGTTCTTTAATTTGGGCCTGAGTATTGGTTTTGCTGACCTGACCAGGTTTGAGAAGGGTGATGGGAGGGAGTTTAAATCCAGCATGGGTAAAGGAGGTGGAAAGTGCCGACTTATTCTGTTTATGTGCATGGGTAAGCGTGATATTAGGGGGTGTTTCAGAGACTAAATGGGGCTCTGCTTCAGGCTCTGCAGGAGAGAGTTTAAGATCAAAATCTGTGGCAGGGATTATTTTAGAGTCAAGCAGATCAACTTGAGTACTTTGGCTGGAATCAGGCAGTGGATTGGGATTATAAGCCGGCATTTTCTTAAATATAGAGGGTTTAGATGCCTTTTTATAAAAAAGAGGACCACTGTTTTGAAAGAGAGAGCGATCGCCTATGGCATTAAGAGACTGTTCCAATAAGCGAATAATAAGCAAGGTTAATTTTTTAATAGAGACGCCAAAAACAAGAATGGTAGATCCCAGAAAAACGCCATAAATCAGAAGGGTAAGGCCTGAAACGCCGATAAGTTTATCCAGAAGATAATAAAAAATCGTGCCTAAAACACCGCCATAAGGAGAAGGGGGAGGTGGAAAAACAAAAGGATCCATGGGCGCGTGATGCAACATTTCTGAGAGAATGACAAAACAAAAAAAACTGGCGCTAGAGGCAAATAAAATAATGCCCCTACGAATAGGGGTCATCACAAAAGAGATGGCTGGAAGCAACATAAAAAGAGGCAGAATATCAAAGCCCACACGCCCAAATAAAAGCGTATGCGCAACCACGATAAATTTCCCTAAAATACCAGTAGAAGCAGTGTAGTGATTGCAAATATGAAAAAAGAGCGCAAATCCAAATAGAATAATAGCGGAAACTTCGCGAGATAAACCACTGAGCCCGGAACTGAGTCCTCTAAAGTCAAACCCATCATCGTCATCCTCTTGCACTCTTCGATTTGAATTCGTTTTACGTCTTGCCATGGGAGTATAGTAGCATAAGATAAAGCGGAATTACGAATTTATTATAATTGGTTTAATTCAAAAGAAAGGTAGAGAAAGTGCAGGATGGGCTCAAAATAAAGCAAGTGACTTTTTGAACAAAAGTCTCTACAATAGCCTAACTATGACAGCATTAAAATCATTATTAACACTTTTTTTGGGAGACCCTCAAAAACGCGTTATCAAGCAGTATCAGCCACAAGTAGATAAAATCAATGCCTTAGAATCAGAATTTCAGGGCTTATCCGATGAGGCCCTACAAGCAAAAGGGGCCGATTTTAAGACACGATTAGAAGCCAAGACCGTAACCTTGGATGATTTATTACCGGAGGCCTTTGCGGCAGTAAGAGAAGTAGCGCGTCGGGTCTTAGGCATGCGCCATTTCGATGTCCAGCTCATAGGGGGTATTATTCTCCACGAAGGGAAGATTTCAGAAATGAGAACAGGGGAAGGAAAAACCTTAATGGCAACCTTACCCGCCTATTTAAACGCACTAGAGGGTAAAGGGGTTTACATTGTAACCGTGAATGACTATTTGGCGAAGCGAGATAAAGAGTGGATGGGTAAAATCTTTGAATTTCTCGGCTTAAAAGTAGGCGTGATTCAAAGCGGCATGAGTCCTGACGCCCGGTTAGAGGCCTACAACGCAGACATTACCTATGGCACAAACAATGAATTTGGATTTGATTATTTAAGAGACAATTTATCTCACGATATTTCAGAATGCTGTCAAAACAGACGTCATTTTGCCATTATCGATGAGGTGGATAGCATTCTCATTGATGAAGCCCGAACCCCTCTTATTATTTCAGGACCTGTACAAGACTCCACTGAAAAATATAAAGATGTGGCAGCTGCTGTTCGAAAATTAGAGGTCACGAAAGACTTTACCTTAGATGAAAAGCATAAAAACGTTGTTTTAACAGAGGAAGGGACAGATAAGTTAGAATCCTTATTAGGGGTTTCCAATTTGTATTCCATGGAATATATGGAATATGCCCACATGGCAGTTCAGTGTATTAAAGCCCTCCATTTGTATAAACGGGACATTGATTATGTCGTCAAAGAAGGGGAAATCGTGATCGTGGATGAATTCACAGGACGTCTCATGGAAGGGCGTCGGTACTCCGATGGATTGCATCAATCCATTGAGGCGATGGAAGCCGTAGCCATTAAAGAAGAAAGTCAGACCTTAGCCAGTATTACCTTTCAAAACTATTTTAGAATGTTCCCCAAACTATCTGGGATGAGTGGATCTGCCGCCACAGAAGCAGAGGAATTTGAAAATATTTATGGCTTGGCAGTAGTGTCTGTACCGACCAATCAACCAGTAACACGAGAAGATGCAGGCGATATTATTTATAAAACAAAAGCCGAAAAATACAAGGCCATTATTGAAGAAATTAAGAAACGACATACTTTGGGGCAGCCAGTTTTAGTGGGAACCATTGCCATTGAAACCTCTGAATTATTGTCCAAAAAATTACGGGCTGAAAAAATCCCACATAATGTGTTAAATGCGAAACAGCATGAAAAAGAAGCGGAAATCATTAAAAATGCGGGGGAAAAAGGTGCCGTTACCATTGCCACCAACATGGCGGGACGTGGAACCGACATTAAGCTGGGAAAAGGTGCCATAGAGTTGGGGGGATTGTGTGTCCTTGGGAGTGAGCGTCATGAGTCACGGCGTATCGACAACCAGCTTCGAGGCCGATCCGGTCGACAAGGGGACCCCGGATTCACCCGATTTTTTGTCTCTTTAGAAGATGATTTGATGCGCATGTTTGGATCCGATCGCATTGCCTCTGTGATGGAGCGATTGGGCATGCCAGATGACACGCCGATCGAGCATGCATTGATTACAAAATCCATTGAAAAAGCGCAGAAAAAAGTGGAAAAATATCATTTTTCAGTGCGAAAGCAAATTTTGGAATACGACGATGTCATGAACAAGCAGCGTAAAACCATTTACGAAATACGGCGAAAAATTTTGGCAGCAACCGAATTGAAGTCTGTGATTGTGGAAGGGATTCGACTGGTGGTGAAGGATATTTATGATCAAGCAGGCCCCCTAAACGAAGAGAATAAAGCGGCGGTAGAGGACTATTTAGAAGAGCGTGTTTTAGCTGTATGCCCTGTTCAAAATTTTAAAGAGCAGATGGACGCTGTGAAAAGCCATTCAGAACAGCAGGAAAAAATATTAAAAATGCTGGAGAATTTCTATGAATACCGAAAATCACAGTATCCAGAAAACCTCTTTGAACACTTAGTAGCCAAGCAAATATTGCTTGTAAATCTAGATCGAAAATGGATGGAGCATCTTCATAACATGGACATTTTAAGAGAAGGAATAGGCTTAAGAGCCTGGGGTCAGCGAAACCCTCTGTTAGAATACAAAAAAGAAGGATTCGACTTTTTCAATCAATTGCGCATTAATATTTTTGAAGAGGCCTTAACGGCCATTTTTAGAGCAGTGATTGTCCAAAGTGAAGAGCCCGTCGCATAAAAAAGGGAGGGATAAGCGTGAAAGAGACCTACCTCATTGATTTTAGGCAGCTCCAAGAGAAACTCCACCATCTCGGAGACTATCTTTAACATTGCTAAATTAACAGAAGAGATTAGACAAAAAGAAGCCGAAATTAACGAGCCCAGTTTTTGGGACCAAAATAAAGAAGCGCAACATATTTTTTCAGCGCTATCCAGCTTAAAAAAGAAAAAAGAAACCTACGATACGCTCTGTAGAGAATCGGAGGAGCTTTCTCTTTTAGTGGAATTAATGAAAGAGGCAGAAGATGAAGCTTATATTGAATCGGAGTGGGATGCACTGTTTCCGAAATTTAAAGGAGACATCGAATCCTTAGAATTGGCCTCTCTATTATCGGGAGAATATGATCACGAAGATTGTTATCTGAGTATTAATGCCGGCGCGGGGGGGACAGATGCCCAAGATTGGGCGGAAATGTTGCAGCGCATGATTTTGAGATGGTGTGAATCGCATGGCTATAAAACAGACATTATTGAGTGTACGATGGGAGATGAGGCGGGAATAAAATCCGTGACTATAGAAGTGACGGGGGATTTGGCTTATGGCTATTTAAAAACAGAAAATGGGGTGCACCGTTTGGTAAGACTCAGTCCCTTTAATGCAAATAGCAAGCGACAAACATCTTTTGCGGCCTTTGATGTGATTCCCAAGCTGAAAGACGACAGTACCCAAATTGAAATTGATCCCAAAGACCTGCGCATTGATACCTTCCGCGCAAGCGGAGCGGGCGGACAACATATCAATAAAACAGATTCCGCGGTACGAATCACGCACATCCCAACAGGCTTAGTAGCCACCTCTCAAAACAGCAGGTCTCAAATTGATAATAGGGCGACGGCATTGGCCATTTTAAAAGCTCGTATTGTGACGCTCATGCAGCAAGAGCATAAAGATAAAATCGAAGAACTGCGAGGAACAGTAACGGATATCGGATTTGGCAATCAAATTCGGTCCTATGTGTTTCATCCCTACAAATTGGTAAAGGACCTTCGTACGCAAGTGGAGACGTCGAATGTAGAGGCGGTCATGGACGGCAAAATTGATGAATTTATTAAAGCCGCATTAATACAGAAGGTATGAAGGTGAGCGTGCATATACTTTTTAAAGCATTTAGGGTATAATCAGACCCCATGAGAATTTTAGATCATAAATATATACGATTTACACTGTATTTTTTGTTAGGGCTTTCCCTCATCATCAGTCTTTTAGTGACGGTGCGTCGAGCACGTTTTGAAGCGCATCATCAAAAAGTAGAAACGGCAATTGGGATGGATGACATTCGTCGTTTGGCGCTTTGGTCAGGCGGAATGGACCCTTATGAGCTGCTGTTAAAATTTAAAGAAGAATCTGGCTTGACGTCAGTCGTCATAGGGGAAGAAACCCTCACCGAGTTTATTGAATCCGGGAAAATCACCGTTCTAAAAGGGTCTGAAATTATGAACATGTATCGCGTGGGGAACGTGAACCAGTTCATTTTAACGCGCTTGTATCAGCAAGTAAAAGTGATGCCAGACTATTATTATCTCATTATTGATGAAGATTCAGATTATGAGCGTGTTTACGACTTTTTAGTGGCAGAGTTTGGCACAAAAGGCGTCAAGCGCATTGGGAATTTTAATATTTTAGAAGTGGTAGACAGTCCAAAAGATATCTTTCAAGTCGGACTTGGGTTTTCGCCGGATCGCATTCAAAGAGTTAAGGAAGTCGGCATTAATCCCATCTTTCAATTTGCAGGCAGTAATCGGGTGAGCCAGGAGATGGTGCGTCTTAAATTTGCCAACATAACCAGCTACGTTAACAATGCAACGGTTATTTTTGATGGCAGTGCTGTTTTGGGATATCCAACTCAAATTGCATATATTCAAGATAAAATTCAAGATTATGACTTGAATTTAGGTATTGTAGAATTTAACGATCAATTGGGGGGGGCAGAGCTAAAAAAAGGCATGGCGCCGCATGTTTTAAGGGTTCATCAGGCGGAAGATGCCCGTGTTGACTTTATGCCTCGGGATAAATTGGTGGCGCGTTATCTCAGAGGGGCGAAAGAGCGCAACATGAAAATTCTATGGGTAGTGCCCTATTTTAAATCCATGGATGCCTTATCTGTTGTGGATTACAACATTAAGTTTGTCAAAGAAATTAATGAGGGACTCAGTAAATATGGCATGAAACCCGCTGCCATCAAAAGTTTAAAAATAGAGTCTTACAAACCGGCGTCCAATGCCGAGCTGTTTATGATCAGCTTAGGCGTATTTATCACGATTTTATTTTTATTAAATTATATCATTAGAATCACAACAAAGATGCTGGTAATGACGGTGATATCTGTAATCTTTTTGTTTTATATCTTTTACTGGAATCAGTGGATGTTGGGATGGTCACAAGGCATTGCTCTGATAACCGCCATTATTTTTCCAACTTTAGCGATTATTTCACAGTTTCCAAGGCAGGAAACCTTGGACTCGGTTTCAAATCGATGGCCAGGATTTTTTCTGTTTCTAGGAAAGACATTGGGGATTTGTGTGGTTGGGGGGCTTTTAATTGTAGGGGTCCTATCACGGGTGGAGTTTTTATTTTCTATTGAACAATTTTGGGGCGTGAAATTTGCCTTTTTAATTCCATTGGGCTTCATTGCCCTGTATTTCTTTTTAAGACCACACCGCATTGCGTCGATGATTTATGTCTTAAAACGCTTATTTTATGCGCCCGTGAGAACCTCTGGATTATTAGTATTAATGATCTGTTTTGGGGCCTTGGGTATTTTGCTGCTCAGAAGTGGGAATTACATGGGGGCGGGGGCGATCATACCAGATGAGGGGGCCAGAAATATTTTAGAACGGCTGTTCCATGTCAGGCCCAGAACCAAAGAATTTCTCATTGGATATCCCTTTCTATTTTTATCCTACATGATGGTAGATCGAGAGATTTCAAGGCAGTGGATTTGGTTTTTTGTGGTCATAGGGTCTGTGTCATTGACCTCTTTGATCAACTCATTTTGTCATACACATACCCCTTTAGAAATTTCACTGTATCGCACCATTTTGGGGATTGTATTGGGCGTCATGATGGGGGCGCTTTATTATGTTGGCGTAAAAGCATTAAAGTGGATATATCGCACGCTTTTATAAGGTAAATGGCTCTATGGTAGCGATTGAATCGATTGAGAAAAAAATAAAAGTAACTTTTAACACCAAAAGCTTATTAAGAGATGCGGTCACCCATAAATCATATGCGAAGCAGCAACGTCAAGAAAAGGTCGCCGATAATGAGCGTTTGGAGTATTTTGGAGATGCCGTCCTCAAGCTCATCGTAACCGATTATTTATATCATAAATTTCCAAAAGAAAGCGAAGGGGAGTTAACCAAAAAACGGGCGTCTATGATTGCAGATAAATGTCTGTCTCAAATTGCAAGCCAGTTGGATTTAGGGCGATATTTGCGGTTGTCCCATGGGGAAAAGCAGTCAGGGGGGGCCGAAAGACCTTCAAATTTAGCCAATGCCGTAGAAGCGCTCATAGGGGCCATTTATTTAGATCAGGGATATAGCGTGGCTAAGGTCTTTTTTATGGAGAATTTTGACAAAATTCCACAAAAAGAGCGCTTGTTTTTAGGGGATTTTAAAACAGAGCTTCAGGAACATGCCCAAAAAAAATATCAAACGTTACCAGAGTATACCCTATTAAGTGAAAGGGGCCCGGAACATGGCAAGGTATTCAGTGTTCAGGTGAAAATCAATCATGCCTCAGAGACATTAGAGGCAAGAGGCGAAGGCAATTCTAAAAAAGAAGCCGAGCAAGAAGCCGCACAAAAACTCAAAACACTATTGGGACTATGAGGCAATTATATTGCATAAAGTGCAAGCAATCGTTCACAACAAGCCTCGAAAAAGGGGCGCCCTGCCCGACCTGTAAAGAGCCTTTGGCCTACTTTGGAAAAGAAGCGGTGGCAGTTTCAACACAAGAGCTTATTGAAGCGTATGATGCAAAGCATCCCTTTAATCCTGTGGGTGATTTTAGAGGGAGAACGCAACATTATACAAACCCCTATCAGGCACTTGAAATTTTGGAATGTGAAGATAAACTCAAAAAGAATCCAGAGGATATGGAGGCCTTATATCACCTGGGGAAATTATATAAAACCGTGAATCAGCCGCGACTCGCCTACCCCTTGTTAAAGCGACTGGTAGCACTTAAGCCAGATCATGTGGCACCTTATCATCATTTTGCAGAACTGGCCGTTCATGAGGCGAACTTTAAAATAGCCCTTAAAACCCTGCTCTTTTGTGCGAAGGTATTTGAACCCGAGTTTATAACCTATGAAAATATAGGCATTGTTTTTTTGTATTTAAATGAACCTAAAAAAGCAAAAAAAGCACTCTTAAAGGCGGAATCTTTGTGCACAGATCCAGATAAAAAAATACGATTGGCCGGCTTAATTGAGAAGCTATAAAATACAGTAACAATAGTCTTTTATTTATGATAGGATAGTAGAATGGCATCCACTGTAGGAAGAATCCCCATACAAAAATGGTCTGCTACGCTTATTAAAGCGGCAGTAGAAAGCGTACATCCTCGGCATGTCATCCCAAAGGAGGGACTCCCACCTTTAGGGCCTCATATCTTTATGTCGTCTGGAAAAGGAAGTTTGGAGTCTGCGCTGGCCTTTGCGTCTCGGCCTGAGAAGGATCAGCTTGCACAGATGGTGGTGGTGTATAAAGAGCCAAAACCGATAGAAATAGAGGCCTTACGGGCACGAATACCTGTTCAAAAATTACAGTTGTTTCAGGGGGATCATCCAGAGCCAGGGGAAAAGTCATTGGCGGCCTATAAAGGGGTTAAAAAAGTCATTCAAGAGGCAGGGGTATCGGAAATGGTGGCCTGCGTGCATGGGGGGACATCGTCCTTACTGTATTACTCGGAAGAAACGCGCCAAGTGCGGCGCGCCTGCCTATCGATGGGCGTTCCTGTAGAAGCCATCAATGCTATTTTTCGAGAGATCTCCCCCGTATCTGGGGGGGGATTGGCATCTTTTTGCGCTCACAACGGCATTAAGCGCTTACATGTTTTAGGGTTTTCAGACGTGAGTGGCGACCATTTATACGATATAGGTTCAGGCCCTTTTGAACCCAATCCAAGCCTGGGAACAGCCGCCAAATTGCTCACAAAATACAAGATTTGGGAGGCCCTAGATTCCAAGGTGGCAAGGAGCATAGAGGCCTTGTTAATGAGCCCAGAACCTCGCATCATTCCAGAGGGCACGCATCGCGTTGTCGCCTCAAAAATTCAGGCTGTCGAGGCCATCCGAACATGGGCCCTGACAGAAGGATTAAACCCCGTTGTTTTAGCGCATGAATTTTTAAATGGGCCTGCTGAAGAAAGAGCGGCTGCCTTTTTAGAACAGTGTCGCCGTGTTTCAACAGGAAAACGCCCCACGCTGGTGATTGCCAACGGAGAATCTGTCCTAACCTTACCCAAAAATCCAGGAGAGGGAGGTCGTGCCAGACACAGTGCCGCTATTGCAAGTTTGAACTGTCCAGACGGGATTAGTGGATTCTTTTTGGGAACGGATGGCGGCGATGGACCGCTTCCGAAAGATGGGCGTATAGTAGCCGGGGCTTATTTTGGAAAAGCAATAAGAGAAGCAGGAGAAGAAAAAGGCCTATCGCTAAGCGCATCAATCAAAAGGTGCGATACCCATCCCTACTTTAAAGATCTGGGATATGATATCCTAACAGGACCTACAGGTGTGAATGTCAGTGATATCGCGGTAGGGCTTATTGAATAAAAAAGGGACTGTTGCGACATATCTACGTTTGGATCAGCTGCAAGGCATTCCGAGTACGAAAGCCCGGAATTTATACATCATAAATGAGGACTTGAGAACGAGGATAACACAGCAGATGACCAAAATAGGTATGTCGCAACAGTTCCAAAAAGGGACTGTATGGCAGAAAGAATAGTACGCGTTGTCGATCTCAAAAAGTACAAGGAAAACCTAGGCGTGTATCGCTCGGCCCTGCCTTCTAAAACGCAAATAATGGCCGTCATTAAAGCCAATGCGTATGGGCATGGCGTCATCGAAATGGCCAAAGCCGCTGCAGCAGTAGGTGCGGAGCGTTTAGCAGTGGCAACAGCAGACGAGGCGCAAGAGATCATAGAATCTGGCATCCGTCTCCCTCTCCATATTTTATCAGAAAAGCATGTAGAGAAGGCGGATTCTGCCTGTATTTTGACGCTGTTTTCTGAAGATCAAATTGAGGCTTTGGGAAAAAGAGGACGGCCGGTTACGGTTCATTTAAAAGTAGAAACAGGTTTAGGGCGTTTGGGTTTTTTTCCAGAGGACGTGCCGGCCTTGATAGAACAACTCAAAAAATACCCCCATATTCAACTAGAAGGCATCATGACGCACATTGCCAAGTCAGGCGATGAGGCTTCGGCACAGGCACAGTGCCAGCGTTTAGAAACGCTAAAAAACACCTTAAACTTAGAAGGGCGGCTGTATCATGCATCCAATTCAGAAATGGCACTGAGATACCCCAAATTAAGCATGGATATAGTGCGTGTGGGATTGTGGAGTTACAGAGACGTGATGCATATTGAAACAGAGATTTTATCCTTAAAATCCTACCCCAAAGGACATTCTTTTAGCTACGAAAGTTTATTTACCTCAGAAGAACCCATACAGGTGGCTACTTTAGGAATGGGCTATGCGGATGGCATTCCCATGAGCATGCATCATGGTGGGCGTGTATGGATTAAGGACAGAGCGTATCCGGTCATCGGACGACCCTGTATGGATATGATTTTGGTCAATTTGGGTCAAAATACAGCGGGAATTTCACTCTCGGACAAGGCTCTATTAAAAGTGAGTGAAACGGCTCAAGCCCTTGGCGAAAATGAGTGGAATATGATGTGTGGATTTGACAGGCCGCGCGTGGGATTGAGATATATCGATTAAGGGGGCTGGAGCGAACCCCTATTTTGGACATCTGCTATGTTATCCTCGTCCTCAAGTCCTCATTTATGATGTATAAGGTCTTTCAGGCTCGGAATGCCTTGCATATGATCCAAACGTAGGCGTTTCGCACCAGTCCCCTAAGGGATTTTACGAAGCAGTTGAATCAGCCTATAGGCTAAAAAGAGACTGGAAGATAAGAACCCAAATCCAATGCCTGTCCAAAATCCTATGGCCCCATAATGTTTAATCATACCCAAGTAATACCCGAGGCAAAATCCAACCGCCCAATAGGAAATAAGCATAAAAAACATGGGGATTCGTGTATCTTGAAAGCCTTTGAGGATGCCGCTGAGGGTGGCTTGAATACCATCAAAAATCTGATAGATCGCAACGATGCCCAATAAGTGTTGGGCAATAAATAAGACATTAGGAGCCGAAGAATATTCTGAGGTAATAGGAACGCGAAAATACCATAATGTGAGACCTGAAAAAATCATAAAAATAAAGGACATAGACAGTCCCACGCCGGAGGTAAATTGAAGTTGTGACCGTGTGGTATTTCGACCGCGTAGACGGCCAATGCGAGAGGCCATGGCAGCAGAGATGCCAAACGGAATCATAAAGGTAAGGGCGGAAATATTAAACACAATATGATGAGCCGCAATATCCCAAAGAGAGCGTTTGGCAAGGAAAAGCCCTGCGACAGAAAACATCCCGACTTCAGCAGCCAGTGCAAGGCCACTCGGGATGCCAAGTTTAAGCAGGGATAAAAAGGTTTTAAGATCAAAAGAAAATGAAAAAGGGGGGAGTTTAAAGGTGCGATATTTAGGGGTGAGGAGCAAGAAAAACAAGCAAAAAGAAATCACAAGTTCGATACAGGATGTGGCGATTCCCAGTCCAAAAACACCCAAAGGGGGAAAAATCCAAAATCCATGCATTAAAACCATATTAAACAGAACGTTAAGGGGCAAGCAAAGGGCAGAAATAATCATAAAAGGGCGAGGTTTGGCGAGCCCTTCAAAGAAAAAACGCAAACAAAAGAGTGTTGTAAAGGGAATAACGCCCAACATACGGCCATGCAAGTATTGAGTCGCAAGTTCAGTCACATCCGGACTAATGCCTAAAAAAGAAAAAAAGTGAGAGGCAAAAAACAAGGCGCTAAAAAGAAGGCTTCCAAAAAGAAAGCCAATCACCATCATTTGAGTCACCTGAAGTCGAATCGCAAGAAAATCGCTGCGTCCAAAATAATAAGAGACAACAGGGCTTAAGATCATTTGAATGCCAAAAACAAAAAGGATCAGTGGAAAAATATAGGCATTAGAAATAGAAACAGCCGCCAGTGCCTGAGGGCCAAGCCGTCCTGCAATCAGGGTATTGGTCATTTCCAAAATAACAAACATCACATGAGAAATGATAATAGGAATGGACAGAGCCGCGATGGCATTAGATTCAGAAAAATAACGCTTTAAAAGGCCTCCCATAGATTAACCAGTATAACCATAAAGATTAAAATAAGATAGATAATAAAAGTAATCTTTTTATATTGACACAATCAAAGATAAAAGGGTACGATGCCTGTAATCCGGATCAACACTAAAAAAAGAGGGGCAATCTCCCATGAAACAAAAATACCTAGGTCTTATCACCATTCTCATGGTGGTTAAGACCCTATATGCAGAAGAATTTTCAAGCAGACAAGACATTATTCAAGAGCAAGCGCGACTGATTCATCAAAATGAGGCGAGATTAAACAAAGAACAGTTTAAACAGCGCCTCAAAGCGCCAGAAGAAATCAAAACAGCCTTAGAGAGTAAGCACTTTAAAACAGAGTCGCCAACGCAAAATCAGATTTATATTAAGACACTTCAAATAGAAGGTAGTCCTTTTTTTGAAGAAAAGTGGGCGGGAAAACTAAAAAAATATGAGGGGAAATATTACACAATAGATGGCATTCAATCCATTGTAAGAGCCTTAAGCAATGAAAGTATTTCAGAGGGATATATAACAACACGCATTCATTTAAAAGAGCAGAAGCTGACAGAAGGGGTGTTGGTGCTGTCGGTAATTGAGGGCCGTATTGAAGGAATCGATTACGATGGGCCACAGAGCCATTTATGGCTGACACTCCCCATCGCAGCGGGAGATCTTTTGAATATTAGACCTTTAGAAAGGGGATTAAATCAGTTTAATCGTTTGGAGAGCAATCAGTTACAGATAGAGCTTGTTCCGTCAATGGAAACCCTAGGGGAAACCCGTGTAAAATTAAAAAATACGGTGGGTAAAAAAAGTGAAGCCTATCTAAGATACGATACAATTTTAGAGCCAACCATAACGGTACTACCTCGAAGTTTAGACGTCAAAAGAGAGAACCTCTTAGAACTCAATGAAGTATGGAATCTATCCTATTACCAAGTTCAAAAAGATCAGAATAAATTCCAAAATAGTGTGGACTTAGGACTCAGTCTGCCGCTGATGGCGCTAACGGGAGAGATTGGGTATTCTCAGTATGACCAAAGTCAAATCCAGGGAACCTATAGTACAAAACCATGGACAACACACAGAGAATCGCTGTCTTATGGATTAAGTGTGCCGTTAAGAGAAAAAAGAACACAAAAAATAGTGGCAAAAGTAGGCTTAGCGCGCATTTTCAATCGTCAAATGATTGGGGATGTGGATATAGATGAAACCAATTACATTAAGTCCATTGCAACCTTTGGACTTTCTCAGAGTCTATACAGAAAGTCAGGGGTCGTATATATGGGGATTACCTACCACAAAACGGTGGACACTCTGGGCGAACAAGGGCAGTTAAAAAATCCATTGTTTCAGTTTCAAAAATATACAGGTAATGTAGATTTTTATTCCCGTTCTTGGGGTGAAAAAATCCCTGTAAGATGGGAATCTCACCTCTTTGGACAATATACCTCAGAACCCCTGCAAAGCACAGATCAAATGGCGATGGGCGGGTATTATACGGTCAGGGGATTTAATACCATTCAATTGGGAGACAAGGGGCTTATTTCACGACAAGAGTTAAAGGTAGATAAACAAATAAAAAATATGCAGATCACCCTGACAAGCTTTGTGGATGCGGGGAAGCTGTGGCAGCTATCCAGCGAAAAGTCACAGGAGGAAATGACGCTCATCAGCGGAGGTATAGGACTAGCACTGACAACAAAAGCGTATGCGATAGAGTGGGTAACGGCGCTTCCAATTGGAGGAGATGCCCAGCTTCGTGACAAGGAGAAAGGAAGAAGTGACATCAAAATCATTTTTTTCTTGCTATAAAAACAAATAGTGTTTTTTATAAAAATAAAATAAGATAGGAGGAAAAACAATTCAGGTGAAACATGAAGAAAAAGATAATATCTGCAGCCTTAAGCATGCAGATAGGAGAAACAATAATAGGCTTATATCAAGAAAAAGGCGACATGGCCGTTATAGGATATATACAACAGTTAAAGAGTAATGATTTTGAGAGAGCCGTACCTCAAATCATGAGAAATGAGGGATTAGACACCGCAACTAAAATCCTGACGATAGAAAGCGTATTAAGAGGCGCATCATCAAAGAGAGGTGGATATAATATCGGTCCTTTGTTAGTGGAGATACGAAAAATAGCATGGCCCATGAACAAAATGATAGCTAGGTATTTGGAAATCTGTAGAAGCAACATGATAGGCCAGAACATATATAGGGTGAATAATAAAGATTTTGAGCGTATAAAAAAGTGGCTAGTAGAAATGCTGGAAGACTGGGAAAAAGAATCTGGATACACAGCAGACGACATGAAAAAATTTATAAGAGAGAGTGTTTGTGGCTTAAAAGGTGATGAAAAACAAGTAAAAAAAATAGAGGAGATGCCTCAGAATAAAATTCGGAAGTATATGAATGTCATAAATTCACTCTATTGCCCCTTTATAGAGCTCTCTCTCTATAAAAAACTAAAAGAAAAAGATTGGAAAGATAAAGAGGGCTATCAAGGTCGGATTAATGACTTAACTTACGATGGAAGCACAAAAAATTATATGTGGGCTTATTTTTTAGTTGGAATGAGGAAGGATCTATCATCTCCAGATCATAAAAGAGATAATAAAGCCTTAAAATGGGTAGAGAACGCATTAAAAAGTTATGCAAAAGAAGGGAAATTATGTCATAAATGGCAAAGCGCAATAGAGGGCTCTAAAACGAAATCAAAAGAAGAAAAAGAAGACCGATTATCAACGATATTAGAAATCTTGACATTAGATGCATCGATGTTTGGATGTCTTTTAGTGACTCTTCAATCAGAAGTGTTAATGAACGTCCTTCCAAATGTATTAAGAGGGGGTATAAGGAGTCAAAAGAGTTTAGAATTGAAGGAGAAGATTATTCGGTGTGTTTATTCTAATCCGGAGATGCAAAAGATTGTAGGTGAAGATTTTATATTTTCATACGCTATCTACATTTTAAAGCATAGACCTACAGATGAGATGTTCATAAAATTGACAGAAATCATAAATTATATGCCAAAAGATAAGAGTAAAATAGGCGTGTCTTTAGGAACCCTAATAAATCTTTTAAGAGATAGAGGGTTTGGTGCACAGGCATTAGGACTCGCAAGAACCTGCTTAGAAGCGTGCGAGACATATCCAGATAAGTACAAGGGGAAAAGCTTAAGAGAAGGATATAAGCTCAAAAACCGCATTGTTTTTGATATAACAGACCCGGAACAAATAAAAAAATTTAAAATAACACAGATCACAGATTATGAATCGGTGAAAGCGTATTTTGAAATAAAATGCATAGATATAGCACTTGAAGATAATCAATTAGAAGAAGCGACATATAGAATGATGAATTACAAAGGGAGCGACACCCCAGATATCAACCTATTAAGAGGGATTTTAACATTAAAATTAGAAGCAATGGGTATTAGGGCTGAGAGAGAGGTTGTAGACGAGAGTGGTATCCATAATTTTTTTAATGTGAACGATCTATTTGCACAGTTAAGTGCTGTTGAGGTACTGCCAGATAGACTCATCATAAAAAAATTATATGAAAGTGGGAATGAAGAGGGTGCCTGGATGTATATGATGTGGGTGATTCAAAATCAGAGTCATAAAGAAACAGTCATCTATGGCAATGTTCTGCATCACAGTATCAGAATGAAATTTAATATAAAAACCGCCATTGCATTAATGAAAATCTCAGACTTAAGGCTACAAACACTTGTCCGTGAAAAAAATATAAAGGGAAAAACACCGTTAGACTTATATTTAGAGCAGATTAAACCCGATGACAGAGACCCTGAAGATATAGCGTTGCTTTCCCCAAAGGCAGAAGAAACGCCTGCAGCAACACCAGTCAGTGTAGTGCCTCCTGCCAGCGCGCGCGATACCTTAGAAGGTAGTGGCACAGAACCTAGTGGTTCAGAACCCAAGAAAAGAGTAAAGCTAAAAACAAGACCTGCCCCAAAAATAGAGGCAGCTAAAGAAGTCGAGGAAGAAGAACTCCCTAGTATGCCGCCTGTAACAACGGAAGAGCGGGTAATGTTAGAAGCAGGGGCATCTGGACGGAAATTGATGAGAGCCTTGAGTCAATTAGGGCTTACAGTGTCTACAAAATCGGGAGGCGGGCATTTTACAGTAAAAGCAGACAAACATCGAGCCGGCGTGCGCTTATGGGTGCCCCACGGAAAAGACGACAGACTTCCAAAGGGCACAAAATCAGAGTTTGAAAGACGCCTGACAGCACTTTTAAGCAGAGAAAAGAGGGAGGCTGAAGAATCCAGTTCCGAGGATGAAGGATAGACAAAAATGAAAAAAATCATAGCCTCAAGCACGATAGTGATAGACGTAATCGCCATCATACAATCGGGCGTAAATATTGAAGCTAGGATTAATCAAGCACTAGCTAAACAGCAGGAAGGCGGCGGCTTGCTGTTGCCGCCCATTCCATTAATTCGGGAGATTATGAACAGATCGGATATTGATATCGAATACAAAGTAAGGGGTGTTGCTGCTACGGTCAATGCCTATGGTTTGGCATATGATTCTATGCATGAACTCTCTGACGTGATTGATGAAATATGGAAACTATCACACGGGATAAGACCTTTGATTAACAGCATAGCGAGTATGTTTATAGCACATGGGAAAAAAGAAAGTGGTGTAGATGTGATAGAAATAACAGCTAAAGCCTTTGTCGAAGAAAAAAACAAAATCGTAGCGATAATAGAAAAATGGGAAAGAGACTCCGGTTATATCTTTAAAGAAATAAAAGAAAAGCTACAAGGATTGGATTTTAAACGTTTAAATGCTCAAAAGATAGAGAAAGGAGAAGGCGCTCCCCTATTTAGAATAAAGCAAAAGTGTCTTGTGGATACGATGTCAGAGTGTAATGTATTTTTAAATCTAGAAACACTGTCGCATGCTTTGAAATTGATGCAATGGACAGAAAAAAAACAATGGAATGAAATCTTGGATTTAGAAGTACGCTACAGCTTATGGACAGACTCTACTTTAAAGCTGTTATGGGCCTATATTTTAGAAACCATGAGACAAGAAAGAACCTTAAATGCCAAGGTTGCTGCATTTGTAACAACTAAATCAAAGGAATTAAAGACAGAGTTAAACCAGTATAGACAGTTAACACGGTTGTTAAATCAGAAAGAAAACTATGAATTAGTCTTTTCAAAAGAGACCTTGAAAGAAATAGTCGAACTCTTAAACAAGAGCAGTTTTTACAGACATATAATTTTATCAAAAAAAATAGATGATTTGAGATTAAAAACCTTGTATTTAGTGCTCAGAGGTATGCCGATACAAAAAGATAGGGAAGTTGAAAAAATAGTAGATGCGATTATCAAAATGCAAGAAGAAGGGCCTTTATGGTGGTCTAATCGCGTAAGAGGCGCGGCCTTGTATCTCAAATTTATACAAATTCAGCATACAGATACCGAAAATTTTATACAGGAAATCACAAAACTATTAAACACGTTAAAACCCATCATCGATGGAAATGAACATTTAATAGAAGCGATCATGCTCAACTTGGAAAAAAGAGGACTGTACGACTGGGCCTGTCATATAGGGTATTTAGGGGAACTGTGGATCCTAGAGCTAGAGGCGAAAGGTACGCAGCGGATGGTGTATCCAAGAAATGATAAAAGAATTGTAAGAAAAGTAAAAGTAGGGGAGGTAACATCAGAAAAAAGACAGAGCAGAGAGCATTCTATGTCTCAGTATTTAAAATTATGCCGTTTGGAGATAGCCCTCAAATACAATTTATGGTATCAGATAGACATGGTCGTAGTGGAGAAAAGCGCAGAATGGAGCGATCTTCACAAACTACTCGTATGGGTCATGTTCGCTAAACTTTCTGTGTGTGAGACGGAAGATTTAAGCAATATGGCTGTTTTAAAAGCTGTCTCTTTAAGGGAAAAAACACCCGTTATGCAAAACATGCAAAATGCTATGGTGATGTGGCTGCTGAGACATAATACCTATCCAAACAAGGAAACAGGCAATACCCTACTTCAGGAGATGATTTTAGAAGGCATCGATATTTCGTCTATTGTAACAGAGGATATATGGAGAGGATATCTGCTTCAAGAAAGAGATAGGCACAATAAGGCAGGTCAAACAGCACTAGATTTGTATCGTCTAATGGGGGGCGACAACGAGAGTGTAAAAAAAGCGATCGCCGATGAGGCGCCATTGGCCAGTCTCCCAACGCTGACGGGGATTCCAGATCGAGAACCAACAGTAGCGCACGAGGTTCCCAAAAAGGTAAAAGAAAAACGAAGAGGAGTATCTCATACAGAAGATACGCCTACGTCTGTGCCAGAGGGGTCAGGGGGCGATGTGCCTGTCGTAAGTACAGAAACAAGAGTGGTTTTAGAAAGAGGATTAACAGGTCAAAAATTTATCCGACAATTAAAGGAATGGGGCCTTGAAATAGAGCACGGAAGAGGGGGCTCTCATTTTGATGTCAGAAGACAAGGGAGCGAAAGCAGAGCAAGAGTGTGGGCGCATTTTAGAGGCGGCGATATCATGAGAGAAGGAACGCGTCATGAATTTCAATCGCGGTTGGAAGAGCTGTTAAAGGAAACAGTAAAAAAATAAAGTTAATATAAACAGGGTAAGATAATGGTAATGAAAAAGGTAATATCAACACCAGATCTAAGTAGCGTTGTAACACATTTAATAGGGGTATATAAAGCAGGCGGAAAAGAAGCTGTATATTTAAAAATGTGGGATACGCCGTATAAAGAGGTCTCCCAGGTGATGTTAATAGAAGCACTTCTAAAAGAAAACCTGGAAAATGATGCGTTAAAAATCCCAATAATAGATGGGATGTTGGCAGGGCTTTTATCCTCAAATCCATCAGAGGGGGAGTTAGAGAGGATACTGGAAATCACAATACCCTTAACCAGTGAGGTGCGGAATTTATCAAACGCGATAGTCGAGATAATAGAGAACCAAGCTATGACTGAAAATAGCTTCAAATGCCTTAAACGAAAGATCCTTGAAAGCATTCAAGAAATGGAAAAAAAATCAGGATTATCTTTTGAGGCATGGAAAAAGAAGGTAGGGGACTTAAGCCAAGAGGACGTAAGATCGGGAAAAATAGAGCTGTTTACAGAAATAGCCCAGTTATCATCATTAAAATATAGGCTATTATGCCTTAATTTAGAGGTCATAGAAAGTAAAGGTCAATGGGAGAAAGTAAAGCCTTTTTTTGAATTACACAAACTTGAAATCGAAAAATACTTAAAATCAGTCGGGTTCTATCATTTGGTAAAAATGAAGGCAATGGTATCCAATAAAGAGGCGGATAAAACAATAACAGGCAAGAGAAAAAAAGAATTAGAGGTACTCGGGCGTTTTATCAATAAGCAATTAGAGACGGATCGGCTGGAAAAGAAGCGGGCTCAAGATTTTGTCAGGTTAGCGCAACTGACAGGATACGAAAAAGGCGATCAAAAAGAAGACTTAACAGCCATAATAGAAAGTATAGTAGAGGTGCCCAATCATTATTATAGGCCCCCCTCTATGGAAAAATTAGAATCTCATATTCTATCCGAGGTCTTAAATGGCATACTAAGAAGAGCGACACCGCTAAAAGATAGAGAGAGTGTGCTAGCGTTAGTAGAAAAGATTGATAGATATAAGAAAGACGTAGAAATGAGTGGATACAAAACAGATAGTGTTGTTGTATGTCATAAACGATATGCGTTAATACGACAGAAACCCCTGAAAGAATTTATCGAGAAATTACAGGACCTGTTGCTGGATTTAAGAAGAGACCCTCAAAATGTAGGTATCATGATGTGGATTGTAAGAGATTTACGAAGTCGAGGAGTGTATGAGGAGACCTATGAGCTTATAAAAGGATGTCAACGGATTGTGGCTCAAGATAAAGATGCGTACGCAGATTATAGATTACATGAACTGGGTAAGATGCCTAAGGTATTACAAGATATTGCAAGTAAAGCGCATAAAACGCAAACAGTAACCGAATTTTTAAATGAAAACTTAGTGCTTTTATGCTTAGAACATGGAAAATTAGGTGATGCGCTGTTAGCGGTATACCAAATGGATTTAGAAACAGAGGCAGCGCGTCAATATTTAGAGGTAATGAGTATCAAGTTGCAAGTCGCAGGTATTGTAGTATCAAGAGATAGAGAGCTTGATTTAAATGTCTTGAATCAGACACCCTATGCCTCAGAAGAGTCGATCATAGCGTCATGCTGTGACGTGTTAAGAGAAGGTCCAGATCCAGAAGCAAGACAGGCATTAATCGTGATTCTACAGTGGTTTTTAGAAAAGAAAAAAACGGAACATTCGTTCAATAAGAATACATGGCTCCATGATTTGGTAGAGGCAGGCATAGATATCCAATTATGCATAACCCATAAGGTTATCGTGGAAGAAAGTGTAAAGGATAGTCTGAAAGAGGCTCGATTTTTAAGAAACAAGCGAGGGGAAACCGCATTGGATGTGTACCTAAAAAAAGGGGGCCGGGATCCTGAAGTTGAGGTGTTTTTAGGGCGTAATAGGAGAGATCTAGAGAGTAGAGTGGGAGCCGACGCCTCCCAGAGTGTGGCGGATACAAAAATGGCAACAGAGAGCGAAACAGTGGAAGTAGCGGCCAAAAAGGGGCCTAAAGTCAAAAGACGTGGAACCCCAGCCGTCGCAGCTCCAGAGCCCGTAGTGGAGATGGTGGATGAAGAGGGGCCAGTTCCAGTGGCAACAGAGGGAGAAAAAATAGCCTTTCGAAGAGGAACCAAAGCTCGAGAGTTTAAAAAGGCATTGGAACAATTGGGCGTAACAGAAGCGTCTGGAAAAGGCTCTCATTATAAGGCAGATGGGCAAGTATTTTGGAATGTGCATCGACCCGACGGTACCATTCCGGCAGCGACGTTAAGAAAATTCAAAGAAAAGCTCCATAGGATTTTAGAAAGACAAGAAGAAGAAAGAAAAAGCCGCAGAGAAACAGAATAACAAAGGAATACGTAGAGTGAAAAAAATAGCAGCTATATTAGAAAAAGGAATTACAAGAGACAATAGACAATGGAGGGCATTAAAACGAATTCAAAAATATTCCGTTGGGGAAACGGGCGCCTATTTTTGCATCTTTAAAGGACAGGTAAATCCAAGACTAGTCATTAAGCCGATTACAAAAGGTAAATTTGAAACAACACCCTATGAGATGTTGCGAGAAATTGCTTATGAAGAAGTGATGGGGGCAAAGATTTTTAAAGCATTAGGACTGACAACGGCAGTTCCTATTCTGATCATGCCGCAGTCTCCTGAATTAGAGACACTGGTAAGTGTATTAGAAGGCCTTTCAGGCGAGAAAGAGAGATGTCTGAAAGCGCAACTTCTATGTTGTAAAGCCAATAATCTGCCCGTGATGGTGATGGATTGTATTGATCATACACGACTGGGTGAAATGCATACAAAAAAATTAGATGCTTTATTTCAGTCTGAAGAGACATGGCAAAAATTAGGGGGCGTCGTGGCTGTAGATGCCTTGATTGGAAATGGAGATCGTATAGAGCATATTTTTCAGCCAAATCCCGGAAACTTATTGATATTGGAACGTACCAAAGAATCTCTAGAACAAGAAGTCATTTGTATTGATCAGGGTATATTGGCATTAAGAGAGCGATTTCCCTATTTAAGCCAGGCAGTACTACATGCCAAATTTCAGCAGTTGGTTAATATATTTATGGGGCTAGATAGAACCGTGTCCAAAGAAGAGGTAAGCAGAGAGGTTCAGGTGGAGATGGAGGCCAGGTATGGAAAAGAGGCTTGTGCCTTACATAAGGCGGATATAGAGGAGTTTAATGCATTTGATGAGCATCAAACAAAAGAGTCTATTTTAGAGAGCTTATATCATCAGATGCGACGATTGCCCGATTGTGGGTGGGGGTTCCAGATAGAGGGTGCTAAAAAAGAGCGCATCAAAAAAAGTTTAGAAGTGGGGATCATTCAGATGCTCAGAAATATCTCATATATGACAGAGATGGAGATAGATAATGCTTGGAAACAGCTCATAGGAAGGGAAGCCATTGGGCAACAGGGCATAAAATTTGTAAAAGAAAACCTAAGATATTGTCTGTATATAGAACCTGAATCTTTAAGCAGTCCCTATATAAGGTCCATTCCAACACCGGTCCCCATACTCGACATTCGTCGGCTCATACAAAAAGGGACACGTGACGACTATGTAGTTGTCAAAGAAGCGATTGAAGAGTTAGGGGTATCAGAAGAGATAAAGGAACAGTTAAGAGACTATATAGAAAAATGCATTAAGGGAGAGGGGGCGGAGCAGGCAAAAAAAGACTTTTTAGCGCTTCTTGTAATACGAAGTTCCCCGTTTCGGATTTAACAGACAAGATAAGGTAAACAAAAAATAAAGCGAAAGCCTTGCGTAAAAGGTAAAAAGAAGATAAGATATCGGGCTGAACTTTGATGGCGTAAAATTTTAATGCGCCTTATAACTGTTGTGTCCAAGGTATAAATGTACGTTTTTGGGCCCCAACAGTCGGGATTCAAAAAAGGACAAAAGACCATGACAACAACATTCCAAGCGTTGGGAATCACCCAACCCATTTTATCTGCACTCGAAAAAAACGGATTCGACAAACCCACCCCCATTCAAGCTCAAACCATCCCCGTTCTCTTAAAAGGGGAGAAAGATTTAGTGGCACAAGCCCAAACAGGAACGGGTAAAACGGCAGCCTTTGGATTGCCCATGTTACAACGCTTAAGTGGCCGAGAAGGCCACGTGCAAGCTCTCATTTTAACACCCACACGTGAATTGTGTTTACAAATTTATACACAATTAAATCTGTTAAAAGGCGATAAAGACATTCAGATTGGGGCCATTTACGGCGGGGATTCCATTGAAAAACAAGCTAAAATGCTCCGAAGTGGCTTAGATATTGTGGTGGGAACACCGGGGCGCGTCATTGATCATTTAGAGCGTAAGCGATTGGTTTTAACACAACTGAGTTATTTGGTTTTAGACGAAGCGGATGAAATGCTCACCATTGGGTTTTTAGACGACGTGGAAAAAATCATGCAACAAACCCCTAAAGATAAAACAACCCTTTTATTTTCAGCGACAATGCCAGAGCATATTTTGAAATTGGCGAAAACGTATATGAGAGACTATGACATCATTAAAGTGGCAAGTACAGAAGCCAGTAATGCCCTGACCACACAAACCTATTTTATGGTAAAAGAAAGTGACAAATTAAATTTATTACGACGCGTCATGGACAGTGTAGAAGAGTTTTATGGCTTCATTTTTTGCCGAACCAAACGCGATGTGGATATGATTGCCGATAAACTGATTAAACTCGGGTATGAGGCGGAAGCCCTGCATGGGGATTTGTCTCAAAATCAAAGAGAGCGGGTATTGGCCAAATTTAGGTCCAAACAGTGTTCTATTTTAGTGGTAACAGATGTCGCCGCCAGAGGAATTGATGTGTCTAATTTGACGCATGTTGTCAACTTTGCGATTCCACAAGATGCAGAAACCTATACGCATCGCATTGGTCGAACAGGACGTGCGGGAAAATCAGGGGTTGCCATGACCTTTGTATCGCCGTCTGAAATTAGAAAATGGTCTGTGTTAACACGATATTTAAAGGCGCCAGTTAAAAAAGGAGACGTTCCCGCACCAGAAGATATCGTATCTTTAAAAAAGCAAGCGATTGTGGTCGCAGTTTCAGACATGAAAGTGTCAGAGATCAGTGGCGCTTATTTCGATGTGGCAAAGACCTTGCTCGCCAACGGAGATGCAACCGAGCAAATCGCTAAATTATTAAAAAAGGCGTATCCCTCAGCCTTGGATCCCAAACAATTTTTACCTGTAGCCACAGTGTCTGACCGAGACAGATACGACAGTCGTGGATCTGATAGAGGCGACAGAGGGGGGGATAGACGTGGGAGCGGTAAAAAACGAGGCAGCGTGCGTTTAATGATTAAAAAAGGAAAACGCGATAATGTAGGCCCCAAACGATTGATTCAAGAAATCAGCCGTGTGAGCCGTGTACCAGATCGTTTTATCGATGATTTGGAAATCAATGAATCCTCATCCTATTTTTATACCTCAGAGCAAGATGCAGAGCGCATTATTCGGGCATTTCAAGGCAATCGACGCGATTCATTGGTGTCTCGAGCCTAATCGGTTTTAAAATACTCAAGGGGGGAGTGTTTGTATTAAAATAGACTAAAAGAGTTGACAGTTAAGAAGGGAATTGATAGTATCAAAATTCAAGGGTTTGACAGGTTGAGAAGACTACTATATTCTTCAATCTCTCATTTAAGAAAACAATAAAAATTTCCCGAGAAAAGAGGGTTGAAAATGATAACGAAAGAAGCCATTCTAATTGGAAGTAAACTGTCTGAAAATCTAGAATTGGATTTGTTTTCATCTGGCCAATGGGAAGATGATATTTTAACCGAAATTGAAGAGATGGGTGAGGTCAAAGGGAAGCATATTGAGCTCTTTATGGCCAATATTACCTTCATTGATTCTCATGGCATTAATGCCCTAAAACAGCTCCAACGCTACGTTGAAAAAAGAGATTGTAAATTCACGATTATTCCCCCCAAAAACGAACAGGTTTTAAAACTCCTAAAAAAGGTAAATATTTTAAACTAAGACGCGATTTTATCGTGTTTTTTTAAGATCCAAGCGCGATGAATAAAATGGCTGGAAAAGTCTTCTGGAACTGTTTTGCTGGTAATGTCTTCGATATGAAGATCTGTGGGTAAAAGACCAGGATCCAAATGAAATTTTCGAGAGTTTGTACTAAAAATAACAGAGCCACCAGGCGCCAATAGCGTGTTGCATTGAGTCAATAAGGTGGGATAGTCTCTTTCAACGCTGAAGGAAGTCTGTTCCATTTTTTTAGAATTACTAAAGGTAGGCGGATCGCAGATAATGAGGTCAAAGCGTTTTCCGTAGGCCTTTTTCTCTAAATAGGAGAGGCAGTCCTCGTTAAGAACATGATGTCGATGGGCATCATCAAAGCCATTCAGTAATAAGTTGCGCTGAGCCCAGTCGCAGTAGGTCTTGCTCAAATCCAGTGTAAGCGTTGAGGCGGCGCCACCTGCAGCCGCATAGCAGCTAAAGGATCCTGTATACGCGAAGAGGTTCAGAACCCGTTTTTTGAGAGACAATTGTTTGGCAAGCGCGCGGGTAAGGCGATGATCTAAGAAGAGGCCAATATCCAAATAATCACTGAGATTAACTTCAAAACGAAGGCCACCTTCCTGAATGATTTTGGTCTTTTTCTGGCGATCAAGACGTTGGTATTGGTCCTGAAGGCCTTGCTTTTTCTGACGCCCTTTAATAAAGAGGCGATCTGAAGATATTGAAAAGGCGGTGGCAACAGAGGTAATGACATGATCGGTATAGGACCCTTCTTTTTCAGGGGTATCATCTTTAGTCCGAGGCGAAATCCATACCACCACATCGCCATCGATCCAGTCGATAATGACGGGATAATCCGGCAAGTCGCGAAAATAGACACGGTAGCAGGTGATAGACTGACGTGCTGCCCATTTTTTAAGGTGGGCATGTCGTTTTACAATGCGATTTTTGAAGGACTCATTCATAAGAGCAGTGTATCACATGCGAAAGGAAGGCGATAAGTCGATAACAAGAAGATATTATGTAATAATAAGATAAAAGATAAAAATCTCCCAAAAAAGGATAATAAATATGTTTAAATTGATAGCCTTAAGACCTATTTCAGCAGAAGAAAAAGCAAAAATCAAAGCGTTCAATTGTGACAATGCAGCCTATGGCACTCATCCCATTAAACAAAAAATCGTTTCAGCCTTAAAAGACTTTAAAATAGGAGATATTGTACTGCGTGGCGTTGCAAAAAAGTTACTATCAACAAATACCGTTCATTCTATTCAAAATAATGAAGGTTTGCACATGCAGATGAATAAAATGCCCCGTAGCATGAGCCATGCCTGTAAACCCAATTTAGGGGTGAGAAAAAATGACCATGGTTCTTATGATTGGATCGCTGTAGCAGATATTAAAGAAGGCGAAGAATTAACCTGGAATTACGGCACGACAGAGGTTTCTGTCGATCATGGACCCGCGGTGTGTGCCTGTGGGGTTGACGGCGATCACACCATTGTGGGCTGGAAAAAAATGACAGAGGCTCAACGAGAGCCTTTTAAAGCCTTTCATGCGGCTCATTTAGATAAGTCGCCCATTTAGGATATTCACGCAATCCATATAAGACTACCTAATGATTAGGGAATGGGAGGCAATTATATATTCATGATTTAAAAAAGATTCAACAGGACATTTAAAATGAAAAAAATAATAGCGCATATTCCATACCAGAGTTGTTAGATCAGTTTCAGATCTCTCGACATGCATTTTTTAGGCAGAGATAAAAACAGTTACGATGTTTAAATCTAAAAAACGGGGGTAATCATAAGCTGTGCGTGAATATTGGGGCTGTTGCGAAACGCCTATGTTTGGATCAGCTGCAAGGCATTCCGAGTCTGAAAGCCCGGAGTTTATGAGGCATAAATGAGGACTTGAGGACGAGGATAACACAGCATATGGCCAAAATAGGCGTTTCGCAACAGCCCCATATTGAGGAATAGGGTTCACGTACAAGAAAAGCCATGGTATACTGCCTGGTAGCGTATAACCGTAGAAGCGGTAGAAATAAGAAAAATTAGCACTTATAGAGTCATTTCTTATTATCTCAAGTGCTTTTATTTAAAACGGTTGAGCTAAGAGTCTAAGGAGAGTCAGGAATGTCAAATAATCAAAAAGCGTATGTAGGAAATTTATCATATTCAACAACAGAGGATGGATTAAAATCTTTTTTTGCAGATTGTGGAGAAATCGTAGATGTTCGTTTAATCACAGATCGTGATACAGGTCGTTCAAAAGGATTTGCATTTGTAACATTTGCAGCAAGAGAAGGTTTAGATGCAGCCATTGCAAAAAACAATACAGAACTGGATGGCAGAAGCTTAAGAATCAACCAAGCAGAAGATAAACCCGCAAGAAGATAAGCTTTAAACCAAAGTAAAAACCAAAAAGGGTTAGTGTCATGCTAACCCTTTTTTTATGCCCTAAAATAAGTTAATACGTGGAGCTGTTGTGAAATGTCTACGTTTGGATCATATGCAAGGCATTCCAAGTCCGAAAGACCTTATACGGTATAAATGAGGACTTGAGGACGAGGATAACACAGCAGATGGCCAAAATAGGCATTTCGCAAGAGTTCCACTTGAAAAGAAGGATGTCATTATGTTAATTCAACTCGATAAACTCTCACTCAAATACGGAACCCGTGTCATTTTAGATGAATTAACCTGTACCTTGGGTGAAAATGAAAAAATAGCAGTCATAGGCCGAAATGGGGCGGGAAAATCGTCATTATGCAAAGTGATCACAGGGGAAGAGACGCCCAATTCAGGGACGGTTCGAATGCACAAAAACTGTCATTTAAGTTACCTCGAACAAAAAGATCCTTACGATCCCGATGATGTGGTCATTGATTTTTTAGTGGCCTATAGTGGCAAGCAAGAGTGGGAATGTGGCAAAATGGCGGCGAGTTTGGGCTTAAATCAAGATTTTTTATGGCTGCCCATTTCAGCCCTATCTGGGGGCTATCAAATGCGTGTGAAACTGACGGCTATGGTGCTCAAAGATCCTAATTTTTTAATTTTAGATGAGCCAACAAACTATCTGGATCTCTCTACCCTATTGTTTTTAGAAAAATTTTTACAGTCCTTTAAGGGCAGTATTTTAGTGGTGTCTCATGACCGAGAATTTTTAAAAAAGACCTGTAACTATACCTTAGAAGTGGAAAATGGAAAGGCTGTGTTGCACAAAGAAGGCATCGAAGAGTATTTTGAATTTAAAGCCGAGCAGCTCCGAAACGTAGAACAGTACAATAAAAACATTTTAAATAAAAAGAAACATTTACAAAGCTTTGTGGATCGATTTGGATCCAAGGCCAGTAAAGCATCTGCAGCGCAATCTCGTGTGAAACAAATTGCAAAACTCAAAACCATCGACGTGGCCCATCCCATGAGTTCTGTCCGCATTAAGATGCCCAAAGTTCAGGAAAGAAAGGGAGTGGCTCTTGAAATTAGGGATCTTAAAATTGGGTATCCTGATAAAGAAGTGGCTAAAAACATTGTGCTTGAGGTGGACCATGGCTCTCATGTAGCGGTTTTAGGAGATAACGGGCAGGGAAAATCCACATTTTTAAAGACCATTACAGGTGAGCTAGAGGCGCTAGGCGGCGAGTTTAAGTGGGGATACGGCCTATCGGTGGGCTACTATGCGCAGCATGTATACCAAAAACTCTCAGAGTCCGATTCTGTCTATGAGGCCTTGGCAAGCATGGCGGATCCACAGGTATTACGTCAGCAGATTTTAGACATGGCAGGCTCTTTTTTATTCAGTGGCCCCGATGTCGATAAAAAAGTAAAAATGCTCAGTGGCGGCGAGAGAGCGCGACTGTGTTTAGCGGGCCTTTTATTAAGTAAGGCAGATGTTTTGCTTCTGGATGAGCCGACGAACCATTTGGATTTTGAAACGGTAGAGGCCTTAGCAGATGCGCTAAAAACTTACGAGGGAACTGTCTTTTTTATCAGCCATGACAGAACGTTTGTGAATACCATTGCCACAAAAATTATCGAGGTTCGGGAGGGGAATGTCAGACTGTATGGGGGCACCTACGAGGAGTATGTCTATCATATTCAAAAGCGAAATGATGAAAGTGAAGGCATTGTAGACACAGCAGAAAAAGCCAAACCAGCATCCGCGCCCAGTAAAAAGAAAAAAGTCAGTTTAGGCGGATAAGCCACGATCGAGAGGCGGAGGTGGCGGTGTGAAAAGAGCCAATAGGCGTCGAACAAGAGGGGGCCAGTGCTGGGTGATATATTGAAAAAGAGGAATCCCTGAGCCATTTTCCAGATGAAACAAGGCCAATTGAGATTCAAAAGCAGACAAGGATTCAATAAGCTTAATAAGATGGGAAGGATGCTTGGCGGCCAAAAGATGAACAACAGATTGTATATCTTGATCAAAAAACTCACAAATAGCCAATTTTTGAGCATCCGTAAAACCCGCTATAAGGCGTAAGAAATCATCGGGATAGCGAGAGGCAAGCTGTGTTGCGATGCTATTGCCATCTATATCGATTGTGGAAAAAATTCGCAGTCGAAGTTCAAAAGCGGTCAGGTTTTCCATGAGGGTGATGACTAATTTGGGATAGGTCTGAAAAAGCCAATGACAAAAAGGGAGTTTACCAGGTAGGCATGTTCGAAGCAACTGAAGCGGGTTGCCCTCAGCAACACAAGCAGATTGAAGATCTTCAATTCGAGACTGCGTTAGCGCATAAGGATTGACTTGAGCGAGGTAAGCATAAAAAGAAGATTTGGCAGCGACAGGAACTGAGGGGGCGGATGCAGCAGATACAAACCCAGTCTCGTAGCACTGAGATATAATCTCTGAGGCTGTCAGATGAGACGATCCAAAAAGAGTAGACAGCAGATCCTCTGGGCGAAAAAGAAGCGAGATGAGCAAGGGCTTGTTACTAAGGACTTTATCAAGGTGTGGAGCCTGATAGGGATCTATAAAATGAGCCGGTACAGCTGCGTGAAGGTGTTCCAGGCTCAGTTTAAAGACAGCATTAATCAGATGCACATTATAAGCAGATTCAGGCGGAACGCCAATAAGTTGAAGTGCCATTGGAATACGATCTTTAAACCAATGGCGCATGTGACGCGATAAAGAGGGATCCTCACTTAGTTTTAAACTCATGGAGAGCTCATCAATAGCGGTAAAGAGTTGTAACTCCCATCGAGTTGGACAAGTGGCAGCCAAGGCATCCTGTTGTTCTTTAAGAAACTCGGAGATAATCGTGTATTGATTGGGCGTAAGTAAAGGCAGTTCAGATAAAAATACAGCAAGATCACCCAGTCGTTTTTCAGCGGATATAAAGTGAATCTCTTTTAATCCAGGCGTATGGATTAAAAGAGAGGCTTTTAAGGTTCTAAAGGACGCTAAAAGCGTTTCCATAGGAGGATTCATGTGAGGATGGAGTGTAGAAATTAAGGTATCTAAAGAAGCTCCATGAGGGCCTTTAGGAATAAAGGAAAGAATTAAATCTGGTGTAAGGCGGAGCTTAACAAGTTGGCTAAAAATCTGAAGATATTGAGAGGCAGGATCCTGTGCAGGTGTTGGCGATAAATGTGAGAGTTCCGCAATAAGAGCTAAAGATTCAGGTGTAAAATCAGAAGCCTTAGGGATAAAAAGAGGTATAGGCGGCAGTAGGGCATCCGCGGAATCAGGTTGAATTTGATCTAAAACGCGAGCTAAAAACGCCTGAAGATTCTGTTGTCGATGCATTAAAATAGCGGCCTCGGTTGTCTTTAAGTCGAGCTGAGGCGCAAACAAAGAAAGGGTATCATTCACCCACGCAGGATCTTCAGAATGAAGTTTTTGCAGAGTTTCAAGAGCCTGCATGCGATCGGGATGGGAGGGACTAAGAGTGGAGGATGACAGCACAAAGGCCTGGTGTCCCAATGTCGCAAGATCCACAATACGGGCGATTAAGATCGATTTTTCAATTAATGTAGGCGCTGAAGGCGTGGAAATATGAAAAAAAGACAAGCAGGCCTGAAAACGAGGATTTACAAGAAGGGGATCCAGATCCCTAGTGTGAGTTTGAAAGTAAGTCGTGGCCTCAAAGAGGGAATCTAAGGCAGAATAGGGAATAGGCGATTGACGTTTTAGAGCTAAAAAAGTAGAGAGTCGAGCGGGATCAGAGACAGAGCGAGTATCTTGAATAAAGGAGACAAGGCTCTCTAAGGAGATTAGAAAGTGCGATTGTCTGTGAATAGGCTCAGATTCAAAAGGTGGCAAGGCGATATGTTTATGAGTTAACATAAATAATTATCGAAAAATAAATGGATTAATTTCAAAAAAATAAAAAAATAGGGCGATGATATAAGAAATAACAAACAATTTTCTTAAATCATCCAATTGGCGCCAAATAAGAGCATGGCAATGGGTCTGAGATCCTGATTTTTATCAACCAACCCATGACGTCGATTTAAAAACTCTGCATGTTGCCAAACCAATCGGGAAAGTCTCAAGTGAGGATCTTGGGAAACTTTAAGGCGTTTGCCACTCAGCGAAAAGTAGCAGTCTGAAAGGGTTTGACTCGAAACAAGTCGCAGCTTCAATGGATCGTCGAGAACATCATCCAAATGAGCGGCATAAAAGGCCAGTGTTTTTAAAATACCCTGTCCTAAAGGGGTGTGGTTAAAAAACGCATGAATGTTTTTTTTCGAAATACCAGAGGCCTTGCAGCGAGATAAAAAGAGCGTCAGACCTTCTGGAAGGCCGGCAACTTGAGGTTCAAATGTATTTAAAATCAGTTGCGCTCTGCCGCTATCAATGGCGCGAATCAGATCCAGGCTAAACCCTTGGCTGGTGTACTTTTTAGACGGACGAGAAAAATAGGTTGTTACAATTTCAGCAATAGATTGGATGGCCTGTTGAAGAGGGATATGAGCGTGAATATGGTTTTGATAGGCTGTATAAAAAGACTCCCCAAGGTGGGTACAAAGGGTCTCATGAAGAGAGGAAAGTTTAGGTGAAAGTGTATGATAATAGGCAATTTGCTGAATTTGATTGGCAAGACGGTAGGACAAGTAGGTATAGATCATGCCCCCAAAAAAGTAGCGTTTTCGACTGCCAGGTTGAAAAGTTTTAAACGAACAAATAGGGTCGTGGCAGGCGGACCTAAGAGGGGAATCGCCCACGCCAAAAAAGGACGTAATTCCATTGCGATAGGCCGTCATGAGAAAGTCATGATTGAGAGTAGCAGCATAAAAAGGGCCTAATTTTTTTTGATTGTCACTGCCGGCGCACATCATGATGACACGGTCAAAAAGATCGCTAGATTTTGGGGTATTTTTCATGAGAGAAATAGCGGATAGCATGCTGTCTTTATCCTCGCACAGAATAACAACACGACCTGTGTGGCTCAGAAGTTTCGACAAGGCTTTCATGATTAAAATAGACAGTTCAATGTCTTGAGTGGCGCTTCCTGAATCACTTTGAATGAGGGTCGCATTGTGGCGAATTTCCATGAGTAAGGCATAATGACCAAAAAGCGCACGACTCTCTGGGGTGAGATGGATTTCAAAATCCAAGGGGAGGGCAATCTCTTTTTGAACAAAACGTTTAAGGTATTGTTTTTGATCTCCAATAGATCGATTCGAGAAAGCCTGGGCATGTACAAAGCGTTTGGGAAACAGAATAGAGAGAGATTCCGAGATCAGTGTCAGGTGAAAGGATTCCCCTTTTCGAGCGTGTGGAAGGCCCAAAGACATGTCTCGAAGTTTAACCAGCTTTCTCAATTTGGTCCAAGTGCCGTTTTCAATGCCTGCGCATTCTTCGGCATGCTGAAGCACCGTCGTAAAGGATAAAAAAGCCTCGTTGTCTGCAAACCCTGTACGAAGTTGACCGATTTCGCCATCTTGACGCAAGTAATGTTCCGCCGCTTCTGTCATTTCCACCAGGCGATAATAGGTCAATCCACTATAAATTTGAGCAGGCCCCCACTCTTCTGAAACCCGGTCTTGAATGTAGCGTTTCCAGGCATCACTGCCTTTTTCCTTCAGCTGAGACAAGGTCCGGGTCATGACATTTTCAAGAGATTTAAAGGACTCCGTTTGAGGTCTGTATCGAATAACAGCCTCATCCGCGGTGAGATCTTCAAAGCAGCGCACGCGTCCATAGGCCGTACTTTTGGCCATGGTTTTTCCGGTGACATACGGATTGCCATCCATATCGCCACGCCAGACTTCTAAGGTATATTGGATCTGTGTTTTTAGGTTCAGAACATCGGCGTAACAGGGATGTTCAATGAGGTCTGGGGCATTCAAAAGGGCCTGAAATTTTTCAGGGGACCGAGGCTGAGCAAGTAGAGCAGATAAGGGGTGGGCGTTAGGAGCTTTGGCAATGAGTTCGGCGGCCATGGCTTCTAAAAAGGATTCTTGAACAAATTCCACAATTTTAGACCAATGGGCAGAGATTTTAGGCTCATAAATTTTAATGGCGCGAGACAAATTTCGCTGTTCCGATTCCGGTTTAATACGAGATTCTCTGTAGTTGGGGGTACTTAAAAGCATGGTGATGGTATTGCGAATCTGTTGATTCAGCTCATCCAGTTCCGTTCTAGCAGTTTGTTGCGCGCTGGGCGTGGAAAGGGCCTGGTAGGATTCTTTTTTCATCTCCCAAAGGCGATTAAATTCATCCAACTCGCGTTTCAGTTCCACCACAAGCCCCCGATCCATATCGACGGGATGGGCAGTCAGAACATCAATGAGATGATTGGGAAAAAGAGAGAGAGCGGTCTTGACATCAGCATGTGAAAGTAAGGCAGACATGGCATCTTTAATGGGGGTAAGCGATCCTCCCAAAGTAGCGGCATGGGGTGTAGATTCTAGAGATTCCACATAAAGGGTTAAGTGAAGCAAATGAATAAAGCGATCGAAGTCATCCAGTTGAATGCGGGCAAGGAGGCTTTGAATCGAGGCAAGCGTGGCGGGTTTTTGGATAGACTTTCGGGACAAATATAAGAGGCGTTGAATCAGATCAAAGCAGGCTCTATCAGGCGAAAGGGTGATGATTTGGTAGAAAATCATAGAGACCGAAAGCGTCATGTCCCGTGGAGCAGACGGTTTTACGGAGGGGAGAGAACGCAAAGGGCGCGTTGTAAAGGTATAATAATGCATATGGGCCTCAGTATATCAGAGATACTTTAAAGATACCCTGTAAAAGAAGGCTTCAAACCTTAAAGAGATAACGGAATCTGAAGGTGTTCCGAGGCTGTTTTAAGGACCAAAGAGCTGTGGATGGCAGTAACGCCAGGAATCACTGAAAAAGAGGTGTCAATGAGGTTTAAAAGCTGAGTTTGATCTTGAGCCACTACTTTAATCAAAAAGGGAGAGGGGCCTGTTGTGCGATGAACTTCAAGGACGTGGGGATGTGCTGAAAGGGCAGATTCAATATTCGGAATATGGTCTGGACTGACATCGAGAGATAGGAAACTGGTTAAGGATAAATCGACAGCCTCTCTATTAACCTGGATAGAATAGCCTTGGATGATACCATTTTGTTCTAATTTTCGAATGCGCTGAAAAATAGCAGATGGAACCATCTTAAGGGCTTTGGCGATACTCACATTGCTTTCTCTTGCATTGTGAATCAGTATTTCTAATATTTTCAGATCAGTATTATCCATAAATTAAGCAAAAAATAAATTATATTTCTATTTATTATAAATGAAGTGTAAAAAGTTTACAAGCACCACAAAAAGTTCCTGGGGATGAAGACGTTTAAAAAGATACCTTTTTATTTTACAAAAAGAATAGAATTACTAAATAATAAATTAAAATCCTTGCGTAAAAAATAGAGCGGTAATGAAATATGTATCACAATAAGAAGGAGATAAATAATGGAAAATACGATTGATAATTTGATTAACACATTTGAATCTCACGCTCATAGGGATGAAATGGGGGTACAGTTTTGGTATGCGCGTGAATTGAAAATGCTTTTAAAATATAGAAAATGGGAAAATTTTAAAAGTGTGATAGAGAAAGCAAAAATAGTGTGTAAAAATTCGGGTTTTAATGTGGAAAGTCATTGGCTTCCTGACATCAGGAAGTCAATATCGGGCAAGGGTAAGGAAATAGAAGTCGAAGAGTATCAGCTAACACGTTATGACTGTTATTTAATTGCGCAAAATGGGGATTCACGTAAAAAAACTGTTGCGTTTGCTCAAACTTATTTTGCGGTGCAGACCCGCCGAAAAGAGCTAGAGGATCAGGCTTTAAAAGCATTATCCTCTGAGCAGAAACGAATGTTGCTTCGAAATGAATTAAAACATGGGACTGTTGCGAAATGTCTACGTTTGGATCATATGCAAGGCATTCCGAGTCCGAAAGCCCTTATACGGTATAAATGAGGACTTGAGGACAAGGATAACACAGCAGATGACCAAAATAGGCATTTCGCAACAGTCCCAACATCATAAAAAGTCATTGGCCGATGCCGCAAAATTAGCTGGAGTTATTTTGCCGCTTGAGTATGAAATTTTTCAAAATCATGGGTACAAAGGACTCTATAACGGCCTAGATAGACGTGGCATTCAGGCCAAAAAGGGGCTTTCCAAAGATCAAGACATTTTGGATTTTATGGGTAGCGAAGAGTTAGCTGCTAATTTGTTCCGTGCGACGCAGACAGAATCCAAAATAAATCGTGAAAAAATAAAGAGTAAAGGGAATGCGAATAAAGCCCATTTTGAAGTAGGGCAAAAGGTTCGCCAAACCATACAAGAGTTGGGCTGAACAATGCCTGAAAATCTCAGTAAAGAAGAGGATATCAAAAAGCTCGAGCGATGGGAGACGTCTCAGAAAAAAAGAGAGAGAAAAATAAAAAGTGAATAAAATGAAGCATAAAAATGCCTGGCAAGAAGAGTGCCAGGCATTAGGCTAAAATAGTTTAGATAGCCGTCATACTGCCAGAAGAAACGCCTTTTGGATTAACAGACAGAATACCTTTAACACGGGACAAAAGAGACCTTTTCTTCTTAGAAGCTGACGTTGGGACTACCGCCGCGTCGCGTGTACCTTCTTCATCATTTATGATTTCCATCCGAGGGGAATGGCTATGGCCAGGAGGTGGGGAGGCACGAAATACACTGGGTCGTGAAGGCGCGCCGGATCCGGTTGCCTTCTGAGTGGGGTTAACCGCGGATCTGGGTTGTGCAACTTGAGAGGGAGGACCAAATAAAGAGAATATCCCACGATTTGCACCGGTTTCCTTTGGATTTGGAGTCGATCTCTTTACCCCGGGAACTACAGGCCGTTTCGTAGCACCCTGTCTTGGAAGAACGGTATCAGTACGTTTTTTGCTACCGAATAGCGGCCAACGACGTCTCGGAACCGCTACAGGCAACGGAGTCAGTTCAGGCGCGAGAGACCCTCGTGTATTAGCGTGTTTTTCTGCAGACAGTGCCATCAAACGAGCCGACTTTTGGGGAGGTGTTTCGTAGGGAAGAACATTTGAATGTCTAGTAGCAAGAACGTGAGAATCTGCCTTCGATTCTTGGGAATCATCACTAACGGGAGTCATACTAAATTGAGCAGGACGCGCAGCAGTCTGTAAAGAAGTCATAGAGCTTGAAGTCGTGACAACGTTAGAGTTTGATTCTAAAGCGTTAAGGGTGCGTTTTGCAGAAAAACAAGCGTCATAGGAAGGCGCTGTGGAAGAACCTGCAACAACAGCAGAGGATGACCTAGGTTTCCCAAAGTGCTTAATTGAACTGGTGAGTTCACAGGCCTCAAAAGTACCATCGTCTTTTCGAATGATAAACGTATCAAATTGGCTGTGTTGTCCATCTCTATTTGTGCAAATCGCGTTAGATCTGTCCCAACCTTCAACAGCGACGATTTGAAGGGGATGTGAGCCGCTTGCTAAGGCTTTTAATGCCTGAAGTTCAGTAACACGGGCTTTAAGTCGATTCCATGTTTCTAGAGAGCCTTTTTGGTGTCCCCCTGAACCATTTGCGCGTTTTGCAATACGCGCTTCTGTAGCGCGAATCATAGCAGCAAAGTCAACGGGGGGTACAGAAGTCGAAGGCGCCACTAGTGCTGAAACAGGCGTGGTACTAGGTGATAGAGTAGGGCTGTGAGGGAGGGGGGCATCAATCGGAAGAGGCGGAACAGGGAGGGTATGTAAACCTCTAGAAGAAATCAAAGACAAGGGGGATGACGCATCATCCAATCTAGGGGACCCCAATCTAGAACTCGCGCGACTCGATTCATCGCTGCTGTCTCCATCTCCGTCATCACGGGAAGAGAAAGAGCGAAGAGAAACAGATCTCGTAGTCGCAGCTACAGGAAGAACATCATCCACGGAGGAAGCACCATCTTTCGATTCAGAAGATAAAAGTGAACCCCGAGGGGTACCGGAAAGGGATCTAGCTGTAGGTCTAGCTGTCATAGAGACACTGGTTGCATCTGTTCGCCGCGTCAGATCTCCAGTTTGCCTAGGGCTAGGAGGTTGAAACGGACCTGAAGTCGATGAACCAAGTTTACGTGTATCCATAATTGAATTCCTTATATATTAAATATTTTTTGAGCGAAATTTTAAGATGAAAGTGGTTAAATGTCAAAATAAAAAATATAAATAAAATATAATTTTTTTCATTAATATATCATTTTATCAAATACAGTATCGTCATTCTAAATGCAATTCTTGCATGGAATGAGGATGCGCATGATGATGATGATGATGATGCGAGAACAAGCGATGAAAACGCCCAATGGGTTTATGTTTCCAGTGGGGATCTTGCATATGAGCCTGTAAACGCAGCAGTTTATCGTAGTGTTTATGAAGCCGCGTTTCAACAATATGATGTTTAAAAAACTGCATACCTGTAAACACAGGGCTCAAAAACCCAGAGAGAGAGCCAATAGAAGCAGCTAAAACCCCTATACGTGAAAGCCCACTCAAGATCGATAGCGTCATACTGCCCATGCCGCCGAGAATCATTTGGGAGAGACGTTGAAATCCGCCTGTTTTAAGGTGAAATTGATGTGCTTTATACGTGTGAGGAACAAGAATACTGTCCTGAGCGTTCAGTTGAACATACTCATGGGAGGACTTTGAAAATCGATGCGCGCCATTAAAAATACGCCTGTACCAGACACAACTTTTTTCCATCGCTTGGATATCTGCCAATTGCTTATAATAAGCAGCCATCATCTGAATAGCGTCATCTAATTCCGATTTCAGGGCATTCAAATGATGCAGATTCGAATCTGTATGCGATGCAGATCTGAGGTGATCTTCAAGATGAGAACAGAGATGCTGAAGATGATGTGAAATATAGTGAGCATAAGGTGCCGGGTCATATTGCATTTTTAAACCGCCTGCAATCAGAGAGATGCCCAGACAAATAGCACCAGGAACAATCCCTGCAAAAAATAAAGGGACGCTTAAACAGGCAGCTACTGTTTGAACTTTGATATAATCTTTACGATGAGAAGACAGTCCATTCATTTTTTGAAGCATAAGGGTCAAATTTCCGCCAAAACGCGCCTGAAGATCGGACTGTAGCCTAGCGTCTCTACGCGTGTAGCTGAGAAAACTCGCCTTAACCCAAGAGCAAGTGTCGTAGCCCAACATCTTTTTAGGAAGGGCAAACACAAGATCTCGAACGCCTGACGCTAACAGTTCAGCCCCAAAATAAAGCTGTCTAAAAACGGGCATCAAGGTAATATAGCGATGTCTAAAGCTAAAAGAGGCATCCGAATGTGAGCGAGTGGCACTAAGGACAGGGGCCTTATGCTTATGATAAGGCGCATGACAAGAACAAGGTTGCGGCGCCAAAGAGGAAGAAGATGAGGCATGTGTCAGGATTTCAGGGGGATCGCTAGGGAGCGTGGACGGTGGCGTGAGCTCGTATTTGCCTTTGGATAGCGATAGGAAACCCGTCATATTGTGTTTGCTGCGAACAGCATGTGCAAAATCCTTTGGAGCGCGAGAATCGGCGTGGCAATGTTGTGACAACAAGGGAGCGGGCTTAAGTGGCAATGCCTGAATTTCGGCAGAGGTGGCAGATCTCGTGACCTGAAAATGGGATTGTGTAGACGCGGCAGCAGTAGGGGTGAAATGTCGAATGGCACTTTTAAGTTCACCTGCATGAACATGGCCCTCCCGGTCTCGGTAAAAAAAAGTATCAAACTGACTCAGAGGGGACCGACTTGAGCGTATGGTATTCGCATGGTCCCAGCCCATACTCCCTAAAAGCGTAAAGCCCTGTTGGGTAAAATCGGCAGAGAGGGCCTCCAGTTCCAAGCAACGTAACCGAAGTCGAGCCCGACAAGTCTCAGAAATAGAGGACTGTTGAAGTCGAGATCGGGTACGATCCAAGGCATCGCGAAAGCTGACCTGAGGCCTGCTCAGGCTGATTATTTTGCATAAAAACATATAAAAATCTCCAAATTATAATTTAAACAAATACATATAAAAAAAAGACGCGCAGAGACATCCTAAAAAGGTAGGCCAATGGGGTATCAACGATTTAAAGACGCTTTATCTAAAATACGCGATTTAATCCACGTTTAGCCTTCAAAAGAAACGCTAAAATGCTCAACACCCAAATGAGACATAGTGCTAAAATGACACAAAAGCTAGGCGGAACATCCACAAAAAAGGACAGCCAAAGCCCGACCATAGAGGCAAAAATGCCAATAATCCAGGCAGAAATCAGCTGTTTTTTTAAGACAGATGTAAATAAAACCGTCGATAGAAGGGGCAAAACCAAAAAAGAAAAGACCATTAAAACCCCTGCAATTTTAACCGATGACGTCACAACCAAGCCAAAAAGCGCATAAAAGACAAAATCCCATAAGCGAGAAGACGCACTTAAAAATCGGGAGTGCGCAAAGTACAACCCTATTCCAATCGCCCCATATAAAAGCGCCGCAGTCATGACCTCAAACGGCTGAACAAAGAGCAAATGGCCGGCCATCATATTTTTAAGCTGATGACCCTCCATGCCTGTGGCAGAAATCAACCCAATAGAAAAGGCGGAGGCTGAAATGTACATGATCCCAATCACAGCTTCTTGATAATTCAGTTCCTTAAAGATCGGTTTAAGAAGCGTAATAATCAAGGAAGCAATAAGTGTAAATCCAAAGCCCATCAGGAAGAGAAGCCCATAGGATTCTATGCCCAGCCAGTGTGCAACCAGATAGCCCAGCGCTGCCCATTGTGCCAATGCCAAATCTACAAAAAGAACCCCTCTTCGGAGCACAAAGGCGCCGAAGTAGACATGAATCCCTGTTAACAGAAGGCAGGCCACTAATGGAAGGATCATAAACGACATCATCGTTTTTTAATTTCCTCTGCCAACGCATCAAAAAAGGAAAAATAAGTAGGCATTTTGGGACTGCTGACATTGGTGGGTAGCACAATAACCTTTCCATGGATTTGACGTGCAAAAGAGGCGCCAATCTCAAAATCATGATAGGGCTCCATAATGATAAGAGGTGGTTTTGGAGAGCGCGCGACTTGTTTGCGAAGGGCCATTAAATGAGGAACTGTAGGGGGAACCCCAGGCAGGGGTTCCAATTGCCCCACTGCATTTTGGCCAAATCGATGCAGAAAATAACGCCAGGTGCTGTGGTAAGTCATAATTTGATAGGTCTTAAGGCCTGTAAAAACAGGGGTCCACAGTTTCAGTTTTTCCGTGAGTTGAGTTGAAAAAATCGCGTAATTACGGTCATAAAGCGCTTTATTTTCAGGGGCCAATCGGGTCAGTAAATCACGGATATCGCTGGCAATGATAAACCCATTATGCGGATCTAACCAATAATGAGGGTTTCCATATTTATGAATATCGCCTTGCCGGCCATCGAGAGTGCCAGAAGGCACATCCAGTTTCGCAATATGAACGGAGGCGTCGTAATAGCCCCTTTGACCTGGAAAAAGAGCGGGATTTCTGGCCGTATGAATGAGATCATCTACCCAAGAATCTTGATCCATACCCAGACGCACAATGGCATCGGCATTACGAACACTGATGACCATAGAGGGTTTCGCAGAAATCTGATGAAGATCCGCACTGCCTTTGACAAGAGGTGTCACAGAAACGGTATTCCCCCCAATAAAGGTCACGATAGACCCAAAATCTTCAGTCAAAGTGACAATGCGCAGTGGCTTAGCCTCTACATTAAACGCATTCAGTAAAAGACACCCCCCGCAAACAGCAAAAAGAAAAAGACCTTTAACTTTATTGTAAAACATGTGCATGAGGTCCCATTCCAAATACAAATTGCGCTAAAATGACACTGTCTTGAGAGCGATTTCCAAAGGAATATTGCAGGCGAAATTTAGAGGTTTCGGTGAGTTTTTTACTCGCGATAAAACTCCATTGAGACTGAGCAACATCTGAAGAAGAAGGCGTTTCTGCCTCGTCTGCAAGTCGTTCGGGGTGCAAGCCTAAAAAGGCATATCGAACCCCAAATTCTGTTGTTTTAGAGGGCGCAATAAGGGCAGATACAAAACCGCCAGTGTGTGCCAGAGCGTCAGGTCCGTAAGTGGCATGATACAATTCTGTGCGTAAAAAATAAAAATCACGACCCTTTTTTTTGCCTGTTAGTGTCAAGTCTAATCCGTAAAGTGCAGCCAATTTGGAGACCAAAACAGGCTCTCCGTCATGGTCTACTTCCACCTTGGTTTGGCTCCCTAAATAGTTAAGGCCTGTTTCAAATTCCAGTGAAGATCCCAAGGGAACGCTATTCCAAAGGCGGGCAAATTGAGCGGCATCAGCATAAGGAATAGAGTCAGACGTTTCAGAATGAGGCACTTGAACATACCCGGCGTCCAATTGAGAAAAGAAAGGCAAGGGCAGTAAATATTGAAAGCTCAGTCCTTCCCCAGCAAGTCCATGCTGCCCGCCTAAAAAATATTGGGTTGAAAAAGAACGATTGATAAAGCGAGATTGTTCGGGATGCAAGGGGTTTTCTTTGCCAAAGGCAATGAGTTTTTTACCCACAATGGCGCCAAGGCCCAGGTTTGAAAGGTAATTGGGGGCAAAGGTATTCCCGATATTAAAAAAGGTCACATAACCTTCTTCAAGCTCCAGATGGCTTTCATGACCTTCTTTATGAATCGACGAAAAGACATCCACTTTAACACCCGGGTAAAGATAGCTCTGAAAGGCAAATTCAAGTTCTTGAACATCAAAGGCTTTTTTGGTCTGGCTATGCTCTCCCACAAAGTTACCAATAACAGAAATATTGGGTAAGTCTGTCGCCAATTTTTGTGGCGCGGCTTGGGCTAAAACCAAGGATGGAAATACGAAAAAAAGTAAATACAAAAAAATAGATTTTTTAAACATTAAAGTCTCCTGTTAGTGTAAATAAAGAGCGGAACTATTTAAACAAACAGAGGCGGGGATTTATTGTGGGTATGAAAGGAGGAAGAGGCGCATAAGCGAACCATAAAGACCGACAAAACGGCAATGGGAATGAGTAAAAATGCAGCCAAAACAGGTTGAAGTGTAGGCGTATGGGGGATTAAAAGACCAAAGTCGCAGACCGCGCAATGTCCAGAAGAGAGGGTTCCTGCATTTTCTTTTAAAAAGGGGGCGTGAAGATGCGCAAGAGACAGGGTAAAGCCTACTTGAAAACAAGCAATAACGGCAATGACAAGAAAGTAGCGACGCAAATATTTTCCAATCATATCGATGATAGGGTATCAGATACGCTCAAAAAAAACCATAGATCAAAAAAAGAGGCTTCTCAACAGCTCCTTAAAAGGAAGAAGCCCCTGGCCCGTTAAATTTTTGAGTATAGTCTACGATACTTTTTTCAACTACTTTAATGGCGTCCAATCGGCCTCTAAAGTCATTCACCACAACCGTTTTGTTTTCTAATTTCTTATAATCTTCAAAGAAATTACGCATTTCACGCAGATGATGTTGGGGTAAATCGCTGATGTCCGAAATATGATTCACACTCATATCATTAGCCGCAACGGCAATGATTTTATCATCCATTTCGCCGCCATCGATCATACTCATGACGCCAATGACCCGAGATTCCACCAAGCACATAGGGACAATTTCAATTTGAGAAATCACCAAAATATCTAAAGGATCGCCATCATCGCAGTAGGTGCGCGGAATAAATCCATAATTGGCGGGATAATAAATCGACGCAAACAAAACCCGATCCAGCATAATCAGACCAGAATCTTTATCCAATTCATATTTAGCGCGAGAGTTTTTCGGAATTTCGACAATCCCATTCACAATTTCAGGGGCATTTTTACCAATACTAACGTCGTGCCAAGGATGATTGTTCATATCAAGCTCACTTTATAGATGGGACTGTTGTGAAACGCCTATTTTGGCCATCTGCTGTGTTATCCTCGTCCTCAAGTCCTCATTTATGATTAATAAGGGCTTTCAGACCCGGAATGCCTTGCATATAATCCAAACATAGGCATTTCGCAACAGTCCCTAGATTTAAATTTAAGAATGTCATGGTACCAATAAATGGGATATCTCGCAACGGGGTGGCTATAAAAGATAAAAAAAGTGTGGGCGTAAAATAAAAAATAATATAATATGAGAGCGATTTAAATATGTAAGATTTTTTTTGAAATTATTTTTTATAAAAAGAAAGGTTAAGCAATGAAAAGAATAGTGGCGATTTCAATCGTAAAAAAAGAAGATGAATGGGTGGATAGCAATCAGAGTGACGGAGATTTGAGTGATAATGGATGGGAAGATTTAGGGGTAACAGTACTTCCAGAAGGGACGAGTGTGCTCTTTCAGCTTCCATCAATTCATTCGGATTATTTGGATCGTATAGGAGGATCTAATAAAGAGCCGCAGGGAGAAGCGCTTGATCCAAAAAAACGCCTAGCCAGCACAGGGACTCTCTCTGATTCAGATTTATCAGTTTCTCCAGTAAAGAGAGACGCAACACCCCCTGAACCAGAAGTGGAAAGAGTGGAGAGTCCGGTAAAAAGAGACGCTGGGGCACCTTTAGCCCCACCACAGCCAGTGGTTCCACGAGAGTCAACACCCCCAATACCTGCGGCTCTAAGAGTTGAGAGTCCTGTAAAAGGAGAGCCTGGAAGGCCTGTGGATCTGCCACCCCCAGTAGAGCCAGTGCATAGAGGGCAAAGGCCTATGAGAGGAGAAGAAGCCCCCGTAGCAGCACGTGAAAAGGAGAGAAGGGCACATCCCGTAAAGGTAGAGGAATTCCCGCTCATTTTGGATGGGTTGGAGCTAAAGGCGCCAAATCAAAACAGAATGGAGCCTTTTAACCCTGTAAAAAAACCGAGTGTTGTGATACAAGTTCCCGACTCTGATAAACAAACACATGCAAAACGTGCAGAAGTATTGCATCAGTGTTTAGAACGGCTAATCCAGGAGATAGACGCGCAATTAAGACTGTTTTATATAAATAAAAAACTCAAAAAACCAGAAGGGGTGGGGCTTATCATGCAAAGAGTGGGGAGGCTCAAGAAAGAAACGCATCAGGCTTTTGACGCCCTTTCAAAGCTAAAAGAAAGCGCGCCCTTTTGTGCCGCTGTTAGAGATTTAGAAGGTAAAGCGTATGTGAAAACATTGTCAGACATAAATACTCAATTAAAATTGAAACTTAAAAAAGTAAGTTAAGAATAGGTGTGTTCATGAATAAAAAAGTAATAGCGGCCCCAAGTGTTAAGTACGATTGTATCGTAACCGAATTTAGGGAGATTTTAGCTGAAATAACAGGAAAAATAGGTCAAGTCTTGCGTTTTTCTCCTGATAAATCGCTTTCTGTTGACAAAAGAAAATCTGAAATTACGACCCATTTAAAGGACCTAGAAGCCCATATCCCTAAAGGGGATATCATAAAGGCTGTGCATGAGTTGAAATTATGGGATTTAAGTAAAGATCAGGTCGTGATTGTAGATATTAAAAATCAGTATGGGGTGGGCGTAAAGTTGTTGATAGGTCAAGAAGGGCTCATTCCCTTGCATGATCACAAAGGAATGTTCGTGCTGGCAGATGTTTTAGAAGGGGATGCAAATGTTCATGCCTGGTCAAAAACGGAGGTGAGCGAGGAGCTCAGTTTACCTGTAGACCTTTTGGTTAAAGAGGGCGCAGGCCTTCAAATTTTAGTAGAGCCTTATATCAATCAAGTGCATGAACTGAAGGTGAATGGGATCGTCTTTGAAATTCAAATTCCAAGATATGTAACAGGTCCAGATTTCTTTAAATTTGACGACTCAACCACAAAACTAAAATTGATTCAATTAACAGAGCAAGAGGTAGAGAAAATTTTCCCGCATACTTGTTTCGTAGGAGAGAGTGTGTGTAAGGCGATGAGACAAAAAAAGATAGCCGCCTTACCAAAGGCAACCCCTCTTGTATTTCAAAGCCAGGGAAAAGAAACGCAACATAACGCAACCCTTATTGCAACACCAGGTCTTCGCATTTTTTTAAGGGGAAAATATAATAAGGACACATCAAGCCCCAATAATGATTTTGTTTTTGTAGACGAAAAAAAGGGAGTGTATGCGGTCATTGATGGAATGGGCGATTGGGCTTATTCAGCAGCATTAGCAACAGCGTTTATCGTACAGATTCAAGAAGCTTTGAAATCATGGGATGGCGTAAGTATAGATAGGGTTATTTCACAGGTAAAGAGAAAAAGTATAGAAGAGGCGAGAAAAAGAGTAGCCGATACAAGGGGCGGGATTGTTTTTCGGGTCTGCCATTTTAATGCAGAAACACGCCTACTAACAGTTGTGGGCTGCGGGGATGTAGATGTAATTGGAATCAACAATGAGGGGGTAGGTCGCCCAATTGTAGGATGCGCCCAAAATGGAACCCAGAAGCCATCTCTAAATTTACTGACAGATGCCCCTCAATTTGAGGCCAGTAACATAGTAGATGAGGTATGGCGAGATTCGTTAGCGAACTCATCAAATGAGAAAATTTTGAGTGTCACTGTAGAAGACAGCATAACCTGTATCGCGATCGCAACAGATGGGATATCTGAGCAACTGTGGGTAGAACCCTGCAGGACAGCTGATTTTTATTATCGCGATCTAGAGCTTGCGATTAAAGAGCCTAAGAAATTTGCAACTCGCATGGAAAAGAAATATGAATTGGCGCAGTACATTTCCATTCTTAAATATTTAGTAACGCATAGCCCTTGGGATGAAGTAATGTATGGGGTTGATTACTGGGATGATACCTTTCCATTAACCTTTCAAACGGATACAAAACCCCTTGTTAAAAGATGGAAAGAAGCAGAGCCCTGGAAAAGTGAGGTAAATAAACAAAAATTTTTAGGGGACGAAGTAAACAATATCTTGAGCTATTTAGATAAAAATCCAGATCTCATTCCGATGACAATGATAGAAAATCTGAAAATTTTTTATAAATTTTTACAAGAGATAAAGGTGGCAGCAATTCCGACTGGTAATCCGATACCTCAAGATTTATTTAAGGAAAGCTATCATCCAGACAGCATCCCAAGACCGAAGCATAAATTAACAGATCAGGGTGTCAAACAAGCCCTGCGTTTTTTGGAAATTCGTCTTCGTGTGAAGGAAGATGACATGGGTCTGGTTATGATCAATGTGTCCAAATAAAATGACCCTTAAAAAGGTACTGCCCAACATCATACGGTTGGCAACAATAAATTCCAGTAAGGGCAATGAAAGAGAACAGTTGCCCTTCATAATAGCGACCGAGAGAATAAAGGCCCTCTCTTATGGTAAGGGAGTAGGGGATAAAGCCAACCACGATTTTATCCTCATCAACGCCGAAAAAGGGGTCTATGCGGTTGTGGATGGCATTGCCAATCATGGATATTCCTTTGCACTCGGAGCCCGCTTTATCCGTAACGTCGAGGACGCCTTAAAAAGTTGGGATGGCCTTCATTTTGATCGTTTTTTCTTGGCGTTAAAACCCAAGATCCTCGCAGAGGCAAAAGAAATGACGAGGTCGGAAGCGGAAATAAAGGGGGGTATTGTATTTAAAATTTGCCATTGGGATAAGGTCTCTCGTAAGTTAATCGTAGTCGGGAATGGAGATGTGGAAATTATTTTGATGAATGAGGAAGGGGGCGGCATGTTATTAGAGCCTATGAGCCAAAATGGGACAGGATTGGCATCTGAAACATTAATCACAGAGGCGTCTAAGTTTAAAAATAGCAATGCCTTGAGATCAGCGTGGGGGATTCCTTCTGTGGGAGTCTTAGAGTATGTGCAACATGTAACGGTGGACGACAGCATCACGCATATGGCCATCATGTCAGATGGCGTGGCTGAGCAGTTATGGGTAGGTCAAGAAGAGAGCTCTTTGCGTTATCCAGAGTTGCAAATAGCCATGAACGATTTAGAGGCGTTCAAAACCATCATGATGGAAAAACAAGCCATAAGCAACCAAATGGAAGTCTTGGAAATACAAGTGTTATTACATGGGAAACCCAAATCGGGATGGGATCCCAAATTTCATTTGGAAACCGTTGTTGGAGAGCTGTTAACACGATTAAAAGAAAGTGGCATCCAATTTGGCGATCTAGATCGTATTTTTGAGGCCTTTAAGGCAGATATTTCCGGGGTAAAACCCTATAGATTCAAAGGGATTCAAGATGCCCTTGATTTGTTATTGATACGCTTGCGTGCGAAACAAGATGATTGTTCCCTTGTTTTAGTGAAACTAGACGCATAAAAAAGAGTCGATATAAAAGGTGCTTTACTTTTAATTGAAGCTGGGATATTCTCATCGAAAGATGAATACCTCGCCTCAATTTCTCCAAAAAAAACCATGACGACTGCCATTCGTTTCGCAAAAAAAAACGATCTAAATAGACTAGAAATCATTGAAAAAGAAGCCTTTGATCCCCAAAAATATGACCTCTGTTCCAGACGCCAATATGCCTATCTTCTGAATCAAAATTCTGTGGATATTCTGGTTGCAGAACATAATGGTGTTCTTTGTGCCTCTGCCATTATTTTTTACCGCAAGAATTCGGATTTAGGGCGATTGTATTCGGTGGCCGTGTCGCCCCAATATCAGGGGGTGTCCATTGGTAGTCAGCTTTTTGATGCGGTAGAGGCCCGTGTCCAGCTCAAAAAAAAGACAGGTTTACTCAGCGAAATACGTGCCGATAATAAGGCATATCTCGAGTGGTATCAAAAGCGAGGCTTCTATCTGAAGCAGGTGTTGCCCGCTTATTATCCCGACGGGGTAGACGGTTTAAAGGTCATGAAAGACCTACGTATAAAAGGAGTCGCATGAAACGATTTATTGTAGTCACAGATAAAGTCAAACGATTTGAGGCGCATTCAGAATTTATCATTCAAACCCCCAGCGAGTTTATTCGAAATAAAGAAAAAATTGACAGTAAATCCCGAAAACATGTCAAAGTCATCAATTTATGTTCCAGTTTTGAGTATTTAAGTAAGGGCTATTATGTGTCGCTTTTAGCCGAAGCGCGTGGCATGAGTTGCATCCCCAGTGTGTCGGACATTGTAGCATTAAATTGGAAACGAAACTATGAGTCTTACCTTCCTGAACTCAATGAGATTGTGGCCAAATACTTTAAAGAAGAGCCCGAAGATCCCTTAATTCGAGGATATACCACCTATTTTGGACGCCACAGCAACAGCAAAATCGAGCCCATTGCGCGGCGATTGTTTGACATGTTTCGGTTTCCAGCCATGATGTTCGAGTTGCGATGGACGGCGGATCAGAAGTGGGAAATCGAAAAAATCGAAAATTTATCCTATTCCAGCATTCCAGAGGACAGGCTCAGTCATTTTAATAGTGCCCTAGAAAAATTCACAGGGGCAGCCTGGCGAGATGCGTTGTTGGTCAAAAAACCCGAGCGCTATTGGATTGGGATGTTGCATAATCCCAAAGAGGAATATCCCCCTTCCAACACAGCGGCCTTAAATAAATTCATTCGTGTGGGCAAAAAAATGGGGTTGTGGGTGGAGCTCATTACCAAATCAGATTATAATTCCCTTCTGGAATTTGATGCCCTTTTCATCCGAGAGACAACGGCCATTGATAATTACACCTACAAATTTGCGAATAAGGCCTTAAGCGAAGACATCCCCTGTATCGATGACACCCGGTCTATTATTCGCTGTTGCAATAAGGTGTATTTGCACGAACTCTTAGCCGCGAAAGAAATACCCACTCCAAGAACAGAAATTTTAGATCGAAATAGCCTTCAAAATGGCGAAATTTCCATGACCTTTCCCTTTGTTTTGAAAATTCCAGATGGATCCTTTTCAAGAGGGGTTGAAAAGGTAAAAGATTTCGAAGAATTCAAATACAAAGCCGGAGAAATGTTTAAAAAATCAGAAATTATTTTGATGCAGGAGTTTGTAGAATCCGAATTTGATTGGCGAATTGGCATTATCAATCATGAGCCTATTTTTGCCTTGAAATATTTCATGGCCAAAGGCCATTGGCAAATTTATAACCATCAATCCAAGACAAAATCCGGACGTTCCGGAAACTTCGCCTGTGTGCCCATTGAAGAGGTGCCTAAAGAAGTATTGTCCGGGGCCTTAGCCGCAAGCAAACTCATCGGAAATGGTCTTTATGGGGTAGACTTAAAGCAAACAAAATCCGGCGATGTGGTGATCATCGAAGTGAATGACAATCCCAACATTGATAGCGGCATAGAGGACACCCTTATTGGCGATGAACTCTATCGAAAAGTGCTCGAGCATTTGGTGCGTTTAATAGAGTCTTAAGCTCAAATGAAGTTCTTGGTAGGGAATCGCTATCAGATACAGGTTAAACCAGGGTCTAAAAAAGAAGAACTCAAAGTAGAGGGAGATAAGATCTTGATTTGGGTAAAAGCGCCCGCCATAGAAAATAAGGCAAATGAGGCCGTTGTGAAGCTTTTAAAAAAGCAGTATGGGGTTAAAAGTCAGGTTATAAGAGGCGAAAAATCCAAAGTTAAAATCCTAGAAATTTTAGCTTAAAAACACGTTTGACTAAGCTCAATGATGAGTCTATGATTGGAAGGCTATGGTCTCATTTTTAAAGCGTCTGTTTACGTCTCCCTTTTTTATTTTTTTGCTCTTGGCCTATACCTATCATACCTTCCAGACCTATTATTCCATGGGAGCAGGAGGCGCCTTTGAATCCACGCCTGAGGTTTGGTTGCAAATTATCTATGGCTATGCGACTTTTTTATCTGCCTGGTTGATTCTAAATGGACTGACCCAGAAAAATAGAGGCCTGCAGCTCATAGCGAATTTTTTATTTTTAACGGTATTTTGCCTGTTATCCGGGTACCTCTTTGGGACAGAACACAGTGTAGACTATTCCGTTCTCATTGAAACCAGTAAAAATGCCCTCAATAAAGGGACTGTAGAGGTGGTGCTTACCAGTTTTGATCCCAATCCCCTCATTGTAGGGGCTGTAGCCTTTATTTTATTTCTAGGATTAGAATGGCGCTATAAAGTCATTTCGAAGCGTCAGAATTATCCTTCCAAATGGCCCCTTTTGGCCTTAGCCTTGGTGTATGTCGCCATGATTGCCGGGCCTATAGACAGCCGCGATGAATTCACACATTTTATAAGAACCATTTATGACTATTATGGCCGCCCTTTGTACACGCCTGTGCCCTTAAAAGCCAATGAATATCCCTATTATCAAACGGAATTTTCCTATACACCAGAGCTAACACCACCTAAGGAGATGCCCAACGTTTTTATTGTCGTTATTGAATCTTTTAACCAGTGGGCCGTAGATCAAAAAACGCCTCAAGGTCAAGCCATCATGCCGAACTTTAATGAACTCAAAAAGCAGGGACTCTATGTGGATCATTTTTATGGCAATTCCATGCTGTCCATTAAAGGGTATTCAGCGACCTTAACAGGTGTCCTGCCTACGTTTAGAGGATTTATGTTGCAATATCAAGACACCAATTATTATGGCCTGCCTCAAGTCTTTAAAGAAAATGGTTATGAAACGATCTTTTTTCAAGCCCACTTAGACCCCAGTTTCCATGGGACAGAGGCTCTCGTCAAACGCACGGGCATCACACATTTTGACACCATTGCAGACTACATGACACCAGAAGAAGCCACGCACACCAACAATTGGGGACACCGAGATCATGTCTTGTTTCGGTCTTTTTTCCGATATTTAGATCAACATTTTTTAAACCAACCCCATCCCAAACCCATTTTTGCGGCGGTGGTGAGTATTTATTCACATATGAGATTTAAGGTGCCGGAATCCGAACGGGCTTTTTATAAAGACCCCCAAAATCAGCGCGAGCATTTTTCCAATTGCATCCATTTGGTGGATCAAGATTTACCGGTCTTTTTTGAAGAGCTTCAGAAGCGGCCTCAGCTAAAAAATTCCATTGTGATTATCATTGGGGATCACAGTTTTCCGCTGGGGAATCACGGCATTACCCACGCGGAGGTAGGCTATTACGACGAGTCGTTTAGAGTGCCCTTTCTCATGCTATGGCCAGGACATTTAGAGCCAAAAGAGGTGCAAAAAACCGTGTATTCTCAAATTGACATCGCCCCTACGCTTGTGGATCTCCTGCATTTGAATCTGAATAAAGGCCATCAGTTTATAGGCAGATCCCTCTTTGCGCCGCCCATAGAACGATCCACCTTTTTAATACAGCCCTATAGCGGGACCTATAGTTCCGTGGTGCGCTACCCTTACAAATATATTTTTCACCATCGAACCCGAAAAGAATATGTATTTAACCTTGAAACAGATCCTGAGGAAAATAATAATTTAATAGAACAAGACCTCAAGGAAATACCCGTGTTAAGACAAGAATTAAAAAAAGTATTTTTAAATCAGCAACTCATTGAGCAGGGACGTATCTTCCCAAAAGGAGTATTAATACATGGCAACTAAGACAAAAAAACCATTAATACGCTGGCTTTTAACCTTCCCTATTGTCATTTTTTTCATTTTAGCGCATACCTACCATGTGGTTGCCAGTCTTGATAAAGCAGGGGTCGGGGGTGTTTTTACAGGCACACCGGGGGAATATGCCCTTATTTTATACAGCTATGTAACCCTCGTCACACTCATTTTGTTGGTGCAATACCTCACCCAATCTTGGCGCTGGTTAAACCTGGTGGGGCATGTTGGGCTGCTCTTGCTTTATAGTCTACTGAGTTCGTATTTGTTTGGCGTGCATCAGTCTTTTGATGTATCGGTCATGGTAGAAACGGGCCAAAAAGCAGCCGATAAAGGTGTTTTTCAGGTGATTGCGAATACCCTCTCCAGAGATTCTTTAGTTGTGGGCGGGATTGCCATTGCAGCTTTTATTCTCTTAGAGGTAACACGAAAAACACTGTCCTCACGGCCTCTTAAACGATCCAAATTATGGGCAATTATTCTCGTGATTCTCTATAGTGCCATGCTATGGGGGGCTCTAGATACCCGTGATGAAGTCACCCATTTTTTTAGAACGGGCGTCGAGTATTTTTTTAAACCCCTTTATAAACCTGTACCTTTAAAGCCAGGCGAGTACCCCTATTTAAAAACCGGATTTACCTATACAGAAGGGCTTCCACGAACAGACCCGCCGCCACACGTCTTTTTAATCATGATAGAGTCTTTTAACCATTGGGCGGTGAATCGAAAAGGACCGGATGGTGATGAATTAACCCCTGTTTACAACCAATTAATCAATCAAGGCTTATATATCGACCATTATTATGGCAATTCCATGTTGTCCATTAAAGGCTATGGCGTCACCATGAGTGGGATTTGGCCGGCGCTGCGTGGCTTTATCATGGAAAAAGACAGCACTTTATCTCTGCACGGCATGCCGGCGGTGTTTAATGACAATGGCTACTATACGGCATTTTTTCAGGCGCAATTGGATCCGGCCTTTCATTATACAAATAATCTCATGACCAAAATGGGATTTCAACATTTTGATACCTTAGAGGCCTATTTAAAGCCGGAAGATGAAGGCTTAAGAAACGACTGGGGCTATGAAGATAAAGTGGTATACAAACGCTTTTTTGATCATCTGGATAAACTCATGGCGACACAACCGAAAGATAAACCTGTATTTGCAACCGTGACAACGATTTATACCCACATGGGCTTTAAAGTGCCGAAAGAGAAGCGGCGTTTTTATCCCGATGCTAAAACCCGAAAAGAGCATTTTTCGAATTGTATTTACATGGCAGACAAAGACATTTCCGTCTTTTTTGAAGAACTCAAAAAGAGACCTCAATTTAAAAATGCCATTGTGATTATCACAGGCGATCACAGTTATCCTTTAGGGGGACATGGCATTCGTCATGCAGAAGTCGGCTTTTACGAAGAATCCTTTAGAATTCCCTTTTTGCTCCTGTGGCCGGGTAAAATAGCGCCTCAAAAAATAAAAGAGAGCATTTATTCGCAAGTAGATATTGCCCCCACTTTAATCGATTTAATCGGCTTGAAAGTGGATCAACATCATTTCGTAGGCAGATCCATGTTTGCCCCTCCTATAGACCGCCCAACGCTACTGATTCAGCCTTATAGCGGAACGTATACCTCCGTGGTGCGCTATCCTTACAAATATATCATTCATCACAGAACCCGGGACGAGTATCTCTTTAATATTAAAGAAGATCCAGAAGAAGTGCATAATTTAATGGCATTAAACGTGCCCATTACCCAAACGCTCAAAGAAGATGTCAAACTGGCCTTTCTCAATCAACAATTGATCAAAGAAAATAGGGTCTTTCCCATGATTAAAAAGACAGTGGCACATGAAAACTAAGCAATATCGGACGCTTATTCCTTGGGCGTTACGATCGCCTATTTTTTGGTTTTGGATGGCCTCTCACACCTATTTATTGGTAGAGATTTTTAGAACCCGATCTGCGGGAGGTGTGTTTGATGATTCTATTCAGGGATGGGCATCTCTGGGGTATAGTTATCTCACACTCTTAACTGCGGTTTTAATACTCCAAAAACTCACCCAAAGATGGCGGTGGGGGATGGTCTTAGCCTCAAGTATCATGATGAGCTTATATTCTCTTTTAGCGGCTTACTTATTTGGGGTGCGTCAGCCATTTGACATTGCCGTGATGCTGGAGTTGGGCCAAAAAGCAGGCGATGCTGGGATGTTAGATGGTGTAGTTGGCACCTTAGATATGAATGCGGTCATAACGGGCCTGATTGTAATAAGCCTGATAGTAGGGTTAGAACTGACAAAGCGGCTGGTTTCTGCCAATGCCTTGAAGCTGTCCAATAAAGGGCTGATAGCCCTTTTGATTCTATATGGGCTCATGCTGGGAGGGCCTTATGATACCCGTGACGAAGTGACGCATTTTATAAGATCTGGGATAGCATATGCCTTCAATCCCATGTATCAACGTGTGCCCTTAAAGCCAGGCGAATATCCCTTTTTAAAAACAGGATTTACGTATACAGAAGGCCTCCCTCAAACCGATCCGCCGCCCCATGTCTTTTTAATTGTTATCGAATCTTTTAACGAGTGGGCCATAGAGCAAAAAGGGCCCAACGGCAAGGAATTGACGCCTGAAATGAATCAGCTCATTCAAAAAAGTGTCTATGTGGACCGTTTTTATGGCAATAATATGTGTTCGATTAAAGGCTATAATGCCATTACCTCAGGCCTGTGGCCGGCATTGAGAGGATTGGATGTAGAAAGGGATCCTAAAATAGCCGTAAAAGGATTGCCTTATGTCTTGAATGAAAATGGATATTATACGGTGTATTTTCAAGCGCAGCGCATGCCTGATTTTCATTATGTGAACGCGTATATGAAAAAAATAGGCTTTCAAAATTTTGGGACAGTAGAGCCCTTTCTTCAAAAAGAAGACGAGCCGCTTCAAAACAATATGGGCCATGAGGATGAAGTTATTTATAAGAGACTCTTTGATAAGCTGGATCAGATCGTAAAAGAAAGACCTAAAAATCAGCCTATTTTTACGATGGTAACAACCATTTATTCACATATGCGTTTTAATGTGCCAGAAGAAAAACGAGAATTTTACAAAGATCCCCACAATTTTAGAGAGCGTTTTTCAAATAGCATTTATATGTCGGATCAAGATCTCCCTGTATTTTTTCAAGAGCTCAATAAGCGGCCTCAATTTAAAAATGCCATCGTGATCATCACAGGGGATCATAGTTATCCTTTAGGAAATCATGGTATTTCACATTCGGAAGTGGGATTTTATGACGAGTCATTTCGCATTCCTTTTTTGATATTTTGGCCCGGAAAACTGGCGCCCAAACGCATTTCAGAGCAGGTCTATTCCCAAGTGGACATTGCCCCAACTCTGATTGATTTGCTGAAGTTGAAAGTGGGCCAACACAATTTTGTGGGGCGTTCAATTTTTGCCAAGCCCATAGACAGACCCACATTTTTAGTGCAGCCTTATAGTGGTACGTATACCTCTATTGTTCGATATCCGTATAAGTATATTTTTCACCATAGAAGCAAAACAGAATATCTGTTTAACCTTCAAAAAGATCCTGGAGAAAACATCAATGTGTTGAGTCAAAATAAAGATATGCAACAGAAATTCAAGGCAGATTTAAAGACAATCTTTTTAAATCAGCAGGCGATACAGGAAAATATTATTTTTCCAAAAGGAAAGACAAAATGAAGCCGTATGCTGTGGTTTTAAGCACAAAATCAGGTCAAGGTCATGCCCGCATCAAGCGATGGATTTCAATGCTTTTTGGCATGCCCATTCCAGAAGCGGCAGAAGATACACTGTTTGAAAAAAGCACGAAGATTAAAGCTGGGTTGAGTCGATTTGGAAATCCTGTGAAATTGTATAAAACGCAGTATAAAGGGCATGCCAAAGATCTTGTCAGAGAGATTCTAACAAGGCCTTGTGAGGCCATTATTGCGGTAGGCGGGGATGGGACCATTAACGAAGTCATTACCGCGATGGGAGAAAATCAGATTCCTGTGGGCATCATTCCATCGGGGACGGCAAATGTGTTTGCCAATGAGTACGGCATTCCTCTGTCTATTGAAGGGGCCTGTCAGCGCATTTTAAAAAAAGAGCCACGCGAGCACCCTGTTGGGCAGTGCAATTCGTCGTATTTTTCCTTATTTTGTGGTATAGGCTTTGATGCAGCGGTGATTCAACATGCGGACCGTACGCTCAAGCAAAAACTTGGGGCTTTAAGTTATGGAATATCGGCCTTGTGGATTTTACTCATGAAGCGACATAAAGCCTTTGATGCAAAGGTAAATGGCGAATTTGTATCGGGGATTCAAGCGGTGTTGGTGATGAGCGGGTCATATTATGGGGGGAATTATATTTTAGTGGAGCCGGAGTGGGTAAATGCACATACGTTTAATGTTGTGATCGTCAAAAAAATAAGTTTAAGAAAAATCATCAGAGGTTTGGCGGAATTTAAGCGAGAAAAAAAATTATCAGCGCTTATTGAGTACACGATTAAGCCCTTAGAGCGTTTAGAAATTGTAACGGAAGGGGTTCCTTATCATTGCGATGGGGAGTACAGTGGCATAAGCCCATTAATGATCAAGTCGAAAAAAAAATCCTGTTTGATTTTGTAAAGTTCCTGGATACCTGCCTCCCGAAGTGACCAAGAACCCTACGATGTTTAATTTAATGCAGCGTTGAATATCCAAGGCTCAAAAATCAAGCTGCTTCGCGATCTCGATTTTTGCTCACGCACTTGCAACTCTGACTTTTTTGGTTTCTCGGATATTAAACGCTGCATTTTCTACTTTTCCACAAAAGTCCCATCACGATAGTGTGCCTGCAAGCCTTTCCAGCGCCTTATAAAACAAGCATGATTGCTTAGCACTGAAGCGTAAGCGGGAATTAACAAGGTAACAAACAGTTGATCCGTGTTTAATCCACACCCCATACGACGGTCTATTTCTTTAGAAAAGGCCCACAAAAAAGGAGCCAGTTTACTATCTGGAACTTGCCAACTTACCTTGTTAAACTTATCGGAGCCCCTTGTAAAGGCGCATTCTATTTTCTTTTCAATGCCGCCCAAAGACGGAGAAATAGGATTGTTTTGAAATTCGATGTCAAAAAAGAGCCAATGGTTTGGTTTGAATTTGTTTTGTATATATTGAAATCCAATGACATGGCCTCTACTGGAATCATGGGAGTCATAAAATCCAAGTGTGCCCTTTGTAGCTTTTGTGGACAAAATGAGATTGGCTTTAAGTACCGCCTTTTTGTAGACAGTTGCGATGGATTTTTCTGTAAAGAGTTTCTTATCGGGTCCTGGTATTAGATCGTACTGGAATAAAAGAGCACAGGCAATAGCAGGTCCGCCTTTATTGTGGTAGGTCCCCTTATTTTGAGGCGTTTCATGAGCAGCGCACATTAAATAATAACAAAAATCAATCAATTGAAATGCCGGAATATGTCGTTCAGGATTTTCTGTTTTTGAATAAGCCACATTAAATAAAGCAAAGGTCTGACAGGCGGTTGAGCTGTCGAATTTTCTAATGTGGATAAAGCGAATAGCCAATGCTAAATACGACAAGGTAGATCCAACAAAACAGACATCCAAAGAATCTTTAAATTTTAAATGAAGGGATTCTAGATGGCCATTTAATAAGTGGTCCAGAGAAGGCGTGTCCCGAATAGAAAGTCGTTTTAGGTTCATATTTTTTATGTTTAAAATATTGTTTTTTCGTGTATTTAGTTTTTAATTTAAATTAATTCTTGTCTTTTTTGTGTATTTAGTTTTTAATTTAAATTAATTCTTATCTTTATTTTTTTAAGATAACGATATAAGGCAATAATCACATAAAGTTAGGTAAGGAGTTTTAAATCATGGAGATGCAAGGACCACAAGGAGTACCACGACTGAAACTTAAAAACCCGAGCCTCCCGAGCTCTGCGGTAAGAGTCGGTTGTTTGGGTCGTAAACCATCCGTAAATAAGGTGGCTAAAGCCTTTATAGACTTATCTAAGACATTTACAGGAACTAAAGAAGAGGTTAGTGATAAAATTAAGAAATCTATTGAGTTAACAAGGACAGATCTTAAGAGGCTAAACATTTCAGGCGATTTTAATCAAACGGTTCATGCAGCATTAATGTATCAAAATCATAAATATAAAGACATGATTCTAAGCGTACTTTCTTTATATGTAGCTAGGGAGGAGCCACATCATCATACTGCTATTCCGCAGGATACGGGTACAGTTGAGAATCCAATACCTATAGCCACAGCAGGGGCGGTAGCATCCCCAATTCTGGTAATTCTGCCCATAAGAACACCTCTAGATACCCTTTTAGAAAGCTTAGAACCCATTGGATTAATAGCAAATATGAGTCACAACGAGAAACAAATCAGGACTTATTTTGCAGAAAAAGGGGGATTAAGCGCAGTCAATATATGCCAATTATTAGCAGAAATAGACGCAAAAGTGGATAGTGGCCAATTAACAGCTGAGGCCGCTATTAAACATAAAGTAAGCATACTCAAAGTATTAAATAAAAATGTGGATGGGAAAGCCGTCTTAAGGAATATTCCATTAGTGACCTTTAATATTTTGAGAACATATCTAGAAAGAGACCGCGTTGTAACTGAAAAACGGCTATTTCGTAAAGATCGCACAAAACCTCTCGTAAGCGTAGCGGGTCTTCCAACTGTAGTGGATAATAAAAGGGATTTAGGGAAAGGCTTTTTTGGAAGAGCGCGTGTGGTGACGCAGCATGAGGGCGAAAGAAAAACTGAAATTGTAGCCAAAAAAATAAAATTAACAGGCGTAAGAGATCTTTTAAGTGCCCATGACGAAATGATTGCGTCTCGAGTAATCATCGCCGCAATTCGCGAGCGAGAAGGCGTAGAGGACCCAGTTCGAGTTTTAGACATTTTAGACTGTCATTTTCACATCAGAAAAGATGGTCAACCGTGTGCCTCTATATATACCCAAAAGTACGATGGGACCTTGACCCAATTTTTAAAGGAAAGCACAAGAAAAGAAAGGCTTCAGCTTTTTTTAGAAATGTCAAAAGCCATGGCTCAGTTTCATGCGGCAGGATGGGCACATGAAGATATAAAAGCCGATAATTTTTTAGTGAAAGTCAACAAGAATCCAGATGGATCCCTTGTTCTGGATGCCGAAGGCAATCAAAGGTTTACGGTTGTTGTGGCAGATTTAGGGATGGCGCATCCCATGGGCACAGACCCCACCCTATCGTCATCGGTGAGCTGGTCTCAAATGGGAGGATCCTATCCCTCTAAAGAAGCCATTACCCTGCGTAGCGTAAGCCATCAAGATGGTGAGAAACATCCTTATCAGGCGCATGACGTATTTTCATTTGGAGTAGAGTTGGCAAGTCTAATTGGAGCACCTCAATATATACAGAGTCATAAGAATTATACACCAACAAATCCGGTTTATGCCTGGGTTACAGATACAAACGCCCGATGTGATGATTTGATCGCGGTCCCTCAGAATAGTCTTGAAGTCCGACAAGATGCTGCGATGGCCGCACTTACAAAACGCTGTATTGCCGATCTTGTGACAGAACGGCCAACAATGGCAGAAGTTCAAACTGAATTGGAAAGAATTTATACAATGGTGTAGAGGGTGAGCCCCAATGACATCACAAAGACGGCGGATTCTGAAGTTTTCGTTGCAGCGTTCTTCGGCTAATGCCAAGGTGCTGAGCGGTTTTGGTAATATTATAATCGCAGGCAGCGAGCGTATCTTGAATGGCCTCCCAGGCTTTTAAATCAAGGGCAGAGGAAGGAATCGGTTTAGACGGTGAGGTGTCTCGAAAATGGTCCAGCTTCAGCAAAAGTTCAGAGGCCGTGATGGGTTTGGGAATATAATTACTGGCCCCCAACTTCATGGCCTCAACAACGGTAGAAATACTGGCAAATCCCGTCACAATGATAATCTCAGCCGGACCTTTGTGCGGCGTAATCAGGGGCAAAAGCTGAAGCCCAGAAGCTTTATCCAAATTTAAATCCAACAAAATGTAACGATATGGTCCTTGTTTTAACGCGTCAGGAACAGCCTCGGCGGTATGAACAGCATGGGGCGTGTAACCATGACGAGAGAGCCCTCTGGAAAGAAGATCACAAAAATCAAGGTCATCATCAATGATTAAAATGTTATTAATCATGACACACTACAGATAAAGGAATCTCGAGAGTCGTGAGAGTCTGTGTTTCTGTTCTGTCAAAAGAAAGCGCACCCCCCAACCGTTGCGCTAAAAATTGTACCAAGATAAGCCCCATCCCATGAGTCGTATCTGAAGTTTCCGCATAGCCTAAAAGCTGATTGGAAAGGGGTTCTTGAATGTGTTTCAGTTGAAGATCAGACAATCCAGGCCCTGTATCCTTAATACAAAAAACTAAGGTTTGATCCGAAAGATCTGCCAAAATAGACACCGATGCCGCTACTTTGGCACTATTGGATAAGAGGTTAAACAAACAGGCTTCAAGTGTGCGTGTTTCCGATAACAAAAGGTCAGGGCAGGTGCCGGAACGCGTAAATTGGGTTTGAGGAAATTGAAGGGTTAAAGAAGAGAGCATCGTATCGAGAAAAGTCGTCAAGCGGAGGTGTTCAGCAGAAGGATCCAAAACAGCAGCGTGTCCCGAGGTCTTTAAAATTTTAGACAGCGCCTCTTGGCATCTTAAAATCTGGACATGACCCTTTTCCAAAAGTGCCTGAGCGTCATGAGATAAGGTTTGGTGGGAAAGCTCTTCATGAATCATCGATAAGGTGCTGAGCGGTGTATTTAAATCATGGGCCGCAGTTGTCGCCAAAATACCGATATTCACCAAATGAGTTTCGGTGTCTAAAAGAGACGAAACACGTCGCAATTTAGCTTCTCTATCTTGAATATGGCGTACCAAGCGGGCAATAAAAAAGAGCATCAAGGTTGCAGAAATGAAATAGCTGGCAATCATGCCGAAATAGTGGAGGCGCATGAGCGCATCATGAGAAACAGAGACCAACTGTAGCGGCATATAAACCATAGAAATAAAAATATAGGCTCCCGAGGTGATTAAAAAAACACCCAAGGCATTGATAAAAGGCAGGAGAAGGGCGCCATAAAGAATGGGAATCAAGTAAAGACCGGTAAGCGGGTTTGTGGGTCCCCCTGTAAAACTAAAAAACAGGGAAAGGGCAATGATATCATGAAGCAGTTGAAACGACACAAAAAAAGGATCGTTAAAAAAAGTTGGTTGAAAGACAAAGCGGAACAGAAGGCCAAAGATCAAGGATTCCACAAAAAGACAGACCAACGGCAGCGTGGGCAGGAAAGCCAATCCCTTAAACGACACGGTCAAACAGCCAACCAAAAGAAGGGCAAGTAAAATAAATCGAGTGGTACTGATACTGTGTAGGTCATTCATAGGAAGAAAAGTCTACCATATGCTTTGCTTTTAGGGCAGAGGTGTGACATTTTGTCACATTGGCATCTGGGATGAAATGCGAAATAATCAGCGCCATGATGAAAAAAATATGTGCGCTACAAGCGCCCCACTCACCCCGTTTCCACACAGCGATTGCCCCTGAAACACGCTTAAATGGGATCATTCAAACCTGTAAAAGCCAAGTCCCTTTAAGCATCGCAGCTGCAGATAGTCTGTTAACCACGGTAAAAACAGACCTAGACTCCCGAATGGCAATGGATTCCGGACACCCCTATTTAACAACTCGACAAGCTGAGTTACAGTCTATTTCTGAGTCTGTGGCATCCGGCGAAATTCAACTCATTGGCGTTGTGGGCTGGGGGGAAGGATGTTTGCGCCCAGACGGCATAGACCCAATCGAAAAGCGCCAAGGCATTAGCCAACATCATGGCATTTTATTCATCAAAAATGGCCAGACTTTTTTTGAAAGTTTTGGAACAGCAATTACCGTGCGAAACAAGAAACCTCTTACGGAAAAAATAAAAACAGCAGATCACTTTGTGTATACCCATGAACCTGCGGTACATCCACCCGAGCCCATTTGTGAGCGTGGTGAAGTGGTAGCCATTTCAGACGATAGGCCCATCCTGTGGGGATGCTACACCACAGAGAAGGGCGATAAAACCCGCTATGTACAAGAGGCGCCTTTAGATCACATTTGGATCTTTCAAACATGCGTGCTTAAAGACGGTCGTAAACAGCAAATGAAAGCACTGGGCGCATTGAGTGAACAGATAGGCAAAATGCATCCCCGAAAGGGCTATTGGCTGGCTCAAGCAAGTACCGAATATGATGACGACGACGACAATGCCTATTATCGACTTACAACCATCAGTGTGGGCGCAGGCAGTCAAGCAGAAATAGAGGCCGATCTTACAGCTGCAATAGGCGCAGGTTACACATTAGACCATCATGCGTTTCAACCCACAGAAATGGCTTTAGTGAGCAATGTCATGTGTAATGCAGCCTGTGCACCGCAGGCCAGAGCGGCTGCCTTGAAGGCCTTGCCAGAAGGCAGTGACTGCGGCGTGGTGTATGTGACACATCCCGGGCTCAGAACCAGTGAAGACACCGTGAATAAAACGCAAGCAACGGCACAAAAAGAAGCCCGTCTTTATATCACCCAGGGCGAGATTGGAAGACTCGCCCTCTCAAAAGAAAGTGGCGATGAATTCCCCATTAAGGGCATTTGTACAGCGTGAAACGGAACACAAAAAAAGAACGCCTAGATCAATTTGAACCGGCCCTTCTAGACAAGATGGACCAGCATGTTCGAGAAATTCAGGGCATGTCAGAGGTCATTGCCACTGCCATTGAAACCTGTACCGGATTAAAACCCGAGTCCAAAGCCCGATTGGTTTTAGAATCCGAAATTCATGGGGCGAATACGATTTTGTTGGATAAAAAAATCACCTTTTTAAGTGAGCAAGTTTCAGATTTATATCAACGCCTCGGAAAATTAATCGAACGATTGGACTCAAAAGAGGAAAAAATGCGATGATTGCACCCATCACAGGGGGCCTCATTCCAAGGATGAGTGGCTTGGCAGAGGCGGCCTCAAAACCTATTGCCCCCCCGCCACCAGGACCTAAAGAACCTTCCGATCCCATTAAGCAGCGTTTATCAGAGGCCTTAGAGGCCATTAAAATTTTAAGAGACAATAAAATTTGCGATACTTCAGGTAAAAAGGGGGGATGTTGTTGTTTTGATAGTGCCATCACCATGATGAGTAACTTACTGAGCAATGGAGAGTACAGCGCAGCCTCTTTGGCCATGTCAAAAATGCTCAAGCCCTTTATGCAATCCTTGGCGCAAGATCATCAGCAAGAAGCCTTGCGGTCAGTGCCTCAGGCCTTGCGTGCCTTTGAACAGATAACAGAGCGTTTGCCTGAGATTCGGAGTATCCCAACCCAGTTGGCGGCAAGAGCGGCTGAAGAAGGTAAAAAGGCGGCAGAAACACTGCCGGCACAGGTCACCGCAACCACGGAAAAAGGCATTGCTGAAAAACCGTCCGCTTTACCAACGGCAAAGGTCGTGGAAGGAAATAAGTTCTTACCCCTTGTTAAAGAAGTCTTTGTAATAGCCGCAGAGAGGCGAAATGAACGGCCGATACCCACAAAAATAGCGGACACCAGTTTGCAGTTTAGGCAGTCTGAAAGTTTGATGGGGGAGGCCAAACCGCTGGTCTTGTCAGCCAAAGTATCTGAGCAGCCGCTCTTTAGAGAGGTGAGCATTCGGGTTGAAACAGCACCGACGGCAGGGGTAAAAGCCGCAGAGGGAAAGGCGGCAACACCCCAAAGCACAGTCGCACAGCCCCTCATACTGAACGGGCCAGAAAGCAAAAGCATGGCACCTTTACCTGCGTCCGTCAGTGCTAAAAATGAGGTAAGTGTGAGCGTTCAAACAGCACGTTTACCAGGCGAAAGTGTAGGGGGTAGTGCTAAAGCACCAGCCCTACCCTCTCAACCGACACCAGTTTTGGGGATGGCATCTGGGACATCTGTACCTACACAAGCAGCAATGTTGGCGAAAGAAGGTCCGGGAAACTTACCTCAAGCAACGGCGGTTAGGGCAGAAGCGCCTGTCCTCGCAACCGTGAAAGCATCAGGAGCCGCTAAAGAAGGACCCATGCCTGTTCTTCAAGCCCCAGGAACAAGATCGGAAGCAGCCATCGCGACACCGACACCCACACCCACACAAGCCCCAGTAGGGCCTAAGGAAGCGGGGGCCCCCGTTCAGGGTGTGACGGCGGGGCAAACGGCTTCTGTAAGCGCGCAAGCAGCACCTGTTTTAAAAGAAGGCCCTGCGCTTCCAGCTCAAGCGACAGGATTACGTGGGGAAAGTCCAGTCCCGACAGGGGCGATAATCTCACCTGCTGTTCTGGTCTCAAAAGAAGGGCCTGCGCTTCCGGCTCAACCGACAGCCGTACGCGCTGAAGATGCTCATGCGACGCCTGTAACAGTTCAAGCCCCTGTCCTTTCCAAAGAAGGCATGCCGATGCCAAGCACAGCTGTACGCACTGAAGTGGCTCAGATGACGCTTGTAACAGTCCAAGCCCCTGTCCTTTCCAAAGAAGGCATACCGACGCCAAGCACAGCCGTACGTGCTGGAGCGACTCAGCCGACGCCTGTAACAGTCCAAGCTCCTGTCCTTTCCAAAGAAGGCATGGCGACGCCAAGCACAGCGGCCAGAGCTGAAGCGGCTCAGCCGACGCCTGTAACAGTCCAAGCTCCTGTCCTTTCCAAAGAAGGCATGGCGACGCCAAGCACAGCCCTACGCGCTGAAGTGGCGACGCCTACGACTGTAAGCGTACAAGCGCCTGTTGTTTCCAAAGAAGGGGGGCGCATGTCAACGCAACCTGCAGTTGTGGCAACAGCGACACCTACAGTAGCAATGGCAAAAGAGACAGCCGTTCTATCACAAACAGCGACAATGAGTCCAAGCCCCGTACCTGCACAGGTTCAAGAGAGAGGGGGTGCACTTCGGGCACCGTCAGAATTTGGGTTCAGTGTGAAGAGTGCGAACGACACAGGCAGTAAACCAACCGTATCACGAGAGGCAAGTGTCTCCCGACTTGAATCTTGGAAAGAGACGGTTCAAACCTTTTCAAGAGTGGCAACAGAAAGGCCTCAGCAGCTGACCTTAGAATTTAAATCCGCTCTTACTCAGCTTATACAGGCCAGTGGCACCTCTTCTGGAAACGCATCTCAGATCTTGCAGCAAAGCCCCTTAATCTCCTTATTAAGTGTGAGTCAGATGCTTCATCCGGGTGTATGGAGTGCCGTATTAAGTGCCTTACCACTCTTAAGTCCAGCGCAATCCGCCTTTGTCACAAAAGGGATGGCCACGTTTCCAACAGGACAGTTGGCACTGGTATTTCAGGTGATGACCGAACAATTATGCATGCCTGTAAAGGTATTTTTTGAGCAGATAAAGGACTTATCGCCCGCACAATTAACCCTACTCATGAAGGGTTTAAAAGAGGGTAGTGAGGGACAAATTAAGACTCTTTTAATGAAATTAAGCACAGGCGAACTCAAAGGAATGAACTTAGAGGCAATAGCTGCATTGTTAAGCACGGAAGACGAGCAACTGGACATTAAAAAGAAGAAAAAGCTAAGAGAGTTAGATGAAAAAGCCCGTAAAAAAGAAGCCGATCAAACCTACTATAATAACCTAAGCGCCCTGTTTCATCATTTAGGCGAAAAAGGCCTTCAGGCCTTAGCCGAATATCGATATCAACTCAGCCAAAAATAACATACCCATAAAGATTAGTATTTTTGAGGCCTTTTTATTTAATAAAGGGATTGTGTAATGCCCCCGGTTAAGGCTACTAGCAGGGAAGACCTTGGCGCATTGCTTCGCTGAACATCATCCGACTCATTTAAAAAATATGTTAATGGCGCTATCCCCTGTAGAAGTTAAATTCATTCTGACATTAGCAGATCTAGAGGAAAACACAGTTGCGCATACTCTAGACAGTAGTAAGCTGCCCTTGGAAGATTTTTGGCTGGCATTAAGTACCGAACATAGAACAGATATCCTGAAATTAAGAAATAAGTTCGGAATGTCAGTGGCACTTCATCGACTGTACGCTATTTCTGTATCAGCCGAAGAAAAGCTAGATCTTGAGATTTTAAAAGAACTGGTCATGAGTTTGGAGATGGAAGATGCAGAGATACAAGTAATAAATAGACTGTTTTTTGGGCTTGGTAGAGATCATCAGACTCGGAATGCCTTGCAGCTGATCCAAACGTAGACATTTCGCAACAGTCCCAAGAACAGTCCCATGAGTCCGAACTTACACCTATTTTAGCGGTCCGCCCGTGGCAAAAACAGGGCAAAAACGGCTCCTTTTTTAGGGTGATTGTGCGCCATTAAGCGACCATTCTGAACATCTGCAAAGCGCTGAGAGACAGAAAGTCCCAAGCCAGATCCTTCAGATTTTTCAGGATGAACCCGATAAAATTTTTCAAAGATACGATCCGTATGTTCTGTGGGGAGGCCATTCCCAAAATCGCGCACTTCAATTTTAACAAAAATACCATCTGCGGTAGCCGTAATTTCAAAAGGCGCGCGTTCTGGCGTGTGGTGCTCAATATTCGAAATCAAATTCGACAATAAGCGCGTGGTTAAAAGGGGATCACAGCGCACAGCAGACGCATTGGGCCTAACCGTAACAGTGACTTCCCGAGATTTAAGTGTTTTACGGTGTAATTCCAAGACAGCCTTAATCAGATCTTCAGTCGCACAGACATCCAATACAGGCATTAAATCCCCAGATTCCACCCGAGTCATATCCAATAAATTTTGAACCACATCTTGCAGACGAGAACAGGCCATATCACTTTTTTTGATTAAGATCTTAGACTGTTCAGGATCTACCGGATGGGCACCATCTAAAAGTCGAGAGATGGCACTTCTAAGTGTAGCCAAAGGCGTTTTAAGTTCTCGAGAAACAGCATCCAATAATGTTTTATAGAGTTTCTGCGTTTCTTTTAATACTTCCAGAGACGAACTTTTGGCATGGGCAAATTCCCGTTCCAAAGCAGACGCAATTTGGTAGGCGCTGGTTTTAATAAGGGCAATGTTTTCGGTGCTTAAATCGCTTTTACGTTTAACAGAAATGCCCAAAACACCCCAAACCGTATCTTTATTAATCAGGGGGGTATAAAACGCAGAGGAAGCTGAAAGCGTGTCTGTAAATTTACCAGCCGATTTTCGATTGAAAAACACCCATTGAGCAACAGCTTGTTCATTTTCAGGAAACTCAAAGGCCTCTGACTTTGTGACCAAAAGATCCGAATCATGATCTTTAATATAAAGGCAAATGGGGGCCTTCGTGATTTTTTCTAAAAAGCCCAAGCTTTGTTCAGAAATTTCCGAAACAGAATGCGTCGATGACAGCATTTTTGAAAATTCAAACATGCGATTTGTTTTTTCTTCTTGAGAGTGAACCAAAAACTCCTTGGTTTTAAGCCGATGCGTCAAATGGCCAACCGTGGCAGCTGTGGATAAAAACATAAATAAAATCATCAAATCTTCAGGACGACGAACCGCCAAACTATAAAGAGGGGGAATAAAAAAGAAGTCATGAAGCAGCGTAAAAATAAAGGCTTGAATCAAAATCATAAATCGAGACAAAAAAAGACCGGAGATAGAAACTGCTAAGAGAAAAATAAATCCAACCGAAATATACCCCAAGAAAAAATGAAGAAAACTGGCCAATCCCCAGCAGCCTCCTACTGTAACAAGCAGGGTCACCCATTCATGTAAGTGAGGGGGAATAAAGGGTTTGAGTTCCAGTTTTAATTTTAAAGGCCAGAAGGGTTCAGGTTCACTGGAAACGCGGTAAATATCAATATCTGTACACTTTCTCATCAAACGATCCGAGAAAGAAAAGCCCGGAATCCAATCCAAAAACCGATTAGAAGCCACTGTGCTCACAACCAATTGAGTAACCTGATGGTTTTTAGCGGCAACTAAAATACCCTGAATGAGATCTTCATTTTCAATCGTGACAATTTCGCCCCCCAACTGTTCCACAAGGCTCATATGTTGGATTAAATATTGTTTTTCCGTTTCAGAAAAAGGGGTCTGGGACGAAACAGAAATGGCCACCCAACTGGCATTTAAGCTATCGGCAAGACGACGTGTCCAGCGAATCATCGCCTCAGATTTGGGATTGGGAAAAATAGAAACCCCCAAACGATGGGCATTTTTCCAGGGTTTTTCCACATTGTTGAGCTGTTGAAAATTACGAACATCCTTGTCGGCCCGCTCAGTAACGGCATGTAAGGCAAGGTCTCGAAGGGCGGTAATATTACCCAACTGAAAGAAGTTTTGTTTGGCGACGATAGCGCGTTCACTCGGGTAGATCTTACCTTCATCCAAGCGTTTCAAAAGCGCTTCTGGAGTTAAGTCAATCAAAATAATATCACTAGCAGTATCCACAAAAGAATCGGGAACCGTTTCCTTAATGGCAATACCGGTAATATCGTGAACCGTACTCGCACGGCTTTCGATGTGTTGAATATTAACTGTAGTAAAGACATCAATGCCATGTTCTAAAAGCTCTAAAATATCCAAGTAGCGTTTGGTATGACGACTTCCAGGGGCATTGGTATGGGCCAATTCATCCACCAAAACCAATTGAGGCCGTCGTTCAATGATGGCATCCAAATCCATTTCTGTAGTGACAACACCCTTATAGGAGATCTCTTTGCGCGGAATAATCGTAAGACCTTCCAATTGGGTTTCAGTGTCATGGCGCTTGTGAGTCTCGACAATACCCACGACAACATCACAGCCATTTTCCAGTAAATTTTTAGCGGCAACGAGCATGGCATAGGTTTTGCCAACGCCAGCCACCATGCCCATAAAAATGGTGAGTTTGCCTTGGCTTTCTTGAGCATCTTTTTTTTGAATTTGCTCAAGAAGAATATCGGGATTGGGTCTAATGGGTTCTTCTGGCATCTAAGTAGGTCCGAATGTTCAGATTTAAAGCTAAGACATTGACGCGTTGTTTGCCAAAAAGTTCAAAACTAGGGGATTTTGTGGCCTTATGAATAAAGGTTTTAAGAACATCCATAGGAATCTGTGTCGCAAGCGAAACGGCAGGCAGTTGAAGATAGGCGGCTTCAACACTGATATGAGGATCTACACCACTGGCAGAGCTGGTAATAAAATCCCAAGGTGCTGTGACGCCATATTTCGCCCGTGCCGCCTCAAACCGTTTGAGAAGGATAGGGCTTGTAGGGCCTAAATTAGAAGCCGCAGCAGGAAGCGTTTCATAATGGGTGGCAGAATAACGACCTTGAAAGTAGGAGGAACTTAAAAATTCCTGCCCTATTAAGGTAGATCCTATTTTTTCTCCCTTGTAAAAGATAAGGCTGCCATGCGCATGCTGCGGAAATAAAAGGCGACCTGAAAGCCAAACCGCTCCCGGATAAAGGACTCCGGTTAGAAGGGTAAAGACAATAAGAACGCGAATACCAATTCCAATACTAGATTTCATGGGGACCTCCGTTAAACCAAATGTAAAAATACAAGTAATACATCAATGGCTTTAATGCCAATAAAGGGGGTAATAACGCCACCCACCCCATAAATGAGTAGGTTTCGCTGCAAGACAGACGCAGCCCCCAAAGGTCTATAAGCCACACCCTTTAAAGCCAGCGGAATGAGACAGACAATAATAAGGGCATTAAAAATAATAGAGCTCAAAATGGCACTTTCAGGGCTATAAAGATGCATGATGTTAAGTGCAGACAGAGGGCCGTAGCCATTCACAACATAAATGCTGCTGAAGAGAGCGGGTAAAATCGCAAAGTATTTAGCCACATCATTGGCAATACTAAAGGTGGTGAGCGCGCCGCGTGTCATCAGAAGCTGCTTACCCACTTCAACGATTTCAATGAGTTTGGTGGGGTTGCTGTCTAAATCGACCATATTACCCGCTTCTCGGGCGGCCTGAGTCCCGGTGTTCATGGCAACACCAACATCCGCTTGAGCAAGAGCTGGCGCGTCATTTGTGCCGTCTCCAATCATAGCCACCATAAAGCCTTTTTGCTGCTCTTCTCGAATGCGTTTAAGTTTAGCTTCCGGTGTTGCTGTTGCGATAAAATCATCCACACCGGCTTCAGCGGCAATAGATGCAGCGGTTAAGGGATTATCCCCTGTGATCATGACGGTACGAATGCCCATCATACGCAACTGCGAAAAGCGTTCTTTAATACCCCCTTTTACCTGGTCTTTTAAGACAATAACACCCAAAACTTTGGTGTTTTCACAGACAACCAAAGGCGTCGCACCTTGTTGGGCCACGCTATTGGATAAGGTGCTAATTTCATCTGTAACGGTTTGGCCTTTGGATTCTAACCAGGCTTTAACGGCATCTAAAGAGCCCTTTCGAATGCATCTCAATCCGGACTCATCCTGAATGTCCACACCGCTCATGCGCGTTTGAGCCGAAAAGGGGACAAACGTGGAGTTGTTGGCTTGAACCGTTTCCGATCTTAAATTGTATTTTTCTTTGGCAAAGACGACGATAGAGCGTCCTTCAGGTGTTTCATCCGATAAAGAGGAAAGCTGGGCCACGATAGACAGTTCTTTTTCAGACACACCCGATATAGGTAGAAAGGCGCTCGCAGTACGATTTCCAAGTGTAATGGTACCTGTTTTGTCCAATAAAAGCACATCAATATCGCCTGCAGCTTCCACGGCTTTTCCCGTCATAGCCAATACATTTTTTCGGATCAGCCTGTCAATACCACTGATTCCAATCGCGGACAGAAGCGCGCCAATTGTAGTAGGGGCAAGACACACAAAAAGAGCAATAAGAACGGGAACGGTAGCGATAGAGCTGGTGAGTCCAGAGGCGGTTTCACTGTAATGCATAAAGGCCTTAAGAGACAGAACCGCAAGAAAAAACAGAACCGTCAAACTGGTTAAGACAACACCCAAAGCCAGTTCATTTGGCGTGGGCTTTCGTTCTGCATTTTCCACCAATTGAATCATACGATCTAAAAAGCTTTCACCCGCATTACTGGTAATTTTAATGGTAATACAGTCACTAATAACACGTGTACCACCGGTAACCGCAGATCGATCTCCCCCACTTTCACGAATCACAGGCGCAGATTCTCCGGTAATAGCCGATTCATCCACGCTGGAAATCCCTTCAATAACATCGCCATCGCCTGGAATGACGTCCCCAGCACGGCAGACCACAACGTCCCCCTTACGAAGGGCATTGGCAAGGACTGTTTCTTCCTTACCATCCACCAAACGGGTGGCCACGGTGTCTTTTCGGGTTTGTCTTAAGGAGTCGGCCTGAGCTTTCCCACGGCCTTCGGCCAAACTTTCGGCAAAATTGGCAAATAAAACGGTGAACCATAGCCAAATGGTTAACTGAAGATAAAAGCCTTTAAACGAATAAAGCGTGATAAAAGTGCAGGCAATAGCGCCAAGATAAACACAGAACATCACAATATTTCTAAATTGAGTGATAGGGTTAAGCTTTTTAAGCGAGTCTGAAAGGGCTGTGGCAATCAGCGATGATAGTGGTGTTTTCATTAAAAAGTCCTCCCAAGTAGCATCATAAAGTGTTCGGAAACTGGGCCCAGACAAAGGGGCGGCAGAAAGGTTAAAGACCCCACCACCAAAATGGTAGCAGTTAATAAAATAATAAAAAGAGATGTGTCAGTGGGTAAAGTGCCAGCCGAAGGGGGGATGATTTTTTTGCGGGCAAAACTGCCAGCAATGGCCAGTACCGGAATGATGACGCCATAACGTCCCACTAAAATAGCCAAAGAAATCAAGGTATTGTAAAAGGGAGTATTTGCATTCAGACCAGCAAAAGCACTGCCGTTATTACCGGCGGCAGAGGAAAAGGCATACAAAATTTCAGTTAAACCATGAGGGCCTGCATGAAGTAAGCTCGATAAGCCCTGTGGAAAAGAGCAGGCAAGCGCCGAAAAAGACAAAATCACAGCGCCAGGAAGAAGAATCCCAATAATGGCCAAGCGAATTTCGCAGACATCTATTTTTTTACCCAAGTATTCTGGGGTTCTGCCTATCATGATACCCGAAATAAAGACAGTTAAAATGATAAACAAAACCATGCCGTACATTCCAGATCCTACACCACCAAAGATGATTTCACCCAAAACCATATTCAAAAGCGCAACGCCACTAGCAAGCGGCGACAAGGAACTGATCATCGCATTCACAGAGCCATTGGAAGTGGCAGAAGTGGCCACAGACCACAGGACGCTGCTACCTACGCCAAATCGAAGTTCTTTACCTTCCCAAAATAAACTGTGGGCCAATGCGGGGTTGTGTTGAATTTCCGCAAAAATAGCAAGCCCAACGCCTGATAAAAAGAGAAACCACATGACAGTGGCAATGGCAAAGCCATGTTTTTTCTTATCCACAAGAACGCCAAAGGCAAAGGGCAAAGAACAGGGAATCAGTAACAGGGCGGCCAATTCCAAAAGATTGGAAATCGGTGTGGGATTTTCAAAAGGATGCGCACTATTAACGCCAAAATACCCACCTCCGTTAGACCCAAGCTGTTTAATGGCAACTTGAGAGGCGACAGGACCCATAGGCAGTTTTTGAACACGTCCTTCAAGTGTATGAAGGGTTTGGCTTTGAAAGAAATTTTGAATGACACCTTGTTGTACCAAAAACAGAGAAAGAACCACAGAAAGGGGCAATAAAATATAGACAACAGATTTCACCAAATCCGACCAAAAGTTCCCAATAGAGTCCACGCTATGTCGTATAAATCCACGGGAAAGAGCCGCAAAAACAGCAATGCCCGTAGCGGCACTTAAGAAATTTTGAACACCTAGTCCCATCATTTGAGAAAAATGACTCAAGGTAGTTTCCCCTGCATAGGCCTGCCAATTGGTATTGGTAACAAAGCTAATGGCGGTATTAACCGCAAGGCCAAGAGGCACATTCGGTAAGTGATCGGGATTAAGGGGTAAATGGGCCTGTTTAGATAAAATGGCCAAAAGAGCTAGAAACCCCAAGGCATTAAAGGTCAAAAGGGCATAAAGATATTGTTTCCAGGTCATTTCAATGTCAGGCCGTATACCACACAGTCGATTTAATCCCGATTCAATCCACGCTAGGGGTTTGAGAAAAGAAAGGGTTTTTCCGGATAAAATTTGTCCGATATAAAGTCCCAGAGGAACAGAAATAAGCCCAACCCCACCCAGTATCAAGACAATTTGAAATAATTCTTGCTGATTCATATCACGATCACACTCCAGTTATACCTTAAAGTATAGAAAGCTCTGGACATATTGTCGACTTAAAAATAAAAAGAGGTGTCATTTATGAAAAAAAATGATTAAAATGGATTTTTTTAATAAAAATAAATATTATAAGGATCTTTACAAAACAAAAACAGCTTCTTTGTCATGTTTCCCCTGCGCTTAAAGCAGATCGAGATGTTATTTTGGCATCGGTAAAAGCGCATGGACGTTCTTTATCCTTTACCTGGGATGCGTTCAAAAATGATCGAGAAATTATATTGGCTGCGGTGCAACAGAATTGTTTAGCGATTCGGTATGTCTCTGTTGAGCTTCAATCCGATTATGAATTGAGGGCAATTGCTGGGTGGCCGCAGTTATAAAGCCCTATTCTACCCTTTAGAGCCTTTGAGATAGGATCCAAAAAATGTAGGTGCGGCAAATGCGTGAATTTGAGAGTCTAGAGCGTTCTATTTTTTATCAAATAAAGGCGAAATAGCCTCCATCTTCTAAAAAACCTCTAAAATAGAGGGCCTATCTTTAGGATCATAACTTAAGCAAAGAGCCGAAAGACGAACCATGTCTTTTACCTCATCCGAATAATCCGAAGAATCGGTTATTTTATCAGAAAAGAGGTATACGGCTTTGAGATAAATTTCAACAGGGTTATCTGGAGAGCGTGTGTGGTTATGATGGTTAATATTGTACCATGGAACACGAAGATTAATCGATTCATATAAAATATCAAATAAAGCAACGCCTACAGCAAAAACATCAATTTTGGAGCGATCGATGGTTCGATTAAGAGAAGGTTCCGATCGTGCGTATAGGCATTCCGGAGGCGGGTAATTACCACCCAGGCAATAAGGGGGACATACCGAAAATAAGTCAGGATCTAGGGGGATAGAGAGCCCAAAATCGGTTAATTGACCTGTATGTGTGCCAACTAAAGAGGGCATCCACAAGAGGTTGTCAAGTTTAAAATCATTGTGAGCAAATCCAAGTTTATACATATGAACCAACCCAGATACCCCATCTTTAAGATGAAAAAAACGCTGAGAAAGAGGCAGTAGAGACCTAGCCTTTACAGTATTAAGATCAGGATCCGCATATGCCGTCATGATGCCAATCTTAGGTTGAGTCTGTTGAGTAGCCCAGGGACGACGAGAGGTTCGTGGATTTATAGCGTGTTTACCATCAAAGTACAAATAAGCCCCTAAAAAGGGAGCAATATGAGGATGCCCACTGAAAAAAGAATGAAGTAAGGCCTCGTGGCTAAAGAAAATGGCTGAATCATAGAAACAAAAATAGTAATAATCATCTAATGCCAATCGTTTAATAGCAACAAGGGTTTTAGCAACAAGGGGTTTAGAAGACACCAATGTGCCACTTTTAACCTTCCCGTACTTTCCCTTTCCAAGGAAATACGCATTATCCACACAGACGTCTCCATTAACACTCATAACAACAGGTTTGAATCTAAGGCCCTGATGTTTGCCAAAAAAAGCCATCATGTTTGCACGGACAGCATGGCTGGATAAAAGATGCCACTTAGAAAGAGAGGGGAGTGAATTAAAAAAGGGAAGACTCATTTCATATTTAGAGAAATGATCCGTAATAGTCTCTAAAATAAGGGTTGCAACATGGAGTTTTTGTAAGCGCTGCTCGAAAGAAGGAGGGGCGCTCTGGATAAAGGTTTCAACCTGATTCAGGAGATCAAGAACAGCATTAGAATAGGGCTGAGGCGTGGTAAGTTTAGAGGCTAAAAAAGAGCGAAGGGGCCTCGAATTCCGAGACTGCATAAGGGTAGCAATAGCTTTGAATCCGGGGGGCATATGTAGACGGATCGGGAGGTATAGAGCTGAAATAATTTTATAAAAATGCATATAAAAAGTGATCGAAGCATAAGCGAAAAAATTGTATGAATTCTTTATGATATAATCACAATTAAAAAAAAGGGACTGTGGCGATTTGCAACAGTCCCAAAAGAAATGGAGGACATAGTCAAAGATGAAACTACACCTAATCATAGGAAATAAAAACTTCTCATCCTGGTCATTACGGGCATGGCTGGCACTCCGGCATGCGGGACTTCCCTTTGAAGAGACCCTCATTCCGCTCAGAGAGCATGCAAACAGTGCCAAAGAGGTGAAAGACCTTTCCCCTTCTGGACGCGTCCCTACCCTACTGGCAGATGAAACCCCCATTTGGGATTCCTTGGCCATTGGCGAATTTTTAAATGAAGTCTGTCCTGAGCGGCAGTTCTTGCCACAAGATCGTTTCAAGCGCGCGCAGGCAAGATCGTATATTGCAGAGATGCATTCGGGGTTTATGAACCTACGCCGCGAAATGCCCATGAACCTCAAAGCCACACATCAATCATATACACACTCAGAAGCGGTAGACACGGACATTGCCCGAATCATCGAGGTCTGGACAGACTGTTTATCCCATTCAGAAGGACCGTATTTATATGGCGCATATTCTTTAGTGGACATGGCCTTTGCCCCTGTTGTGACTCGATTTAAAACCTATGACATTCCAGTATCTCCTCAAATTCAAGCCTACATGGACCTGATTTTAGATAGAGACGACATGAAAGACTGGGCAAAATCGGCAGCCGAAGAGCCCTGGACATTTGGCTTATAAGAAAATCCATGTATAATGCGAGGCTAAAGACCTGAAAAGGGGATATCCCAACAGTCCCAAAATTCATGCAGAAGAAGGAGTGTCCACATGCAATCATATAGAGACGAGAACAGTGACCGATATGGAATTGAGCGCTGGGGACAAGATTATTTTTCAATAAATGATCAAGGCGAAGTCTGCGTCACTTGTTTAGGGGAATCCAAAGATCAACATTATAGTCTCAATGAAATCATCAAACAGCTGGAAGTGCGTGGCTTTGAAACGCCAGTACTCCTCCGATTTAGTGCCATCATTGAAAAACGTCTCGATGAAATCTACGCAGCCTTCAAGCAAACCATTTCAGAATATGATTACAAAGGCAGTTTCAGAGGCGTTTATCCCATTAAAGTAAACCAACAGGCGCAAGTATTAGAGGCCATTTGCAGTTACGGCGCGCGGTATGACCACGGCTTAGAAGCGGGGAGCAAGGCCGAACTCTTACTGGCGGTCAGTCTCAGTCGTTTAGAAGAGGGCCTCATTATTACAAATGGATACAAAGATGCCGAATTCATTGATATTGGTCTGAACGCCAAAAAAATGGGGATTAACTGTATTTTTGTGGTGGAATCTCCCACAGAAATTCCGCTGATTATTGAAAGATCTAAAGCCTTGGGCATAGAACCTGAAATTGGCATTCGCTTTAAATTAAGCTCGTCTGCTGGCGGGCATTGGAAAGAATCGGCAGGCGATCGTAGTGTTTTTGGTCTTAGCACGACGCAGTTGATGGATGCCCTCGCCAAGCTCAAACAAGCCGGCATGATTCATTGCGTGACCATGTTGCATTATCATTTGGGGTCTCAATTGCCAGACATTGCAGATATCAGACGCTCAGTGGTAGAAGCCGCGCGCGTTTATGTGGGCATGCATGAAGAAGGCGCGCCCATGGGGAAAATCGATTTTGGCGGGGGGCTAGCCGTAGACTACACGGGCAATCATTCCCATACTCACATGAGTATGAACTATTCCATTTACGAATACAGTTGCGCCATCATTGAGGTATTGTCTCAAATTTTAAATGAAAAAGGGCTGGATCATCCTCAAATCATTACGGAATCCGGACGTTCGACCATCGCCTATTGTTCTGTACTCATTTTTAATATTTTAGATACCAGTCATTTGCATAAGCCTGATGTGGAATTGGGCGAGATTCGAGAGCATGCCCCAGAGGCCTTAAAAAACATCTATTTGGTCGAGAATTATTTAGAACCCAAACGCTTGCAAGAATGTTACCACGATATTTTGCATTACAGAGAAGACATCCGGCAGCAATTTAAAATGGGACGCGCGACACTCCGAGATAAGGCTCAAGCCGAGAAAAAGTTTTGGGATATCTTAAGCCAAATCCGAGCGATGGCTAAAACCCTAGAAGAAATTCCCGAAGAGCTGGAGCAATTGGATCAAGAATTTTTAAGCATTTACTACGGCAATTTTTCCTTGTTTCAATCCCTGCCAGACAGCTGGGCCATTGACCACCTCTTTCCCGTGATGCCCCTTCACCGCCTGAACGAGGCCCCTACAGAAGATGTCATCATTTCAGACATTACCTGCGATTGCGATGGGGTGATTACCTCCTTTGTTCAATATAATGAGATCACGCCCAGCTTGAAGTTACACGAACTCAAAGACGATGCCCCCTATTATTTAGGGGTATTTTTGGTCGGGGCCTATCAAGAAACACTGGGGGATTTACACAATTTATTTGGGGATACTCACACCATTTCTGTCAGTTTAGATGCACAAGGCAATCTTGATTTTTCCCGTGAAAACGAAGGCGATACCGTGTCAGATGTCTTAAGTTATGTCGAGCACGATCCCAAAGACTTGGTTCGAAAGTTTAGAGTTTTGGTAGATAGAGCAGTGGCCTTAAATAAAATCAACCCCAAAGAATCCAGACACATTGTGGATGCCTTTCAGCAAGGTCTCAATGGCTATACCTATCATGAAGTTTAAAATAAAATTAAAAAATATTTAAAAAAACTGAAATAAAATAAAAATAAAGACGATAACTCTTTCGTAGTCCTAAAAATAGGGCTCAGAGGGAGTTATGTTGTGAACTATAAAATAGTATCTCGTATACAGAATCAGCAGACGATTAGTGTAGATAATATTCGCGATATAATAAAATACTTCAATGAGAAAGACTTAAAAGCATTCTATAAAGCATGTTATCTCAATAGAAACCTAAGTGGGGTAGTGACAGAAGCCTATGAACAGGTATTTTATGACGAGTATAGAGACGACCCTACAAAAAGAGGCGAGGAGCACTTAGTAAAAGCTCGAAAAGAGGATGAGATGGAGGCAAGGTTGTTAAAAAGCGGCGTACTCACCAAAGGGGCTTGTATTGCAAGACACGCAAGAGCCGGTTATACCAAAAAAGTGGTAGCAGCCTTAACACGGGAGTCCCGAACAGTATGGAATGGATTTCAAACCTTATTACCAGAGAGCTCGGCCTTAAGTGGCGCACTTGAAAATAGGGATCGTCAGATGATTCCTATTTTGTTGGATTACATGACCCCCGAGCAAATTTTCAGACAACCATTTGTAGTGTATGGCACAGAGCTGCATAATGCCGTGCGAGTAGGCGATATTTTGAGTTTAAGACAAGTTCTCGCAAAAGCCAGAAATGCTGAGGATATTAATTTTTCAGCAGAAGGAACAGGAACGGCCTTAGCGTATGCGCGTCGTTTGGGAAAGCCTGATGTTGAGGCTGAAATTGTAGCCGCTCTGGCAAGATTTGAACCTCAGCCACCGGCTCGACTTTAATCGATTACCCGAAGGGCGGCAATACCCCCGCCCAGCGTTTGGGCATTATTGGTTTGGCCACGATACAGGCGCATCGCAAGCGATAAAATGCGATCTTGATAGGCATAAACGCGCAGCTCTTGATTAAAGGCGGGCCCATCCGGAACGGGGGTATATTTTTCAGAAACCAAAAGGGGCTGCACAATGGTTGTAGCCGGATCCAGTTTTTCAAACATCACCTGACTGAGTTTGGCCCCAGAATAAGCGCCCTTTGAGCCATAGGATTGAATGGGCTTAAAAAAGTAAGATTTTCGAGTCTGTAGCAACAGCGCTTTATCCAAATCCGACATCAGAACGGTTTTAGGGATCAGATCGTGACATTCAGGGATGTTCAGTTGCGAAAAAGAAATCAGCTGCCGTTTATCCGCCAAAAGACCATAGGTAAACGGATTGGGCGTCAGGCATACGGTACGGTTTAAATAGGCTGTTTTAACCGCGAGAAGCGCTTCTGTTTCCAAGTAAAAATCACAATGCCGATTGTAAATCAGGTCAATCTTAAGACCTTCAGAGGTAAGCATCTGTTTTGTATTCGGATCCAGTTTTAAATCTTCCGGTGAGACAATCACAACCGTAAATCCCCAAGCTTCCAAAAGCGCCTTAAAGGCCAAAAATTCAAAATATAAGGCCTGATCCTGCGGGGTTTCGTCCATAATGGCAATGGTTCGAAGGAATTGTGTGGGGGCGTATAACGAAAACTCATTTAAAAACATGGCTTTAAGATCTAAAAAGAGAGTGTCCGGGGTCCAAGAAATGCTGTGGGGCTGTTGCGAAAAGGCATTTTGAAGATAAGACAGGCTAAAGCCACCTGCATTGGTATTGATTTCCAAAAGTTGAGGGCCTTTTGAGGTCATCATAAAATCATAGGCCATAAACACAGAGTCATGGCCCGGGTTAAAAGAAGCGATAGCAGGTTTGTCCGAAAAAGAACGCGATTGGAAGTCTGGATCTTGCGATAGGGTGTAAATCCCCTTAATACAACGTTCCACCTCTAAAAGAACAGAGGCAGGAAGCGTGCAGACAAAAGGCGACAGACTATAGGCGGTAAAAGACGGCCATTCAAAAGCCTTTGAGAGCCCAGGGAAGGACGCGCTAAGTTGGGTTTTAAACGACTCGAGGTGAGAGTTCTCCATCCAGAGAGTTTACAGAATTTCCCAATGGATCACCAGACCCAGAATGAGTGCCAGTAGAAAATGCATGCGTCAATCCATACTCATCGTCAGAGGAACTGGGGTCTGTCACAGACTCAGCGGCAGTATCAAGTGAAAATACGAGCTCTGGATCGGGAGTTATACGCCGAGATTCATATAAGGTTTGGAGCTTAAAAACATCGCTAATAGGATCGCCGTTACAGACGTAAGCCATTTGATATAAGTAGGTTTCAAGAAGAACTCGATGATGTTTAATGAAAGACTGGGGTGCCGTCTCTAAAATAGACTGAACGCCTCTAAATAAAGCGCTGCAATAGGGAGGGGTATGCAGATTTTTGTCAGCCAAAATTAAGGTACAAGGTAAGATACGGCCGCCTGTTTTTCTGGTGTCAAACGCCTTAATTTCTTGAATCTCAGAAGGGGTAGCTTTTTCTCCCAAAAACAAGCGTATCGAAATGTCATGATAGCGAATAAAATCTCGTATACGCGCTTCATAACCGGGAGGGGAAGGGAGTTGATTCTGAGCATAAGTAGCAGTGGGTAGATCCCATGGATACGTGATATCCATAAAAGAAGGAGTGGTTTGAGTCATAAATCCCAGAAGTCGGGTAAAAAAGTGCATATAGTCTAAAGACGGGACATCACTAGGGACTACGGGAGTAGAAAGCGTTAGGGGAAAAGATTTAAAGGCAAGGTCTATGAGGAGATTGGCATTAAGAAAGTCATAAATGCGGGACAGAGACAAAAGATCCTCTTTCGAAAGTGCAAAGATATTATTGAGAGGGCTATGAAGAAAATCAGAGGTCAAAAGCACAGTCAGAAAGGCTTTATAAATAGGGCGTGTCTGAGCATTAAGAGATCTAAAGCGGCGGGGATCGGGATGTTGGGTGATAAATTGATACAAATGCTGAATGCCATGAGGGTCAGATGGAGAAACGTGAGGCTCAAATCCAAGATCAAAACGCACCTGTTTTTTGGGAGGGCGAACAGCAGGCGAAACCGAATCCAGATGGCCTTGAATTAAATCCGCATGTTCAGGGGAAAGATCGTGAAGCTGGTCACGATGTTCTTGGATAAGCTTAGGATCCTCCAGTTGAATGAGTTCTTCTACCGTCAGCTCGCGCAAGGCGGCAGCGTCCAAAAGTGTAGGAAAAGCAGATAAATGAGGCGCTTTAATGGCATACAAAAATCGCTCGCGGCCTTCTTTTTTAGCCGAAAGCGCTAACGTTTGTTCATAGGAAAGGGTTTCCAGATTAATCTGATCCAGAAGACGCATCACAGATTTCGTTGGCTTGGCATGAATGAGTTTGGAAAAGGCAAGATTTTTAAAATGACGAGACTCTCGGGTAAAGGTATCGGGTGCATTTAAGATATCCACGAGTTGGCCACCCACAAAAGGAGAGTTTAAAATAGACGTTAACACTTTAGGCACTAAGGTGTAGTACTCAGACGTTAAAAAATCAGAAAAAGTAGGCCCTTTGGCAGGATTTCGGTTTAAAAGGATATACAGAAAGCGTTTAGAATAAATGGTGTCCGCTGTGAGTTGTGCGGCATGACGTTCGAAAAGAACGAGTCTGTCACCAGGCTGAGAATGAAGAGAAGTAAAGAGGCTCTGTACAATAGGAAAAAGGAGAGAATCCGGCCCAGAAACCTGAGGTGAATCGGGAATGGGGGATGGGGACGGTAAGGGAGTGACTGAAAGTCTTACAGATTCCGACAAGGATCGCGGGCCTGAAAAGAGTTTCAAAAATCGAGAGACCAAACCGGTGTCTTCAGGGATAGAAGCAGGCCGGACGTCCTGTTCTAGGATGGTATCCAGTTTGGCGCTTAAGGTTCTATAGGTAGCTCGAGGGACGCTACTTTCTTGAGCATAAGAGCTTTTGGCCAGCAAAAGCGCTTTTCGACTATAAGCAAAAGAGTATTGTTCCAGCAGATAAATAATAGCGGCCTCCGACTTGCTGTCTTTTTCACGATCCGCTTTTGTATATAAAGGCGCTAAAAAAACAATAAGAGAAACCGTACAGCCTAAGTCTCTCAGCGTCTGAAACTGTCGAACGATTTCAGCTTCTCGTGTTTTTTGGGAGCCTGGTGTTTCAGGCGAAAAGTCTTGAATAAAAGAGATTAAGAGGGCATTAAAGTGACGAATTGCTCCAGCTTCTGCTTTATGAATTTCTGGACTAGAGGTAATAGAAGGTTTACGGATGGGTTGTAGGCGGTTAGAGGCAACTAATTTATACATAAGAGTACTCCTTGATTAAAATAAGGCCACCCTTTTATATAAATGGTCGATAAAATAAGCGATAAATTTCACACATGTCTAAAATAAAATTTATTTAAAAACAGTTTGTAGCGCTGTGACCATGGCCATAAGATGATGGCTCTGCTCCAAAGGCGACCTATAATTCATAAAAAGAGACAGTAGGAGTTGGTTATGAAGCAGGTGTTTTTTATCTAAAATTAAGGCACGGCTATTCACAGGGGCAGCCGTTTTGAGTCCCATCAACAGGGGGAGTTCTCCCAAAAGATTGCAATAGAGCCCAGGTAAAATTGCGCCAGGATCTTTGCTAAAGGGGCTCCCCCCGCTGCCAGTGCCAATGTGAAATCGCCCATATCCATATTCAAGAAGGCCAGATAAAATGCGCGTCAAGCGAACCATGTCATCCGGAATGGGCAATAAGGCATTGTGATGCAAATGAAACTCAGGGATAAAAGGAAGATCTTCTGTACTGCGAATCAAGGCCTGAAACTCATCGGGGGTGCCCAAACCTGCAGTATCGCCAAAGGCAAGAATAAGTTTAGGGGAAAGTTCAGCCAAATAGGAAATAGCGGTTCTGCTTTGAGGCAATGTTTTAGACAGCCCTTCGGTCGCCTTAACACTTGCGTAAACGCCTAGTGGACCAGAAAGGTAAACGCCCAAAGGCGGCATGAATCCGATTTTATCTCCCATTTGAGTTTGGATCTGAGTCCAACCGGCTTTAATAGAGACAAGGGAATCGGTAGGCGTCATTTTAGAATTTTTGTCCGAATAGACCTCACAGGCATAGGCAAGGAAAAAGGGGGTTACCCGAATGCCTAAACCATAAAGGGCCGTGGCAATGGTGATGTAATTTTGAACAAGCTGAGCCGAAGCCTCAGGGTTTTTAGAGGTCAGAACCAAAAGCCGAAAGGGATGCCTTTGAAGATAGCTTAAAAAAGAAGGGCTTTGATGCAAACGCGCTACAACTTCAGACAGTCGTGTCTGAGAAAAGGACATGTCTCGCTGAAATCGAGTCACAAAAGAGTCTTTAGCACCTAGCTCAGGGGCGTTTAAATTGGCACCAATTTCAAAGGGGGTCCCCGAATTCAAAGCAAGAAGTGTTGCCGGTTTTAGACGAGCCGTCAGGGTATCAAACTGAGAAGGGATTTTCCCCGCCTGAACTTGAACCTCATCTCGAAAGGGATGGATAACGTGAATGGGGCAGCGCGTAGAAGCAGGTAAAGGAGGCAATTTCTCGTAAAGAACATCTGTAAGGTGAGAGAGGGCGGGGGTATGTTCTCGAAGGGCGTCTGGCCAAATTTTAGGTTGAAAAGGGCGAGATCCAGGAACAGTAGCGGTGGTAGTTTTGGGAACAGACCGAACAAACGCTTGAAGTTGGGAAGCCCCTGTTCTGAGCAATTGGACAGGAAGCGGCGGGGGTAAAAAACTCATGAAATCTCCAATACAAAATAAATTAAGATGATGAAATGCGAGTATAGCGGCTGATAAATCAGCATGTCAAACCGTAGAAAAGATGAAAAGTATCCATAGAAAAAAACAAAAACAGACAGTATGATAGCAAAAGAATGAAAAAAGCACTGTTAATTATTGATCACGGATCCAAACGCGCAGCAGCCAATGAGATGCTGTTTGAAATGGTGGCGCTTGTCAAAAAAGAAAGACCCGATCTGATTATTCACGGGGCGCACATGGAGCTTGAAGATCCGAGTATTCAAATGGGTATAGAGGCATGCATTCGAGACGGCGCAACAGAGATTATCGCCCACCCTTTTATGTTATCCCCAGGCAGACATGCGATAGAAGATATTCCGGATCTTGTCGCTCAAGCAATTGAGAAACATCCTGGCGTAACGGCAAGGGTAACAGCGCCCTTGGGCTTAGATGAAACCCTAGCAAGGCTCATTTTAAAACGAGCCGCCCTTTAAGATTTAGATCGCCTGTGATAGAATCAGGCTCACTTAAAGCCGACCGAAGGAGTATAGCGATGAACCTAAATATTTATTACGACAAAGATACCCAATTAAACCTGATCACAGACCTTAGAATTGCCATCATTGGTTACGGTAGCCAAGGTCATGCCCATGCCCTCAATTTAAAAGACAGTGGTGTTAATAATATTGTGATTGGACTTCGTCCTGGATCTGAGCGCGCGAAGCAAGCGGCGCAAGCAGGTTTTGAAGTCGCAGCGCCTGAAGAAGCGGTTAAAAATGCCGACATCATCATGATTTTGGCGCCAGACGAATATCAAGGCGACCTTTACAAAGCCATTGAACCCAACCTTAAAAAAGGAGCTGCCCTAGCCTTTGCCCATGGTTTAAATGTTCATTTTAAACTCATCGAGCCCCGCGCCGATTTGGATGTCTTTATGACAGCGCCAAAAGGCCCCGGTCACACAGTAAGAGGCGAATTTGTAAAAGGCGGCGGCGTTCCCTGTTTAATCGCAGTGGCGCAAAATACATCTGGAAAAGCCAAAGATCTGGCCTTAGCGTGGGCATCTGGTGTAGGCGGTGGACGGTCAGGGATTATTGAAACCACTTTCAAAGATGAGTGCGAAACCGATTTATTTGGCGAGCAGGCCGTACTTTGTGGGGGTGTGACAGCGCTTATGCAAGCTGGATTTGAAACGCTTGTAGAAGCGGGATATCCACCAGAAATGGCCTATTTTGAATGTTTGCACGAAATGAAACTCATTGTAGATTTAATTTACGAAGGCGGCATGGCCAACATGAGATACTCCATTTCCAATACAGCAGAGTATGGCGACTATAGAACAGGTCCAGAGGTCATTACAGCAGAAACCAAAAAAGCCATGAAAAAGGCACTTGAGCGTATTCAGTCTGGCGAATTCACAAAAGAATTCATCGAAGACAGCAAGGCAGGATCCAAACAGCTTATTGCCTGGAGAAAGGCGTCTGCAAGCCATCAATTAGAAGCTACGGGAGCTCAGTTAAGAGGCCTCATGCCATGGATTGCAAAAAATAAATTGGTGAAAGAGTAACCCATATCCTAAAAAAAAAGGGAGGGGGGGGATAAAAAATGATAACCTATAAGGTAGTTGCCTTAGCGCATACACGCATTCAAAATGCCTGTGCTTCTATTGCTGTACATTATATTCAAACGGGAGAAGGGCTATCGACCGCCTCTCTTCCAAACATTTTAGAAAAAGATAGCGCCTATCAGGCCTTTACGCATACAAAATGGGTGCCGTGGTTTCCACAGTCCTTTTTTGGGGCCTATGAAAAACCGGTTTCACGGGCAATTTATACAGTAAGCGATCAAAGAGATACCTCTAAAACCATTCGCAAAATAATAAAGGAATTGCATGGCATCCATCGCGATGCTTACAGGCAACTGGTCTTAATTTTAAAGCAACAGGATCCACCTTGGAGCCATGCCATCGGCATTCTAAAACAAGAAAATAGCTATCAAGCATATGACCTAGAATTAAAAGGAGTAGAGTGGGTAGATCACTGGATTTCAGGCGGTATTGGAAAGAAATTTGGCCAAAATCTAGGCAACTATGTAAAAGAACAATATAAAGAAAATCACATCCATCAGGTTATCTTACTTGTAATCGTGAAGATTATTTAGGTTTCGGGATCATAGGGGGTTTTGGGGGAGGCCCGAAGCCTTGAAGTCTGGAGCCCCTAGAGGGATTCGGAACGGACGGCTTAGGGGGCGGCGGTGGGGGCGCTGCAACCACAGGTGCAGGGCGTGGGGTAGGGCGTCCCAAAACAGCGCGTTTAGACACATCGGGGTGGAGATGCATTAAAATCATCGAAAGGCGATCCGAAAGAGGTCCCGTAACGCCGCTAAATCCCAGGTTCTCTTTTGCAGTAGAAACAAACTCATCCAAAGAAAGCGCGCAAATACGATCATTAAAAGGATCTTGGAAATTAAATACGATCTCGTCACTGCCCATTATTTTGTAACACTTCCAGCCAGATGAATGGCGCAGAAAGCGATCTGTTTCCAAACCAGAAGAGGTTTTCCCCTTTAAAAATCCCTGTATAAGCGAAAGCTGACACAGGGATAACATCCAAGAATCTGTAGTTTCGCCTGTATACGCATCTTCAGGGGGGAAAAACTGAATAGACCCGCCAGATCCTCGCTCAGATGTCGAAGCAAGTGTGTCAAAATCAATCAATTTAACCTCATAGTCCCCGTATGCATTGCGCATAAACACAACATTATCCAATTTAAGATCATTATGTGCGAGGCCTCTGCTGTGAAGTTCTACAACAGACTGAGTCATCTGATCCAAAATAGAGAAAAGTGTCGCCTCATCCGGAATAAGCAGCGTAGAAAGAGATCCTGAACCCATCTCCATACCAACAGAATCAGGCGTGCTGTAAAGAACAGAAGCGACATGGGGCAGATTGGAAACCCGGGAATGGTTCGCATAGGTATCCTCAACATGTCCGCCAGATCTCATAATAATAGGGCCATGACTGCCATCCGGCCTTAAAAGGTACCCCATAGAAAATGTAGAGTCACTGCCACCAGAAGAGGGGATGTGTGCGTCGCTTAAAGTGGTATATACATAGGAAAGAAAAGGAGAGAAACGGTCTAGAGTGGTTGGAGATACAAGAGAGGCTGCCAGTTGAAATAAAACGCTACCGTCAGATGTAGAGGAAGGGGCGAGCCCCTGGTGAGTATCTCTGGGATTAAAGCTGCGACTTAGATCAGAAATAGGGCGAAATCTCCATGGAAGTGAGGGGTATGAACAGACTTTGACAGACCCTAAAGGGGGCTGGGATTCCCGAATTTTATCGGTAAAAAAGTCAGCGAGTAAGTCTCGAGTTTTAACATCTGAAACAGAAGAAAGTCCCAAAAACAAAGATTCTGCCAAGGTATGGGGATCTATGGGAAGCCCTGGGGTTGTGGATAAAAGGGTTTCAAAAGCGGCGTTCAAAGAGGATTCAGGCCTTAAAAGCGATTGAAAGTTTTGAAGTTGAGAGATCGCAATAATTTTACGAGCATTACAATACATAATGCTAAAATATACATTATTTTGAATTTTTAAACATTAATTTACATTATATTAGATAATAATAAATAGGAATTTTTGATAGACCCTCTCAGTTTGGGGTCTTGTTCAAGCAGAGGGAGAAGGGTTTTAATGGCCTCTTTTGTGGGGGAATCGTAAGCAGAAAAAACAGGATGATCTAGAAGAGGATGCCGATGATCACGAGAGGTTTTAAGATAAGAAAGATAACCATCGCGTTCAATAATGCGCTGTGTCATCAGTTCCAAAGCGACAATACCGGTGCACCATGTATCTGCCTTTTCTGTAGAGTAGTCTAAAGAGAAGGGGTCCTTAAGAAAAATTTCAGGGGGGCCACAGCGAGGCGTTCCCAACTTGGCGTATCCTTGAGTCTCGCGTGTAAGCGTATCAAAATCGGCAATTTTAAGCCGACCTTGGGACATAAATACATTTTCAAGCTTTAAGTCTAAATGATAAAGACCGTGTTGATGAAGATATAAAACCCCGTCTAAAAACCTTAAAACCAGTTTTTTTTTCTCGGGAAAAGAGAGCCGTGCTACCTCGGGAAAGTGTTCCGGCGAACTCATATAAAGCAGGCTGCGTTCTGCCAATTCCATAGAAATATAAAATTCATGACGCTGTCTCAGCGGGTGAAAAAAAGTAAGATAATGATAAATAGGGAGAATCAGCGGGCTTTCAAGGTTATGAAAAATATTAAAAAGGCCGGAGGGTTTATCGATGAGCTTTTTAACCGCACACAGTTTAAAGGTATCGGCATTAAGTTCAATCCCCACTTTAACACAGCGGGCAGAGCCGCCTCGCCCTAAGATAAGACGTCTATGAGGATCATAGGTGGGTTTGGAGGCTGTCCATTGTGTATAGTAGGTCTTAAAAAGGTGCTGAACCTTTCCTAAAAAAGAATCGGGTGAAACGCGATAGTTCCAGAGTTTTTTACCAGAATTAAGTAAGATTAAATAGAGGGAATCCGACAGTTTAAGGGCCGAAAACAGTTTATCTCGCTTGGAAGAGCCCATATGTTGAGGGGATAAAAGAGAATAATACCCTGATTTAAACGGAAGGCCTTGAAATGTGCGAAGGATATCCGCCTGTGTATAAGGCGAGGTAGTCAGTGCCTGAATAGCTGAATATCGATCTCGATCTCGGCCATTGTCTGCCATAATCTCATCAGGAAGGCCTGTGCAGCCTTCAAAAAGCTGAAAGTAATAGAGATGAGGCCCTGGAAAAGATAAAGCGGCAACATGTCTAGGTGGAGAAGCGATATATTTATGCATGATAGAGACACTATTATACTAAATTAAAATAAAAAAATAAAATATAAAATAAGTTTATTTTTTGTTAATAAACCTATGTTCGATCAGGAGAATAAATAGACTTAGCCTTATCTGAAAGCGCGCGAACCAGATTCTCTTTTTCGAGGCTACGCTCAGCTCGTGAAAAATAGAGGGCTGTGGCAGTCATTAAAAGTTTTTCAACAGTGCCTGTTTTAAACTCATTAAGAGCCGATCTATCAATATCATGGAATAAACGAAGGTCAATAGTAAAGCGGGCAAGTAAATCAAGCGAGGATTTAAATGCCATAAAACGAGAAGAATAGGGGGCTAATTTTAAGCGACTTTCTTTAATAAATTGGCTGATTTGAGTACTATCTTTTACTGAAAATAAATCAGGTCGATGTGTCGTTAAAAATAAAAAGGCTTGAACATAATCAGGCTTTGTTGATATCTCAGCAAAAAAGGAAGGGGTTGGATTGGCCAACACCTCTAAAAGAGGGCCGCTTAAACGAGCGGGGGACTCTAATGTAGCCACTGGAAGTCCAGTGCCTTCAGAAAGAGCTTCTTTTATATGACGACGGTCTGCATCAGACAAGCAGACAGAGGTAACTTGATGACCTGCCTTAGAATGAGTCGTTTTTTCAGAAAGGAATCGAGTATATTGAACCATGAAATCGGCATGAGCTGGTTTTACAAAGGGAACGCCTCCAAGTACGGGAGGATTCATAACAGCATCATAAGGTGCCATAAGGCGATGCTGAGCGTCATTTAAACGCGTGATAGCGTCTTTTGCGATTCTACGATGCTCAAGTAATCTTGCTTGGAAGCGTTCTTGAGTGGCTAGATAGTCGGCGGTTGCAACATTCATTTTGGTTTGAAAGAGTTGAGAAAGAGCCTCTAGCTCAGGACCATGTGTAGACGGTACAGAAAGATACGCACTAACATGAGCATCCAGTGCCTTTTGTGCCTCTTGTGTTGTAGATAAAGTGCTCTGATTAATGCTGGCTGTAGAAGTGGAAATTTGAGATTCAAGGTCTTGAAGACGGAGATCTAGCGCTTCTAAGCGCTGATGGGTTTCCTGGATCTGACGATCAAGTTTGGCTTGGGCCCTATCATGCTCACGTTTTTCAGCTTGAAGCTTTTGATTCAGAGCGACAATTTTGGCCGATAAGGCGGCAATTTGCTCCCCTTGAACCCGATGCAATTCAACGAGAGTGGATTCATGGCCCTTGTAGATAGAAAGAGCCTCTGCCGTCGGTTTATCCGTAAGGCGTCCATGTTCATCTCGATTTGATTTAATCGCCGTACAAAGGTTCGCTTGTCTCATAATAAGTTGAGAATGGGTGAGTTGTAATTGTTCTTGAATCTCCTGAGTTGCAGATAGCGTTGCCTTAAATAGCTTCTCTCGAGAGTGAGAGAGAGGAACAATTTCGGTGTAGAGCGAATTGCGATACTGAACGGCAGTCCTGTGCTCCGCGATAAGCGTCTGACGGTGTTCCAGTAACGCCTGAGGGCGTTGATCAGAGATCCAGGCCTCAAGAGTAGAGTGATAAGCCGCCACAGAAGACATTGGATCAGCATGCTGCTGGGCCAAGAGCGCTTTGGACTCAGCGATATACTGATCTTGAAGATGGATGTAAATCTTTTGAAGAGTGTGTCCGGCTTTACGATCCTGAGCTAAAAAATCGGTTTGAGTTTCTTCAAATGTTTGTATAGAGAGTTCAGCTGCCCGAGTAAGGAGGTCCATCTCAGTGAGCGCTGTATCTAACTTAAGCGCTTGAAACGCGGTAAGAGGGGCTCTATTGGGCCATAATCCTCTCGTAAAGGCTCTAGATACAGCTTGAACTTGATCCTGCTCAGGGATATCGCCACGGCCCTTGACTTTTACAATCAGGGCATCTTTAAGATAGATTAAAGGCCTTACATCTAGAGCGTCTGGAAGAACATGCGGTGCATAGGCGCGAAGCCGAGAGGTGCGAGGGGTGGTAAGAGGTGGAATAGAAGGCGCTGTGGCCTCTGGTATCTCCGAAATGACAAGAGGGGGCGCAGCTACAAGTTCAGGCACATCAAAGGGGGAAAGTGTTGGAGGAAGAGGTGCAGGCTTAGGGGGAGAAAGTTGCAGCATTTCAGGTTGGGGACCAGCCGGAACGGTAAGATAAAGCGGTTGCGGACGACGTAAGGTGGGAGGTACAGGAGAATCCGTTTTGGCTCTGGGAGATCTCGAAAAACCATCCCCTGTCTCATAAGGAGAAAGACCTTCAAAGTTTATTGTAGCGAGCTCACCTTTAACATCTCTTTTAAGTGTGCGTCTCCATGTCCATGAGATATGATTGCGATTATCCTGAAGAGTTCCTGGAGGAGTGAGTTTCAATGAGGGCGTTACTCTAGTAGAATCTTGAAAAGGCTGCATAAAAAATCCTTTCTTATTTTAAATTGAGAAGAACATTTATAAATGATAAAATAAATGCTATTCAAAAGGGTTATCGTATAATTAAATTTAAAAATTGCACAAATAGGAAGAGGTAAAATGGTTTTTTTAAAGATTATTTCTAAAAAAGATATTGAGGCTTGGTCTATTTCCTTAAAGTATTGTGGATACAGTGGATCCTATCTTGGAGGATTAGACCCTGAAAAAAAAAGGCCAGAAGGAAAGGGGCGATTTTCAGCTTTTACAGCAGAAGGAGACCTTTCTCTAACCTATGAAGGCATGTTTAAAGAGGACGCTTTAGAGGGGCAAAATCAAATTTTTACAAAAGATGCTGTTTATACCTTAATTGGAACGTTTAAGTCTGGGGCTTTAACGGGATTGGGCTGGCAACTCACACAAATCATGGATCCCCCAAACATGAAGATACGATACGGTCATTTTGAACCCTTAAGAGACGACAATGGAGATTCAAGCACACAATCCTGTTGTGTTGGGATTTATATTGAAATAGATTTAGGCGATAAAAAACTCACGACAAAGCGCGCTGACGCGAAAGGGATCGTAGAAGGATTAGTTGCCACCTATGGATTCAAAAAAATGGAGTCTCGGATTCCAGCGTTAACACAGGAGCTTGTCTGTGAAGATTCTGGAGAATCCTTATCCTCTATTTTAATCACATTGCAGACGATCTATAAAAAGATGGCCGAAACGGCCTTAACGTACATGAATGATCACAATTTTAAACCTACACCCAGCCCGGATGAGTTAGGAATCGTGATAAACAGAAATGGGGAGCCTTGCAATGTAACAGAGTTTATATGGGAGTGTTATGAGCTTTTAACAGTACTCCAAGGATCAGAAGTGGGTATAGGATTAGAATCAGAGATCAAAGAGAGTTGGGACACGTTATGTCAAACATACAACCATGCGAACACCTTGCAAGACGGACAAGACATAGTCGCTCACGTTCAAACGGAAATTCAAGGCATTTTAGACAGGCTCTTGCCATCAGAAATAGAAATTCTGTGTCGGAAAATAACCAACTAAATTTATAAATTGGGACTGTTGCGAAATGCCTAGGTTTGGATTATATACAAGGCATTCCGAGACCGAAAGCCCTTATATGTAATAAATGAGGACTTGAGGACGAGGATAACGCAGCAGATGGCCAAAATAGGCGTTTCACAACAGTCCCCAATTCTATACGTTTTTTTCTATTGACACCCTCAAAGGGATATCGTAATATCCTGAGACTGAGTATCAGATACTGAGTCTCAGAATTAAAAATGGGACTGTTGCGAAACGCCTAGGTTTGGATTAGCTGCAAGGCATTCCGAGTTCGAAAGCCCTTATTTATCATAAATGAGGACTTGAGGACGAGGATAACACAGCAGATGGCCAAAATAGGCCTTTCGCAACAGTCCAAAGATGGAGAAAAGAAGACAACATGAAATCTCTAAAAGCAATCATTATAACAAGCCTAGTAGCTGGACTGGGCCTCGCACAAGGCATACAGGCAGATCAACGTCATTTTAGTTATAGTTACGACGCGGACAGTATTTTACCTAAAGGCAGATGGGAAGTGGAATCTTATGCCACGCAAAAGACAAATAATGACAAGAAAACCCAAAAATGGGAACTCAGACAAGAATTGGAGTATGGGCTTACAGATCGTTTAACAACAGCCTTGTATCTAAATTCAAAATTTGAGAATAAAGATGGCGAGAAAAGTGGAAAGCTAGAAGGGATATCCTCAGAGTGGAAATATATGGTGTTAAGTCCCAATACCAATCCTCTAGGTGTCATGTTTTATGGGGAGTTAACTGCAGAAGAAGGTGTGATGGAGTTTGAAGAAAAGCTTATTTTAACGCACCGCAGACAAGATTGGAATTTTTCCACCAATATTGTATATGAACAAGAATTAGAGTTTGAAGGAAATAGAACAGATGTAAAAACAAAAGTAAAATTCACAGGTGGAGCATCGTATAAAATAACGCCCAGATGGCATGTGGGTGTTGAGGGAAGAACAGACTTAAGCAACCGATCCGTCTTTTTAGGTCCGGTGATTCAACATGAATCCAGCAATTGGTTCACCATCTTAACAGCACTTAAACGGGTATCGGATATGAAGCAAATCGATGATGTAGAAGTTCGCTGGATTATTGGATTTATGTTACCAAAATAAAGTGAAACACCTCTGGATTTTAATCATTTGCATCATGGTCTCTTCTTCTGCCTATGCAGGGGAAGAGATTCTTGCGTTATGGAAGGACCCTATTTATCAAGAATTTTCAGAGACAACCGCAATTATGCCCATAAAAGTAACGCTTTCAAAATCAGAGAGAGCTGATCTTTCAAAACAAGTGAGGAGTCCAGCAGACCGCGAATATACCCTATTTAAGGTTTTAAAAAAGGATGTCATACTTGGCTACATTCTGATTGATAACATCATCGGAAAACATCAGCCGATTACCTTCTTAGTGAGTTTAAATCCTGAAGGGAGTATTCGACGAACAAAGGTGTTGGCATATAGAGAAAGTGTGGGCGGCGAGATTCAAAACTCAAAATTTTTAGATCAATTTAAAGCGAAATCCCTCAAAGATCTCTTTTGTATAGGGCGAGATATAGATGGGATTACAGGCGCAACCTTATCGGTAAGAGCAACAGCAGCGGCGTCTAAAAAGGCTGTTTTATTGTATAAAATAGGAATAGAAAAGGGCATAAAATGAGAGTATTCACACCATCACAGTCTAGATTAGCGGCACTGCCCTTTCCCATGAAGTTGATTTTCATGGCCTTTGTCTTTTTTGCGGCATGGGGAATGGCTAGCGGGCTTTATTTGGGCATTCAAAAGGCGGGGCTCTATCCAGAACAAGTGGCGGCATATTATAGAGGGGATGGCCTGTATACCTATCCTAAAACAAAGATCGAGCTCTTAGAAGTGACGCATTTTCATGCCCTTGGCATGGGCGTTTTATTTTTAATCATTGCGCATTTAATGCTCATGACGGCCTGTTCTCGAGGTCTCATCATGAGCCTCATCGGAATAGCAGCCATCAGTTTGGCAGGTGTTTTAATCGGGCCTTGGCTGGTAACGTATGTCTCTCCATGGGCGGCTGGTCTTGTCATCGTATCCAATGGGCTTTTTGCAGGAAGTCTGGCGTTGATGAGTGGTTTAGAAGTTTATGATGTGATAAGGAAGGTAAAAAAATGAGCACCAAAACACTATTAGAAGTACCCGCCCATGAAACCGTAGTGGTGACAGCGCTTAAAGGGAGTGAGGCCTGTAATCATCGCTTTCACGAATTGGGATGTTTTCCCGGAACCTGCGTGACGGTAGAGTGTCAGTTGGCCTTTGGGGGGCCTGTTTTAATTTCCATGCGGGACACAAAATTCGCCATTCGGCGTGAAGATGCTAAAAACATTCAGGTGTCCTATCAGTAATGAGGCGGACCTTACTGTTAATTGGCCATCAAAATTCGGGAAAAACCACCCTTTTTAATCGTCTAACCTCTTCGCATTATAAAACCGTGAATTATCCCGGCTCAACAGTAGACTGTGCCGTGGGCACCTTGAAACAAAAAGAGGGGACTGTTGCGAAATGCCTACGTTTGGATCAGCTGCAAGGCCCCCACGTCCGAAAGCCCTTATACGGTATAAATGAGGACTTGAAGACGAGGATAACGCAGCAGATGACCAAAATAGGCGCTTCACAACAGTCCCAAGAGGAGTGGGTGGTGATTGATACTCCGGGAATTACCAGTTTAGTGCCCCATTCAGAAGATGAGGCCATTACCATTTCCTGTTTGAATACCATCCAAAAAATATGTCCAGGGGCCTCAGAATTACCCGATCAAATTGCATTGGTTTTAGATCAATCTCAATTGTCTCGGCAATTGGTACTTTATTTTCAGCTCATCGATGCCGGGCTTGTGCCTGTTGTGATTTTGACCATGCCTGATTTACTCCAAAAAGAAGGTAAGACCCTCCATGTAGAGGCCTTGCAAGAACAGTTAGGAACACCCGTATTCAGCATTAATTCAAGATCTGGAGAAGGGATATCTGAGGCCTTAGACGGCCTATTAAAGCCACGACTGTCCATGGGAAAGATAGCGCTTCCAGAATCCTTAAACAAAGAGACCGTTCGTGCGCAGTTTAATCGGGCCAAAGAGATTGCGGAATCGGTGATAAGCTTAAAAAAAGCAGAACCTTCCTTTGATTGGGATCGCATTATTTTACATCCTATTTGGGGTTTTTTTTGCTTTGGCGGTATCATGACCTTCTTTTTTGCGGCTATTTTTTCAGGGGTGGCCCCGCTGATGGATGCTCTCAATGTCCTATTTGAAGGGCTTGCCCATAAAATTCATGTAGCCTATCCCGGGTATATAGCGAGCGCATTGCTTGCGGATGGACTGGTAAAAAGTGTGGGGGCGTTTATGGTTTTTGTGCCTCAAATTGCCATGTTGTTTTTCCTCATTGGTCTGATGGAAAATTCAGGATTTTTAGCCAGAGGCGCCGCTTTAATGGATAGACCTTTATCTTGGATAGGCTTAAATGGGCGGAGTTTTGTACCTCTATTGTCGGGATTTGCCTGTGCCATTCCAGCCATGATGGCAGCGAGAACCATTCCGGGAAAACGGGAGCGGCGGATGACCGTGTTTATCATTCCACTCATGCAATGTTCGGCCCGTTTGCCGGTCTTTGGCCTTTTAATTGGAATGTTGGTCAAGGGAGATCCTCTTTTTGGGGGGCTGATCATGACAGGAATTTATATGGGGAGTATTGTCTTAGCGGCACTCCTTTCTGTGATTGTATCGAAATGGATTCCAGAAGAAAAGAGAGGCCTTGGCTTTCAATTGGAATTGCCAAGATGGCGCATGCCTATTATGCGAGATGTGATACGTTATGCAGTCCATCAAAGTATGGAATTCGTTAAAAAAGCCGGGCCTTTAATCATGATGGTGGGTCTGGGCTTATGGGCCTTGACCTATTTCCCAACGCCAGAGCATTCTTATGCTATTTTTTTAGGCAAGTGGATGACACCACTTTGGGAACCTTTGGGCGTAGATTGGCGCGTGGGGGTGGCCATTTTACTCTCCTTTGCCGCCAGAGAGGTATTTGTATCGGCTTTAGCCGTCATGTTTGTAGGGGGAATGCCTGTATTTGAGCCTGCTGTCAGTATGGGATTGATTGTATTTTTTATGGTTTCCATGCAGTGTTTTTCAACGTTAGCAGTAGCCAAAAAAGAGTCTGGAGATTGGAAACTACCATTGTTAATGGCCCTAACCTATAGTATTTTAGGATACGTCTTAGCGGTCTTAGTGAGATACAGTTTATCTTAAAAAGGAGTTTATAATGTTAAAGACTATTTTAACCCTAATAGTAGGGATATGGATGCCCGTAGCAGTGGCGGCGGCACCGTCTACGTTTTACGACATTCCCATTAAAAGCATAGAAGGAAAACCCTTAAATTTAGCCGCTTATAAAGGCAAGGTCGTACTGGTAGTCAATACTGCAAGCCGCTGTGGATTTACGCGTCAATATGAGGGATTAGAGGCCCTGTATGCAGAATTTAAAGATAAGGGCTTAGTGGTATTAGGAGCACCCTCGAATGATTTTAATCAAGAACCGGGCGATGAGGAAAGCATTAAAGCCTTTTGCAGTGCAACTTACAAAGTATCCTTTCCTATGACAGAAAAAATCAGTGTTAGAAAGTCACCGATTCATCCGTTATATGGTTTTTTAATGGAGTCAAATCCAGCGATAAAATCAAAAGTATCGTGGAACTTCAATAAATTTATTGTGAACAAAAAAGGCGTTGTGGTCGCCTATTTTGGGTCCACAACTTCGCCAAGTTCGGATGCATTAAGAGCTAAAATTCTAGAAGAATTGAAATAAAAACCGTTAAAAAAAATCTTGATTTTTTAAAAAAATACGCTTTACTTAGAGTAGGCATCTGCCAAATTTGAATATTCAAGGAGAGACGTATGACAAAAACAAAAACAAAAACGGTAAAAAAAGAAACAAAGAAAAAACCAGTAAAGGCAGTAAAGGCAGTAAAGACAGTTAAAAAAGCAGTAAAAAAAGTAGCTAAAAAGAAATAAGTTAGCCTGTTTTTGAATGTTTAAAAGCCCGCCACATTTTCAATCCTGAAAACGGTGGGCTTTTTTTATGCGTTATATTAAGCCCCTAAGCCTGAACCTGAAACAGGTTTTCCTTTAGATGGAAGTGCCTTTCCATTATGATCTGTTCTACCAAGTCTTCCAGCCGCCGCTGAAAAGTAAGTTACTTTTCTACCATTCGGAGTAGTGCGGGTAGAGCTAGAAATGGATTTCCCAGGTTTAGAAGGTTCGGTTTCCCGAGCAGTAGGCGACGCTGGACTAGGTTCCGTCAGTTTAGACCCAGCTGGGGGTGCTGAGGTGATACCAAGACCGGCATTCATTATGTCTTCAACCCGGGGAGTTGGAGGAGGAGTTGCTTTTGTATCAGATGAATCTTCCAGCTCAAAATCATCTTCATATTCAAAATCATCTTCATAACGTTCTTTTTCATCCACTTCCTCAAGATCAGAAGTAACGCCTAAATCTTCATCTACTTCCTGAGCTTCAGGTTCAGATCTCACGGTGAGGGGCTCAGTTAAATCTTCAACATCTGAAAAAGGAACATCCGTTGTATTTTTAGAAGAGGGAGTTGGGGATGCTTCTGCTGGATCAAGCTCTTCAGGAACTTCGTCTATAACTTCTGCTCGAGAGACTCTTGCAAAAGGAGAGATATCCAGAGGTTTAGGTTTAGCTTCCAGTGAAGGTCCACTGGGTTTAGCGGAATTAGAAGGTGTGGTAGATACAGATTTAGACCTTGCAGGGGTGGGAGGGGAAGTATGTGCTGGAACAAATTGAATGGTGCCTCTGAGCTGAGATTCCCCTTCTCCAACCGAAACGCGTTTTGCGTCTGCAGTAGGCATAGGGCTAACGCCTGAATGAGAAAGACGCAAAACAGATTTTGGTGTAGAATTTGGTTGATGATCCACTGAAGTACCAGGGAGGGAGGGCCTGTTGATAGTTGGAAAGTGTGTTGACGAGCCCTGAGTCTCCTTGAAATCGGAAACAGGACCTCTCTGTATAGAAGGTAAAGACGATGTTGAGCTAGAAAATGCCTTAGCCTCCTTCAAAAGGTGAGCGCGTCTTATATGCGGTAAAAACGATCCTGAAGATATCATGCTTGAGGCTCCTTTGTTTTAGGGGGTGCAGAATCCGTTTTCATAAAAGAGTTAAAACGCTTGGCGAGTGTTGGGATCTTTTTTATCTGATTAGATAGGGAATCGCTAAAAACGCGCACCAGTGACTTATAATTACTGGGAACCCATACTTTACCATCGTGAAACCCAGCAGAAAGAAATTCTTTAGGAGGTGTAGATTCAGTCCGTGAGGCAGGGGGCGTATCAGAAACTTTTGGTGTATGATCTTTACGTTCAGAATAGTCGTCTGCAGGGGGAGGGGGGGTAGTTCCTCGAGGAGACGCAGCTCCAGATATAGTGACAGAGGATGCTGTGGATAGCCGTGAGTTAGGGGCTTTATCAGGCGCTCCTGTTTCATCATCGGGTTCAAAATCATCTTCATATTCAAAATCATCTTCATAACGTTCTTTTTCATCCACTTCCTCAAGATCAGAAGTAACGCCTAAATCTTCATCTACTTCCTGAGCTTCAGGTTCAGATCTCACGGTGAGGGGCTCAGTTAAATCTTCAACATCTGAAAAAGGAACATCCGTTGTATTTTTAGAAGAGGGAGTTGGGGATGCTTCTGCTGGATCAAGCTCTTCAGGAACTTCGTCTATAACTTCTGCTCGAGAGACTCTTGCAAAAGGAGAGATATCCAGAGGTTTAGGTTTAGCTTCCAGTGAAGGTCCACTGGGTTTAGCGGAATTAGAAGGTGTGGTAGATACAGATTTAGACCTTGCAGGGGTGGGAGGGGAAGTATGTGCTGGAACAAATTGAATGGTGCCTCTGAGCTGAGATTCCCCTTCTCCAACCGAAACGCGTTTTGCGTCTGCAGTAGGCATAGGGCTAACGCCTGAATGAGAAAGACGCAAAACAGATTTTGGTGTAGAATTTGGTTGATGATCCACTGAAGTACCAGGGAGGGAGGGCCTGTTGATAGTTGGAAAGTGTGTTGACGAGCCCTGAGTCTCCTTGAAATCGGAAACAGGACCTCTCTGTATAGAAGGTAAAGACGATGTTGAGCTAGAAAATGCCTTAGCCTCCTTCAAAAGGTGAGCGCGTCTTATATGCGGTAAAAACGATCCTGAAGTTGTCTGCATTTCAAAATCCCCTTATTTTAGATGTATACTACAAAGCAGGTAATGCCCAGAATAAATATAAAATAAACATAGAAAGATTAAAAATATAAAATGGATATAATGTGAAGATTCTATAATAAGCTTAATTTTTGATAGCTATCTCGATCCATGTCTACAACGGTGACGGTGATAGAAAGACCGTTGTGGGTAGCAAAAAATGCCAAAATACGCGTGTGAACGGCTTGGCTTAACGCTACTTTTTGAGCAGACGTGCGACCCTCTAAAATAGACAGGATAACGTGAATAAAGCGATGATCCGACAGCCCGACTTTGTAGGTGTCATAAGACAGAACCCTAGCCTTAATATCTTCAGGTTTAAAAAGACCACTCAGAGAGAGAGTCTCAAAAATACAGTCTAAAAGAGGGGCTTTGTATGCCGACAGTTCTGCTGCAAGTTCAATCACACAGTGAGGCATAGCCTTCCCTACCCTTGTCCTGAAAGATAGCCGGTGGTCCAGGCATTTTGAAAATTAAAGCCACCCGTTACCCCATCAATATTCAAGAGTTCACCGATAATGTAAAGCCCGGGACAGGCCTTGCTTTCCATGGTTTTGAAGTTAACCTCCTTTAAAGAAACGCCACCGCAGGTGACAAATTCCTCTTTAAAAACGCCCTTCCCAGAAATGGGGTAGGTGCTGACGTTTAACTCAGAGGTGAGCGCTGTCAAATGAGTGGGGTTTAGGTGTTCCCAAGTCTGTTGATCGTTCATGTGAAGGCGCTCCAGAAGATAAGCCCAGAGGCGTTGCGGGATTTCCGGAAAGGGTGATTGGGTGACGATTTTTTTTCGGGCATTATGGGCTTGAAAATAGAGCAGGCGCTCACGGATATCGTCTATCTCCAGGTGAGACAAAAATCGAATACAAAGCGAGGCTTTATAGCCAGACTCATAAAGATCGCGAGCCTGCCAGGCGGACAGTTTAATGACACAAGGCCCACTCAGTCCCCAATGGGTGATGAGAAGCGGCCCCTTTTGCGTTTTTTTAGGCGCATGAGACAGCCAGGCTTCAACCGTGGGCACCGAAAGACCACTCAGAAGATGGAGGCGTTTATCGGGAATCATAAAGGTAAATAAAGAGGGGACAGGCGTTTCGATGCGGTGTCCAAGTGCTGCGGCAAGGGCATATCCCGAGCGATTGCTGCCCGTCGCTAAAACCACTTTTTCAGCATGAAGCGTTTGGCCATCTGAGAAAGAGAGGTCAAAGCCAGTCGTGTGTCGGGTAAGGGTTGTGACGGTACAGCCTGTCCAAATCTTAATGTCAAGATCTGAGGCTGTTTTTAAGAGACAGTCGCTAATATCAGAAGCGCGGTCTGAAACGGGGAAAACTCGGCCATCGGATTCTATTTTAAGCGGGACCCCTCTGGATTCAAACCAATCCATTGTGTCTTGAGGTTGAAAGGTGTGAAAGGGGCCTCTCAATTCTTGAGCGCCACGGGGATAAAATTCGCAAAGGTCTTTAGGGTCGAAGCAGGCATGTGTGACATTACAGCGGCCGCCGCCGGAAAGTTTAACTTTGGATAGAAGGTCACTGCTTTTTTCAAGAATAACCACCGTACGTTTGGGATGGGCAAGTTTCGTATGAATAGCAGAAAAAAAACCAGCCGCACCGCCGCCGATGACAAAAGTATGTGTTGTGTTCATAGAAACAGTAAAGAAGATCGCGCATTGCCTGTCAATATATGCTAAAATCAGGGTCATGAAACTAAGACTCCTGATTTTTATGGGAATTTTGCAACTCATGGCCATTACAGGGGCCTATTATGTCGGGCATTTTGTGTCCAAAATGGGCGGCACCTTAGCGGCACATCTGGGTGAGTTGCAAGTGGCCTTATGGTCGATTATCCCTTTATTTTTAATGGCAGAACTTTTGCGTCGTTATTTGGATTGGAAGTGGCCCTATTTAATTGGGTCCATCATGATAGGCTCTTATACCATTTTTTTGGGCGTCATCAGTGTGGGGTATATGGGGATTTATTTAGGAACGCCACCCCATTTAACGGTAGTATGGTGTTTAATAACGGGGGCAGCGCTCAGTCTTTTAGCCTTGATCACGCATCAGTTGGGTCCAAAAGTCGTCAAAATAGATCTGTCTCATAAAGAGCCTTTTTCCACGCTGAAAAAAAGAGTGACGATTGTACATCTATCAGACATTCACTTATCAACGCACACGCGGTTAAGTTGGGTAAAAGAGTTGGTAGAAAAAGTAAATGCCTTAGAACCGGATTATATTGTCTTTACAGGAGATTTAATCGACATTAATCCAGATAAAATCCCAGAACATGTGGCGGCCTTAGCCGGCTTAAAGGCCAAAGAAGGCAAATTGGCGGTATCTGGAAATCATGATTTTATGACAGGCATTCACTTATTTTATGGCCTTTGTGAGGCCTTAGGCTTTACTTATATGGATGGCAAACAAATAAAGTCGCAAGGATTGACATTTATAGGGGTGCCAGATGAAATTTCAGGGAAATCCACGCATCCGAAGCTGAATGGTGACGAAAAGGACAGTCTTGTTATTTTCCTCAAACACAGGCCCACAGGGTTTAAAAAATCCGTAGAGGCAGGGGTCCATCTTCAACTATCTGGGCATAGTCATAAAGGCCAAATTTTCCCTCTTGGATTTTTAGTCAAGCTTAGGTACCAAAAATATGCACATGGGCTACATCGTTACAAAAAGGGTCACATCTTTACAACAACAGGGACAGGGGTGTGGGGGCCGCCGATGCGGCTGTTTTCACCCTCTGAAATTGTCCATATTACCCTATAACTAAAAAAAGGGATCAAGGTTTAATTTCCAGAAATAAAGGGTATAGCTATTGTCATAAGAGAGGTTTTTTTATGAACAAGCAAGCCCCAGTGAAACTCAATACCTTAGATATGTCTCAGTTTTCAAATGGATTGACACCCTTAGATGAGGATCCATCCCTTGCATGGGAAGCCTTGTTATCCAATTTAGAATCGGTGGAAGCGGCCTATTTAGGGATGTTTCCAGAGAATGTATTCGAAATGATTATTACCAATGTGGACTTAAAGCCCAAGGAAACCATTCTCGCCATTTTGAATAAATCCGAGATGATCTACAAAAAAGAAAATGCCCAAAACAGTGTGGACATGAAGTGGGATTTAAACACCGTAGAATTGTTAGATAGAGGCCAGTCCATGCCCTTAGAAAATTTAAATTCTTTGATTGAATATATTCAGTCTGCGTTTTCCATGCTCGAAACAGAAAAAGCAAAATTATATTTAAAATAGGAAATTAAGATGCTGGCAACCGGAAGTGGGTATTCAGGAAGCGTTCGAAGTACCTCCCAACAGGCCGTTCAGAGAGGAAAGGTTGAAGACAGTAAACGTGGCGGCGTAACAGATGCTGCAACAGCGGCAATAGGAGATACAAAAGCAGCTTCTCCAGCAGAGACCAAACAAGTTGTCACAAAAAGCAAGGACACTATGAGTATGCTCAAGAGCTTAGCAAATTCTTTTAAGTCTTGTTATAACACCCATCAAAAAACACTCAAGATTATAGCGGTAGTAGTTTTATGTGCAGCAGTCATTGGAGTCACACATGGAGTTGCAGCGCCTCTGGTGGCTGGTCTTGTGGCCCATGGCCTTATGGCAACACTCGCTCATGCGGCGGTAGCAGGTGCCGGAACAGCCGTCGTTTTAAGTAAAGCCGCTAAAAGCGTCATTCATACCACCTTGGACAAGCAAGAACAAAGCATTAAAACTACTTTTTCAGCCGACAATTTAAAGGAAAAAGGGATGGCCGCACTCGGACAAATAGACGTTCAAATTGAAAGCAGCCGAGCGACCATTACTGAATTGGTTAAAGAGGTGCCGTCACAATTAATGGGTGCTATCAGTGACGGTTTGAAATCTAAGTTTCAAATTTTGGAGCAGTTGGGAACACTGGACACAGTTTTAACAGAGGCGCCAGAGACGTTTAAAGCAGATGTCCAAGCGTTTAAAGCCGTATTCGAATCGTTTAAAACACTGCTTGAAAAAGGAATGGAGGCCCCTACTCTTTTATTCAGTCCAGAATTTAGAGATAAATTGGAAGATTTAAGTGCCGCAGGCACCTCAATTTTTAAGGCCATAAGCAAAAATCCTGAGATAAAAAAAGCGGTAGCGGACTTAGTGGCGGATGGACGACTCTTGCCCCTTTCAGACGGTCTCGTAAGTACCCTATCGAAAGTTGTGGAAGAGATTAAGGCGCCCATTGCAACAGTGATGCAGGCAATAAAGCAACAAGAACAATTAATCGCAGATCTCAAATCAACCTTAAAAGAAACACGGGCCAAAGTAGAAGCAATAGCCGAAAAAGTAGAAGCTGATGGGAAAGCCTGTTTAGCAGAAATTGGAGTCATTCGAGAGACCGTAAAAAATCCCAGCTTAGCAAGCATCCTTAAAGCCGGTTGGGGCATTTTAAAATTACTAAAAAAACGAGATGAGATAAAAGCCAACCTATCAGCCGCCTTAAATTTACCCAAAACAGCAAGCGAATTTAAAGCGCAACTTAAAGTACTGGTGACATCTCAACAAAAACTGGTCACAGAGACATTTTCAACTTTAAAAGAACAAATAAATAGTCTACATGGCACCCTAAGTTCAGGGGAAGTCGGCACAGCACTGAGATCAGAAGGGGCCGTTTTAGCCACAGCAGGAAGGGAGGTGGGGGGCGAGATAAAAACCGCTGTTTTAGATGCTGTATGGGGTGTTTTGGATCAAGCAAAATCAAAGATACAGCAACAAGTCCAGTTGGTAGCCATGGTCGCCTTTCAATCTACAAAATCAGCGATTACCCAAGTCATGGAAGAAGCAGGAGGTCCCTTAGCAACAGGCGTTAAAGCTGCGATGCATGCAGAAAAAAAAGGAGAAGCTTTGGTTTCTGCTGTCAAAGCCGTGAAAGACGGAACAGGGTCTTCGGACGCCGCAGCTCTGGTTTTGCAAGATATTTTAGATGGCGAAGACGTAGAGACGAAGGATGCTGAAGCATCAAAATCCAGTGTCACTGTAAAAGCAGAGGCTTTTGCAGCAAGCGGAAAAGCAGTGGTGACAACACAATTTCAGCAGTTAATGGCAAGGTTAGAAGCAATGTTAACAGACGATACGCCACCCGCAACAGGAGAAGCTAAAGGAGAAACTAAAGCAGAAACAGATGCCGTAGACACAGATGCCGTAGGCACAGATGCTATTGCAGTTAGCGTTCAAGCGGAGTCTAGCACGACGGTTAATTTAGATGCTGTAGACGCGACGGCACAAAGCAGTATAGTAGGCGCAACACCCGCCACACCAGCTGAAACGTCAAAAATAGGGCGTGCCTGGCAACGTACAAAAACGGTATTTGCAGAGATAGGCGCCATGGCAAAAGCACATCCCGTGAGAACCGTTTTGACCTTTTCGGTCATTCCCGTTATTGCCGTCTTAAGTGTGGCGTCGTTGGGAACAGATGCAGGGGTTCATGGGCTATGGCATGCGGCACATCATTTGGTTCATTCTGGGGTCCAATCTGTAAAAGGATTCCTAGAAAGAACAGTAATAGGCGGCGTAAAAGGGAAGATTGATCAACAAGAAAAAGCATTTAAAGAGGCATTTTCAGCCGACAATATAAGAGCTAAAGGCGAAGCAGCAATTGGAAAAATAGAGGACCAACTAAAAAGCAGCGAAACAACCCTTCTCCGCTTAGTCCACGATGTTCCGGGTCAATTATTGGTTGTACTGACAAGAAATTTTGATGGAAAATTAGCGGATTTAGAGACACTTTCAGGTGAAGAGCATAGAGCGATAGTCGACAATGTTCAGACCTTTAAAGCGGTATTATCAGATGTAAAAGGCCTGTTAAGTTCGGGACTGACCCCAGAGGGTATAGTCAGTCAATTAGAAAAACTGGAGACAGCCGGAACCGCTTTATTTGCCAGTTTAAAGGCGGAGGGAGCAGCGCTTCCAGCATCCGTAAAAGAAGGGATATCCCATCTAGAGCCGCTATTAAGCGCCGTAAAAGCACCGGTTCACACCATTGTAACAGCCATTCATCAACAAAAAGTCCTCATCCAAAGTTTAAGAGACACCTTGCAGTCAACACGCGATCAAATAGAAGATTTAGCAGGACGTGTCGAGGAAGATGTTAAGGCCTGTTTGAGCGAGATTGAGACCATTCGAACGGCAATGAAAAATCCAACAGCGGTGAATGTCATCCAGTCCGGATTAGGGCTTTTATCTCTTTTAAGACAGCGCCGTAAAATTGAAAAAGACGTTCAAGATGTCAAAGCATTGCCCCAAACTGTAGCGGCATTTAAAGGCAGTTTAGTGGACTTAGTGTCTCAACAAAAAGCACTATTAAGCGACACAAAATCTCAGTTAAGCACAGATTTAAGTGGCATTCGAACAGCAGTAAAAGAGACAGATCTAAGCGGAGCCACTCGAGTAACCGTGGACGGTTTAAGATCAGAAGGAATAGCAGTCGTTAAAGATACAAGCGCTCAAGTCGCAGAAGAGTTAGGGGCGGTGATTGACGGGGCTTTAAAAACGGTACAAATCGAAATTCAAGGCGTCGTGACAGTGGCCTTCACAGCAACAAAAGAGGCCGCAACAAAAATCATGACAGAAGCAACGGGACCTTTAGGAAAAATCATGCGTGTGATCCAGCGTGCCAAACAAAATCTTCAGTCTTTAGTGGGGGCGATGTCGGCCTATAAAAAGGGAACGGGGTCTTTGGATGACGTCATCACCCAGATGCAGATGATAACAGGAGATCCAAGTGTCGCCGTCTCTCCAGCAACAACAGGGGATGTAGCGCTTCCCGTAGAAACGGGAGAAGCTGGGAAGAGCAGCAGATTAGAGGATGTGGAGTCAAAAATAGAGGCCAAAGGCCAACGCCTAGCAGATCTGTCCCATGAAAAATTTGAAGCCCTACTCAAAAAATTGGAACAACTCTTAACCGGTCCCTCGAGCAAACCCGTAGCTGCACCCAGTGCGGTTCCTGTAGCCGCCTCTGATGATGCAAAAGCAGAGGAGGTGCGTACAGCCAGCGGGGCTTCTGTAACAGTTCCCGAAGGGGCAAAGGCAGATTCAGTGCATGCAGCAGCGACACTGAGGGTATCTGGTGCAAAACCCGCATCTGCGGCACAAGTAGACACCGTTAAAACGTCTTGGCCAAGAGCAAGAGCCACACTCTCTTTCTTAGGTTCAAAAGCAGTGGCAGGTTTTGTGGGATTAGGCGCCTTAACAGTAGGCGTTGTGGTTTCAGTTTACAGGGCTCATGAGCTCAAAATCCCCCTACTCCATGATTTAATGCATCTGGCCTTAGATAAAGGCGTTAAAACAGCCAAAGAAAAATTTGGGGCCATTGAATCGGGTGTCATTCCCATTGCAAGAGAAACATTAAGCACGCTTAAAGGACGGGTTTTAAGTTTAGTAGGGACGCTAGAATCAAGAGTAGCGAGTTATCCAGAAAAACTACTGGAAGCTGTGGAGTCGGGTGCGGTAGAGGGCATAAAAGCCTTTTTAAATCAGACACCAGAACCCATACAATTTGAAGGTGTTTTAGCAGCTTCAGAGGGATTATCCGCAGCAGATAAAGCTGAAGTTTTAAGTACAACGGCACAATTGGAAACGCTTCAATCTCGAATCACAGCACAGATCAAGGATCTAAAAGCAGAGATAGGGGCAGACGGACTTTCAGGGCGAAAAATAGCAGAAACGCTCATGTCTCCAGCGGTTATTCAAAAAATGACCTATTTAGAGCAACTTGTGACATCCTTTAACCAAGAGTATTCTCGCTTAGAAGAAACCTTAAGTTCAAAAGGCGTGGATGTGGCGCTACCAACTTTAGGGACGCTCATGAAAGAACATCCTATTGCGGCCTTTTTACAATCGATATCCACATTAAAATCCACCGTGGCTCAAGAAATAGACAAAAATGTCGCAGAGGTAAAAGCACAAATTCAACAATATCAGGCCTTGGTTCAGCAAATAGAAGACACTGAAAAGGAGATCAAAACCTTAACGGCCCAAACGCGACAGTTGTATGAGGACTTTACTCAGGCGGGCGTGCTAGGAAAGTTAAAATTGGCCACGACTTTATTTTTAAGACGCAATGACTATAAAAAGGCCGTTCAAGACGTCAGAACCGTCGCATCAGAGATTCCGCGTCAAGTGAAAGCAACCGTGGCTGTCGTAACATCAGCAGGAAAGGATCTGGTCACAACCTTTAAAGGCGTGGGAACAGATTTAGCGCAAACAGGAAAGGCCATGGTGGAAAGTTTTAAAGGCGAAACAGACGTTGCTGCCAGAGGATTAGCGACAACCGTATCAAGTGGCATTAAAGGCAGTATGTATGCCAGTTTACAGTCTTTTGTAGGGGAGTTGGAATCCGATGTGATGACCACCTTGCATGAGATGGAGACAGATTTAACCACATCAGCCGAACAGGTTGCAGATCTTGTGAAAAAAGAATTAGACATTCCAGAGGATGTGAGTGCACGCCTTCAAGAGATGCTCACGCAATTAAAAGATGCCAAAGCAGAGGTCATGGCACGAAGAGAAGAAGCCAAAACAGAGGCCATGGCAGCGACGCGCTTGCAAGCAGGATTCAAAGGAATGCAGGCCAGAAAAGAAGTAAAAACACTCAGAGACGCAGCGCTTGCAGCCCAGGCGGATCATGCCGCACAGGTAGAAAAAGAGACCAAAGCCGCAACGCGTGTGCAGGCAGGGATTCGGGGGATGAACGCTAGAAAAGAAGTCAGAAGACTCAGAGACGAAGCGCTTGCAGCTCAGACCGCACAGACCGAAAAAGAAGCGCAAGCCCGAGAAACAGTGGCCTTAAAATTGCAATCTCAATTTAGAGGTATGAAGGCCAGAGACGAAGCGGTTATAAGGCGACAAGAAGCCGAGGAATTAAAACGAGAGGCCGAATTAAAAGCAGCAGAAACAGTGCGTTCACCGCTTCGGGAACCCATGGCACCCTCAGTGCCGCCACATCCATTGGAAGGTATTGTAAAAAAAAGGGTAAGTGAAATAGAAGGAAAGTCAGATCGCACACTGGATATAAATTTAGATGCCAGTGATACCTCTTCTGTTTCTATAGGAAGTGGACCCAGACCCTTAGATGTGGTTGCAGGTACAAAAGGGGCCAAGGACAAACAGTATACGAGAGAAGATTTGCAGATTCATATAGAAGCATTTAGAAGAGAATTAGAGTCTATCAACGATTTAGAATCCTTATTAAACCAATTAGAGGGAGCAATTTTGCCACAGCATAGAAAAGTTTGGAGTCTTGGTGGACCAAAAGCATTTCATGAAAGTTTTAAATCCGAAATAAGACAGTCAGTAGCCTATCAAGAAGGAATAGAGGCATTCAAAGAAAAGTGTAGGAAAGTAATTCAAATCATGGAAACATGGGTATCTACAGATTCAGATAAAAGTAAAATAAGCGCATCTGAAATTATAAAGAAAGTAGGGCGGGTTTTTGACAGATAAGAGAACCAGAACCTTATTCATACCGCAGCGCATCAATAGGATTCAGCGTAGCTGCTTTTTGAGCGGGCCACAAGCCAAAAACAATGCCGATAATCAGGGCAAAAAGCAAAGACAACAGCAAAGATCCTAAAGACAAAATGGCTGACCATCCGGCAGCACTGCTCAGTGCCCAACTGATGCCACAGCCAAGCGCCACACCCAAAAGGCCGCCTGTTAAACTGATAAAAATCGCTTCAATCAAAAACTGAGCCAAAATATCTGCATTTAATGCCCCAATGGCCTTGCGAAGCCCAATTTCTCGGGTCCTTTCGGTAACCGTAACCAGCATAATATTCATAATCCCAATGCCGCCGACAAGAAGAGAAATAGTCGCAATGACGGCCAATAAAACAGAAAGCGTTTCAGTGGTACTGGCCAGCGTTTTACGAATTTCAGACAGATTGCGAATTTCAAAGTCAGAAGGATGTCGGGCAGAAATAAAGGCTAAAATGTCATCTTGCGCCTCATCTATTTGAGTGGGGTTTTGAACTTCAATATCAATATTCGACAGAAAATCTTTCCCTAAAACGCGTTTCATAGCAGTCGTGACAGGCATCACAATGACATCGTCTTCATCTCGAAAGGAGCTACTGCCCTTTTCAGCAAAAACCCCAATCACCTGAAACCGAATGCGATTAATTTTAATGCTTTCGCCCACAGGGTTTCGATAGCCCTCTTGGCCATCTGGAAAAAGAGCTTTAGCCACAGTGGTGCCTAAAACCACCACTTTTGCTCGCGTGGTTTGTTCTGTGGGCGTAAAAAAGCGGCCCAGTTCTGGCATGCGATTTCGCATTTTAGCGTAAGACGATCCCACGCCCGAAAGTTGGGTATTGGTGTTTTGGGTTTCAAAGGCAACTTGCGCACGGCCACTCACAGAAGGCGAGATATCTTTAACGGCAGACACGCCCCGAAGCGCAACGCTGTCTTCCAAGGTCAGATTGGAAACAGCCCCAGATTCTAACCCCACGCTGCCACTTTGCGCAGGGCTAGGCCGAAGGACCAATAAATTAGAGCCCAAAGACGCCAACTGCGCTTCAATGGCCTGCTGGGCGCCTTTACCCAGTGCCAACATGGTAATCACAGCAGCAACGCCAATCAAAATGCCCAATACAGATAACAGGGTCCTCAGCTTATTGGAAATCAAAGATTTATAGGCTTCCTGAACATGGTTGCTCAGCGTACGAAGCGGGTTAAAGCGTGAAAGCTGAGGGATGGGCATCTCTGGAGATGTCAGTGTTGGACTGGCAGCCGTTGGGGCAGAATCGGAAACAATTTGACCATCTTTCATGCGGATAATTCGGGTTGCATGTTGAGCGACATCTTCTTCATGCGTGACTAAAATAATGGTAATGCCAGACCGGTGGAGATCTTCCAAAAGGGCCATAATATCGTGTTGGCTTTTAGAATCTAAATTACCTGTGGGTTCATCGGCTAAAATGAGACGGGGCGCATTCATCAAGGCTCTGGCAATGGCCACGCGCTGCTGCTGGCCGCCAGAAAGTTCACTGGGAACATGGTGCATGCGAGACTCCAAGCCCACCTGTTTTAGAAGCATCGCAGCGCGAGACGGATCAGGTTTTGGAGACGTGTAAAGCGCCGGTAAAGACACATTGTCAAAAGCCGAGGTGCGTTTGAGCAAATGAAACTGTTGAAAGACAAACCCAATAGAGAGAGATCGAAGTTGCGCCAATTCATCTTGAGAGAGCGATTGGGTTTCTTTTCCGGACAGCGCGTAAACGCCAGCACTGGGCTGATCCAAAAGGCCTAGAATGCCCATTAAGGTCGATTTTCCAGATCCAGAAGGGCCCATAATGGCAATAAATTCACCCGCCGATACAGTTAAGGACACGTCATTTAAGGCATGCAGCGTCGTGTCGCCCATCCTAAAGGTCTTAAACACATGATCCAGTTGTATCATGATGACCTCTTAACGCCCCATCGATCGGGAAGAAGGGGGCCTTTGAGGCGTAAAGGGGGAGCTTTTAGGTTTTTCACGTCGTTTAGGTTTTGGCATATAGACTGCTTGTCCGTCTTGAAGCCCCTCTAAGATTTCGACGAATTTACCATCACTAAGCCCGACCTTGACCCGAGTAAAGACAGGTTTATCTTTGTCATAAGCAGTCATCACTCGCGTATGGCCCCGTCCAGACTCTTGTAAAAAAGGAGCTGGAATACAGAGGGCATTTTGTTTCTCGGTTACCCAAAAAGCGGCGCTAACAGACATGCCACTTTTAAAAAAGGAGGGGGCATTTAGCGGGGTGATATCCACTTCGTAAAGGGTAACATTATTTACAAGTTGGGCTTCGTAGGCGATATGGTCTACCCGCCCCTCAATGGGCATATCCGGGAAGGCATCTGCTTCAAGGGTCACTTTTTGTTGAAGGGAGACTTTGGCAATATCACTTTCATCCACCAAGGCTTTGACAATTAAGGTATCTGCAAGCACCACCACAGGATCTGCGGCACTGACGCTTTGGCCAGGCTCAACCGCACGGGAAATGACCATTCCAGAAATGGGAGAAACCAGCGGAGTAGGACGATACAGGCCTTCCCATTTTTTAACAGCAGCGGGGCTTTGAGAATGAGCAAGATCTAGAAGGGCAGTCCGTTCTGTTGAACTTAAATAGGCTAAGATCTGACCCTTTTTAACAGAGGCGCCTTCTTCGACATTTACCTGTTCAACACGACCGGGAATCGGTGATTTAATCTCAACCCGATTATGAGGCAAGACGGTACCCGTACTGCTAACAGTCACACGAAGGGTGCGTCTGGCGGCCAATTCTGAAAGCGGCTTTTCTTCAGGACTTGTAGGTTTAAAGACAACCCAGAGTAAAATGGCAAGACTAAGACTTCCAATGATCCACAATGCTTTTTTCATTCATCCAATCCTTTTCCTGTTTGGAGCTCATAATCTGCCATAGCGGCACCAGCGTCTCGTTCTTTGATGAGAAGGAGCTTATCCTGTGCGATGGCATCATTTTCAATAATGTCCCAGGTATCATAAGAAATAAGGCCGGCGGTATATTGAGCCTGGGCGATAGAGGCTCGTGTTTGGGCAGCCTCAACGACCTCGCGTTGAACGCGCAAAGATTCTGAGGCCACAAAGGCCGTATTGTACGCACTTTGAAGCGCAATATGGGCATCCCACTCTGCATTTTGAAGCGCCAATTCCGCCCATTCCACTGCCTTTTGAGTATAGCGAAGATCAGCTTTTTTTTTGCCACCTAGAAAAAGAGGAAGCGTAAGTGTCAAACGTCCAGACACCGTATCCACAGGGGTTTTAACGGGTTCCGTCCAGGTATTATCGGCCAAAATGCTGGCATTCAGTTGTGGATAATAGGCATACCGTGCCAGTTTTTGATTGGCCAAAGCGGCCTGTAGAAGAGCCTGGGCATTCAAATAAGTAGGCGTAGACCGTGCCAGCGTTGCAAAGTCAGGAGGCAACGCGGTGGGTTTAGATTTCGGAGGGCTTGTAATGTCAATAGATGTGGGAATGTGAAGGTTTAAAAGTCTATAAATAGAGGTGGTTGCCAAGGCCAGATCCAGTCGAGCTTGGATGACATCAACCTCGGCCATGTTGGCCTGCGCTTTGACCCGTAAATAGGTGCCCTTATGTTCCCTGCCTGCTAAAAATCGGGCATAAATAAGGCTAGCAGTTTGGGTACGTCGTTTGGCAACTTTTTGAGCCAAAGTAAGGGCACTTTCAGCATATTCATAGCGATAAAAAGCGGTAGTGAGGGCATTCCTTAAGCTAGCGGAGCTTAATTGAAATTGTGACAATTGTGCATTGTATTGAGCCAATGCCAATTCCGATTCAGGTTGGCCGATCAGGAGGGGAAACAGTTTTTGAGTCAGCTGTAATCCAGCAGAAAAAGACTGGGATTTGTCCGTTTGAAAGGGAAGGGTTGCGCTGGAATTGAGTCCCAATTGGGGGTAATAGGCGGCGCGTGAGAGGTCTATTTTGAGACGCATTTGAACAAGAGAAAGCTCGGCCTGTTTGTAGTTAATGTTTTGAGATTTAAGTTGAGTTTTGGCCTGTTGCCAGGTGAGTAGAGGGGCTGCATAAGTTGGAATAGAAAGAGGGCAAAGGCTTAAAAAGACAGCGATAATATAAAGAGCCTCTAATTTTTTCACAAACACCAGTATAGCAAAAAATGGGCAAACCGGCATCTTTACAAATCTTAAAAATAGATTAAGATGGAATTTAGACGATCATCATAGAAAAATCCAAAATAAATAAGGAGTGTAGGATGTTAGGACGCGTTTCTGCTGGTGCTGCAAGTGTATTGGGAAGAGTGGCGGTGAAGCCCTCTATATTACCTACTAGAACAGGGCTCGTAGCAGGGGTTGTCTCAGGCGTATGGGGTGGCAGATGCTTATCGGCTTCAGACATGCGATGGGTATCTTCGGAATCAGGCGCAGCTCCTTCGATTACAACCGTGCATACAGCTGGCAAACTCCCCCCTATTCCGCCTACAGATCCTAAAACCATCCCCTGGTCTACACTGGGCTTTGGCTATATTCCTACAAAAAGTATGGTAGCCTGTCAGTATGATCCCAAGACTAAAAGCTGGGAATCGTCTGTAGCAGTAAGTCCCTTGCAAAACAGAGAAGTGGGGCCCTTTCAAGATTTATATAGCCATGGGCTGTTTGAAGGCATGAAGGCCACAGGCATTTATAATGCGTCTGGAGAGTGCATTGGCGCGCGTGTTTTCGGAATGAAGTTTCATTGGGAACGATTAAATGCGGGCTTAAAAGCCATTGGAATCCCTGAGATCCCGTTTGCTCAGTTTGAAGCAGCCATTAAGGCGGCGGTCATAGAAAATAAGGCTTATTTGCCACCTAAAGACTATCCAGATGGAGCGGTCTACATTCGAACGGATGTATGGCCAACGGCCAATCATTTGGGCAACAATTTAAATCCTGATATGGCCTACGAATTATCGGTGCGCACAACACCCGTAAGGGCCTATTATGAGCCCAAACCGGAGGGCGGAAAAGTATTGGCACTGTCGGCACCACGAGTTGTAGCCTGGGAGGATTCTGTAATGGTGCCAGGCGCACCTGTAGCGCCAGGCACCTTTAAAAATAGAGCGAATTATGGCGTTCCCTTTAAGTTTATGAAAGAGATTAAAACGCGAGGCTACACCGACGCTCTTTTTACCTTTAGAAATGCAGAAGGGCAGCTGTTGATCGGCGAAGCTTCCTCTTCCAATGCTCTGGTGCTGTTTAAATCCAGAACAACAGGGGAGTATTTGGTCATTCGACCCGAAGCGCCTGGAAATTTAAATGGATGCACGTCAACGTCGCTTTTGGAGCTTTTAAATCAAGAGGGCATTCCCGCCATATCGGCCCCCCTACCCTTAGATGTTGTTTTGGGAAAAGCCCCCTTAAAAGGGATGGAAGAGCCCTTGCGTCAGAGATTGCGTGATTTTTCGGCAGAAGCGCTGGCCAATATGGAGGTTCAAGTCATTCATTTAGCAGGAACAGCTGCAGGTGGTCGTACTAAAATCACGCGTGTGGATATGTCGGATGGCGGGGAATCTGTTGTTTTTCCAAAAGTTGCGGACGCAGATAATCCTCTTTTAAAAGTGGCAGACCGTTTAGAAAAAATAAAAGCGGGGCTAGAACCTGACACTTTAGGCGGCCGTGTAGAAGGGCTCGTATTAGGAATTGGAAATACTGAGTTTTTCTTTTAAAAATAAAAGGAGCCTAGTGGCACTTTTTCTTGTAGAATAGTTAATTCATTATAATTTAATATCAACTAAAAGAGGTTTTATATTTATGCTATCTATGCCAAGGCTTGGCTTATCACGAGTGATCCCCAGGGGAATAGGTTTAGTACGACAATATAGTGATTCAGAACTAAAAGCGCTTCGTGGAATTAATGAGGTCTTTAAAAGTGTAAAAACGGGCACCCCTACGGCCAGTGTAGTTGATCAAACGACCGTTGCTGAACATTTCGAGCGTATCTCCAGTACTTTTAAACCTTTAAAATCTCTTGAAATTCAATTACATGTTGCAAGAATGACATACTCTGCGGCCACTGTAGCATCTCATGTTCAAGATCTTTCAGAGATTTCAAATACAATGGTAGAGATTCAACGAGACTTTGCTGCCATTGAGGCGGTATATAGAACCAGTCTCGGATTACCTATTGATCCACACACGATTCGAGATACAGAAGGCTATAAAGTCAAGCGTCTTAAAATACTGAATACTATTCAACACTTAAAAGATTTTTTAGAAGGTGTCAGTACAAAGCGCCCTACAAAGGCGGACCCGTTCGTTCTTGTGGATGAAATTCGTAATAGACAAGCGCAAATCAAGTGTATTCAAATGCAGGATGAACTCCACAAACGTGGCATGCCCAAATCCTCTGTAATAAAAGAGAGCGTAGAAGAGGTCCAAACTGAGATTGAAGAACTAAAAAATATTCAATCCGGGGTGTTGAGAAGTTTAACAGAATCTAAACCTATAGAATAAAAAGTGCTTAGAACCATTATGGAGCAAACGAGTCTTTAATGATTTGGAGTTGTTTAGATAAGGGAGAAGTCTGGCTACCTCGAGAACAGGGTAGCCAGGCTCCTATTTTGTTAAGCGTAAGCCCGGACTTCTAAGGCTTCCAAGCAGCGATTAAAGGTCTCGCTGGGTCTCATGGCTTTTCGCGTAAGTTCAGGATTAGGATGATAATATCCCCCCAAATCCACAGGCCGTCCCTGAGCATTGTTCAATTCAGAAAGAATCTGCGCTTGGTTGGCATCTAAAGCCTCAGCGAGACTTTTAAAATGCGCCTGAAGTTCCACATCTTCAGTTTGGGTAGCAAGCGCCTTAGCCCAATATAAGGCCAAGTAAAAATGAGTCCCTCTGTTATCCAATTCCCCAACATTCCGAGACGGTGATCGATCCTCATCCAACAATCTGCTGGTCGCTGCATCCAAAGTAGCGGCAAAAACCTGCGCCTTCGCATTACCGGTCACACGGGCCAAATGTTCAAAAGAGGCCGCCAGAGCCAAAAACTCCCCCAAAGAATCCCATCTCAAATGGCCTTCTTCTTGAAACTGCTGAACATGCTTCGGTGCTGAGCCGCCCGCACCTGTTTCAAAAAGCCCGCCTCCATTCATCAAAGGCACAATCGACAGCATTTTGGCGCTGGTCCCCAGTTCTAAAATGGGAAACAGATCTGTATTGTAATCGCGAAGCACATTACCGGTCACCGAAATGGTATCTAGGCCTTTTCGGATGCGCGCGAGAGAAAAAAGAGTGGCCTCCACCGGCGATAAAATCGAAATCTCAAGGCCCGTCGTCTCAAAGCCTTTAAGCGCCTTCGTAACTTTTTGAATCAGCTCTCTATCATGGGCACGTTGCGCATCTAGCCAAAAAACAGCGGGTGTTTGGGTAATTTTAGCCCGTTCTACAGCCAACTTCACCCAGTCTTGAATAGGGCTGTCCTTGGTTTGGCACATGCGCCAAATATCGCCCGTTTCAACTGCATGAGAGAGCAGCACCGCTCCCGAAGCATCCACCACACAAATGGTGCCAGGTACTGACATCTGAAAGGTTTTGTCATGAGAGCCATACTCCTCGGCTTTTTGAGCCATCAATCCCACATTCGAGACACTTCCCATGGTTTTCGGATCAAAGGCCCCGTGAGTTTTACAATCCTCAATTACGGCCTGGTAAACCCCAGCATAGCAGCGGTCTGGAATCACAGCTTTGGTGTCTTGAAGTGCCCCCGAGGCATTCCACATTTTGCCAGAATCGCGAATCATGGCCGGCATAGAGGCATCAATAATCACGTCGCTGGGAACGTGAAGATTCGTAATGCCCTTATCGGAATTCACCATGGCCAATTGAGGCCCTTTCGCGTAACAGTCCGAAAGCGCAGCCTGAATCTCAGACTGTTCGGACTCCGGAAGACCAGCAATTTTATTTAAAAGATCTTGAAGGCCATTATTGGCATTCACGCCCAATCGGTCAAAAAGAGCCTTATATTGGGTAAAAACAGGCTCAAAAAAGGCAAGAACGGCTTGGCCAAACATAATAGGGTCAGAGATTTTCATCATCGTGGCTTTAAGATGAAGCGAAAACAGGGTGTTGTTGGCCTTAGTATCTGCCAATTGGGCCTTCAAAAAGGCACTCAGTCGAGAGCGACTCATAAAAGAGGCATCAATAATTTCGCCGGCCAAGAGTCCAAAACTATCTTTTAAGACAGAGACAGCACCAGACGCATCCACAAATTCAATGCGAACCGTTGTCGCAGCAGGAACCGTAACCGAGCGTTCATTGCCGTAAAAATCCCCCTCAGACATAGAGGCCACATGGGTTTTGGAATCCCTGCTCCAAGCACCCATGCGGTGGGGATTTTTTTGAGCGTAGGCCTTAACGGCTTTGGGTGCCCGTCTGTCGGAGTTACCTTCTCTCAGAACCGGGTTAACGGCACTGCCCAAAACCTTGGCATACCGGCCTTTGATAGTTGTTTCAGAGTCGGTTTGAGGTGTTTCGGGGTAGTCAGGAATGGCATAGCCCTGCGTTTGAAGTTCTAAAATAGCGGCTTTGAGTTGAGGAATAGAGGCGCTAATATTGGGCAGTTTAATAATATTGGCGTCTGGTTGTTTGGCCAATTCGCCCAAGAGGGCAAGGGCATCTTCTTGCTGTTGACCTGCGGGGAGGCGGTCTGAAAAGGCCGCTAAAATCCGACCGGAAAGGGAGATATCTTTCAGTTCAAAGGCAATGCCAGCGCTTTGGGTAAAGGCCTGCAAAATAGGCAGGAGTGAATAGGTAGCCAGCGCTGGCGCTTCATCCACTTGAGTGTAATAAATGGTTGCGGGATTCTGGTTAGACATAAAATAAGACCCTCCTTAATAGATAGACCCCCATCATATCAAAAGAGGCGACAGGCGGCCAGAAAATTAATGGGTTTAAATAAGATAAAAACTGGGAATAAGAGCTTTATAAAATTAGGAAAAGGGGGAAATGCGAATGAGTACAAGAGGATATGTAGGTAGTACACAAATTGGCTCTTCTCGTCGATGCTCATGGGCAAGCACGGTGAGCTCAGACGGGGGGGGGGGGCTGCTATTAGCTCTTATCGTCGATACTCATCGGCAAGCACGGTGAGCTCAGACGGGAGTATAGTGAAGGAATTTAAAGATAGTAGCTATGAGGCCCGTGTAGGTGCTTTATCGAAACCATTTTCAGGCGATGAAGGAAAGAAATCTTTAGACGCAGCCATAGCAAAAACACAAGCGCGGCTAACTAAAAAACATACAGAAGCTACAAAAGCACGTCTAGAAGCTAGAGTAAAAGAATTAACGGCATTAAAAGCCAAAGTAGATTCAGGCGATATTATCTTCTTAGGCGTTCAAGGTTGGGGAGATGGTAATAATATCCCCGCCGGTGCAATAGGCTCCCACAGCCAATTTGATACCTTTGTCTTTAAAAATAAGGATTCAGAAGAGGTATTAGTTGGCGAGCTCCATAGTTCGATACGAAATTTTGGTAAATCAAAACCTGACCACTTGAAGGATAATACAACCCATAAGGAATATTTTATAGGCACCTGTGTTCAATCTGGTCATAATAATCCTGAGGTAAAAAAATTTGCCACCGCGGCATCTGATTCTACTCACACAGTAGCTTTAGCCGTTCCCTCCCAGGAAAGTCCCCGCAGCAAGGAGGGCGACGCTCAAGACGAAAAATTTGATTTAGAGACTGGTGGTGAACGTGTTATTACACCCAGAAGCAGACGATCCAGTTCTATGAGTTCTAGAGCTAGCGATTTTACGGACGACGACGAATCAGTAGATGCGGATGATTGGTTTTAAATGGAGCATTCAGAATCACTCAGAAGGCTAGTGCCCTAGCAGGTTTAAATGCTAAACTACCCCCAAAACCCTGGGGGTATTATGCATCTCAGAATTCTATCTAAACTGCGTCTGTTTTTAAGCGATTTCCTACACACCTACACCACCGTTTTAAAGATGATTATTCCGGTCATGATCGTTTTAAAACTCATTACATATACCTCAATTATCCCTCAAATAGGCGCCTTTTTTGCTCCCCTCATGAGTTACCTGGGCTTACCAGCAGATGCCAGTATCGTCGTCACCACAACCGCACTCACCAGCATGTACGCTGGCATGATCGCCTGGAACACCCTATCCTTGCCCCTCAGCGTGGCCCAAGCCACCACCTTGTCCGGCATGATGCTCGCCGCCCATACCCTTCCCATCGAATTACAGGTCGCCAAAAAAGCAGGCGTTTCGGTTTGGGTGTCTCTCCTATGGCGTTTAGGGGGGATGCTCCTGTTTGGCATTCTGGTTCATCTGGCCTGCACCTATTTAGGCGTATTCCAAACACCTGCCCACGTGGTCTTTAAACCCGAGCCTCAGGCCCACACTTTAGCAGCCTGGGCAGTGGCGCAGTTCGGCATTTTAGGTAAAATAGGGCTCATTTTAATGGGGCTCATGCTCATGATGAGGCTCTTCCGCCGCTTAAAAATAACCCATGCCTTAGAGTGGCTTTTACGGCCCATACTGGGAAAAATCGGGATTTCAGAACGTGTCATCCCCTTAACCGTCATTGGCATGGTCTTGGGCTTGGTGTACGGAGGTGCATTAATTATTAGAGAGGCCAGTCAAGGCCATTTAACCAGCGAAGAGATTTTCTTTTCATTGGCCTTTTTAAACCTCTGTCACAGTATTTTTGAAGATTCCATGTTAGGCGTTATGATGGGCGGAAATATGATGATCTTAGTGCTGGGGCGCTTTGTGTTTGCCTACGCAGCAGTGGGCACCTTATTTTATCTAAAACAACGTCTGATTAAGCGATCTCTTTAACGTAACCGACCAAAACAACGGCCACCAAAGACGTAATAGAGGCTAAAATTCCAATGGTAGAATAATGCGTCAGAGCACCGGCGCTATTTTGAACAATAATACGCGCCGCCAGTATAGAGGCCAGTCCAGCGGTAAGCTGTTGCACACAGGAGTTAATACCCATAAAAGCTCCGCGGTGTTGAGGCGTTACCGCAGATGAAATAAGAGCCATAGCGGGCACAATGCGTCCCGACACCACAATAAAAAAGCAAGTCGTAAAGAAAAGCGCCACAGCAAGGCCTACATGTCCCAACGTCGTAATGGCCATCATGGGAATAATGGAACACACAGCTGCGATTCGGAACACTTTGGCATGACCCGCTTTATCGGCAATTTTCCCTACCAAAGGTGAGGCAATCACAGAGGCCAGGCCACCCAAAATATAAATAAGTGACAGTTGTTTTTCCGTAAAGCCCACATTAAACACCATGTAAGGGCTGATAAAGGGAATGATGGCAAATTGACCCAAGGTCATGGTAAAGGTAAGAGCCAAAGCAGCTCTTGTGCGTTTCACCTTAAAAAAGCTCCTAAAGGTTTTAAGCGCGGATTTAAAGGTGCTTTGATGGTCAAGATGGCCAGAAATAGGGGGGATAAAGACCATAATAGCGGTAAAAACGGCAATCCCACAAAGCGACAGAAAAATAAAGGGTACATGCCACGAATAAAGAGACGCCAAATAAAGGCCAAAAGGGACCCCAAAAACAGAGGCCAACGAAAAGCCAATCATGATAAAGCCCATGGCCCCGGCCCGCTCATGAACAGGGACAAGATCGCCCACAATCGCCAGAACCGTGCTAGCCAAAATCCCGCCAAAGGCGCCGGAAAAGAATCGAGAAATCAGCAGAAAATAGTAGCTTGTGGCAAAGGCACAGCTGAGAGTGGCCACTAAAAATAAGGCATAAATCACTTGCAGTGTTTTTTTACGGTCAAAACGGTCCACAATAAAAGAAGAAAAAAAGCCAGAGGCAGCGGCGGTAAGGGTATAAATAGAGACTAAAAAGCCAAATTGTTGCGGCGAAAGGGAAAAGACGCGCATGAGTTGAGGCCCCAAAGGCATCAGGATCATAAAATCCATGATATGCGTAAATTGAATTAAAGCGAGTGCCCACAGGGCCATGCGATAGGGTTTCATGGGGGATAGTATGGCACACTCAGATCGCGTCGTCTAATACTTGGCATTTCTCAACAGTCCCCAATTCCAAACCATGCTATACTACTCCCCATGTCTATTTTATCAGTTAAAAATTTAACCTGTGTGCAAAACACCAAAACCCTCTTCCAAGACATTTCATTTGGGATAGAAGAGGGGGAGAAAGTGGCCTTGATAGGCCTGAATGGCTGTGGAAAAAGCACCCTTCTCAACCACATCATCGCCCATGCTAAGGGCGTATCGGATACCGTTGTTGTCAAAAAAGGACTCAAAATCACCTATTTGCCCCAGCTGCCCACCTTTAAACCCGAGCATACCATTTTAGATCACTTGTTCAGTGCTAATACGGCCACCTCTAAAGTGATTGCCGCCTACCATCGCTGCTTGGAAGATGAGGCATTACACGATGAATTGGGCGCCATCATGGCGGAAATGGACGTCCATCAGGCCTGGGATTATGAAGCCAAAGTCACGGCCATTTTAAATGAGCTGAATATCCATCATTTAAATCAAAAGATGAGCACGCTATCCGGCGGTATGCTAAAAAAGGTCAGTTTAGCTCAACTCTTCTTTGAAGACACAGATCTTTTAATTTTAGACGAACCCACAAATCACTTGGACATTGAAACCATTGCCTGGCTGGAACATAAGCTCGAAAAAACAGACAGTACCTTACTCATGGTCACGCATGACCGATACTTCTTAGATAAAATCTGCACCAAATTGATCGAAATCGACGAGAAGAAGCTTTTTCAATATAAGGGCAATTACCAGGACTTTTTAGCCCAAAAAGAGCAGCGTCTGCTAAGCCAACAAAAAGCAGAAGACACCATTCAATCCATCTTAAGAGTGGAATTAGCCTGGTTAAGGCGGGGGGCAAAGGCCAGATCCACAAAACAAAAAGCACGCAAGCAGCGCATTGAGGCCATGCAAAATCGAGAAGGCCTTCAGCAAGAGGAGGCCTTTGAGTTGGGCGTCGCCGCCCGCAGATTGGGTAAAAAAATACTGGAACTCAAAGACATCTCCAAATCTTTCCAAGACAAACCGCTCATTAAAGATTTTTCCTACACCTTTAAACATCAGGAAAAAATAGGGGTGTTAGGGCCAAATGGGTCGGGAAAAACAACGCTTTTAAATTTAATTTCAGGTCGTATGGACCCAGATTCAGGCGAAATAGATCGCGGCATCAACACGGTATTTGGCTATTTTGACCAACATCGCACCTTTACAAACCCCGAACTCACCCTTTACGAACTCATCAAAGAAATTGGCGAACGCATTACATTGCATGACGGAACTGAATTGTCAGCATCGAAGCTCTTGGAGAGATTTTTATTTCCATCTAGCGTCTTAAAAACAAAAATTTGTGATTTATCAGGGGGTGAACAGCGACGCCTTCAATTGGTACACATGCTCTTAAGTAATCCCAATTTTCTGCTTTTTGATGAGCCTACCAATGATTTAGACATCACAACCCTATCCATTTTAGAGGATTTTTTAATTCACTTTTCAGGCTGTGTGATCATCATTTCCCATGACCGTTATTTTATGGACCGTGTGGTGGATCAACTCTTGGTGGTCACACCAGGTCAAAAGATCACGCATTTTGCCGGCACGTATTCAGACTACAGAGAGGCTCAAAAAGAGCAGAAGGAAGCCGAAAAAGAGCGTCAAAAAGAAAAGCTCCTCCAAAAGGAAATCGTCCCAGCCCTTGAGACTCAAACAGGCCTGACCAAATATGAACGCCAAGAAATGAAGAAATTGGAATCTGAAATTGAAAAACTGGAACTGGAAGTGAAACGCTTAAATTCAACCTTTTTAAATCACACTGCAACGATTTTAGACTACCAAAATGTAGGCAAACGCTTAAAAGAGATAGAGGTCAGTTTAGGAGAAAAACAATCTCGCTGGGATAATTTAGCCGCGAGAGCGTAGACTTTAAAGGGAGTGTTTGTCGTATAACTGACGTGACGCTTCAATGTGCGTCCAATGGCTGCCTACCCAATCAAAGAGGGCTTTCACCGGAACCAATAAACTTTTACCTCGTTCGGTTAGACTGTATTCAACTCTTGGCGGAATCTGGGCATATTGGGTGCGCTGGACAATGCCATCCCGCTCAAGATAGCGAAGTGTAACAGTAAGCATACGCTGAGAAATGCCGGAAACAGACCGTATCAATTCTGAAAATCGCAAGGGGGCGGGCTCAGACTTGGCCAGCGTGATAATCACCAGAATACTCCATTTATCGCCCAAACGAGCTAAAAGTTCTTGAACCGGGCAGCCGGAGGGCGCGGATTCGGAATCGGAATTAGTGGGACAGTCGTTAAACGCATTCATCATAGGATTACCTTTTTGTGCCTTAGGCCAGTTAAAGTGCCTTCTGTTTTTATTTTAAGTGACTAAGTATACTATAGTAACTAAAATATACCAAGGAGAAAGAATCGCCAATGACACACAAAATTTTACACATTGATAGCAGCCCTATGGGAGATAAATCGGTTTCTAAAAAATTAACCGCCAACATCATCAGTGCCTTAAAGGAAAAATTTCCAGAAAGCACCGTAATCTCTCATGATTTTGGCACCACACCCCTGCCGCATGTATCGCCTGAAGTGTTGGTCGCCTTTTTTACCCCTGCGGATCAGCAAAGTCCCGCACAAGCGGCAGCGATAAAAGTATCCGATGAATTGACAGAGGAGCTTTTAAACGCAGATATTATCGTGATTGGTGCGCCCATGTGGAACTTAAATATTCCCTCAGCGTTAAAAGCCTGGATAGACCATATTGTGCGTGCGGGGAAAACATTTCAATATACGGCAGAAGGTGCGAAAGGCTTGGTGTCTGCAGATAAAAAGGTCATCATTGCGTCCAGCCGAGGGGGCATGTACACAGAAGGGCCAGCCGTAGGCTATGACTTCCAGGAGCCCTATTTGAAAACACTGTTTGGGTTTTTAGGGATACACAATGTCAGCGTTGTACGAGCAGAAGGGGTATCTATGGGGGAAGCGGCTTTAGAAAAAGCACTTTCAAGCGTTCCCGTTCAAATTCAAGCAGCCTTAGCGTCTTGACGGAGAGCGGTCTTTTTTAAAAAGAAGATAAGAATAGGTGGGTGTTTTCAGTACCGTTACGGTTAAGACAAAATTGCGATCCGGGACATCCAACTCTTTTTGAAGTTCAGCTGCGATAGAGGCAGCTGAATGAGAAGGGGTGTATCCAATAGACTCAACATCAATAATCAATCTCCCTTGATTGGCTAACCAATGGCAAAGGGCGGTGATAACACTTAATCTGTGGGCATAAAGGGCCTCGGAAGTTTTAAAAACATGCATCAGCGAATAAAGCGCAAAAATTAAATCGTATCTATCCTTTGCATAAGGAAGGGGCATAAAAGAAGTGCTGGAGGGAATAAGCCGATTCTGATGTGCTTTGATGCGGTCCAAAGGAGCTAGGGGTTGGTGGGGATAGAGGGGAAGTTCTGTATAGGATGTCAGCGCAGCATCTAGTACCTCTTTGGACTGATCCACAATATCGAGATGGGTTAAGAAAGGAAAGAAAGTTCTAAGTTCATGAATTTCAGGCGAAAAATCATGGGGTGCAAGAAGGTTCTCATCTATAAGTGTTCCCTTAGGGATATAGCCTGGCCCGATGCTTAGGATTTTAGGAGATGAAGGCGTATCGGAACATTTGGAAAGATGTTGAAAGATTCCAGCATGGCGGAGGCACCGTGTAGTGGTGGCATTGTCATCTGGGGAGCCTATTTTTAGGCCTGGAAAAATACCACTCGTAAGAAGTTTAAAAAGGGAGGAGTCTGTCATTCTTTTAGACATAAGGATAGAGGTAATGCGATTGAACTTGGGCACAACTACATTTTGAGAGATAAATAGATTATGTTGATAGACATTTTTAAAGAAAGTACAAAAGGGCGACTCTTTATCTTGTTTTTTTAAATCTTCAAGATAGGTCTTAAGCTCTTTATCTGTTTTAGAGGCTAGAAAATCGATAAATAAATCCACACAATCTTTTTGACTCGTAGTGGTTTTAGAGCCTAATAAGGTGACCCAGGCAGCATCTGGAAGCGTTTTTTTCATCTCAAAGGCAGCTAAAAAATTTCCGTTTCGAATATGCTTTAAAAACGAAATACGAAGATCGTGGGGCTTGGCAAGGAGTTTAAAATGCACGATTAAAATGTCCTTTGAATAAAAAAATGATTAAATAATAAAATATACAATAAAGTAAATAATGAAATAAGTAAAGAGTGAATAACGATAGAAATAAATAAAAAAATAAGGTAAGGTATGAATATGATGTTAATAGTAGTAGTCGGGAGATCGATCTTACCGCCACCGCTTCCCTTTAAAAAAAAGAAACATCGGTTAGACCATCGCGTGCGGTTTCGGGGGCTTTAGCCTATAGAGACATACCTTTCATGAGTGCGGCTGCGGATCATCTGGCAAGAGCGGTGTTAAAAGTAAAATTACCCACACCTGTAAAAGTAGCAGGGGGGGGGCGTATTGTGTGTTGGAGGAAATGCGATTACAGCAGACCATTACAGAAAATAAATCCATGCTGGATCGAGAATTTGGCAAGAACTTAAGTGCTATTCCAGAAGGGTAGGAAGCGCTGGGGGTTCATAGTTCACGAAGCCCAGGTCAGTTTGCATCAGATAGGGGGATGAATTTGTATTTTTATCGTTTTTTAGCAGGAGAGACACTTTTAGAAAAAACACAAAAGGCAAAAGACGGTCTTTTTTACAGTCAAGGAACAGGGCATTTATATCTAGTATGTCAAAAAACAGCTCAAAAAGCGATCGTAGAAGGGGAGATTAAGGTTCGAGTAGATCCCTATCTACCCGGCTACGAATTGGATAAATTAATGAAAGCCGACGATGTTAGGATGGTGGAGGTTCCCATAGAAAGAACCTACAGAAGCCCATACACTGCGCTAAGAGCGATAAATCAAGGCGTGAGTACACAAATGTACCGAGGAACCGTTACTCTATAAGAGACATAATAACAGTTATCTATAGCAAAGATTCAGTTCATGCGCTAAATCACCTAAACGGTGTGTCAGTAAATAGCCACGATTTTTCTGAAACACGGGGGTATTAGAAGGCGGTCCAGACGCGATTAGAGCCAAACAAGGGTGTGTGAGATGGGTGAAAAAATGTTTTAAAAAAACAAAAAAAGTATATTTATAGTATATATTTAATAAAAAATGGAGGTGTAAATGAAAAAAATAATTGTAATGCCCCCGGTTAAGGTAAGAAAAAAGTAGCGAGAAAATTAGGTTAAAATCACCTCCTTGATCTGTTGAGTT
>CAZIFG010000004.1:0-109357 GCA_964539135.1 uncultured Rickettsiales bacterium
AAAAAATGCTGCTCTTTCAAAATCGCAAACATTTAACTCAACAGATCAAGGAGGTAATTTTAACCTAATTTTCTCGCTACTTTTTTCTTGCCTTAACCGGGGGCATTACATCTATTCGGGAAAGAAAAAGCGACACACGCTAAAAAGTCAGGTGGTAGTAAACAGAAGAACCCACCAAATTATTTGTACCGCATTCGCACATGGAAAATGCCACGATTTTAGACTTTTCAAAGAATCTGGAGTTCGATTTTACCCGAAAATCAGTGTTCTTGCTGACTCGGGTTACCAAGGTCTGCATCGTCGCCATTTGAATTCAAAAATCCCAAAAAAACGAACAAAAAAACACCCGCTAACTGACGCCGATAAAAAACAAAATCACAAGATTTCTTCGGAACGAGTTCTCAACGAAAATGTCATCGGCATGTTCAAACGTTTCAAAATTATCTCAGACCGCTACAGAAACAGAAGAAAACGCTTCGTATTACGCTTTAATCTAATCGCGGGAATTTATAATTTGGAGCTAGACAAGTGAGTTTCGAAAGAAGTCTATTTAATGGACGCCATCGATGGGATAAAAAAGCATGTATCAAGCCCTAGAGGTAGGGGACACAAAAAAAAGCAGTCTGTACAAGTCAAACTGCAGGGCTTAAGCGTATGGGGCAACAGTGTTGGGAGGAATAGGCAGTTTGGTGAATTCATCAGTAAGAGTTGCTGCCAAAGCGGGAGAATTATCGACAGTAGCCGGGACAGTAACAGGAGGACTAGGGGTTGGGTTAATTGGGGTTCAATTGGCAAAACATAAAATTGTGCATGCGAGAATTATCCAAGAGCTTGAGCGCATGCGCTCAAATTTACAGGGCTGAATTGAGCAATCCTTCAGGCTATGAAATAATAAGAGCCTATAAAAAAAGTAAGGAGACGGCTCATGAGAAAAATCATCCATTTAGCATTGCGACTCATTCCTGCCATTATTTTATTTCAAACCCTATTTTTTAAATTCACAGGAGCCAAAGAGTCTGTCTATATTTTTTCAAGCTTAGGCGTAGAACCCTGGGGGAGATATCTCGTGGGGATAATGGAACTGCTATGCGGATTTTTACTTTTAATCCCCGGAAGTGCCTTGTTGGGCAGTTTGATGGGCATCGGTCTGATGCTGGGGGCTTTATCGACACATGTCATGGTTTTGGGCTATGAGATTCAAGGGGATGGTGGCTTACTGTTTCAATTGGCTTGCGTGGTTTTAGGGGCTAATATTTTGTACCTGTGGTCCAATAAAGCAGAAATTCAACGCTTAATGGAGGAGGCAAGAACCAAATAAGAGACCTTTTTAGGTTTAAATGGGGGCGATTTTGGGCATAGAACCAATATGGAATGTCCGTTATCACAAAGACAGTTTGTTTCACTGCCTAAGGTTCCACCGAATGCAGTTCCAAAGGGAGGCTTTCGGCCCCTGAGTTCTGAGTCTAGAACGTCACCCCCGCCGGGGACAGCATCAAGCGTGACAGTAGGAGACTCAACACCGTCACCAGAGGAGGGATGGCGAGCGGCTCTTTCATTGCCAGATTCAACGCCAACGCCATCGCCATCGCCAACTTCAACACCAACGCCAACTGAGGAGGGTAAAATGCAAAGGCGTATAGAACGCTTAAGTGAGCGGACCTCATCCTGGTTTGGAAAAGATATATACCCCGAGTTAAGACGGGTAAGAACGGTGGGAAGCGTAACGTTAAAATCAGATGATGATCACGCAAGTATATTGCCTTATACGCCAGGAGAGTGTACAGAACTGAGTGGCAAGGGAACAAATAAATATCGAAGATTAATACAAGCTTACCAAAGACTCGTCGAAAAAGTGAATACAAGTGCCCTGACTTACGAAGGACCCACAACAGATGGCGAAACAAGATTTGATTTCACATACACTCACATGGGAAATGCATTAAAAGCACTTCGAGATGTGGGATATAGTTGGAAAGCGGCTATTGAAAAATATGCCGATTGCGATCCTCAAATTTTAATAGATATTCGAGAAGTTGAAAAAAGGTTCACGTACGGATTTTCAGTGGCCGTAGGCCGTAGTTTTTTATCTGTGAATCAGGCGGATTGGGTGAGATTGCTCAATGAAGCGGCCCGAGCAGTGTTTGGAAAAGAAATGGGGTCGCTGTTTGATACCAATTATTACATGTCAGGAACGCAAATGTTTCAAGGTATTCAATTTCATAATGTCACTTTAAAAGAAGCGTTTATGCACATTAATCGAGTTCAGGCCCTTTCTAAATTAATAAAATATATGAGTGAAGAGACTGGAAGTGTGGAGGCTGCAGCGGAAAAGTTAGAAGCCAACATGGGGGGCTATGATCGAGAAAGCATACGAGAGGCCATGAATCATGTTAAAGCACAGGAATTCAATATAGAAAGTAAACGGGAGACCTTATCTGGAATAGACGGTTTGTCTGAGGAAGAGGCGAATCTCATGGCCATGAATATGCTCTATGAAGAGTTTTTAAAAGAGGCCCAGGTGGCATACAATCAAAGAGAGCAGTGTGAGCAAGATGCCTACCGAGAAATCGACCTTTTTTTTGAAGCAAAGGAAAGAGGGGAGAGCTCCGCCACCTTTTCAACAGAAAAAGAGAGGCTAAAAGAGGCATTTAAGTTGGGCACTTTAATGGCGTATGAAGAGATGAAAACAAGTTCAGAATTTGAGGAATTATTGAGAAAACTAGAGGACCATCGAGAGAGGTACGAAGGCTTAACGGTCCATGTGTATCAGTTAGAAGCACAAGCGGTATTGTACGCGAACGAACCCTATTACTCAACGGCAACGGTTAATATTGTAGTGGGCGGTATTCAAGTGAAAAAAGCAGATAAAGATCCTGAAAAAATAAAGAGCTTAAAGGCAGACTACCCCCTATTACAAGAGCCTGAGACGTGGTTAGATAGTGCTATTGAAAATTTGGGAGATTATTTAAAAGCCAAACACCATGCAAAGGGAGACTTGAAAACATTTATGATCAAGGATTCTAAATATCTATACCGATGCTTATTTTCTTTGGAACAGGCCTTACTGGCACAGCAAGAGAGAAGAAAAGATTTTACGATGTCCCCCCTATTACGCAGCCAATTAGAACAGCTAAAAGAGACTTCTGCTGTTTTATTGCGCTTAAGGGAATCGGAAGATTTAGAGTTAGAAAAAAAAATGGGAATTGAAATAGTCAGATTAGGAATAGAGTCTGAAAGCAAAACCCCAGAAGGGCGTGTGGCTCAAATAAACGCCTTATATCAAAAAGTAGAAACCTTGGTAATGTTGGCCTTACAAGAAGGGCGTCATAGAGCAGTGAAACCAGATGAATCGTTATAAAATAATAGGAAGGAACAAAAAAATGAACAGTATAGAGAGGAGAATTAAAGGGTATATGGAACAGTTTAGATCGGGGGGCTTTTTTGCATATCCCAGTTTAAAAATGCTCTGCGGCCTCTTAAACGAGAGTTCTAAAGACGCAAAAGAAGCGCTCAAATCCAAAAATAAAGAAGGCGATACCCTCATTCATCTACTGGTTCGACATTTTCAGGGGGCAACAGATACCCTAACTCAAAATATAGCGCATTTGGATGCTTTGTTAGAGGCAGATCTATCAATTAATGAACCCAATAACGATCAAAACACCCCCCTGCACGAACTGGTGATGGTGAGAGGGCGTGGAGATTTAAAGTCACATATTCAGGCGATGATTGAAAAAGGCGCGGATTTAAACGCCATCAACGCAAAAGGGCAAACGCCTTTAGATCGGGTAAGGGCGCTTTACCCAGACTCTGACTACATTCCCTTATTAGAGCCCTAATAGGTCATTAAGTGATCAATATAGTCAATATTTTTATGAATAGCCGCCATAATCTCTTTTTTCTCCGAATCAGACGTACTTTTAGCTAAGTCTGTAGCTTGAACTTGGATCAAGTGACACAAACTCAAAAGCGAATCATCGTACCGAGATCCCAACGCAGCATTTTGTTTTAAAGTGTCCCCTGCTCTATCTTCTTGAGGCATGAGACTGGCCCAGGCATTGGAGTTGGTAGGAATATGCGGCGTCGACACATAAGCCAGGTAGGCAGCGCGAGCTTCCTCAAGAGAAAGAGGAAATTGAATGCCCAATTTAGATTTAAAATAATCAGCCTTTATATGATACGTCAAATCGCATAAGCGATGCCCCAGTTCCGCAGTGAGGGGATCTGTGAGGGCATCTTCGTAGGAAGATGCTTTACCATGCAAAATAGAATGAATTAAAGAGGGTAAATTGCCCGCAACGTTAAAGAGATCTTTTACATTGCGATTGCGTGCATTTTCAAGGGGATTCGTTGTCAAAGAGGCGGTTCCCTTCATGCCATGAGTATTAAAATAAGCAATCAAAGCGTCCAGTTTTTGGATCACGTGAAGCTGTGTGACATCTGTTGAGAATTTCCAATAGACCTGTTTAGGGACACTCAGTTCTCGGTGCCCTCCTTTTCTAATTTGAACAGCAATGGAAACATCCACAAAAGGATTAAAGACAAGGCCCCGTACGGAAGCAGAGGGAGTAAGGCCATTTTGAAAAAAGAACACAATGGTACCTTCGGTAAAAATAGGTTTCAATTGCCCAACTTTAAGCGGATTTTCAGCCACTTGGGTGCACATAAAGACAAAATCAGGAGATGAAGAGAGGTCAGAAAGAGAGGGAATCACAGCAATAGAAGCCGAAACAGGTTTATCATCTGGATAGGTGATCACCGTTTTGCCAGGTTTGGCGTATTGGGATAAAAGAGTGGCCTGATAGGGGCTGCCACTTTGGCTGAGAAGTGTTGTTGTGAAGACGCCAATATTTCCACCACCCACGACAAGAACATCTGATTTTTTAGGCTCAGTAGATGTAGAAGGGGGCAGTGCGACAAGGGCTTTACTCGATAGAGCACGTGTTGTTGGAATAGAAGGGGGCTTTGAAGCCGCAAGGCGAATGCCTCTACAAAAAACGGTTGAAAAAGCAGCAGTAGCCATAAAAAAAACTCCTTGAATTTAGAATGAAATTTACTTATACAATAGAAAAAAACAAAAAACAAGAATTGATTTTCTGTAAAATTATCCTATCATAAACAAACACACAAAAAATCCCACACTGGAGGAAATAAATGTTATTAGGAGTAGTAGAGAGATCCCTCGTTCAATTCGCAAGGCAGGAAGGACGAGTAGCAGGCGCTGTCCTATCTCAAAAAGGGATTCAAGGCCCTATAACCTTGCCGCCAGCGTTACCTACAAGATTAGACATCGAACGCGTTGTATTTACAAGGGGCATTCGAGGGATGGCAACCGTACCAGAAAAAAATCCTTGGGCGCCAGAGGCAAAAAAATCTGGCACAGAATCTGCGTTTAAGGTTGCGGCGGATGCGGCTGTCATGGTTCAAAATTTAGCAGCCCTTAAAGCGGCATTTAAGGCCTTCAAAGAAAATCCAAGATCGATAACCAAACGCGATCTGCTCATAGCGGCTCAGAATTTAGGGCCTATGGGGAGGATTATTGATGAAAAAGAATTAAAAGACATCATCAAACTGAGCCAGAGCATTATCCATTCAGAAAAACCATTACCGTTCTACGTAGAAAATTTAACCTATCGACTCAGCGAGATAGAAAGTCGTCTCAATGGACTCAGCATTGCTAAAACCCATTTGGGTGGCTTTAGTGAAACCCATGATACGCATCCTCTCTTTAAAAAAGGGGTTTTAGATGCCGTTCATCGCACCCATTCCTATACCCCAGGGGCAGGGATCCCGGAGTGTAGAGCGCTTCAGGCAGAGTATTGTAATTTGTTTATAAAGAGAGGGCGCTTTGCACCTTATACAACCAAAAACGTCATGATGGTCAGTGATGCCAAAGCGGGCATCGATGCCTTTTTATCGGCGATTAATCCGGCAAAATCATCAGACGAAAAGTGGATACTGACGATGGAAGTGGGCTACCCCAATTATTTCAATGTGGCCAAAGCAAAAGGCTTTACACTCATGACAATACCGGTAAAAAAAGATGAGAAAGGTGTCATCATAGGGCTGGACTTAACCATTCAGACGATTTTAAGTGATCCACGTTTGAGAGGCATCATTTACAATTCAGGGCCCCATAATCCATTGGGTTTGGATATGGGCGATCAGGTAAAAGACCTGGCGAGATTGATCAATGCAGCCAATGCATTACGATTATCCAATGGTATCACCCCTGTGCAGGTTTTAGATGATGTTGCTTACGTGGACATTTCAGATAAACACCCGCCCTACGAAGTCCTTTCTTCTTATGTAGAACAGGCCATTATGTTGACCTCATTTTCAAAAGCATTTCGAACACCGGCCAGTAGGGGCGGGGCTTTAGTATCGGCCAATACAGCCTATATTGAGCACATGGCGTCTTACATTAGTAATAAGTCTCTTCCCAATTTATATGCCCAAAAAGGCGCTCAGAAAGTCTTAGGAGACGTCGTGGAAAAGGCAAAAAGGGGAGATTTAAGCACCCTTAGAACCTTTCATGGACCCCTAAGCGTGTCTCGAAAATGGATTACGAACTATGCCAATCAAACCTTAAAAGGATTGGGGCTTTTTGCGAATACCACCCAAGATGGCGGTGTTTTTGTCTGTATTTTTTTAGATCCAGAGCGCTACGAGAGTGATACCTTTCAAAAACGATTGATGGATATGGGGGTACCGGTGACAACCAATCGTCATTTTGGGGATCCTAAAGACGCCAGTGGCAGAGATGCTGTTTCCTTTATTCGAATTGCCATTGGGGGGCATACGCTGGAAGAATTACAAGAGGCATTAAATCGCATCCGGTACACCGCAGATCATTACCACAGAGAGAGATATCAGGTGGTAAAAGACTATTTTAAAGGGACCTCAGCGTTGACAGACGACTAAATATTGGGACTGTTGCGAAATGCCTACGTTTGGATTAGCTGCAAGGCAGTACTAGTCCGAAAGCCCGGAGTTTATTAATCATAAATGAGGAGTTGAGGACGAGGATAACGCAGCAGATAGCCAAAATAGGGTTTTCGCAACAGTCCCATAATAGGCAACACAGATTAGCGCCGCGACACAGAGTAAAGATCCAAACGGAATGCGAGTGCTCTTGGATTTCTTTTGGATCAAAAGGAGATAAAGACTTAAAAGCCCACCCATCAGACTGCTGAGATAAAGAATGGGCACTAAAAAAGAGCCGCCATAGTGGGCGGTAATGCCCATAATGAGTAACCCATCGCCTGTCCCTATAGAGTCTTGTTTGTAATACCATCGCGCCAAGCGTTGAATGAGCATAAAAACAAGGCCGCTCAGAACAGCCGCAACCGCATGCGCCATAAAGGTTCCGGACAGTGCGGCAAAACATAAACCGGAGGCAATAAGGCCTAGCGTAAGGGGCAGCGGAAGATAGAGATCATGCAGATCTGTAAAAAAACAGGTGATGCTCAGGAACCCAAAAACAAGCCATTGTCCAAACATAAAAGAATGAAAGGGCATTCCAAAAAGTCCCAAAAGGGCCCAAAGTGCAAGACTCAGTTCTGAAAGAAAATAGTGAATAGAAATGGGGCTTTTACAAAAAAAACAGCGACCTTTTAAGCCTATAAAAGAAAGGAGCGGAAGGAGCATCCACCATGAAAGGGAGCGTTTGCAATGAGGGCAATACGAGCGCCCTTTAAGAGAGAGCGATTTTGGGAGTCGAACTGAAAGCATGCCGGAAAAACTGCCCAGAATAGCGCCAAGGCTAAATCCTAAAATAAGGCGATAGATCGCCATCACTGTCATTATTGGGACCGTTGTGATTTACACCGTGAAATACAGGCGTCTGCCAAAACCACCATGGGGTCTATGGTGTAAGAGGGGCATCCCTGTGGAAATAAAAGCGGCAGTTCTGTGCACCCCAAAATAATTAGGGTCGCGCCTTGATGGCGCAATTGGTCGAGAACCCCAAGAAAGGCTTCTCGAAGGGCTTTATGATCTTCGCCGGATTTAATGCTATAAATCATTTTTTGACAGATATCCTGCCCCTCTTGAGATGGTATTTTATAGCTCAGTCCTTGAGCTTCAAATTCAGAGACATAAAGTCCAGAAGACATGGTCGCAATCGTACCCACAAGCCCGACGACGGCCTTGGGATCTTGTTTAACAATATGTGCCACGGTGAGGTGAATCATGTTGAGAACAGGGACAGCGACTGCCCCTTGAATAGGCTCAATAAAATAATGGGCTGTATTGCAGGGAATCGCAATCATCTGGGCCCCAGAGCGCTCTAGAAGTTGAGCGGCAGCTTTAAGGCCATCCGAAACAGGACCCGTATGAGGATGCGAAATTTCAGGGGCCCGATCGGGAAGCTGTGTTGCTGAATATAATAAAATAGGGACATGATCCTGGTCACACCGTGCGGGTGTTCTCTTCGTGATCAACTGATAAAAATAACTTGAGGCCTCTGGCCCCATGCCGCCCAAGATTCCCAATGTTTTCATAGACTACCCCTGCAATTTTTGAATGTCATGTAAAAGTGCTTCTCCTGCTTCACGTGTCGGTTTTTCAATATAAATACGGGCAATGGGTTCTGTATTCGAGGGTCTAACGTGAACCCAACCATCCTCGAACATCACTTTTACGCCATCTTGGTGGTCTTGCGGATAAGCCTTATAAGCATCCGATAAGCGGACTAAAAGCGGGGCTAAGTCGTCCCTGTTGGACAGGGTAAATTGATGTTTAATCATGGTATAAGCCGGATAGCTTGATACTGTTTCAGAAACAGACTGTTCACTTTCAGCCCTGTGTTTCAGTGCAATGACCATCCCCACAAGGCTGTCACGTCCCCATCCAATTTGAGGATAAATCACGCCGCCATTGCCTTCCCCACCCACAAGGGCCTGGTGGCGCTTAAGGCCCTCAGTGACATTCATTTCCCCGATTTTAGTTTGATGAAGCGTCGCGCCATGTCGAGTCGCGATATCTCGAATTACATTGGATGTGGAGAGATTCACAACCACCTGCTGATTTTTTTGCGGATGTGTTTTCAGAATATAATCGACGCAATAGCCTAAAGAGTAATCTTCACCAATAAAACGACCCTTTTCATCGATAATGACCAAACGATCCGCATCCGCATCTTGAGCAAATCCAATGTCGTAGTTGCCAGATTTCATGCCAGAAATAAGGGCCTCGAGGTTTTTTTCTAAGGGCTCAGGATTATGCGCAAATTGACCGTGGGGTTCGGCGTGGAGCATCGTGTAGGAAACGCCCAGTCGATCCAACAAACGAGGATTTGCAACGGCCCCCGCCCCATGATTGGCATCGCAGAGCACCCGAAGGCCCGATTTTTGAATAGAGGTAATATCCAGTTTGGAAAAAATCAGATCCACATGTCTATCAATGGCCTTTAAATCGGACGCCACAGATCCCATCCCACGCCAATCCGATAAAGAGAGCGCCGGGTTACTATAAATGTCTGAAAAGCGTTGATACTCGGCATTCGATAAAAAAGAGCCCTGGGCATTCATGAGTTTAAGACCATTCCATTCAATCGGATTATGAGAGGCTGTAATCATGATGCCGCCAGTGGCCTTGTGAAACCCTATCGCTTGCTGAAGGGTTGGAGTGGTGACCTGTCCAATATCAATCACATCGATGCCCACAGCAAGAAGACCGGAAAGCGCTGCAGATTGAATCATTTTAAATGAGGTGCGGGTATCGCCACCCACAACTACCGGGCCTTTACCACAAAAGTGACCGAAGGCCATGCCCACTTGAAGGGAAACAGAAGGGGAAAGGGAGTCGCCTACAATACCGCGAATGCCTGAAATGGACATGATTAAGGATGACACAAAAAACCTCCACAATGAAACTAAGGGTATCCTACATGGAAAAGTAAAATCTGGCAATTTTAAGACTTGAAGAGAAGTGGGGGGTATTGAATAATGACAGAAGACTTTCTAAGTAAAAGGATATAACCATGCGATTTATATTTCGTTTAATACACACAGTTGGATTTTGGGTTGTGATTTCAAGCTCATTTTTTATTCATAGTATCATCACGCCTTTTATTAATATGGCGTCCAAAAAAGCCAGTAGGGACGTGTATTTTGACATGTGCCTGCCCTTCATTCGATTCAATCAATGGACGAATCAAATGCCGCTAACGGTGATAGGCCGTGAGCATTTACCCGAGGGTAAGGGCTATATTTTATGTTCCAACCATCAAAGCTTAGCCGACATTCCCTTGTATATGAGAGCGGTTGGTAAACATATTGGGTTTTTCGCCAAAAAAGAGCTCTTAAGCGTGCCCATTTTAGGCTGGGATCTTAAAAAATTAGACAACGAAATTGTAGACAGAAAAAACCCAAAAGCAGCTTTAAAAGAGATGGAGGCCTCAGCCGACCGTGTTAAAAATGGAAAGCGCGTGCTTATTTTTCCCGAGGGGACACGAAGTTTAGATGGCCATATTTTACCCTTTAAAAAAGGGGCCTTTGTATTGGCAGCCAAATCTGGAGCGCCTGTAATTCCGGCTTATATCCACATGTCGGGATACTGTATTCATAAAACAAGATGGTATACCCAACCTGGGCCTGTTACCATTGTGATTGGAAAACCCATTTATCCACACAAAAATGAAAACAGTGCCGCAGAAGCAGAACGCTTAAAAGCAGAAACGCGAGAGGCGGTTGTGGCCTTGTCCAAACGCTTTGAGACAACCTTGTATAGCCCAAAATAAAGAGAGTTACGCTTAAGAATCTATTAGAAATCGTAAGGCTAAATAATATACATCATGCAAAAAAGTAAATAAAAAATTTAATTAATTAAAAATAAAAGAGTTTATATTTGGATAAGAAAGCGCTGCCGAAACCTACAATTTGAGTAGATTTCGAACCTTGGCCTTAATGCCATTACAGTCAAACCCTGCTTCTTTATTCAGTGTAGATTGCTGACCATGATCGACAAAGGTGTCGTCCAAAGCCAATTGATGCCATGAGGATAAGGGTTTTGTGCTCTTTGGGACTTGGTGCAGAATATAATGAAAAACGCCGCCAATGCCATTGCCTTCTTCCAGAACCAAAACATGGGCATGGGATTCAATCAGAGGCGCCAATGTTTTGATATCCAAGGGTTTGATAAAGCGAAGATTCACAACGGTGCAGTGAACAGAGGCTTCTGCCAACTCTTGTGCAGCTTGATAGGCCGGCCAAGCTAAAGTGCCTGCGGCCAGAATCAGAACCTCAGGCTTAGGTGTTGCTGGAGTGTACAAAATCTCCGAAGTCATATCCTGAAGGGGTGTTACATGTTGGCCATTTTCTTTAGGTACAGAGCCACGTGGGTAGCGAATGGAAATGGCTTTGTGTTGATCCACAGCCCAAGAAAGCATTCTATCCAGTTCCTCCCCATCCTTGGGGGCCAAAATCATGAGATTGGGAATAGGGAGCATATAACAATAATCCAAAACCCCATGATGGGTCGGGCCATCTTGGCCTACCAATCCAGCTCTATCCAAGGCAAAAATCACAGGTAAGTTTTGAAGACAAACATCATGAACCATTTGGTCATACCCACGCTGTAAAAAAGTCGAGTAAATGGCGAGTACAGGCAAAATGCCGCCACGGGCAAGACCTGCACAAAAAGTAACTGCATGCTCTTCTGCAATGCCAACATCAAAAAATTGTTTAGGATGGTGATTTTTAAACGGAGTTAGGCCACTGCCACCTTCCATGGCTGGCGTCACAACCACAATGTCTTTTCGAGTATCACAGATTCTCTCCATAGTTTTACCAAAGACAGCGGTAAAGGTGGGCACTTTTGGCGCCGGTGGGGCTGAAGCGGGCTGAGTGGGCTTGGGGGAAACGCCATGATAGGTTTCGGGATCGGCCTCAGCGGCCTCATGACCTTTCCCTTTTTGGGTAATCACATGAATCATAATGGGTCCAGGATAGGCTTTGGCGTAAGAAAGTGTGGCCATTAAGGTGGGAATATCATGGCCATCGATGGGGCCAATATATTTGAATCCAAAATCTTCGAACATCACGCCCACTCGGGTATCTAAAACCACATCGCGAAGGTGATCCACACTGCGTTCCATAATGCGTTTTAAATTTTCACCAAATTTAGGAATGCTTTCAATAACAGATCCAAAATTCTTTTTCATTTGGGTATATAAAGGAGATGTTCGAACTTTGGTAATATAGTCGGCCATATTGCCCACTGGACGGGAAATGGACATGTCGTTGTCATTTAAGATGCAAATGAGATTGGATTTTAAAGTGGCCACATTATTCAAGGCTTCAAAGGTCATGCCACCTGAAAAGGAGGCATCTCCAATGACAGAAATCACATGGTAGTTTTCGTTTTGGATGTCCCGGGCATGGGCAAACCCAAGAGATGCCGATAAGGCCGTGGAGGCATGGCCAGCGCCAAAGGCATCGTGGGGACTTTCTGAAATTTTAGAGAATCCAGAAAGACCGCCATCTTGGCGAATGGTAAACATTTGATCCAAGCGACCGGTAAGCATTTTATGGACATAAGTTTGATGTGAGGTATCCCACAAAAAACGATCTTGAGGGCTATTAAAAAGCGTATGCATGACCAGCGTCAGCTCTACTACACCTAAATTAGAGGCCAAATGCCCCCCACAAGCATCTCCAATTTTAATGAGTTCATTGCGTATTTCCTGGGCCAAAGATTCGAGGGCCTCTACAGATAAGGATTTAAGATCTTCAGGAAAATTAAGGGTATGTAATAAATGCGTCATAATAAAGATATTCTAACGTAATTTACGCATTAGAACCAGATAAAAAAACGCGTTACGACACGCGTGTTACCAAAAAGTCGGTAAAATCAAGCAGCACCGTGGCATCGATATCGGGAATACTGCGAAGGTGGGACTGAACAGAGGTATGAAGCGCTCTTGCTTTTTCTGTCGCACCGTCTAGACCGTAAAGCGACACATAGGTCACTTTGTTTTGTTCCTGATCTTTATTGGGGCTTTTCCCCAAACTATCTTGGGTGCCGGTGACATCCAAAATATCATCTACAATTTGAAAGAGAAGTCCCAGTTTCTGACTGATTGTCTTGCAGCTGGCCAAGGTGGGGGCGGAAACGCCAGACAGCAATACGGGGATCATAATAGCGCTTTCAATAATGGCGCCTGTTTTAAGTCTGTGCGTTAGAATTAAATGATCGGCGCCATGACGAAGCGGTGATCCTTTGATATCCAAAACTTGCCCGCCTATCATGCCATAAATGCCCGAAGCTGTTGCCAAATGACGAATAGCCAGGAGAGACTCTTCAGCCGAAAAATGAGCTGGAAGGGCCGTGGCCAAGTGTTCAAAGGCAAGAGTATTGAGGAGATCGCCAGCCAAAATAGCCATATCTTCCCCAAAGGCCTTGTGACAAGTGGGAAGTCCCCGCCTAAAATCGTCGTTGTCCATGCTGGGAAGATCATCATGGATCAGGGAGTAGGTATGAATACATTCAATGGCAGTCGCGACAGGTAAAATGGGCCGAACGTCGGCATTAAAAAGGGCATAAAAAGAAAGTGTTAAGAGGGGGCGGACGCGTTTTCCTGGGGCCAGTAAACTGTGGCGAACGGCAGCTTCAAGTTCAGCCCTTTCATCAGAAAAGAAGTTAGATACCAGAGTATCTAAAGCATCATCAATAGCGGGGATATGGCGTTCGGAAAAGCGTGAAAAAAGACTCATAGCGCGCCCTCGCTGAAGAGGTCTGCGTGAGTGTCTTTTACTTTTTGAATGGAAAGTTCTGCGCTTTTCATGGATTTCTTGAGGGTTTTAAACTGAGTCAGCGCCTCTTGGTATAAGGAAATGGCATAATCCAAAGACAGTTCTTCAGATTCAAGACGTGTTAAAAGGGTATCCAAATATGCAAATTGATCGGAAATGGGCTGTTTACTCATATACTCTCCTGAGGGGTAAAAATAGGGGCTTCTGCATGAGTCTGCGTGACAGTAGACAGAATGCGGCCATCTTTAAGGCGTGTAATCAAGGCATCTCCTGGTTTAAGCGCGTTGATCGAATTCACAACAGGCATAGAGTCCGTTTGACAGATACTAAAGCCTCGCTCAAATTGATGCAAGGGGTTTGCTAAAAGGAGGCGTTTTAAAAGGCGGTTAAAATGATCCTCATGTTCAGAAAAATGAGTCATCAAACTGGATTCTATATCCTGAAGTAAGTCATGAAAACGATGCCATTCCGAACTCAAATGACGGTCTAGCGTGTACCCATAGGCCTGAAGGCGTTGCTGCAGTTTATGAAATGTCATGCGATAGGAAGCCGTGCAATCCATGGCCCCTGCCGTAGGCGTTGGCGATCTAAAATCAGACACAAAATCGGTTAGCGTATAATCAATATCATGTCCCACAGCCGATAGCGTGGGGATAGGACATTTGGAAAGCGCACGAACCCAAGACTCGTCATTAAAACAGGATAAATCTTCACTAGAGCCACCGCCGCGGCAAATTAAAATAAGATCAAAAGAGGCTCCTGAATCGTGAGCCATTTCAGCGGAAGCCAAGGCAGCACGTAAGGAAGTCGGGGCATTGGCACCTTGTACAACTGCAGGAAAAAGCGTCACCTGAAGAAAAGGTGCTTCTTGTTTAAAAATTTTAATCACGTCCATCATAGCTGCAGAATTTTCAGCCGTAATCAGTGCAATATGGCGGGGGTAAAGGGGTAGAGGTCTTTTCCTATGGGCATCAAAAAGGCCTTCTTCTTGAAGTTTGAGCTTAAGCTGCTCCAAAGATTGAGCCTGAGCGCCACTGCCAATTTCCATCATATAAACAACCTGTAGGGAATAGGTTCCCCGTTTGTGAAAGGCTTTTAAGCCTCCTTTCACCACAACTTTAAGGCCATCCCGAGGTTTAAACTTCAGGCCTGAAAAATAAGAGGCATACATCACCGCATTCAGTTGGGATTTACCATCGGAAAGATTGAAGTAGAGTTGCTGTCCCAGATGATACTGCTTCACATTAGAAAGTTCGCCCACCACCCAAAGATCGGAAAGAAGGGGATCCGATTCAATAAAATCTTTGATTTTTTCATTAATTTGAGACGGGGTAAACGCACGTTCTTGATCCATAAGTTAAAAGTCTAGCATAGAAAAAGACATAGGTGCTACTGGGGGTAGTACTTAATTTTAGGGTAGTGGGAGACTATAGTATAAATTATAGAAGGATATGTAAAATTTTAATATAAAAAATAAGATAAGGAATGTAATGTGTCATAAATTAAAACATACAGAAAATGGGAGTGCTATGCTTAAGATTGTATCTGGTATTCGGATAGAGGCAGAGGTTAGAAGCGCCGCAGGAGCGGGTGCTGGTAGTAACGATATAGATATTCGATTAATAACAACTTGGAAAACTTTGGCAGCTAATATAGATAGATTCATTAAAGAAGGATCCAAAATCTTTGATAGTTTAAAGAAACAAATACTTAAAACGATATCCAGAGCGTGCGAAGCCCTAGGGCAATCTAGTAGCATTATCGATAAAAGCGTTTTAGATGCATTTTTAGAACATTTTGGATGCACCAAATCAGAGAATAAATTAGGCGCATTGCTTGAGGTGTAAGCGATTTCAGAGTTTGTGCATGCGATACTAACGCTGAAAACCGTATGAGATTTAACATACGAAGCAGTGGGGCAAGCGATAGATAAAATAGGAGCCTTTCAATGCGAAAAACCAGAAACAAACATAGGGGCAATTGGAAAACTATATAAGGTTTTGTGGAGGCCTTTCTTGCGAAAGATAGTCGAGGGTACAGTTTATTAGAGTATACGGTAGTGGGTGGAAGCGTTCAGATTTTAAGGGCGTTAACTATTCCTGTAGAGGCGATTCAAGAAAGGATAAGGACCTACATTTCAGGGGATATTCCCAGTTTAGTGGGGTTAGCAGGGGAATCCGGAAGCAAAGCGATGTTAGAATATATCATCGCTCTGTTGCCTGAGGGCAGAGCTGCTCAAGCGCTAATACAGGCAGATGCCAGTGGGCATACGCCGATAATGCGTGCGGTGATGAGTGAAAATGCTGAGAGTATTGCCCTTTTGGTCAAAAAACTTCAAGCGGTGTTAGATACAGCAGCGTTAACAGCGCATATCAACCAAGCAAATGGGGACGGTCAAACGGCTTTAACGCTTGCAGCGTCATCAAATGCAAGAGAAGTAGGAGAAATGCTATTAAGGGCGGGTGCAAATCTTAATTATACAATTCCAAGCTCAGGATTGAACGTGTTACAGGTAGCGGAATTTGGAAATTACATAGAATTTATGATAAGAAGCATTCGAGTATTGGATGAAATTTCGGGTAGCGAAAAAAAGGGGATCTCTACTTTAAAAAGTGTTTCTTTTTGGCGTGCTGAATTTAATAGGGGTGCTTTAAAAGAGCTGTTGCTGGGTTTAGAGCTTGGGTAAAGGAAAGCGATCCTGAGGGTGCTGGAGTGACCGTCGAGCTTTGGTTAGTCCAATGTCATGAGGGGGATTTAAAAGAGCTGTTTCAGAGTTTAGATCCTGCGGAAAAGCTAAAGATCCTGGCTTATTAAGGACGGCAATGCCATCGCGCATGCATAAGACGAGCCTTACAATTTTAAATCAGGCACACCCACAATAATAGGCTTGACCAGGAGCTGTAATCGTCCCAATTTCAAGGGTTGCAGGCTTGGCGTCTGTTGCCGGACAAAAGATGCCTTTTGCAACAGAGCCATTGGGTTGTGGAACGCTTTGAATGCGGGATTGAAAACTGGAAGGGGGAACAAATTCGGGTATGGAGGTATGCATAAAATCTCCTATAGATACAATGAAATTGAGAGAAATAAGTATGAAATAAAAGGACAAAACATGCAAGTGAAATAAAAAAAGGTTTAGACCTTAAAAAAGTGGGGAATAAGATAACTGTCATTTCGAATAGGGGGGGGGCTCCCAAATCACATCAAGACCACGTTTTTCTTGACATAATCGAGCTAAATCTCGTATGGTTTCAGCATGAAAAGCAGTGATGTCAGACAAAATTTTATTTCCTTTTTTGAAAGTAAGGGCCATACCTTTGTACCCGGAAGCCCTGTGGGGTCAGATCATGATCCTACCCTTCTATTTACAAATGCCGGGATGAATCAGTTTAAAGATGTATTTTTAGGCTCAGGATCTAGACCCTACACCCGGGCAGCCAATTCTCAAATTTGCATTCGCGTTTCAGGCAAACACAACGACTTAGAAGATGTGGGTAAAGACCACACGCATCAAACCAGTTTTGAAATGTTAGGAAACTGGTCTTTTGGCGATTATTATAAAAAAGAAGCCATAAAATGGGCCTGGGAACTCTTAACGGAAACCTTTAAAATCCCCAAACATAAGCTTTTTGTAACCGTATTTGAAGACGATGCAGAAGCGGAAGCCTTATGGATTTCAGAAACGGACATTTTGCCAAGCCGCATTGTGAAATGCAATGCCAAAGACAATTTTTGGGAGATGGGAGAAACAGGTCCTTGTGGGCCTTGCTCTGAAATTCATGCCGATTTATGGGCAGATCAGGTGCCAGACGGCAAAATTAAAAAAGCAGATACAGATCTCACGCAAGCGGATTTATCTTCAGAGCGTTTTATAGAACTGTGGAATCTCGTATTCATTCAATTCAACCGTGAAAAAAATGGGGGGCTCTCCCCCCTGCCGGCCACGCATGTGGATACAGGGGCAGGATTGGAGCGGTTAACCGCCTTTTTACAAGGCACGCCTTCAAATTATGAAACGGATCTGTTTAAACCCATTATCAATAAAATAGAAGCCCTATCAGGCGTGCCCTATCAGTTTGGGATAGAAGGCATGCCCCACCGAGTATTAGCCGACCACGTGCGAACTTTAACGTTTAGCATTGCCGATAACATTCAACCCGGTAATGAGGGGCGAGGTTATGTCCTGAGACGTTTGCTCAGACGAGCCCTAAGATACGCTCAAAAACTGAACATCAACGAGCCTATTTTGGTGCATTTAGTGGATACCGTTGTAGACATCATGGGCGGGCATTTTACACAGCTGGCAGCGCAAAAAGCCTTCATTAAAACAGTCATTCAAGCCGAAGAGGAAAGCTTTTTAAAGACCTTATCTTCAGGGATTTTGCTCTTTAACGACCTTGTAAGCACATTGAGTCAATCGAGAAGGACAGAAATTTCAGGAGAAGATGCCTTTAAACTGTATGACACCTTTGGATTTCCCATTGATCTAACAGCCATTTTAGCCGAAGAAAAGGGCCTAACAGTAGATATGGCGGGGTTTGCAAAGGCCTTAGACGCACAGAAAAAAAGATCCAGAGCCTCGACAAAAGCCAAACAAGACGCGCTATCAGCCCAAAGTGAGCAGGTTTTGGATTTTTCGGCTTTAAAAGACTTACCCCTGCATTTGTCAGACTATACAGATGGCATTGCAAGGGGAGGCGAAGCCCGTGTCGTGACAGATCCCGAGGACAAGCTAAAAATGGCCCAACACCATACGGCGACTCATATTTTGCACGAGGCCTTGCGTCAGGTTTTAGGACCCCATGTGGCTCAAAAAGGCAGTTGGGTGAATTCAGACCGACTGCGCTTTGATTTTTCGCATTTTCAAGCCCTATCTGAATCCGAATTGGAGCAAGTATCAGCCTTGAGCAATCAAAAAATTAAAGAGGCGATTCCAGTTCAAATTCACCATAAAACCTTAGCAGAAGCGAAGGCTTTGGGCGCCATGGCTCTTTTTGGAGAAAAGTATGATGTGAATGATGTCCGCATGGTTCAAATTGACAGCTATTCCATCGAATTGTGTGGGGGGACTCATGTACAAAACACAGATCAGATTGAAGCCATTCGCATTTTAAGCGAAACGGCAGTATCGGCAGGTGTCCGACGTTTAGAAGCGCTAGCAGGAAAAGCGGCCATTGAAGCGTATGAGTATCAACAAAAGCTCAAAATTGCCGAGGACATTTTCTTAAAGAAAACCCAATTGGCGCGTTTGGATCATCCAAGTAGCATGGCAGGCATGTCGATGGAAGCGCTATTAGAAAAAACAGTAGAAGAGCTTAAAGTCACCAAAACACGGCTGATCGAAAGTGTGAAAGAGGCCGAGAAAAAGGCAAAACAAGCCCAAGAAAAAGCCGCTTCCGAAAGTGGGGCTGGGCTGGAACATAAAATAGAAGCTCTAAATTCAGAGGGCGTTTTTGCTCTAATAGAATGGGTAGAGGGCTTAGACTTGCGTCAGCTTTTGCAACTTTCAGATCAACTCATGGGCCAAAAAGACAGTTTGGTAATCGTACTGGCAAGTGAAGTAGCCGGAAATGGGGGCATTATTGTCAAAGTCAGTGCAGCGGCCGAAAAAGCAGGCCTGAATGCCAAAACTATTTTAGACCCCATTTTAAATGAGGCGGGCGGAAAAGGGGGCGGCAATGTCAGTAAAGCGCAAGCGGGCGGCTGTGATCCCGAACGTTTAAAAGCCGTGCTAGCAAAAAAATCCTTTTTAAAATGATCAAACCACGCCTTTTAGCCTTAGATGTAGGCGAAAAACGCATTGGGGTTGCCATTTCAGATCCTTTGGGGATGACGGCTCAGGCCCACCCCTACATCTCTGCAGGAAAAGACGCCTTAGATAAAATCAAACAGCTTGTAGACAACTATCAAATTGCCAAAGTTTACGTGGGGTTACCGCTTAATTTAAAAGGGGATGATACGTTACAGACAGAAAAGGTACGGCAATTTAAAGCCGCATTAGAAGAAAAAATAGGCATGACAGTACAGTATATAGATGAGCGCTTTTCATCCAAAGCAGCAGAGCGACACCTTTTAGAAATGGACATGTCCCGTAAAAAACGAAAAGAACATGTTGACAGTCAGGCGGCGGCCTTTATGTTGGGATCTGTATTGTAATGTGTGGGTACAAGAGCCGCATATGAATCTAAAAGCCGCAATCAGAGAAGATAAAAAAACAATAAAGAACTTCATGGTATTCGTAGGGGCAGTTGTGTGTATAGGGATGGTCCGATCTTGGCCTGAATGTGTGGAATGCGGGGAGCCAAACGAGGGGCATGTCGCGATAATGAGAGAGGGTGCTACATTTGTCGCGCTACTATTATGGAATTTACTGCCTCTATTTATTGCCTATAGGGTGTGGAATAAGGTTCAATTTAAACCCTTAGGTATACTAAAAAAAATGCTGCTGATAGCCTCAATTTTAGCCTTAGTAGGGATGCCTCTCGTTTTGTTTTTAATCATGATAGCAGCGGGCCCAATGAAAGCAGACCCTTGGTTTGTCCTTGGTTTGTTTTTTTTCGGGTTTTGGGAACTTGTCTGTGGAGTGGGACTCTTAATCGTGTTTGCCCTGTTAAGAACGCCTAAAAAAGAACACTGAGACTGTTGGCGTTTACGCTAAAAGCGATTAAGAACGGATATAGAGTTTAAAAAAATAATAAATAAGCGACAGTGAAAATAAAAGTTTAAACAGCATGAGGCCTTCTCGAGAGTTCAAAAAATACGACAAAATTCCCAAAGATAAGAAAGACACACAAAGTCGGTAAGGGCGCGTCACCGTGTGATAATAGTCAGCATGAACATGCAGTTCAAGATCATCGTGAAAGCGATCCGGAAATAGTAAGATTAAGTCAGGTAAGTGCCGAGGGTTTGCGATAATGCTTTTAACATTAAAGGATGGTTCGTATTGCATTAAAAAACCACGGTGCCGGTGTAAAGAGGGAAAAGTTTCAAGCATTGCCGCAATGGGAAGACGTGGGTTGATATCAAGAACAGATTGAATAGCAGCTTTGTTAGCGTGCTGGGGATCGGAAAAATAAGACTGTAAAAGAGTTCGGATTAAAACCAAGTTAGAGGTAAAAAAGGGCGCCTCTTGGGTGTAAAGTGCAGCATAAAAAAGGCTGCAAGGCAGAAGTTTTGAGGAAGAGGAAGCTGGATTAGATGTCGAGATTTTTTTGGAGCTTAAGGGCGGTTTTGACTGTTTTTTAGAGTGTCAAGATGGCTCATGCGGTCGAGATATAGCATGAGAAGGTGGATCTATTGGGGAAATAGATAAGGCATCTGGAGGGAGAGGTGAGATGGCTGGGGGATGAGATATAGAAGCAGGGGATTCAATTGGCGTCATTGAAAAATAACGCGAAAAGAGGGACTCGCTACCTGGAAGGGGATCGGGAGAAAAAGAGTAGGTTAAAAGCGAGTTTACTTCTTTACGATAGATTTCAAGACTAAGTCGAGAATCGGAATTAAGTTGGGATAAACGGTATCCCATGCAAAGCTGCGTTTTAAAGTCATCCAAAAGACAGCAATAGGCAGATTCAGAATAATCGGGTGAACGCAAAAATGCCGTGATGTAAGCAAAAAAAGGATTTAGTTTTTTGACAAGCGCGTTGGTAGAAAAACGAGTTGGGTCTGCAGGCGCTAAAGAGAGAGTGGAAAAAATACTGGGTTTAAAATGGTCTTGCTTATAGCAGGCTGAAATTTCACGAAATCGCAGCCAGGAATTTTGAAGTTGCTTTAGAACCTCATCAAGCGCATTGTCACGATATTTAAGGGTATCAGACAGGGACTCTGTAGAAAAAAATCAATGGATTTAGGCGATTCTTTTAACATAAAGATAGATTTTAAAAGCATCAGATCAAAGGCAAAGGGTTGAATCAAGATCCAGGGCGCCATTAAAAAACGGTGAAGCAGGGTTTCGGAAATAGGTTGAGATTTTGGAATAAAAAAAAGTTGTTCCTGCGTATGGATCTAAGACAAGGGGTGTGAAAGATAGGGACCTGTATGGCTGCTCAAAAGCCCAAATACCGTGTTGCCATATAAATAGCTCGAAACGGGGCTATTTTTGATAGAAAAATCCAGCATGAGGGGATAATTTTGAGGGGGGGTCGAAAGATAAAATGAGGGACTCGAAAAAAATCGAAGGATCGAATATGAAATCGGTGACGAAGCGCTGTGTTCAAATCTTCAATAATAGAAGAGAGGGTTGGCGTGTCTAATGGCGCTTGGTTTTGATGTATAAAACACATGAAATCCGCATCACATGAAGATCCAAATTCATTAAAAAGTAGGGTGATGGCGGCAGGCGTAGGTGGGGTGTTCAGGGCAATTTGTCTCAGGCTGCTGCCGCGCCACATTAAGGTGCAAGTGGCGCTTGGGGCGTATTTAGAAACAGAAAGTTGAAGCAGATCTACTATCTGTTGCGGGGATAAAGAGATCCTCATGCCTGTTTTAAATTGATGAATAAAAGGCGTCTGCGCCAAGCGTTTAAACCAGTTTTGGCAGGCCAAAGAATGGCGGGAAATAGACAAAATTTTATGGGAGTAAACAAGCATAAAAATAAACGTCAGAAGCATAGCAAAATAAGACTAAGAATTCAATCATATTAAAATAAAAAAAATATTGACATTTAATAAAAAATGCCAATATTATTTTAAAATAAATAAAAATATTTAGGAATGAAAAAAATGAAGTTTAAAATCGTGGCGAACCTGATGCGAAGGCTATTAGATTCAGCGTTGGATGGACCCCCTAAGCCGAAGGCGCCCCCTGGAACGCATGCGTATGTTTTAGAGCAATTACAGACAGAAGGAATTTATCTAAGAGTCATTACAAAAAAAGAAGAAGTCAAAAAGTATAGGCCCAACACAACCCTATTTTCACCGGCAACTTTTGCTCATGGAGAGAGGGAAATCGCGTTATTTGAGGAAAATAGGGGACATGTGGCCTTAATTTATAGTTCAGATACACCACTTGGGAATTGGGGGCCATCAAATTTATTCAGCAATACCTTAGAAAGTTTATTTCAGCATTTAAGTCCTGAGGTGCAAGATGAGTTAATGGCAATGGGAGAAAGTATTAAAGATCCTCAAGCGCGGGCAGTGGCGATTATGGATTTTTGGGATAAGCATACGTCAGATCGAGACATCGTCACCAAAAAGAGATATACAGACTTAGACGAAATGCGATTAAAATTAAGGGAAAAACAGTTAAGGTCTGAGGGGGATGATGACGGAAATCCATTGAATCACTTTTCAACCAAGTTTGCATTCCTGAGTTATATTAAAAAACACTCAGATACCCTCTCAGTAGATTCGGAAGATTGGACCGTAGATAAGGTAGTTCAACTTTTAGAGATCATAAAACAAGATAAGGATTTAGAGTCATATAAAAAAGCACATTATATGCGTAATTGCGTGAAGGTAAGCAAATGGGAAGTTGGAAAAATTAACGCGTATTTCAAACGTGTAAGGTATCTGCAGAATGGCCATAATCCATATCTTGCGGGGCTAAAAACGGATCATAATGAGGCGCTACTTTTAATTCCGTCTTTTGACTATTGTATTGGCATGGTGGCGGTTGGAAATGTGAAAGATCTATGGATTGCGGATGGGTATTATAAGTCGAAGGGATTAAAACCACTCCCTCTTTTTATGCTCGTAAACGGGAAATTACAGCCTTTAGAGGAAGCCAGGCCGATTTTAAAAATACAGCGGAAGGTCATGGAATTTTTTTCAAGCATCACAGAGGTTAAAAAACCAAAATCAGGGCTTTTATTCCAGTTAGATCCTGCCATGCTCTATAAAACAATTTTAGGAATACTCCATTTAAACAGAGTGGATTTCTTAAAAAAAATAACGGGGTATCCTGGCCTCTATGAGAAAGAAAATCAGAAGCATCTTGATGTCCTCATTCGGATATTACTGATATTTTATGGAAGAAACGATGCGGAGATTGAGTTGATAAAAACAGAACTGGGTAAATTAGGTCCATCTCATTATTCGCTTGCAAGACGCATTCGAATGAGAGTGTTAGCCCGGCAGCTGCTAACAAATAAAGCAGATGGACTGGGATCATTAAAAGAGGTTTACAGTCAAATTGAAGACATATCCGATCCTTTAGTGCTTAAAATACTGCAAACAAAACGCCCCTGCTTAAAAAACGCTTTATGGGAAAAGCTCCCACAGATGATGACGTGGATTCAGAGCGATGATATCCCTATAAAAGATAAACTACGTGTATTAGACACGCTGTATTGGGTTTGTCGTCCAGAAGGGGAGAGCCCTGAATGGGGAAATAGGGATTTTAGTCCTTATATTCAGGGGTTGTGTCAAGTCATCCAAATAATACAAAAAACGTCAAGTTTGCATATGTATAGTATGAGAAATTTATTAGCCTTTATGATGGAACGTCTACGAAAACCGCTCAGCTTCAAGGCACTTTGTAGCATTGCTGAATCCAGTATATTGCCTAAAGACAAAGAAATATATTGTCACTATCAATACACATTAGGATCTTTTTCACAGCAACAGAAAGCGGAGATAGACCAGCTCATAGCGGGAGCTAGATCCAGTGTATTGCCAAGAGCCCCTTTATCACATAAGGCTAAGGCTCAAAAAAGAGGAAGAAAAGAAGACGTAACGGAAGTTTCCCCTGCGTTTAAAAGAATAGGGCTAGATCCCTTAATGGGCCAAGATTCAAGCAAAGAAGACGCCTCAAAAATATGGAATCTGGCCAATGCATTTTGTACCATCCATATTAGATTTGTTCAGGAGTGTGTAGCAAAAGCATCTGGAGGGTCTTTCACAAAAGCAGACTTTGAACAGGAATTATACACAGAAGGGATAGATATAAAGAACGAATTATCTAAAGACCTTAAAGACACGATTTATAACATGCTGATTTGTAAGGAATTGGGTGGGGATGACAAAATGGATATAGACAGTACAACTGTTTCAGGTATAGATTCCGCCTTTCATGCGCTTTTGGGCGTAAAAAATAGCGAGGAAAAATGGGAGTCTAAGATAACGAGAGCAGATTTGAAGCGAGAACTACTCAAAATATTGGATTCATCGGAAGAAGGGACTGTTTATGCCCTTTTAAAAGACATGGTTCAGGATCTGGCAACTGTATATCCAGCTCTGGGGGCCTTTTTTGGGATTACAGCGGGACCTATTACAAAAGACCAGGTTCGAAACTATATTTTATACGGGATAGAAGGCTGCTATGCGCGGCCCTTTTGTATCAAAGAGCTTAAAATCATAGCCTTAGTCTTTAATCGGGGCCTGAATATCTATGTTCCAGGAATCATAGGCGAGGATAGGCCTTTTGAAGCATTCACATTTAATCCCATGGGGGAGTCATGTGTCGATATTCGATATAGAAACTGGGGATATGAACGCATAGAAAGGGACATGCCTAAAGCAAGTAAAAAACCTGAAATACCACTCCCACCTGTCATTTTTTCCTCATCCCCCCCTGTATTTGTTCCGTATTCAAGCATACCAAGGGGCATCCCAGCGCCTAAAGTCCCTGCAGTCTTAGTAAGGGAGACAGTACATTTAAGATCAATAAATTTAGTGCCCCACGATCCTGTTCTCCATCCTAAAGTGGAGGTTTCTGAAAGGCCATGCGATTTTAAAGTGCGGGTCTACAAAGAAAAGCTACAGAAATGGATAGAGTGTTTAGGTGAGGTGCTGAGGACAACGCCCCCTTCAAGGGAGAAACTGCAAGCGTTGGATGAGGCATTTAGAGCCTTTGGCGTTTATAAAATAGGGGGCAATTTTTTAAACATAAAGAAGACAAACTCATCTACTAATACACTCATATGGAGCGGGGAATCTACAAAAAAAACAAGCGAGTATGTTAAAAAAACAACCGTAGCAGACATATGGAGCATAAGCAGTCATGAGCCTTCCGCATGGAAAGCGCTACTAGAAAACGATGACTATAGGCCATATTTGTTGGGAGGGGTGTGGGTGCTTCTGGTGGGGAGTTCCACAGACGTCAAAGCGGCTTTGATTCCAAAATGTAGAGCGTTATACGCTGTTTACACGCATAAAGAGAGAATCACAGAAACGGAGCTTATAGGGTTAGCCGATAGTTTAAGAGAAGTGCCCGATTTGATATTAAGTTTGCAGTTAATCGATAGGGGGATAAGGGGATGTATAAGGAATGAACTTATAGAGTATTTAATTGGGTCAATATCAAAATATGAGGACGTAGAGGAGATAAAGTCTGAAGCTCAGAGGCTTATAGAAAGCATTGTTAGTCAGAAAAATAAGATGAAAGAGACAACTATCGAATGGTTCTTACTGAAACTACCGGGTTGCTTCTTAACAAAAGAAATCGTATTTAATTATCTGGAAGTAGCTAATGGAGCCCCAGGGATTTATACTATAATGAAAATTTTCGATAAATTTTTATCAGAAAGGGATAATCGAGAGAGTCTCCTGAAGCGAGAAACAGTGAGTGAGTTGATTCAAATCGAAAGAAAGAGAGGGCTTAGAGCCTTATTGGGGGAGATATGTAGCCGGCTAAACGACGCAGAAGCTCGGACGTTTTATAACCATATAGAGGATATAGGGGGGGGGATAAATTACATCAAAACCTTAGAGTTTGCTCAAGAAGAGGTCGCTGTAGTATTCATGAGTAAAATAAAAGGGTTAAATATAAAATGGGGGGATGCGGTTTGGGAGCTAATTAAAAATTCCAAGCTTATAAAGAGTGAGAGTTTTTATCATGGGCCATTTTATCAGATGCTAGATGGATTTTTAAAGGGTAATCCAATGGGTGTGGAGAGTTTATTAAGATTCGATATATTTGGATTTATGATGGGGGGGATCCCAATAAGGGCGCTATTGGATTCTATCTTAAAAATAGAAGTGCTGCATAAACTGTTTCAACACCAATCAGATGCCCAAAGAGTCACGTTCATAGAGAGGTGTATTGAAAAATTAGATGTAAAAGGTGGGATGTTAAAAAGGAAAAGACAGGAAGACTGCTTTGAATGCTTCGCATCATTTATCAAAAAAATAGTAGCAGATAGACCCTCAGGCGCTGTTGCTAGTTTAGGGGGCGCTGCGGTCTCTGCTGGTTTAGCCGCAGGCGCTTATGACGCATTCAAAACGCCTAAAATAAGAGACTTTTTTAAGCGATTGGCAGAGAAATATAGTACGAATGACATAATAAAAGAAGTTCATGAAGCGTTGGGATAAGTGTATAAATCGAAATATTGCCCAATAAACCCGAATCTCGTACAATACCGGCATGGACTATAAATCATCAGGCGTTAATATTGACGCAGGCAATCATGCCGTTTCCTTAATCAAGAAAATTGTCAAAAAAAGTTTTACCCCCAATGTTTTAACAGGCCTTGGCAGTTTTGCCGCTGGCTTTCAATTTAATACAGCAGATTACAAAAATCCCGTATTGGTGTCCTGTACCGATGGGGTCGGGACCAAACTGCGCATTGCCATTGATCTGAAAAAATTTGATACCGTAGGCATCGATTTGGTGGCCATGAGCGTGAACGATCTGGTATGCATGGGCGCTAAACCTCTTTTCTTTTTGGATTACATTGCCTGTCATGCCTTGGTGCCGGATCAAATGCAAGATCTGTTAACCGGAATGACTCAGGGCTGTATAGAATCCGGCTGTGCCTTAGTAGGAGGTGAAATGGCCGAAATGAATGACATGTACAAAGAAGGTGACATTGACCTTGCAGGTTTTTGTGTCGGCGTTGTAGACCGAGACGCTGTCATTGATGGTACACAGATTAAACCTGGCGATTCCGTTTATGCCCTGCCCGCATCTGGCATTCACAGCAATGGGTATTCTTTAGTTCGAAAAGTGCTAACAGAAGCGGTTTGCGAAAGGGAAGGGATTTCCAGAGAGTCGCTTTTGGTTCCCACACGCATTTATGTCAAAGACATTCTCGACTTAATGAAAGACATAAAAATTACAGGGCTGGCCCACATCACAGGCGGGGGATTGGCCGAAAATACAGAACGTATTTTACCAGAAGGGGTGAGTATTACCCTTAAAAAATCAGATATTAAAGTATTGGATATTTTTAAAACCATTCAAAGACTAGGTCCTGTAGACGAATCTGAAATGTGGCGTGTCTTTAACATGGGGGTGGGCATGGTGGTGATTAGCCCCAGCGAAACCTTACCTCATCCTGAGGCCTATAAAATTGGAGTGGTCACAGCGGGCGAAAAGGGAGTCCATCTTGTCTAATCCCCGCTTAGTAGTGGTGATTTCGGGCAGGGGGAGTAATTTACTGGCCATCATTCATGCCATTCAAGCAGGTGTTCTGAAGGCAGAGATTGTAGCCGTCATAAGCAATAAGGCGGAGGCAAAAGGGCTAGAATTGGCCACAAAAAATGGCATCAAAGCCCATGTGATACAGGATAAAAACTATCCCTCACGTGCCGCGTATGAGGTGGATTTAATCACAGCAATTAAAAAAGAAGCCCCCGATCTGGTCATTTTAGCCGGGTATATGAAGATTCTAGGCCCCGAAGTTGTCGCTGCCTTTAAAGACCGCATTTTAAACATTCATCCGTCGTTGCTACCGGATTTCAAAGGTCTACATCCGCAGCGTCAAGCCTTAGAGGCAGGTGTTTCGGAAGCGGGCTGTACCGTCCATCTGGTGGATGATACTTTAGATGGGGGGCCTATTTTAGCGCAAGCCAAAGTAGAGGTCTTCTCAGAGGATACAGAGCAGGAACTGAGTGAACGGATCTTGATCCAAGAGCACCGTTTGTATCCCAAAGCCATCGCCAACTATCTTCAAAAATTAACAGAAAAGGAAAACTAACATGAGAGCATTAATCAGCGTGTCTGACAAAACAGGCATTGTTACTTTCGCATCCGAATTATCAAAATTAGGCATTGAAATCATTTCAACAGGCGGCACCTATAAAGTTTTAAAGGAAAGCAGCATCCCCGTGATTGGCATTGAAGAGGTGACGGAATTCCCAGAAATGTTAGATGGTCGTGTCAAAACCTTGCATCCCAAAATTCATGGCGGTCTTTTAGCCTTAAGAGGTAATCCAGAACACATGGAAACCTGTCAGGCTCATGGCATCAACATGATTGATCTTGTGGTGGTCAATTTATATCCCTTTGAAAAGACCATTAAATCCCCAAATGTGACTTTAGAAGACGCCATTGAAAACATCGATATCGGAGGTCCGTCTATGTTGCGCTCTGCGGCCAAAAATTATAAGTCTGTGGGCGTCATTGTCGATCCTGCGCGTTACGACAGCATCATTAAAGAATTGCAAGAAAATCAGTGTCAATTGAGTGAGAAAACAAAAGCCCGTCTGGCCTGCGAAGTCTTTACCCATACAGCGGCGTATGATGGCATGATTTCAGGGTATTTGGGGCAACAGTTAAAAGCAGATGCAGATGAGTTACCTGAAACCATAGCGCCTTTATGTAAACGCGTCAGTGTCCTTCGTTATGGTGAAAATCCCCATCAAAAGGCGGCTTTTTATGCCATGGGCAATCAGGGTATGGCCAGCATTCAGCAACTCCATGGAAAAGAGTTGTCCTATAATAATATTGTAGATTTAGAAGCCGCAGCGCTTATTGTAAAAGAGCTGGAACTGCCCGCGGCTGCGATTATTAAGCATACCAATCCCTGTGGTGCTGCCATTGGCGATACCTTAAAAGAAGCCTATCAAAAAGCCTATGAAGCAGACCCTGTTTCTGCGTTTGGGTCTATAGTGGGCCTAAATCGTATTGTGGATAAAGAGACGGCAGAACTCATCGCGGGCACCTTTGTAGAAGCGGTGATTGCCCCTAAATTTGAAAAAGAAGCCTTGGCTATTTTGTCTAAAAAGCCCTCTATTCGTCTCATTGCATTGGGTAAAATGAAGGACCTCGAAAAGGGGCTGGTTTATAAATATGTGGATGGTGGATTTTTGGTTCAAACGGCTGACAATTACACCATTAAGCCAGAAGATTTGAAAGTGGTGACGCAAGAAGCCCCAAAGAAATCGGTGATGAATGATTTGATCTTTGGTTTTACCATGGTGAAATATGTGAAGTCCAATGCCATTGTGGTCGTTAAAAATGGGGTCACAGTAGGGGTCGGTGCGGGGCAGATGAGCCGGGTCGAAGCCGTAGAAATTGCCCTTAAAAAAGCAGGCGATCAGGCGAAAGGCGCTATTTTAGCCTCGGATGCCTTTTTTCCCTTTAAAGATTCTGTGGAGTTAGCCGCAGCCGCGGGTATTGTATCGATGATACAACCCGGAGGGTCCATGAGAGATCAGGAGTCTATTGATGCCTGCAATCAAAAGGGATTGAGTATGGTGGTCACAGGCGTCAGACATTTTAGACACTAAAAGAACAGAAAGGCTATGTTAAAATAGTCCTGTGAACAGAAAACAAACACTTATTATAGGATGTATACTCGCAGGACTTGTGATGGGGCGGTCTCTGACAGACGCCTTTCCTTCACCAAAATACGAGTATTTAAAATTGATAGAACTGAAATCAGCCCTAGATGCGGGTAATGTTAAATCTGCCCTATCTTTATATAATAAATTCCAGCCTCAAGATCCTGCCTTATTAAACCAGGCAAAAGTAGAATTCGCCACTTACTATTTTAAACAAGAAAAAATAGAAGAGGTGGATCAGTGGGGAACGCAAGTTCTAGCTTCCGAAGACGAGATTTATACTGAAGATATTTTAATTCTTTTAATAAAAAATGCGCTCAGAGAAAAAAAATTGAGAGGCGCCCTCAATTTTTACGGCGTTTTATTGAGTCGCTATCCAGAAGCCGATGAAAGCAAAGTGCTGTGGAACCAAATGAGAACGTCTTCGGGCCCTTTTATCAGTGTAAATGATGCCTTTTATACGCCAACTTTACGCCTAAACTATCTCAGAAACTTGGTAAGAGGCCATCATTATGAACGGGCCTTAGAGCAGGCCAATGTATTGATGAAAACAACAGAGGGTGCTCAAAAACAAGAAGTATTGTTCTTGGCCGCTTTAACAGACTATCATTTATTTAGGCTCAAAACAGCTGAAACTAAATTTTTAATGTTGTCTCGAGAGAAAAAATTAACACCTGTAATACGAGAACAGGCCCTCTTTTATTTGGGGAGATGTCTCGAATTAAATGGTAAATATAAAGCGGCGGAGCAAGCGTATGCCGCTGTTTTAAACGTTAAAAAAGGCGATCCCGATTGGGAGGCAAAAACCTATTACTATCTTGCCATGCTTCATTTTAAAGTGGGGACTTTTAATCAACTCACAACAAGTAAAGAAGAATTTAAGCAGCGATTTGGCTTAAATCAATATTATGATCGCTATCAATATGAGGAAAAATGGCGTGAAAACATCCGCCATCAAGAGGGCAGTCTAGAGTCTCGTCTGTCAAAACTGTTTACGCAAAAAAGTATCTCAGATCCCATATGGGCAACCTATAAAACACTGTCTAAGCGGTCAGGAATTCCGCTAAGTGATGCACTCTTAGATCAATTTCCCCTGCCCTTTGCCGTCATGAAGCTGATTTCAGATTATCAACAAGATATGCGTTTATCGAACAAAGAGAAAGAGTCCATAGACTGGTTGATTGCCATGAAGTTAGACGGTGTCTTAAAGCAACAAATGGAACGATATCGGTATTCAGAAGAAATTTCAACGGCCTATCTTTATGCCAATTTTAAACTCAATCAGGATCATAATACGTTGTATGAAAAGGTAGCCGTTATGGATAATGCCCTCATCAAAGCGGATCAGAAATTTCAAGTGTTACCCCGTATTTTTATTCAGGAGGCCTATCCCAGACCCTATGGCAAAGAGGTGAGCATTGCGGTGAGTAAATTTAAAATAGATCCCAATTTGATTTGGACCCTGATGAAATTAGAAAGTCAATTTAATCCCTATTCTGGGAGTAAATCAGGGGGCTTTGGATTGATTCGCTTGTCACCAGAAATGGGAAAAGAAATGTCTTGGTTATATGGCAGAAATTGGCAAGGGAATAAAACCTTATTATCGCCGGAAAAAAATATTTACTTATCCGCAGCCTATTTAAGTTTACTCTTAAAGCGTTACAATCAAGATGTATTTTTAACCGTTTTGGCCTATAAAAAAGGGCGAGAGACGGCCAATACATTTAAACAAAAATCGTCTGATAAAGGGTATGATGCCATGATGAGGTCCGAATTGGATGCCGAATTTAAAGCCTATTTAGAGGCGTTCTTAAAGACGTATTTAATGTATACCTTTTTATCCACCGTGTCATGAAATGGCTTAAAAAGGGGGCTGTTTTTACACTGATTTTGGGACTCACGGCCTTATCCTATTTAATTTATAAAGATTCAACATTAAATTCGAATATCCCAAGTGTAGATAGAGTGATTGAAATTAAAGGGTCAACGATTACAGGGTACCAAAATGGACGCCTGTCCTTTAGAATTCCAATTGGGTATATTTGGGCTAGTAGAAGTAAATATTTGTTCCAAGCGGAAAAAATTGATTCCGGTGAAATTTTTGACATTAATGGGGAGCCCATTGTAAATCAGCTTTTTTCAGGCAGTATTCGGGTGAATACACGAAGCAAGAGTTTGACGGCGTATAATGGGGTCAGATCTACCTTTTTAAAGCGTGAAGAGGGGCAGGAGCAGGTCGATTCGATTCAGGTGTCTGCAAACGAATTGCGGTATTTTGATGAGGTTCAAAAGACGTATTTGTATGGCAATATTGCTATTATTCAAAAAGAGTCTACTGTAAGACCGGCCGAAACCGTTGAGATTGCCCATCAAAGCAATCAAGTCTACATCAACAATGGGTATCGATTAGAATCCGACACCTTTAAAGTCACGGGCAATCAACTCATCATGAATTTAGATGAAAATTTTTCAGAGTTATCAGGCGGTGTCGAGGCGGTACGCCTTCCCAAAAAGAAAGCCGATAAAGATTTAGATACAAGAGAACGGAATTTACAGCAGGAAAAAACTGAATTGTGGTGCGATGCCCTTTCCTATAACACAAAAGGAGAGAATAAAGTCATTACCATCAAGGGGAATGCCGTTATTTTTCAAGAAGACAAAGAAATTCGTGCGGAACATGGCTACTATAATAAAAATGACAATTATTTCGAGGTAGAAGATCGTGTGAATATCATTGCCAGAAATTTACTGTGGCTCATCAATGGAGATCCTGAATCGTATAAAAACAAAGAAATTCGAGAGGCCTTACACATGCGCGTGGAGGTCAATGCAGATAAAGTCATGTTTGATGCCGATAAAAAAATATTAACCATGGTTGGAAATGTCTACATTAAGCAACCCGACAAAGATGTCAGCTGTGATAAATTTATCTATGATGACGAAACAGGATGGTTAACCCTAATAGGACATGTTGTTATTTTAAAAAAAGAGGGCGAAAAAAAGGTGAATAAAATGGAGACGGAATTCATCAAAATGAATATTAAAAATGAAGAGATGGAGGCTAAAGATGGCGTGGAAACCCAGTTTAAAATTCAACTCAAAGACAGAGTCTCCAAATAGGCGTTTTGCAACAGTCCCAAATAGGGGATCGATCAATTGACATGACAAGAGACCTCCTCGTATAATCCTTGCCATGGAAGAACAAGAAAACTATAAAAATATGAGACTTATTTGTGGGTCTTCCCACCCTCAGTTGGGGCAGGACATTGCAGATGAATTGGGAATCCCTTTGACGCCTATTCAGCTTTCTAAATTCAGTTGTGGCGAAAATTATGCACGTATTACAGAATCCATTCGAGGGATAGAGGCTTATATTATTCAAAGTATTTCAGATAAACCCAATGATGATTATATGGAGCTTTTCTTGATTATGGATGCCTTAAAGCGCTCATCAGCCTCTAAAATACATGTGGTCATTCCTCATTTTGGATACGCAAGACAAGACAAAAAATCAGCCCCAAGAGAACCCATTAGCAGTCGTTTAATCGCCGATTTAATGTCAGCCGTTGGCTTTGATCGGTTGATGACCATGGATTTACACTCTGACCAGATTCAGGGCTTTTTTTCTCAGCCAGTAGATCATTTAACCGCCATGCCTTTATTTGTAGAGTATTTTAAATCCCAAAATTTAAAAGATTTAGTAGTTGTAGCACCCGATACAGGACGGGCAAAATTTGCTAAAAAATTAGGCGATCAGCTGAACGCAGAATTGGCCATCATGCATAAAACACGTCCAGAACACAATAAAGCAGAGATCACCAATATTGTGGGGAATGTAGCCGGTAAAAATCTGATGTTAGTGGATGACATGGTCGATACCGCAGGTTCCGTAACATCGGGCTTAGCAGCTTTAAGAGAACGCGGCTGTAAAGATATTTACCTGGCAACCACGCATGGCGTCTTTTCAGGGCCTGCACGAGAGCGATTGGAAAAAGCGGGATTCAAAGAAGTCGTGGTTACGGATAGTGTTCCCATCCCAGACTCGAAACGTTTCCCCGGGCTAACCGTATTATCGGTAGCGCCTATGCTCGCAGAGGCGATTAAGCGGAATTACGAAAATCGATCAATTTCATCTCTATTTTAGAATGAAAATATTGAGCATTTTGGTCATTCATAGTAAGATACGACAGACCAAAAAACAGACAACAAGGAGTCATTAGAAAATGGGTTTTTTAGGATTTTTGCCGAATGATGAGAAATTTAATGTGTTGTTTAAAACCTTGGCGTCTCAGTGTGTGCAATCCATTGAGTTTTTAGAAAAAAGTGTGTTGAATTTAGAGTCCACAGAAAGTCAGACGGAGCTCTCTAAATTAAAGCAAGCCGCAAAGCAAAATCATGAAACGTTAACGAACGAATTGTGTCTGAGCTTCATTACGCCTTTTGATAGAGAGGATTTGCTTTTGTTGGGATTCAAGCTTTATAAAATTGTAAAGTTAGCTGAAAAAATAAAAGATATGATAGTTGTTAGTGGATTAAAAGTGCACGAAGAAGATTTTGTTCGGCTTGTCAGTATCTTAAAAAAAGACTCCCATGTCATAGAGCCCCTCATTAAAGGATTTATAAATCAAAAACTCAAAGAAGTTCAAAAAGAAGCTGCCGTTTTAAATCAGCTAGAAGGAAACGCAGACGTTTTATTGATGGAGTTGGTTCAGAAATTATGTGCCAACAAGGACTTGTCTTTTCAAGAGGTCATCATTCGAAAAGATATTTATGAAATGTTTGAAAAATTAACCGATTTATATCGAGATAGTGGAAATATTGCCTTACAAGTAATTTTAAAGCATAGCTAGTATGGATCCATTAATTATTCTGATTGCAATCGTTGCATTAGCCTTAATTTTTGATTTTATTAATGGGTTTCATGACACCGCCAATGCTATTGCTACAGTGGTGGCTACAAAGACCTTGTCCCCCCGTATGGCGGTTATCTTTGCGGGTGTATTAAACTTTGCAGGAGCTCTTATGGGGACGGAAGTGGCTGCAACCATAGGTAAAGGGCTTGTCGATCAGACGTCCATTTCCATGCATATTGTGTTTTATGCCTTAATATCCAGTATTATATGGAATTTATTTACGTGGTATAAGGGCATGCCAACCAGTTCTTCTCATGCGCTGATAGGGTCCCTTTTAGGGGCCACTTTTTTTGGATCTGTTGCCGGGCATACTCACATTCATGTGGGCACTGTAACAAACAAAATTGTTTTACCCATGTTTATTTCACCTGTTATAGGGCTTATTATAGGATTTTTAGTGATGGTAGCGCTGTCGTGGGTAGTATTTAAAATCAGTCTACCGAACATCAAACGCATTTTTGGAAAATTACAAATTGTATCCGCAGGGCTCATGGCATTAAGCCATGGTCATAATGATGCGCAAAAGGCCATGGGGATCATCTCTCTGGCCTTGGTGACCATGTACCCCACATCGCAATTCGAAGTGCCGCTTTGGGTTGTACTGGCTTGTGCGACAGCGATGGGACTAGGCACTTTAAGTGGCGGATGGCGGATTATTCGAACCTTGGGTAGTAAGATGGTAAAGCTACAGCCTATTCATGGATTTGCGGCAGAAACAACGGCCTCGACGATTATTATAGGGGCGTCCTATTTTGGAATCCCTGTCAGTACCACACAGGTGATATCTTCTGCAATTTTAGGTGTGGGTGCAACGCGAAGAGCCTCTGCTGTGAAGTGGGGAGTTGTAGGGTCTATTTTAGTCAGTTGGGTATTTACAATCCCTGTTACGTTTTTACTCGCAGGTGGGTTAGTTTTAATTCACCGATTGTGCTTTGGATAAGCAAAAACACTAAGGCTCCTAGGGCCCTAATGGCATAAAAAAAGAAGTCCAAATAGCCTCTAATAAGTTGTTAGAAATACATCTTGTATTCTTAAAAAAAATGGTTTAGAGTAGCCCCTATAAAGTCCGAATACGGATTAAAAAAAGGAGTTAAAAATGAGAAATTTAGCATTAGTATTAACTGTAGTAATGGGAGCAAGCACATTAGCCATGGCTAATCCAGCAGAAAAGGCACCAGTAGCATCAAAACCAGTAGCAGCAGTGCCTGCAGCTAAAAAAGCAGAGAAGGCAGCGCCTGCACCAGCAGCAGCTCCTGTGGCTAAAAAAGCAGAGAAGGCAGCGCCTGCACCAGCAGCAGCTCCTGTGGCTAAAAAAGCAGAGAAAGCAGCGCCTGCACCAGTAGCAGCTCCTGTGGCTAAAAAAGCAGAGAAAGCAGCGCCTGCACCAGTAGCAGCTCCTGCAGCTAAAAAAGTAGAGAAAGCGGCTCCTGCGCCAGTAGCAGCTCCTACAGCTAAAAAAGCAACGAAATAGTTTTTTCTCAGCTTGATAAAAGCCTAAAGTCTTAGGCTTAAAGAACAAACCCTTGGTATCTATCAGACATCTGAAAAAGTACCAAGGGTTTTTTATTTTATGAATGAGGATATGATAAAAAAAGAATAGAAAATGGGACTGTTGTGATAGGAGCAGTTTCGAAATCTAAACTCCCGGAGCATATACGTCCGGGAGCTAGCGGAATAGGCGTATCAGAAAAAACTATACAGTAGGCCCTGCTGAAGCAACCGCTTGGCCGCTGTCAGTGCCCTTAAATTTTTCAAAATTTGCCGCAAATTTACGCGCTAAATGGGCACGTGCCTCATCATAAGCAACTGGATCGGCCCAAGAATTGCGTGGATTTAAAATAGCGTCGTCACAGCCTTCTACATGTGTAGGAATTTGGAAATTGAAGACAGGGAATGTCTCAAAGCTTCCAGATTCAATAGAGCCATCTAAAATGGCATCAATAATGGCGCGTGTGTATTTAAGTTTAATTCTGGATCCTGTTCCATAAGCACCGCCGCTCCATCCTGTATTTACAAGATAGGCATCGGCATGGTGGGTGTTCATTTTTTTGCCCAAAATATCTGCATATTGAGTGGGGTGAACCGTTAAAAAGGGAGATCCAAAACATGTCGAAAAGGTAAGCGTAGGTTCTGTGATTCCCAATTCAGTTCCTGCTACTTTAGCGGTATAACCACTCAGGTATTGGTACATAGCCTGCTCTTTATTGAGTTTTGATACAGGAGGAAGTACCCCAGTAGCATCACACGTTAAAAAGATGATTTTAGTCGCATGCCCCCCCTTAGAAGAAGGTTTTACGATGTTATTGATATGATAAATAGGATACGAAACACGTGTATTTTCTGTTTTTACATTGCTGGAATAATCAACCGTGCCATCGGCATTAACAAGGACATTCTCGAGAAGGGCATCTCGGCGAATGGCTCTAAAAATATCCGGTTCTTTTTCTTCTGTAAGGTCAATGGTTTTAGCATAGCAACCGCCTTCGAAGTTGAAAATACCGTCAGCATCCCAGCCATGCTCATCATCACCAATAAGGTCACGCTTAGGATCTGCGGATAATGTTGTTTTACCTGTTCCAGAGAGTCCAAAAAAGAGGGCAACGTCACCCGATTTTCCCATATTGGAACTGCAATGCAGGGCCCCTATCCCTTTAAGGGGAAGGAAATAATTCATGATAGAAAAAATGCCTTTTTTCATTTCACCGCCATACCACGTGCCACCAATGAGTTGTACGCGCTCGGTGAGATTGAAGGCAATGAAGGTTTCCGATCTCATATTATAACGGGAAAAATCTTTACATGAGGTTTTGCATGCATTCAAAATCGTAAAATCAGGAACAAAACCTTCGAGTTCGGCCTCTGTTGGACGAATGAACATATTCTTAAAAAAGTGAGCTTGCCAGGCCACTTCTGTAATGAGGCGTACTTTAAGTCGGGTATCCTCATTGGCACCACAAAAGCCATCCACAACATAAAGTTTTTTATTAGAGAGTTGCGTCACACACAAGGATTTAAGATGATCCCAAGCGTCAGGGGTAAGGGGTAAATTGGTAGAGCCTTGCTCTGACCACCATACAGTATTTTCAGTATTTGCATCTCGTACAATGTATTTATCCTTAGCAGATCGGCCCGTAAATTTACCGGTATCCACAGACACAGTACCTGAAGACGTGACCACACCACGTGCATATCCTTCTAAAGTAGGGTCCGTTTCATGTTCAAAAAGCAAGTCGTAGGACGGATTATAGATAATTTCTTGATCAGTGGTAATGCCCGTGGACTGGAGGAGTCCTGTTGTGGTTGTCATGGTTATTTTCTCCTTTTATAAACTCTGGATATTCAATCCACAGTAAAAATAGGGTACTATTGTACAAAATTATTTCAATTTCAGAAAGGGTATTCAAAAATGATCGATGAATATAAGAAAAAAATAAAAAAATTATATCCAGATCATCAAGCTTTATACGAATATGCAGCGGAGTTACTCGCACAATATCAAACAAAAAAGAACCCCTTTTTAGACTGGAATTCTATTCAAAATATACCCAAGGATCAAGTAATAGACTTAAATGCTTTAGAGGCTCGATATGAGGCTATTGGAATACAAAATATTCAGCATCTTGCCATTTTAAAATTAAATGGGGGGTTAGGGACAACCATGGGCTGTTCCGGTGCAAAATCTGCCATCGAGATCCTGCCTGGGCTCACTTTTTTAGATGTGATTTCGGATCAAATAAAAGCCTTACAGCAAGCATCCGGCATAAAAGTACCGCTTATTTTTATGAACAGCACCATCACAGAAGCCGAAACAAAAGCCATTCTATCGGGAAAAATAGACGCTGTGCATTTTAACCAGCACCTTCTACCTCGACTAGACCCAGAGACATTAAGACCAATCCGTGTGCCGGACAACCCAGATCAGGAATGGTATCCCCCCGGTCATGGGGAGATTTATGCAGCTTTATCTGCGTCTGGTCTCTTAGACAAGCTCCTAGAATCCGGAATTCATACCTTGTTTATTTCTAATAGCGACAATTTAGCAGCAACCTTTAATCCCAAGATTTTGGGCTTTTTTATTGAGAAAGGACACTCATTTTTAATGGAGGTAACAGCAAAAACCAAAGACGATATCAAAGGTGGGGCTGTGGTCATGCAGGAAGGGCGATATGTGTTGATGGAGAGAGCTCAGGTGGCACCTGAATATATATCGGATTTTGAAGATATTACAACGTTTAAATGGTTTAATACCAATTCGCTATGGGTGTCTTTGACTGAAATAAAGCAAAAAATGGAGCATAAAGCCTTAAGCTTGCCTATCATTGCCAATCTCAAAAGAGTAGAGGGGCAGGCCTGTATGCAATTGGAAACAGCTTTAGGATCAGCAATTTCAAATATTGAAAAATCAGCAGTACTGGCGGTGGGAAGAGATCGATTTCAACCGGTTAAAACCATGAAGGATTTGGAGGTCTTAAGTCAACAATTTAAGATTCAGAATCAGGATCTTCAGGCGGAGGGGCTCCAATAAGGCGATGGTTTCTGGCATTTTGAGTATCCAGTTTAAAAATGCGTTTAAAGGCGGATTTTAAAAAAGCCTGTAGAGAGGGATCAATACGATTTATAAGGCTAAACATTTTTTCGTTAAGGATAGACTTATCAATAGCTGCCATTAAATGAGGTGATTGGCTGAGACTATCGAGGAGAACCGAAACATAGTAGGCCGCAGTCGTATTGGGAGAATCCATAAGTTTAAAAAAGAGAGTTCGAAATTGCGGTGAATTGAAAAAATCATGATGCGGTTTTTGTTGAAAAAAATGGAGTAAGAGGTGTGAAAGTGCCTCATGAGTTTTAGGGACTGCATGTTGCGTAAGCCGAAACGAAAGCATCAAAAGCTCTAGTGAAAAAAAAGGAGTGGGTGGGGATGAAAAAAAAGCCTTTCGATCTGAAAACTGCCCTGTTAACCTAAAGAGAATTTTAGAAACGTGAGAAAGAATAGAAGGAGGGCTATTGGGTTGAGCTACTGTAGTCAGAAAAAAATGGACAGAGGGTATTCGGAATAAATGGGGACTTTTAGCCTGCTGAACTAAGTTGAAAAGGCTTTTCGTGGCATGACTCAAGATGATGGGGTCTGAATGTCGACTAAAAGAGGTAATAAAGGGAATTCCCTTTGACGTGGCCCACAAGGTAGCATGTTCAGGACATTGTGTGGTGTGGACTAAGATAGTGCTTATATGCGTATCAATTGAAGTATCATTTATAGATTTTAAATGCAATAAGAGGGCTTGAAGTTCAGTGGGCGGAAATGCGATTAAAGGGGTGCTAAGAGGACTAAATAAGTTCGCAATTGTTGCACTAAGATTACGTAGGGTTTCAACATGTGTCGATTGACCCAATCGGAAGCATAGATCCTGAAGATCTTTTGTAAAAAACGGTGATGAATCAGGGAGGCTAAAAAAAATATTAAGAAGGTTGCTTAAGATCCGCGGGGCTTGAGTAGAAGTGGTTTGTTCCAGTGTGAGAAAAAAATCAGAAATAGGGTTAAAGGCTATCTGCGGCGTCCCAGAAAGAAAGCGATATGCCGAGGCGACGTCTTCTAGCGTTAACCGAAATTTTGTATCTTTCTTCTCTTTAAAAGGGAATAGAAAAAAATAGAGGATGGGATCTTCCGATGTTCCAAGATCTCCAAGAATAGACTTGAGAGGTGCTTCGTCCCAAAGCGAATTCATATTTTCCAGAAAAAAAGACTGATATAAGACAGCTCCCACGGATCGTTGAGTCATCAAATCCGTTGATTTTGCAGCAGCGGCAAGCATGTCTTGTGTTTCAGGGGACAGAAAAAAATTAGAGCCTGGAAAGCCCAAGAAGCGAGCAATGGCCAGAATCGCGTGGCTAGAGGTAAGTGGATCTTGAGATCTTGAAAGCAAGAGTATCGCGGTATGAATAGCAGGAATGCTAAAGGATTCAAGATATTCAGGATAAAGTCCTGTTTGAGAAAGTGTAGAGGATAATGCCTGATAAACAGCAGGATCTTTGACAAAGGAAGCGCAGTAAGTAATGAAATGAAGATCTGAAGAGGCTATAAATATATCGGGATCAATAGGCGGGGCTAAGTGAAAAAGTGCAATGTGCGCAGGCGTCTGAATTTGGGCGTGCGGACTACATGAGAGGGCCTCTATCAGGCTATAAAGATCGGGAGATTTAAAAAGAGCTTGGTGTGCAGTAAAGCGGGTTAAGTTGCAAAGTGTTTTAGCAAGAGAAGCCAGCATGTCTTTAGATTGAGAGTGCTGAAAAGAAAGTAAAAAGGTCAGAGAGTCTGAATTACAAAATTGAAAGCCAATGGGGTGAGCCGAAAATTGAGACATGAGTTTTAATACAGCGTTTTTAATAAGGGGGTGATGACAACTTTCAGGAATTTTTAACAGGAATTTTACAAAATTAGAATTTCTAAAGTAGCGTTGATAATGAACTAAATGAGAAAGCGAGGTTAGTGCATTCAGACCTGAATGCACATCTTTAAGAGAGGTAGATGTTAAGGCAGAAAGAATGCAACGGCTTACGATTTCATGTAAAAAAAGAGAGTGATGTAAGTCTGGATAATGTGAAAGGCAAGCAAGGGGTCTGCAGGTATAACGCTGAATATATTTATATTGAGAATTTATCAATTTAAAAAACAAAGATTGAGTATCTGCAGAACTAAAAAAATAGGCGTTTTCAGAATAAAGGCTGAGGAAGTAAATGGATTTTAAAATGGAAACTTGAGAACTCCAATTGGAAGGAAACAGTTCCGAAGATAAAAAAGGGGTAAGAAATAAAATATGAGATTGAGAGACTTCCTTAGAAAAAGGAGAGAGAGAATGGGGGGCAGGGGGATGGGGTATGGAAATAACAGGGGCTAAGGCATCCATAGGAGGGAGCTTAGACTCTACGCGCTGTCGCTTGTAAGGTGGAATAGGGGGAGATTGATAAAAAGAAATGAGTTTAAAGATAAAATAACCTCGGAAATAAAAAATAAAAAATAGTTTAAATTTAAAAGTGGAATTTGTAAATGTGTTTAGATTAAATTTTTTAAAAAAATAGCGCCTCTTTGAGGCGCTATTGTAAAAATGAAAAAAACGGATAAAAAAAGACTAGTTAACGAGAGTTAACCAATGACTATAGTTCGGATTTTTACCGGCAACAATGTCAAAGAACGTGTCTTGAATGTGACGCGTAATAGGGCCCCTGGCACCATTGCCAATTTGACGACCATCTACATCGCGGATAGGCGTTACTTCAGCAGCCGTTCCCGTAAAGAAAAGCTCATCGGCAGTAAATAAGTCATCTCGAATGAGACTGCGTTTAGAGACCTTATAACCTAAGTCTTGCGCCACTTGCATGACAGATTGAGCCGTAATGCCTTGTAGGGCACAATCAGAGGCAGGCGGTGTAAAAAGTTCGCCATTTTTAATGACAAAAATATTCTCACCTGGGCCTTCAGAAATAGAACCGTTGACATTTAAAAGGAGGGCTTCATCATAGCCACATTGAAGTGCCTCTGTTTTGGCGATGGCAGAGTTTAAGTAGTTAGCAGTACTTTTGGCCAAGGGAGGCAAAATACGGCTATCCAGACGTGCCCATGAGCTGATTTTAACTTTAATACCTTTTTCCAAGCCTTCAGCACCCAAGTAAGTTCCCCATTCCCAAGCTGCAATAACGGTATCAATAGGGCAATCTCCAGGGAAAAGACCCATTTTACCGTAGCCGTAGTAAAGAATAGGTCGAATGTAGCAGGACTGAAGTTTATTGGCGCGGATGAGTTCGCAGGTTGCCTCTTGAATACTTTGTGCCGAATATGGGGTTTTCATCAAAAGAATATGCGCGGATTGAATCAGACGATCAAAATGTTCTTTTGCACGAAAAATAGCAGGGCCTTGGGGCGTGCTGTAAGCACGAATGCCTTCAAAAACACCGGTGCCATAATGAAGCGCATGAGACATGACGTGAGTCGTTGCCTCTTCCCATCGAATAAGCGAACCATTTTTCCAAATATACTCTGTTGGTTTCATGAGGTAGTCCTTCTAAATTAGATTAGAGGCAGTATACACAAAGAGACGGGGTATTGAAAAGTCTTAGGAGGGATTAAGCTTTGGGCCAGAGCGAATTCAAGGGGATAACACCAGACATCACAGCCTTACCCACAATACATCCGGTAATACCCTCGGAATAATGCCCACTTAAACGCTGGATATCTTCAAGCGAAGAAACCCCACCCGACGCAATAATGGGATGGTGTGTGTGGCGTGTAAGCTCTAAAAGACCTTCAAAGTTAGGGCCTTCCATCATGCCATCCTTTTCAATGTGTGTACAAATAATAGATTCCAATGGCCAAGCCGACAGCTCTTGGAGCAGTGTGTTTAAAGGAATCGTGCTTTTTTCAGTCCAGCCATGAATGGCGATTTGATTGTCTTTAAGGTCTAGCCCCGCAATGATGCGACCTGGAAAATGATGGACGATGTCTTTTGCAGTTTCAAAGGATTGAACCAAAAGAGAGCCTAAGACTAAATAATCCAGACCCAAATCAAAAAGAGATTTAGCGGTTTCAATCGATCGAATGCCGCCACCAAGCTCAAGCGTGCATGACGTGGTTTTTCGGATAGCTTTAATAGCGGTTTCATTAACAAGAAGCCCAGATTTAGCCCCATTTAAATCAACAAGATGAATGCGTTTGGCGCCGTGGGATTCATAGTTTTGGGCGAGGTTTTCAGGTGTAAACTCAAAGTGAGTGACCTGATCGTAATCCCCTTGTGTGAGACGGACTACCTGTCCATCGAGTAAATCAATAGCTGGAATTATAGTAAACATAGCTTCATTAAATAAGGGCGAAGGCGGGTCAGTTTAATATCCTCTTGTTCCCCTGTTTTCATGTTTTTTAAGCGAGCAATTTTAGACTCCGCTTCTTTTTCACCAATGATAACCGTATACTGAGCGCCCACTCGATTTGCGTGTTTGAGGTGGGAACTAAGGTCTTCTTTAGTAAAGTTCATATCACAGCGAATACCAGACTGGCGCAATTGGTCCAAAAGAGAAAAACATAGGGGGCGTTGAGAAAATCCAATGGGGGCCAGGACAAACAGAGGCGACCGTTTTGTAAACGATTTTTGGAGTTTTTGAAGTAACATAACAGCACGTTCCATGCCAAAGGCAAAGCCAACAGCAGGGGTTTCTTTACCACCCAATTGGCCAATGAGGGAATCATAACGACCTCCGCCACATACAGCGTTTTGAGCGCCCAATTCATCTGAAAGGATCTCAAAGGTCGTTTTGGTATAATAGTCCAAGCCCCTCACCAAACGAGGGTCTACGGTAAATTTAATTTCTAAGATCTCTAAATACTCCAAGACAAAGTCAAAATGATCTTTGCATTCTCGACATAAAGACAGTCGGATATCGGGAAGCCCAGAGAAATAGGTATTACACGTGGTGTTTTTACAATCTAAAATCCGCAAAGGATTATGGTAAAAGCGGCGATTACAATCTTCGCAAAGGTGAGGCAAGCTTTTTTCAAGGAACTGTTTGAGTCGTTCTTCAATCACAGTTCGGCAAATTTTACAGCCCACGGAATTAATTTTAACCCGTAAATTTTTCAGGCCTAACTTATCAAAAAGACGAACACCCATGCCAATGACTTCCGCATCGGTGCAGGGATGCGCAGAGCCCAAATGTTCGACGCCAATTTGGTGAAACTGACGGTATCTACCCGCTTGAGGCCTTTCGTAGCGAAACATAGGACCCTTGTACCATAATTTTGTAGGGTAAGCGGGCGTCACCAATTGGTTTTGAATGGCAGCGCGTACAACGGGGGCTGTGCCTTCAGGTCGTAAGGTCAGCTGTCTATCCCCTTTATCGGTGAAGGTATACATCTCTTTAGACACAATATCTGTGTCATTGCCGAGTCCACGTGTAAACAGCTCTGTAGATTCAAATATAGGGGTTCGAATTTCTTGGTAATTATAGCCTTCAAAGAGATTGAGGGCTGTAGTTTCGATAAAATGCCAAATATCAATTTCATCCGGCAGAATATCGCGAGTACCGCGGGGTAGAGTATAATCTGTCATAATAAAGAGTAGTTTAATCCAAATAGAGAGAGACTACAATGGGGTTAAACCGTAAAAAACCCATAAAAAAACAAATAAAATATGCTAAACTGGGATAAAAACGGAGTGTCCGATGCGATTTTCTAAATTATATTGCCCCACCTTAAAAGAAACCCCTAGAGATGCGGAGGTGGTCAGTCATCAGCTCATGATGCGTGCAGGGTTGGTCAGAAAAGTGGCCTCGGGTGTTTATACCTTATTGCCTTTAGGTCAAAAAATCATTAAGAAATTTGAAGCCATTGTTCGAAATGAAATGAATAAGGCGGACGCTCAAGAAATTACAATGCCCATGGTTGTACCCTCCGAACTTTGGAAAGAAAGTGGGCGGTGGGATAAATATGGTAAGGAACTGTTGAGGATAACAGACCGTCATGAACATGAATCATGTTTGGGGCCGACACACGAAGAAGTTGTAACAGATCTCATTCGTCATGAAGTAAAATCCTACAAACAATTGCCTTTAAATCTCTACCAAATTCAAACCAAGTTTAGAGATGAAATTCGACCTAGATTTGGACTCATGAGGGGTCGTGAATTCATCATGAAAGATGCCTATAGTTTTCACGCTACGGTAGAGGATTTAGAACGGGAATATCAGGTCATGATGAAAACCTATCATGCCATTTTTAAGGCCTGTGGGTTAAACGCCAAAAAAGTAGAAGCAGACAATGGCAGCATGGGAGGCAGTGGCTCTGCCGAGTTTATGATCACCGCAGACACGGGTGAAGATGAGATTTTTTATTGTCAAACCTGTGATTTTGCCGCCAATTATGAGCTCTATGAAGGGAAAGATAAAACAGCAGTAGTCTGTCCCAATTGTAAGACGCGCTTACTGACTCAAAGAGGCATTGAAGTGGGGCATATTTTTAAATTGGGAACTAGATATTCAGAGTCGATGAATGCCCAGTTTACAGATGAAGCAGGACAAATACGACCCATGGAAATGGGCTGCTATGGTATAGGCATAGGCAGAACAGTGGCGGCCGCCATTGAGCAAAATCATGATGAGAAGGGCATTAAATGGCCTAAGGCATTGGCACCTTTTGACGCCGTGATTATCATCAGCACGCTCAAAGATCCGGATATAGTAAAGGCAGCAGAAATGCTTTATACTACCTGTAAATCTCACACGATCGATGTTCTATTAGATGATAGAGACAGCTCCTTAGGGGCTAAATTTAAAGATGCAGAACTGATAGGGATTCCCTATCAAATTGTGGTAGGCAAAACATGGAAAGAAACAAAGGCCTTTGAGCTTATCAATCGAGTGAATGGTGAAAAACATACAGTTAAGTTAGAGGAACTGATGGGATGTTTGAGGACATAAAATGAGGAAGCTAGGGCAATCTAAAATCGGGGTTTTGGCGTGCGTTCTGCTATGCAGTATGACGCGGTTTTCCTATGGCACGGTTGAAAAAGAATTTGTGCCTAAATCAATCATTCCAGATATTGAATTGTCTCGAAACATTGACCCTGTATTTGAATATGAGCACCGAGAAAAAGAAGATGTGTTTAATAAATTAGATGATCCCCATTTTAACCCCAAAGAAGTAGCGCCTAAAAAAACGGCGGCGAAGTCGGGAGAATATGGGTTTAACAAAGACAATTTTGATGAGAAGTTAGAGTTTAAAACCATTCTAAATTACATTAAGGACAAGTTTAAGAAAATCAACAATGAAGAAGCCGAAGAAATTTCAGAACATTTGGTCCAGTCTGGCAAGGAACATGAAATAGATCCAAAATTTGCAGCGGCATTGATCGCCAGAGAGTCGGCTTTTAATAAAAATGCGGTGAGCCGAACTGGCGCAAAAGGCTTAGGGCAAATTAAAGATTTTAATTTTAAAGGCTTAAAGATTGTAGATCCCTTTAATATTAAAGAAAACGTTGCGGGTACAACTCAATATATCAAAGAAATGATGACCAATTGGGAGTCTGTAAAACAGGATACAAAACCCCCTAAGGTGGAAATTGAAAGCGAATTGGATCGTGTGAAGCTAGCCTTAGCCTCCTATTTTAAAGGATTTGGTGCGGTGAAACGGGAAGGGATGGATCCTGCAAGTAATAAATATGCAGATGATATTTTAAAATATTATAACGACATTGCGTCATACAAAGAAAAAAGCAGTCTTTAAACACAGATAAAAAAAGTAAATGACTCTTGCGGCATTTTTTGTTTGCCTGTAGACTGTACAGTCAAAATACATATGAGACTTATTGTATCTTATAAGGAGGCGTGACCATGTCAGAAGGCACCAAGATAGGGGAATACAAAGAAAATGCTGAGTTTAACGCAGCAGTAACATTAAAACCAGAGACAGAAGGACTCAAAGCAACAAAGTTGGGAGAGCTTTCTGAATTTGAAAAAGGACTTCAAGAAGAAGACAATAACCCTAAAGGTAATGCCAACGAGAGACAGTCGAATGCAACGCCCCTTAAACTAGGGAAAGAGAAAAACGGGTCAGAAGATTTATCGTTTGAACAAGCCATGTCAGGGGGGCTTGCAGAATTTGAAGAGGATGAAATTGTAGAAGGAACAGTCCGAAGCATTGAAAAAGGCGGCGTTCTAATTGACATCAATTACAAATCCGACGGGTTTATTCTCAATAGCGAACTTTTAGATGACGAGGTTCTAAAACCTGGCGATAAGGTAAAAGTTCTGATTGAAAAATTAGAAACAAAAGAAGGCTATACCATTCTATCCAGAAAAAAAGCCATTGTAGAAGAAGCGTGGAATGAGCTTGTAGAGTGCAACAGATCCAAACAAACAGTGGCCATTAAAGTGGTTGGAAAAGTTCAAGGTGGATTGGTATCCGTTTACAAAGGCATTAAAGGATTTATTCCGGCGTCTCAAGCCTTGAAAGCAGAGTCCGATAAATTAGATGATTTCCTAGGACAAACCCTTCAAGTGGCGGTTCTCCAAGTAGATAGACGCAGACGAAAAGTGATTTTTTCTCATAAAATTGCCCAAAGCAAATTAAGCCGGCAAAATGCAGAAAAAACATTGGATTCATTAGAAATTGGCGAAACAAGAACGGGTAAAGTCACCAGCGTTAAAGATTTTGGGGTGTTTGTAGATATTGGGGGCCTTGAAGGATTGGTTCACATTTCAGAGTTGTCATGGTCCAGAGTGAATCATCCCTCTGAGTATGTATCGCCTGGGGATGAAGTCAAAGTCTTTATTTTAGGGATTGATAAAGAAAACTCTAAAATTTCATTGGGCATGAAACAGCTGGAAGCCGATCCTTGGGTGAATGTATCTAATAAATACAAAGTAGGTCAATTGATTGAAGGCGAGATTACCAGGACCGCTGCCTTTGGCGCCTTTATTAAAATTGAGCAAAATTTAGAGGGACTCATTCATATTTCTGAACTTGCCAATGAGCATGTTGAAAAAGTAGAAGATGTTGTGAAGCCCAAACAAATTGTAACCGCGAGAATTATTAAATTGATTCCTGAGGAGCAAAAAATTGGCTTAAGCTTAAAGAGCAAACCAGAAGAAAAAGTGGTAGAGGCTCAACCTGCGCCTAAAAAGAAGTCCAACAGCAACATTATTGCGGAAGTGGGCGAAGATTCAAAACCAAACGGGATTAATATCAATTTCACACAGGTAGAAAGCGTAACTGCCAATTAATTAAAGCGACACGATATGAATAAAAAGGGTTTTTTCGGGGAGTATGGGGGGCAATACGTCCCCGATACTCTTTTTCCCGCTTTAGAGCAGCTTGAACACGAATATAACGCCATTAAAAGTGATTCAGACTTTCAGTCTGAGTTAAATCTTCTTTTAAAAGACTATGTAGGCCGTCCCAGTCCCTTATATTTAGCAAAAAATTTATCTTCAGTTTGTGGGGCAAAAGTGTACCTCAAACGAGAAGATTTAAACCACACTGGGGCGCATAAAATCAACAATACTTTGGGCCAAATTCTCCTGGCAAAGCGCATGGGGAAAACCCGCATTATCGCGGAAACAGGCGCCGGACAGCATGGGGTAGCCACTGCAACGGTTTGTGCCTTGATGCAACTGAAATGCGTCATTTTCATGGGCTCAGAAGACATCAAGCGTCAGGCCTTAAATGTGTATAGAATGCAGCTTTTAGGCGCAGAAGTAAGGTCTGTAACCTCAGGATCTCAAACCTTAAAAGATGCAACTACAGAAGCCATTCGAGATTGGATGAGCAGTGTCGAATCCACCCATTATATTATTGGGTCTGTTTTAGGGCCACATCCCTACCCCACACTTGTAAGGGATTTTCAACGCATAATCGGCGATGAGGCTAAGGCTCAAATTCTAGAAAAGGAAGGGCGTTTACCCACGCATGTCATCGCTTGTGTCGGCGGTGGATCCAATGCCATGGGCATTTTTTATCCTTTCGTAGACGATAAATCGGTGACGTTTATAGCGGCAGAAGCCGGGGGTATAAGTTTAAAGGCAGGCGAGCACGCGGCCAGTTTAACGAAAGGGCGTCCCGGTGTCTTACATGGGTCCATGAATTACCTCATTCAAGACGATAAAGGGCAAGTGGGGCAAGTCCATTCGATTTCTGCAGGACTGGATTACCCAGGTGTTAGCCCAGAACTCAGCCATTGGAAAGATTTAAATCGTTTGGAAACAGAAGCCATTTCCGATCAAGATGCCTTTTTAGCCTGTAAATGGGTGGCCCAAACGGAAGGCATTATTCCGGCTTTAGAAACATCCCATGCCTTTGCGGCCCTCAAAAAGAGAGCGTGGAACACGGACGATATCATCATTGTAAATGTATCGGGCCGTGGGGATAAAGACATGGAAACCATTCGAAACAAGGAAAACGAATGGGCATCTTAACATTAGAGGCTGTTTTAAAGAAAGGCAATAACCTTATTCCGTATTATACCTTTGGGGACCCCAGTGTGGCGTCTACAGAAGCCATCATTCGAGAAAGCATTCAGAATGGGGCCGATGTCATTGAATTGGGCATTCCCTTTTCAGATCCCATTGCCGATGGCCCTGTGATTCAGGCCTCTCATCAGAGAGCGCTTAATAGTGGAGAATCCGTTTCGCTGGCGGCCGCCTTAGCACTCGTCCAAAAAATAAAAGCAGCATTTCAAACCCCTTTGATCCTGATGTCCGATGTTAACTTGGTGTATCAATTTGGCATCGATTCATTTTTTAAAGCGGCCAAAGAACATCAGTTAGATGGCATTATTATTCCGAATTTAAATGTAGAAGCAAGCGATGCCTATCAAAAGGCAGCAGCTGAAAACGACATTGCCTTGATTTTATTGGTATCGCCCTTGTGCCTAGAAACCCGCATGCAAAAAATTGTAAAGGCAAGCACAGGGTTTGTGTATTTAATGGGCTCTGTAGGAACCACAGGAGAACGGCATAGCGTGTCCAGTGCCTTGCCAGACTTAGCTCAAAAGATACGTGAAATCAAAGACATTCCGGTGGTCGTGGGTTTTGGCATCAGTCAACCCGATCAGTTAAAAGAAGTGTGTTCTTTCGCGAATGGCGGCATTGTGGGCAGCCATTTGGTTAAAGAGGTGGCGACAGCACAAGGCAGTATTGCGGAACTTGCGGCCAAAATAGGGGCCAGAATCAAGGCCTTTAAGTCATGATTTCTTTAATTGTGACGGCCGCCGGAAAAGGCACGCGATTTGGAAACCCTGAAGGAAAACTCTTTGTCAGTTATAAGGGAAAGCCTCTATTGCAGCATACTCTAGAGGCCTTTAAAGACATCCCCGACATTTCGGAGTGCCTCATTACAGGATATGCAGGACAGATTCAGGCTATTCAAGATCTCTTAACGCAGATGCAATTGCCAATCCCTACGCAGGTCATCGAAGGGGGAGAGTTGCGTGCCCAGTCTGTCCACAATGCAGTTAAACGCGCAACGCAGAATTGGGTACTTATTCATGATGGTGCGAGGCCCTTTGTGTCTGAACAGGTGATTCATAGGGTCTTAGCGGCTAAAGACACGGCAAAAGGGGTGATCCCCGGCATTCCAGAAACCGATACCATCAAATGGGTCAAAGACGGAGTTGTAGAGGCCAGTTTGGATCGCAGTCAGGTGATGCGTATTCAAACGCCTCAGCTATTTGAGACCGCCACGCTTTTAGCGGGGTATGAAATAGACGGCTGGGAAGCCATGACAGATGAATCCATGAGTTTAGAAGAACTAGAAGTTCCTGTAAAAGTCGTCCTTGGAGACGCTAAAAACATCAAGGTTACATACCCTGAAGATTTAACCTAATTTGGGACTGTTGTGAAATGCCCACGTTTGGATCATATGTAAGGTATTCCGAGTTCGAAAGCCCGGAGTTTATTGTAATAAATGAGGACTTGAGGACGAGGATAACACAGCAGATGACCAAAATAGGCGTTTTGCAACAGTCCCAATTTAGGAAAGTAAGCGTTCAAAAATAACGATATTCCTCATAATCCCTCATAATAAGGACGGCTAAACCATGTCATATCATAAAAAAATGATTGCAGCGAGAAAATCTACAAAATACAATGCCTTTATGACAACTTTTTGTCAGGCCATAGGCATAAAAACAGAAAAGGCTAAAGGCGATTTGCATGACAATTTATCGATAGTGGTACAGATTATGCTAAAAGTACCGGAGTACACAGGGGCTTCCGAGCGTGTCAAAAGATTATTAACGCCTGGGAATCTGGATGTCAGTCTGGAGTCAGAGCGCATTGATATGAAATGGCTGGCAGGAAGATGGGTAAAACAGGATGGCATGAACTTAAAAAACGTATCGGATCATCTCCAAAATAATTTTGAAATTGTAATGTGGGCATTAGATCAAAATCCCAAAAGTTTTCAGTATGCATCTCAACGTTTGAGGGATTCAGGCAATGTAGCCAGTAAAGCCGTTCGTTTAGATGGCCTAAATTTAAAATGGGTGGGCGAATACTGTAAAAAAAGTGAGCACATTATTGTAGCGGCACTCCAGCAAAATCCAGAAAGTAAGGCCTTCATTTTAGAAGAGATGAAAAAAAATAAAACAGTTAAAGAGGCGCTAAAGAGGTTAATTAGTTAAAGCATGCTTTCTATACTTACACACTGTCCGTCTGGCAATGGGAATACCCAGGTCCTGAAGTTTTTGGGCGAGTTGGGCGTCACTATCCTGAGGAAATTGGGCTGCAAGTTCCTGAACATAACGGGTAAAAACAGCCTGGGTATGCCCAAAATAATTTCGAGGACATAAGGCACTGAGTGGCAAAACGCCAAAGGGCGTGCGAATATATTTGGCATGCACCAAACGCGAAATCGTAGAGGCTGAGACCTCCAGGTCAGCAGCGATGTCTTTCTGTAAAAGAGGCACTAAAAAATCGGGCCCTTTAGATAAAAACAAGGTCTGTTTAGCGGCCAAATAGTGGCCAAAGCGTTCCAATAAAGCCCCTCGTTTTTGAAGCGTTTCTATCCAAAGTTGAGCCTTATCCTGTTGAGCACGTAAAAAAGTGCGAGCGGCTTCATCCAAAGCGGGATCCTTCAGAATAGCCTCGTAATCGGAAGACAGTTTAATCTGTGGGCCCTGAGACACTTCCAAACATCGAATTTTGGGCTGGTTGCCCTCAACATAAACCTCAAAAGAAGGCGTAATCGGTGTGGCGGTCGCAGCAGACGAAAAGGCAGCTCCGGGGTAAGGGGTCAGATTTTCTTTTAAATAGAGTAGGAGGCCCTCAACGGCTTCTTCAGATAAGCCATAATCTGATTCAAAAAGCGTAAAATTTTCAGCAGCCAAGGCCTCCAAATCATCTCGAACAACGTCTGTTAAGAGGGCTTTAAATTCAGGATCTTGATGCTCATGTCTGTCAATTTGAAGCAAGAGACATTCTTTTAAGGTTCTAGCGCCTACCCCTTCAGGTTCCAAGCTTTGAACAATCGTTAAATAATCGCCAATCTTTCGAGGGGAAATCTTAAATTTCTCGGCTAAAGCGTCTCGAATCGCAGGATAATCGGGTAAATAGCCTCTAGAGTCCAGATGCTCAATGAGGGTCGTGCAACAGGCATATGCAGTTGCCTCCAAAGAGAGGAGATTCAGTTGCGCCATTAAATGGTCATAAAGAGAGACCGTCTGCACGTCTTCAGCAAGCGCGGCAACATCTGCAGAAGATGGGGATGAAGTTAAAGAAGCGGAAGAGAGTGTGGCAGGTAAAAACGGCCGCTCCAGTTCTAAAAAAACATTATCAGAAACAAGATCTTCGATGTCATGAATCAATTGGCCATAGGGAAGCTGTAGGGTTTTGAGTGCCTGAATAAGCTTGGGGCTGAGCCGCTGTTTCAAAGAAAGGGTTTGTGTCGGGGTAAGGTGAAGGTTCATCCCATTTAATCCGGAATGGCCAAATAAGGCGTAGCTGTAATGGTTTTGGGATCTGGACAGCGTCCCGCTTGGTAGGAAAAATAAGCCGCCGCACCAATCATGCCAGCATTATCGGTACACAGAGACGCTGGGGCAACTGATAAGGCAATGCCGGTCGCAGCACATCGGTCTTGAAAGGCTTGAACCAAGGTTCGGTTGGCCGTGACACCACCACACAGAGATAGAGAGGAGATGTCGTAGTGTTCACAAGCCGAAAGGGCCTTGGCGGTGAGTGTATCAATAACAGCCGCCTGAAAGCTTGCCGCAAGATCTGCTATGGGAAGGGCATTAGGATCCAGCGCCTTAACCTGCTGAAGCACAGCCGTTTTAAGGCCTGAAAAGCTAAAATCCAGGCCTTTGCCTTTAAGGGCTCTCGGAAAATGAAAGGCCTTAGGATTTCCAGTCTGGGCCGCCCTCTCAATATGAGGCCCCCCTGGATATCCAAATCCCAAGAGTCGGGCCACTTTATCAAAGGCTTCACCGGCAGCATCGTCGCGGGTTTCGCTGAGAAGTTCAAAGGTCATAGGCGCTGGGATTTTGACAAGAGCGGTGTGGCCGCCAGAGGCAATGAGAGAAATAAAGGGGAAAGCGGGGGGTGTTTCGGTTAAAAAAAGCGCATAAATATGACCTTGCATATGATTGACCCCAATAAGGGGTACATTTAAAACAGTAGACAAGGTTTTGGCAACAGCAAGTCCAACCAACAAGGAACCTTCAAGTCCAGGTCCGTATGTAACGCCAATGGCATCTATATCTTGAAGAGTAATGCCGGCGTCTTTTAAAACATGATCCATCAAGTCATGGATGATTTCCGTATGCATGCGTGAGGCGAGTTCCGGAACGATGCCGCCATATTCTGCATGGGTTTTAACTTGAGACGACAAAATGCTCGAAAGCAGGCGTATGCCATCTTCAACAATGGCAATTCCTGTATCATCGCAGGACGTTTCAATCGCTAAAATTTTCATGGCACCAGTGTAGCATTTTTTTTCGACGGGTTCTATTGACAAGGATTCGAGCCGCTTGCATAATACGAAGATGTCAAGATATTTAGTCATTGTAGAGTCACCTGCAAAGTGCAAAACCATCGAAAAGTTCTTAGGAAGCGACTATGAGTTAGCGGCCTCTTATGGTCACGTCAGAGATCTTCCACAGAAGAAAATAGGGGTAGACATTGCACACAATTTTGAACCCACGTATCAGGCCATGCCAGACAAAAAAAAGGTCCTCAAAGACCTCAAGGATAAATCCAAAAAAGCAGAGATTGTATACGTCGCAACTGACCCTGACCGAGAAGGGGAAGCCATTGCCTGGCACATTATTGAAGGCATTCAAATTCCCGAAGAAAAAGTAAAGCGCATTGTCTTCAATGAAATCACCAAAACAGCGGTTCAAAATGCCATTCAACATTCGCGATTATTGGACATTGATTTGGTCAATGCCCAACAAGCACGACGAATTTTAGACCGACTCATTGGCTATAAATTAAGCCCAGTTTTAGCTAAGAAAATCAGAAAGGGCCTCAGTGCAGGACGTGTACAATCGGTAGCGGTGAAAATTATTTGTGATCGTGAGCGGGCCATTACGGCTTTTATTCCCGAAGAGTATTGGAATATAGATGTTACCTTTTCGAAAGAAGACAATCAAAAACAAACCTTTCGCGCCCGTTTAGTTGGCGATGGGGAAGAAGACAGTAAAAAAACAGTCTCTAATGAAGCCGATGCCCTTAACATTAAATCGCATTTAGAAAAGGCCCGTTATGAGATTAAAAAAATAAAAAAATCCCAAGCCCGACGCAATCCGGCGGCGCCGTTTATCACCTCAACCTTGCAGCAAGAGGCGTCTCGAAAATTAGGCTGGACGGCGAAAAAAACCATGATGGTGGCCCAACAACTTTATGAAGGGGTAACTCTGAATGGCGAATCGACGGGACTTATTACCTACATGAGAACCGATTCCATTCGTGTGTCGGATGAGGCCAAAAAGGCGGCTTCCGATTACATCAAAAAACAGTATGGTGCCAAATATTTAGGAGAAGAAAAGGCCGCAAAAAAAGAGAAAAAGAATGTCCAAGATGCTCACGAAGCCATTCGCCCCTCTTACATTGAATTTAGTCCCGCGGACATTTCAAAACAGCTCTCTGCAGATCATTTAAAGCTCTATAAATTGGTTTGGAACCGGTTTATGGCCTCGCAAATGAGTGCCTCTTTAAGTGATAGAACCCAGGTGAATGTCGAAGCCGTTTCAGGGGATCAAAGTTATTGGTTGCGCGCGACAGGATCTATTGTGATTTTTGATGGCTTTACAAAAGTGTATACAGAAGACAAAGATCATGAAGGCGACGAAGATGAAAAAGAAGGATTTTTACCGCCCTTAGAAGAAGGCGATAAGCTCAAAAAAGAGGCGGTAGAGGCCCTTCAAAAATTCACACAACCTCCGGCTCGATTTACAGAGGCCTCCTTGGTTAAGGAATTGGAATTGCAAGGCATAGGCAGACCGTCTACGTATGCGCCCACCATCTCTACGATTTTAGACCGAGGCTACGTCGAGAGAGAGGCCAAAGTCCTCAAGCCCACAGAGTTGGGCTTTTTAGTCATTGAAAAATTAGAAGCTTACTTTGATCAAATTGTGGACCTTGCGTTCACGGCCAATATGGAAACAAAGCTGGATGAAATAGCAGAAGGCAAGCATGCCTGGCAAGGGGTTTTGGGCGAATTCTACGATCCTTTTGCCAAAAAAATTGACATTGCCTACAAGGAAATGGAAAAAATAAACACCGACAAACCCACAGATGAAAAATGCGATAAGTGTGGCAGTGACATGGTTTTGAAGCAGGGCCGATTTGGGGCGTTTATTGCCTGCTCCAATTTTCCTGAGTGTAAAACCACAAAGTCCGTGGTGCAATCCTTAGGAGTAAATTGTGCAAAATGTGGCAGTCCTTTAGTGATGAAAAAAAGTAAAAGAGGTAAGGTCTTTTATGGCTGTTCTGGATTCCCGAACTGTACTTACGCTGCCTGGGACAAGCCCATTGCGGAGCCCTGCCCCAAATGTAAGAAGCCATTTGTATTGGAAAAGGCAGCCAAAAAAGGGAATGCCTACAAATATTGTGACGACTGTCACTGGAAAGAAAGCGACGATTAATGCACACCCTTCAGACGCTGGCAGACTATCAGGCCGCAAGAGCGACTTTAAAGGGAAAAATTGGCTTGGTCCCAACAATGGGGGCCTTGCATGCGGGGCATCTGTCTTTAATTGAGGCGGCGAAAAAAGACTGCGACCATGTGGTTGTGAGTCTATTTATCAATCCCTTACAATTTGGACCTACAGAAGACTTTAATCGGTATCCAAGAACCCTAGAATCGGATCAAGACTTATGCGAAAGCGCGGGGGTAACACTATTATTTGCGCCGACAAGAGAGGGTTTATATCCTGAAGGCGAGGCGCATGCAACAAAAGTATGGATTCCAGAGTTGGGAAAACGGTATTGTGGGGTCACGCGGCCTGTTTTTTTTGAAGGGGTTTTGAGTGTGGTATTGCGTTTATTGAATGCACTCCGTCCCCATTTTGCTTATTTTGGGGAAAAAGATTTTCAGCAATTGGTTCTGATTCAAAAAATGGCAAGAGACCTGTTTTTAGATCTTAAAATTATTGGCTGCCCCATTGTGAGAGAACCCAGTGGCCTAGCGATGAGTTCCAGAAACAAGTATCTGACAGACTCAGAAAAAGAAGAGGCAGCTATAATTTATAAGGCATTGTCCATCGCAAAAAAAAGTGTCGAAGGTGGCAAAAGAGATTGGTCCAAAATTAAAGCCGAGATTGTAGCCTATCTACATCAACATAGCGGTATTCAAGTAGATTACTGTGACTGTGTTGATAGTCAGAGTTTAGACGCATTGGAAACAGTAAAGCCAGGCGCCCGGGTTTTATTTGCAGGTGTTTTAAATCAAACGCGATTGATTGATAACCTGGCACTGTCTTAGTAAAAGCCCCAATGCCAACGACCCTTCGACTACGCTCAGGGTTCGGATTAGAATTTAATAGGTAGCCTGGCACTATTGAAAGGAATGAAGCATTTAATATTCGAGGCGAAAAAAGATCGGAGCCAGCGACCGCTTCTGGTGAACGACTGAGCGGCTCTTTTTTCACCACAGAATATTCAATGCTGAATGCATTCCAAATGCAAATTGAATTGCCTCAACTTCGTAAAAACAATTTCTCTAGTCGATTTTGATCCAGTTTAATATACAGGGGCCGGCCGTGTGGACAGGTATAGTTAGCAGGTGAAGCCATCAAATCTTGTACCAATCGTTTAACCTCTAAAGGATGTAATTTTTTACCAGCCTTAATGGCAGCTTTGCAGGCTTTGAGTTGAAGGACTTCTTTTTGTTGAAGCGTCATGTCGGCAATGGAATCAGGGAATTCTTGAAGTTGATGTAAAATCCCGGTCACCAAAATCGTAATATTGCTATCTGAAAAGGCATACGGAATTTCACGAACCGCAATTTTGCCAGGACCAAAGGGGTCAATAACAAACTGAAGAGATTCCAAATACGCCTGATGATGCTCAAAAACCTGAATGAGATCCGGCGTCAGTTCAATAATTTCAGACAAAAGCAGCGGCTGCCTATCTGATTGGGTGCCAAAGCTGTCCTTAATTTTTTCATATAAAATACGCTCATGAACGGCATGTTGATCCATCAGGTAAAGCGCGTCCTGTCCCTGAATGACAATATACGTATCAAAAAGTTGAAAATGCGTAAAATCAGTGCGCGGTGGCGTGAGCTGTGTGGGCGTAAATAGTTGTGCGGCAATGGCAATATCTTGAGCACGAGGTTCGGGGGTTAGTGGTGTCGAAATGGGTTCCAAGTTAGAAAAGGAAGTCGAAAAATGCGGGATATTGTCGGCATCCATTTTTGGGGTGTAAGTCTGAGGGATGACATCCTCAATAGGCGAGGCATTAAAGGCAAAAGACTCAAAAGTAGGGGGAGAGAATACAGGCGGACTTTGTGGCGAAACATCATGAAGCGGATATAAAACAGGCGCCAAAGAGGTATTGGATTGAAGACTCAGAGAAATGGCTTTGGGCAGGGCATTGTATAAAAACCCAGGGTTTAAAAATTTAACATCTAATTTTTGGGGATGAATATTCACATCTACCAGTTCTGAATCCAGTGTGATATCCAAAACCGCCAAAGGAAAACGTCGGTGAGGAATCAGATCTTTAAAGCTATCTTGAAGGGCCTTATAAAGCGAAGGGCTTTTTACCAAACGCCGATTTACAGTCACAATTTGTTTGGTTTTATTGCCAAAGGTAAATTGGGGATCTGTAATATAGCCCTTGAACCGAACACTCGCCACATCGGTATCGACTCGAACCAAGTGGTCTTTCAGGGCTTTGCCATAAAAATGAACCAAAAGTGCGCGGGCATCGGAAATGCCTTTGGAGTTGATAATATCTTGACCCTCATGAGACAAAACAAAATCAATATGGGGCAAAGAAACCGCAAACTGCATGACACTATCACTGATATAAGACAGTTCAGTCGATGCAGATTTTAAGAATTTTTGACGCACCGGAATATCGTCGAATAAGTCTTGAATATCCATGACGGTACCCAGTGAGCCAGAAGATAAAGTCGGCGTTCCAATATCGCCTTTGTAGGCCCGAATCTGATAGCAATCCGCACCCTCTTGTTTAGAGGTAATCGTCAATTTGGCAACATGAGAAATACTGGCAAGCGCTTCGCCTCTAAACCCAAAAGTAGGCGTGTGATATAGATCTTCTAAAACGGTAATTTTAGAGGTGGTATGTTGAAGCGGCGCAAGCGGCAAGTCTTCAGGCGAAAGGCCTCGACCATTGTCTATCACTTTAATCCGGCGCTTACCGCCATCTTCAAGCACAATAGAAATCTGAGTGGCCCCGGCATCCAAGGCATTTTCAATCAGTTCTTTAACGATAGACGCCGGCCTGTCGATGACTTCGCCTGCCGCAATTTGGGTAATGGTAACCGGATCCAGTTGTTTAATAATAGAGGACATAATCAAGGAGAATAGCAGAAAAAAAGACAAGATACTACTGTACGAAAATCAAAAGTAAAAGACTTTGAATAGAAATGAAAAATATGATAGTTTAATTTAAATTCACCTCTATATTTAGAGAAGGAAAATTGAAATGAAGTATAAAATAATGCCTGTGTCGGCAGCATTCGAAATGTCCCTAGAAGAGCCCGTAAGTCCTATGTCTGTATTTCCAGCTGTGCTGACAGCATTATTTGGGGTTACAGATTTCGAGGCCTTAAAAACACCTGAGTTTACAGGAAAAATTACAGAGTTTAAAACAGCGAAGTGTGCTACAGAAAAAAGAAATGTGATTCATGTCATCATGGCAGCTGGATTAAGCAAAACAGAGCAAATAGAAGCCTTACAAGCTGTTTTAGCGGCCAATAAAGGAACACCAGCTATTCAATCTGCTGCTAAAGCCCATGGAGATTGTACCAGCGCCAAGGCCTGTAGAATCGGGAGGTGAAGACTATAGCGAGGATGAAGACTCCGAAGCGGAAGAAAGTGAGGGGCCATCGGGTTTAGAGTTTGTCATGAAAAACGGGGGTGTCTTAGCCACGTTGATAGGAATGTCCTACTTAGGTCAAGAGGTCACTTCTCAGGATCTTCCTAGGATGAGACAGACAATGAAAGAACTTGCAGGACACTGGGACCTTTTTAAAAGAGCACCAGTGTATCGCTATATAAGCGTAGAATTAGTGGATAAACGAAAAGTTCAGACGACGGGAATCCCATATAAAAAAGAGAATCTCGATAAAAGACCTACGGTAACCGTGGCGGATATAACCTCTCTTCTAGAGGTTGAGTGTCAAGGGGTGGGATCTCAAGAAAGTCGCCCACAGTTAGCAGCTGAAATTGTTAGAAATCTGAGGCGATTAGATGTTTTAGATATCTATGGCAACATAGACCCCAAAAAATTAGAAGAAAATTTACCCTATGTCGAACACACACGATTAGTTCCAAATGAGCATAATTCGGTTAAAAAGCGTCAACAAATGGAAGAATCAGGCGGGTGGTTTTCGGGAAGCAAAGGTGCGGATTGTCATACCGCAAAAACCTTTTATTATCTAACAAAAGGCGTAGAAGGGATTACAGAAACAAATCAAGAAACAGTAGAAAAAAAATTGATTGAATTTTTAAATCAAAAGATGGAAACTTACAGAGTAAAAAAAGCAGTTGTTACCCCTGAAGGGCTTCAGTACAAAACAAGTCGAGAAAGTAGCAATGTTCAAGCCGCCAGAGGAGATGACCGCCTTCTAGCTTTTTTACAACAAGAAAACGCCTTAAATGGGGGCGAAAAAGGAGCAGATAATGATACAGTTCTGCATCTGAGTACCCGCGTCAGAAATACCCGAGCTGCCGCACTATTCATACAAAGAAATCCAGAACTTCTGGGAGCTGAAAACGACAAAGGGGAAAGGCCTATCGATTTTATTTTTGAATCCGGATTAGAAGCCTTATATACCTTAACAGGCGCCCATCTCTCGACAATAAAGTTAAATAAAGAGGGAATATCTCCTGTTTATTTTGCCATAGGGACGTACTTGGAGCTAGCCTCTCGATTATTTTACGAAGGACATGACAAGATTCCCTCTGACATAAAAGAAAAACTGGAAGGGCCTATTCGCTATTATTTTCAACACATGCCAAAAATGGGACATATCCCACTTTCTGCGCTTGTAGACCCTAAATGGCTACAAATGGATACGGTAGTGGAACAGAACACCACTGGCCATCATCCTTATCACCCTATGGCCTGGGGATATACTGGCCTAATGATGCACAAATGGGAAAAAGGTAAGGATGAACCTATTCATAGGGTATGTATTGTATTTGAACATGAAAAAAGAGTGGTTTTAGGCCTAGTGAAGATGCTTCTAGATGCCAAAGATGTGATTTATTTTCAAGATGCAGGCTCATTGCAGATCATAGGTCTATTGTATGCCATTCATCATGAGGCTTTCGAATTACTGTTACCCGCACTTGAACAAAGAGACAGCCTGGCTCTAGACATGTTAAGAGGGGCCCAAAATTATGGACAATTTGAATGCCTGGAAAGGGTGTTAGAAAAAAGAGGTGGATTGGCAGGGTTGGTTGAAAGAGAGCCCCAACGTGTGGCAGAAATTTTGGTTAAAACAATAGAGGGGAATGCCTTCGGAAAAACAGATTTTTTTATCAGAAACAGCGGTCTTTTTATCAATTGCCTGTCTCAAAAAGATAAAGAAGGGGTGCCTTATGTATTTAAATGGGTGACACAAGCAGACGAAAGCACCTTAGAAACCTTTAAATCCTATGTAAGAGCGGCAAGCTACCTCCAAACAGAAGCGGGAGACTCTTTAGGGCTGTATTTAGTCAAAAGGCATAAAGATAGAGAAGCAGATTTAGAGGTGTTAAAGAAAAAGTGGCCTGCATTAAGGAGCTACTTAAAATGGGCAGCGCCAAATCAAAAAGGAGAGTCTTTATGGACTTGCGTTTTAGGTGAAATGAAATCTAAATGGAAATTAGAAGCATTCTTTTCAAGCGTCATCGGAACAGCCGAGGAACTCCAAAGCCTGGCCGATCAGCTCCTTCATCACAGTGATGGATTAAAAGAAGAAAAAATGAAGGAACTCTGGGATCTGTTACTTCAAAAAGGATTGGATCTAAACCAAACGGTAGCGGGCAAAACAGTCGTGGATAGAGCGTTGGAACAAAGAGATATCAGAACCATCAACCTACATGCAAAAATCATAAAATGGTTAAGGGATGAGAAAGGCGGTTGCGTAGCATATTACAGCACACCAGAAGCGAGAGCGGCACTTCTTCCCAATTATAGGGATATTTTTTGAATTAAAAACCAGCAGATGAAGAAAGTGCTCAGGTTTGGTATACTGGCCGGATGAAGAAAACCATTTTCATTTCCACCGCCGAAATTTCAGCCGATCAATATGGGGCCCAGCTTGCGCAAGCCTTATGGGCCTTAGATCCAGAGCTGAATCTTGTGGGATTAGGCAGCGTCCACATGAAGGAAGTAGGGGTCACGCTGATTGATGACATTGTCACCACCAGCTCTGTGGGTTTGGTGGAGGCCGTTCGGTTTTTACCCGTTACCTTATCGACCATTGAAAAAATAAAACGCTATTTAAAGCAAAACCCGCCCGATGTATTTTTGGCCATGGATGCTCAAGGGTTTCACATGCGTTTATTGCCGGCCGTGAAAAAAATGGGCATTAAAACAGCCTATTTTATAGCCCCTCAAGAATGGCATTGGGGCACGAAAAAAGGCGGCCAACGTGTGATCGATGTGGTGGATCAAATTTTCACCATCTTCAAAGAAGAAAGCAAATTTTATGAAGCCCTGGGTAAGAACGTCACTTTTGTAGGTCATCCTCTCTGTGATTTTAAACCGCATATTATACCTAAACCCGATTTTTTTAAGACCTTTGGTTTTGACGAAAAAGAGCCTCTGGTGGGCATTTTTCCAGGGTCCAGATATCAAGAAATAGAACGGGTATGTCCGCTTTTATTAAAAGCAGCCAAAGAAATTCGGAAGGTCTTGCCTAAGGTTCAGTTTGGACTTTCAGTGGCAGATCCTCGATACGAAGCCCGCATCTCAGAGCTGATAGCAGAAATTGGGGTGCCCTATGTCAAATTAATGGATATCACGCATTCTAAAACCTTGATGAAGCATGCTCGTGTGAATATTACCTCTTCAGGAACGGTAACCTTAGAGCAGGCCCTTTTAGGCACACCGGCGGTGGCGACTTACAAATTGCATCCCCTGACCTATTTTATTGGGAGAACCATTTTGGCGATGAGAACCAAAAATATTACATGGATCAGCTTGCCCAATATTTTAGAAAAAAAGGAAATTTGTAAGGAATTTGTGCAACGTAAGGCGAAATATGAAGGGATTGCAGCGGCAACCTTAGAACTCTTAACCAACGAGAAAGAGCATGCCCGCATTTGTGCGGAGTTGGAAATCTTAAAGAAAAATTTAGGCGAGCCAGGCGTCATTAAACGTGTTGCAGAAGGCTTGCTTACCATGATGGAGTAAACGATGTTGGAATCACTATTGATTAAAAATGTAAACATGGTCTTGCCAAATGGCGTGTTTGAGGGCGACTTAAAAGTAGAAAAGGGTATTATTACAGAAATTGGCCCCTCGCTTTCAGGATCTGTCGAAAAAACAATCGATGAAAAAGGCTTGGTGCTGATGCCCGGTTGTATTGATCCCCATGTTCATTTTAGAGATCCAGGGGTTATTGAAAAAGAAGATTTATACACCGGAAGTTGTGCCGCAGCCGCAGGAGGCATTACAAGCTTTTTTGAGATGCCCAATACCAAACCCTCAACGACAAGTTGTGCCTTAATGGCCGAGAAAAAGAAAATAGCCGCCGAAAAATCCATCGTGAATTATAATTTTTTTATTGGAGCCACACCAGATAACTTAGACGAGCTTAAGGTCATTGAAAATGTACCAGGCATTAAAATTTATGTGGGCTCCTCAACGGGGTCCTTGTTGGTGAATGAACAGGACGCGTTAGAGTCTATTTTCAAAAACACCACTCACCTCATTGCGGTTCACGCAGAGGACGAGGCCACGGTTCTTGAGAATAAAGAGCGGTATAAAAACAGCACAGACGTGGCCGATTTTATTAAAATCAGAACCGTAGAAGCCGCCTTAAAATGCACCAAACGGGTTGTTGAGTTGGCACAACGTCATAAACACCGCTTACATATTTGCCATTTAACAACCGCAGAAGAAGCCTTGTTTTTAAAAGACAAAATAGGCAGTCTCGTTACGACAGAAGTCTGTCCGCAGCATTTGTTTTTGTGGGCACCCGACATTTACACCCAAATGGGAACCTTGGCACAAATTAATCCGCCCATCCGAGAAAAATACCATGCAGAGGGGCTGTGGACGGCCTTAAAATCGGGTTTAATTTCTATGGTGGTGACAGATCACGCGCCTCATTTATTAGAAGAAAAGCTGCAAGTCTTTGGAAAAGCGCCTTCGGGAATGCCAGGCATCGAAACGTCATTAGCCTTGATGCTCAATCAAGTGAATAAAGGGGCGTGTACGCTTGAAAATGTTGCTCAGTGGATGTCAAAAGCGCCGGCAGATGTTTTTAGGATTCAAAACAAAGGGCAGCTTAAAGTAGGGTTCGATGCGGATATGGTCCTGGTAGACATGAAGAAAAAAGCCCGTGTAGAAGGTAAAAAATTTAAAAGTAAGGCCAAGTGGAGTGCCTTTGAAGGTATGAAACTTCAAGGATGGCCGCTCATGACCCTTGTAAATGGCCAAATGGTATATCGAGAAGGCGATATTTTGGATGCCATTAAAGGCAAAGAAGTGCAGATTCAATCATATCCACGCTAGGGGGATAACGTATTGTGTTCTCTTAATAAATCATATTTAAATTTAATCGAAGCCGAGACTTGAAAGAGAAAGGGTTTTTGGCTAAAGTGAAAGTGTTTAATTCCACAATATTATATGCATTTGCAGCAGCGGCAGCCGCCCCTTTTCCTAATGATGACGCGTTATTAACAAAATTATAGCCTAAACACGACTGGAACAGTTGGAAGATTATGCTGAAGATTAGTATTTATTTTTCATGAAATTTTATTTATTTTTTTACGATGATAAAAGGTGGGGCTGTTGCGAAATGCCTACGTTTGGATCATATGAAAGGCATTCCGAGTCCGAAAGCTCTTATATATCATAAATGAGGACTTGAGGACGAGGATAACACAGCAGATGGCCAAAATAGGCATTTCGCAACAGTCCCAAAATAGCAATGGGATGCGGTTTTAGATAGTATCATTCTGCAGAATCTTAGGAGCGCCTTATTTATGAATATTACGCGAAAAGTAATTTCGCTTCGCAGTCGTAGTCGCCGTAGAAAAAAATCTAAGCAGCAGTCTTCTTTAGCAAATCGCAGTTGGAACGCACTTAGATGGGCCCTAAAAGGTGTTATACTCACAAGTCTTGGGGTCATTGTGGGGGGGAGCGGGAGTGGCGTGCCTAGAAAATTTGGTGAAAATTCATTCCCACAATGTAATCCCCTCGCAGTGTTGCCCGACAATTATCGCATGCCTTTGCCTCTCATGGATATAGAGTTGCCTGCGGATTCACGCTATATTACTTACGCCAATATGGATGTATTTCACGGGAGTGTTTATGCCCATACAGGTTGCCCCAAATATGGGGTTTACGTCTTTCAAAACGTCGGTTCTTTTTATGGATCCTTTTATGAAAATACCAAATTGAAAGAGGGCACCATGTTTTTTTTGAACGGAGAGGTCTTTAAAGGCACCTTTCATGAAAGTACAGGCGATAAAAAAGAAGGCACTGTAACCTACGCGGATGGCACATCAAAAACCGGATCCTTCGAGGCCTATACCAATGTATTTACACCATACCAATCATACAAAGTTAAGGCAGCTATAGTTGGATTGTTAGGGGGTGCGTTTGCGATCTATAAATATGGGCGCATGCTCAATTTGGCTCGTGTATTAGATCCCATTCGAGAGTGGCAGAAAAGACGAATGCAAGCCCAACAGAAACGCACTGTTGAAACTGAACAAGGAAAATTGGACAGAAAAGTGGAAAGATATAAAGAAAAACTGAATCTAACGCTTCAGGAAGGACTTCAAGATTTTGGTATTGCTTTAAATAATCAGGGGGTACTGGAATGGCCTCATCCTCAAAACGGATTTATCATACTCCACTACCAAGGAAGTCCTGTTTTTGTGACTGAAAAAGCGAGAGCTTACATACAGGAGAGGATTCAAACCTATAGAAGAAACTGTATAAAGGCTATTGATAGTGTTTCCATTACACCTCAAGAGACGCGTTGTCTTGGTATAGAAGCGAAATTTAAATCTGCACTTGAAAAACTGCTTCAGGATAAAGACGTCCTATTAAAGAAAGCTAGAGAAAGAGTCAGAGCTCTGAATGTTCATGACCTGTTTAAGGTTCAAGGTCTCTCTATGCATTTCGTGCAAGAAACAGCACGGATGAATCTGAGGGCCACTAAAACCCCCATCAACTATGATGGGGTTTTCGTTTCAACCCTAGCGCTACTGAAGTCAAAACTGCCTAAAGGTCACGGGATGTCCCCTATTAAAGCGGCCTTTAACGGTATTTATGGGGCGGATGCTATCCAGACGCTGCTTGAGGCTCAGCTTACCGCTGAAGAAACACTGCAAACTGCTCGAGATAATTTAGACCATCTACTCCATGTATTAAACACCTCTGTGGAGACCCCTTTAGGCGGAGACCTTCCCGCTCTTACCTTACAAGTCCATGAGGCAAATGCCGTATTTCTGACAGAAAAAAACAATTACGACGAGATTTGCAACAGATTAAACGAGTCTCAGCGCCAGGCTTTGAAGTTGATCTCGACGCTAAGCCTACAGGATCTTGACCGTTTAGAAAGTGAGTCCACTCACGATGCCATTGCATTTCTACGCGAAAATTTTACATTCGCTGAACATAGAAGAATAAAAATAGGAGATGCTGCATCGGGCGCTGGTCATGGCACTTCCGATTCTGTTGAAGATCCTGGAACACCCTGTTCTCCTAGATTTAGTTTGAGTGCCTCAGAACCGGTGACGCTAAGGGATCTCTGTTTTTCAATGTCAGATCATCTTAATGCCAGCGGTTTTGTATTTGTACCGTTCGTGCCAGGTGCGCGTAGTGATATCAACGCTTTAATGTCGTGTCACTTTGGATTTTTTGCGCTGGCCTTAAGACTTACGCCTAATCTAATGGGGATTATTCAACAGAGACAGACCGCAAAGTTACAGCATGAATCGTCGTTTTTTTTATATCACGCACATGGCGATAGATCTACTTTTTTACAGGGAAAAAAACATCGGGAATTAACGACTGCTGGATATCCAGAAGATCTATTGAGAACCCCCCTGAATCTCTCTATTTCCTCATTTATCCATGAAGGCTTAGCACGAATTAATGCCTTTGCTATCGACAAAAGTCTGGAGCCTATAGACTTACCCCCTGAGAAACTGCACTTAATGGGGGATTACATTCAGCGTCATGGAAGAGAGATTCAAGCGCGATCTGGAGGCTCTCACTCTAAATGGGTAGCGCCTTTCGCATGGCCTCTCGATGTGAGTTCGGAGCGAGACCTAAAAAGTATTTATATAGGATTGTTTATATTCATGCGTTGTCGATAAATATTCTTTTGCCCATATAGTCAGTGAATTCTGGCTATGTTAAAATAAAAATATGACCGAACAAACACAAACGCGACGCTCTAAGACACTTCCAGATCCCAAACTCAGAATCCCAGATTGGTTTAAGCAATCGGTTGGAAAACGAAAAGCCACCGAAAATCTCTCTAAAATGTTGGAAACAACGGTGCCCAACACCATTTGCCAAGAAGCCAAATGTCCCAATCGGTCAGACTGTTTTAATAAAGGCATCATGACCTTTATGGTTATGGGGACAATTTGTACCCGAAATTGTGCCTTTTGCTCGGTATCTCACGGAAAACCCTTGCCCCCGAGTTTAAAAGATTTAGACGATATTTTAAACGCCATTGAAAAAGTGAAGCTTAAATTTGTTGTGCTCACGTCTCCCAATAGAGACGATTTACCCGACGGAGGTGCCAGCCATTATGCAGCCTTGGTCAGAGGCATTCGTGCCGAGCATCCAAATTTAAAAGTAGAAGTACTCATTCCCGATTTTCAGGGCAATCAAGAGTCCCTTCAGAAAGTAGTAGACGCAAGGCCGGATGTGATCAATCACAATATGGAAACCGTGCCGTCTTTATATACCATTGCCCGTCGTGGCAGCTTATTTAAGCGATCCCTAGAGGTGTTATCCAGCGTTAAAGAAATGGATCCCAGCATTCTCACAAAGTCAGGGGTAATGGTAGGGCTTGGCGAATCGTGGGCGGAACTCTTAGAGACCTTTAAAACCATTCAAACCGCAGGTGTGGACATCTTAACCATTGGCCAGTATTTAAAGCCAGATAAAGATAATTTGAACGTGCAAAAATACTATACACCCGAAGAATTCGATCAGTTAAGAGAAGCCGCTTTAAGCTATGGCTACAAATATGTATTTTCAGGCCCGCTTGTGCGGAGCTCTTACCTTGCAGAACATGTATTTAATGATACACTGGAACGAATCACACATTAATATTAAAAGTTGAGGGGAAAGTATGAACACAAATATCCTGATATTAGCGATAATTTCCTATCTTTGTGGGACTATTCCCTTTGGACTTTTTTTCTCAAAAATAAAGGGCATTGATTTAAGATCTCAAGGGTCTGGCAATATTGGGGCGACCAATGTTTGGCGCGTCATGGGGTGGAAGTATGGAGCGGTTGTATTTTTTTTAGATGCCTTTAAAGGAGCAGTGCCAACAGCCTTATCTCTCAGCATGTCAGAGTATCCCTATATTCATATTTTAATTGGGATTTTGGCCATTGTGGGGCATTCTCTACCTGTTTTTACAAAATTTAAGGGAGGGAAAGGGGTAGCGACAGCGGTAGGGGTCATTTTTGCTTTGGCACCCAACGTCGCACTGATTCTTTTAGGATTTGGGTTGACCATGATCATGCTGACACGTTATGTAGCGCCTGTGAGCATTTTGTGCGCCCTATTGGCCCCTATTTTATTTAAACTCTTGGATTATCCCAACGAGTATACGGTGGTCATGATGATTGTGGCCATTTTTGTCATTTTTAGACACAAAGATAATATTAAACGGATGATCCATGGAACTGAAAACAAGATCTAAAATAGGGATCATTGGGGCAGGAGCCTGGCCCACAACAGTGGCGCTTTTATTAATAGAAAACGGACATGAGGTCACGCAATGGGTGCATAGAGCTTCTCTGTTATCCGAAATGACAGAAAAAGGAAGTCATGAAAAAGCCTTGCCGGGTATTCCTATTCCTCAAACACTTCAGGTGTCTTTAGATATACATGCGATAGCAGTGTCATGCGACGCCCTTATCATTGGGTTACCCTCAGCGCATTTATCGGCCTTGGACGCTATAGGCCATACACTCAAAAGTAAGCCGGTATTAAGTATCACAAAAGGGCTAGGGCCGGGCTTTAAACGGGCATCTTTAATCATAAAAGAAAAATTAGGGGCCCAGAGTGTGTCTATTTTATCAGGGCCTAACTTAGCGAAAGAAATTGCAGCAAAAAAGCCAGCGGCCTCGGTTGTTGCTAGTGAGAGAGACGCCGAAGGCCTATTTTGGCAGACCTGTTTAAGCAGTGCTCGATTTAGAGTGTACCGTACCTCTGATACCATAGGCGTGGAACTGGGTGGGATTTTAAAAAATGTAGTGGCTATTGGTGCCGGCATTTCAGATGGATTGGAGTTAGGGACCAATGCCAAAGCGGCATTAGTGACCCGGGGATTAAAAGAATTAATGGGCTTTGCCCTCCAAGAAGGGGCTCAAAAAGAAAGTTTAGAAGGATTGTCTGGAATAGGAGATTTAATGGCAACCTGTCACTCAGATCAAAGTCGAAATTACAGACTTGGGAAATTATTGGGGCAGGGAAAAAACCTGGATGAAAGTGTAGAAGAAATTCAATCAGCCATTGAAGGGATGAATACAACGCAAGAGTTGTATCATCGGGCACAAGAAAAAGGTATAGAGATGCCGATTACACAAAGTATATTTGAGGTTGTTTATAACAAAAAAAATCCAAGAGCGGTGATAAATGCGCTCATGGAGCGGAGCTTGAAAAAAGAATGAAAGCCAATAAGGGGTTTTTTATCAGCTTAAGGATAATCAGTGATGTCATTCTGATTCCCATTGCCATTATTGTGGCGTATTCCTTAAAATTCAAACTGCCTATTTTTTTAGATTCGGTTCTATCCATCAATTTACTCATCATTAACCCGAATGCGCAAGTGGAACCCTACCTGGCAGGGTTATTTTATATTACACTGATTTGGATCATTTCTTACGCGGTATCAGGGGTCTATCGCATTCAAAAAGGGGTGATGCCTGAAATAGACGAAACACTTAGGTTAATCAAAGGCAGCGGTCTAGCGGCCATTTTAATCATGGCGGGGACCTTTCTTTATCCCTTTATTCCAGGGTCTCGATTTGTCATTTTATACAGTGCGATTTTGGCCATAGGCTTCTGCGGTCTTGTTCGGATTTTTTTATACCGTTTAGAGCGAAAGCGCTTGCTTCAAGGAAAAGGATCTTTACGTGCCATTATTATTGGGGTCGATCATATTGGGCAAGATCTGGCTGAAAAAATGGTGGTCTTTCCCTTTTTACGCTTCAATTATCGGGGCCATATCGACAGTGAGGTACCAGAGAAAATTCATTATCATCTGCAGAAAAATATAAAAATTTTAGGACATAAAGACGACACACTAAAGCTCTTAAAGCAGCGCCGACCAGATGCTGTTTTTATCACCAAATATTTAGACGATACCCTCTATGTAAAAGAAATTGTGGAGTGGTGTGAATCCAAAAAAATCCAGGTGTATCGCTTGTCTGCCGTTTCCAATTTTATGAGTTCCGTTATGGCCATCACAGATTTGGATGGGCTTCCCTTTATTGAGCAAAAGGAAATAGAAGCAGATACAGGAATGATCAAAATTAAAGAAGGCATAGACAGTGTTCTGAGTATCTTTCTCCTTCTGATTTTAAGTCCCGTATTGGGCTGTATTGCAGCGATGATCAAGTTCAGTTCCCCAGAGGGACCTGTTTTTTATTGTCAAGAAAGAGTAGGGTTTAAAGGCCGGCCATTTAAGATGATTAAATTTAGAACCATGATTCCAGATGCCGAAAAAAATGGCCCTCAGTACGTGAACGAATCGGAGGAAAATCGATACATTTCCTGTGGGAAGTGGTTGCGAAAATATTCTTTAGATGAATTGCCTCAGCTTTTGAATGTCATTCGTGGGGAAATGAGTTTAGTCGGGCCACGGCCAGAGCGGCCTCAATTTGTCAAAAGCTACGAAGAAAGTATCCCCTATTTTGCCTATAGGCATGAAGTCAAAGGCGGATTAACAGGGTGGGCGCAAGTGAATGGGCGCTCTGTATTAACACGGCGGCCTGAACATAAATTAAGTTATGATTTATACTATGTGAAAAATATGTCCTTGGGATTGGATTTAAAAATTATACTCAAGACAATTACAATGGTGTTACGTGGTGAAGAAGCCTATTAGTATTGTATACGGGGGGACCTTCCATCCTTTTCATGAGGGGCATCTCTGGGTTTTAAAACAGCTGGACTTACAAGCAGCGCATCGTATTCTGGTGATGCCTAATCGCTATTCGCCACACAAAGGCAGTCAAACGGAAGCCTTTGGGCGCGAAAAAATAGCTGACATACACCAGGCCTTACAAGGACATGCATTTCAAACGCCTATAGAAGTCAGTGATATCGAAGTCAAACGAGAAGGGCCTTCATACACCTTAGAGACCATTCAGATACTTAAAAAAGAGTATCCCAATGAGACCTGGCATTTGGCCATGGGGGCAGATGCCTTTTTAGAATTTCACACCTGGCAGGGGCATGAAGAGATTATGACTCAGGTTGAGTTTATGATTTTAACGCGACCTGGTGTAGGTCCAGAACAGGTAGAAAAACAAATTGAGGCGCTGAAGTTAAGCGGGCGTGTCCTGTTTATAAAAGGAGAAGGGATAGACATCAGTTCGTCGGCCTTGAGAATCCTATGATTATTGGACTTACAGGGCGTGCCGGGTCTGGAAAAACAGAAGCGCAAAATATTATTGCAGCTGAATTTGATGTGGAGGTTCTAGATTTAGATGCCATAGGGCATGTCCTTTTGAAGGAAGAAGCCATCAATCAAAGTCTGATAGCCGTTTTTGGAGACACTATTTTGACAGATGGGAACATAGATAGAAAAAAATTAGGCAAGCAGGTCTTTGAAGATGCGGCAGCTTTAAGTCTTTTAAATGCCGTCATACATCCCCAAATCACAGAGTACGTACGCCTGAAGTTAAGAAACCAAAGCAAAACGGTTATCATTGTAGGGGCCTTATTAAAAGAACTTCAGTTAGAAGGAGAGTGTGATAAGATCCTTGTGATTGATGCAGACGATGCCGATATTTTGAGGCATAGACCAGAGTTAAGTCTCATTTTAAAGCATCAACGCACGAGGGCTGAGTATCAACAGCATGCAGATATCGTGATTTTAAACACTTTTTCCTCTCAATATAAAGAAAAAATTAAATGCATTTTAAATAAAATAATATTATAAAATTGAATTAATTATTATACCATCTCTCTATTCCACTCAAAAAAGGTTTTTTATGTTAAAAATAATTTCATTAGACAGGTCAATGATTCAAAAAATCGTTATTTTTTCAGCTCGGGAGCATTTTTTACAAGGAAATGAAGGCGGGGTTTTCCCAGAACGAGAGTACCCTCAGTCTCTAACACATCTGCTGCATTCTAGAATATCTTGCGATATCATATATCCTAAAGAAGCGGTATCGTCAGAGCATGAAAAACTATTGGAGTATATGAGAAAGGCATCTTCGGAATATAGAGAGGTCAATAAAGCCATGATAGGGGAGGGCATTCAATTAAGTGTAAGCCTAAGAGATGGAATGGGGTTCGAAATCATAGCAGAAACAGACATAAAACAAGGCAGTTTTTTAGGCATATACGCAGGAGAATATACCCTGATAATATATCAAAAAGATGTTCTACATTTACTCTGTTTGAATCAATGGTCTATGAATGGAAAGCAATGCACTTTAAGTGAGATTGGTATAAATATGGCTTTAACAACATTAAAACCCATTCTGGAAGAAAGGGATCTAAAAGTATTAGAGGAAAACCATTTAAGAAACAAAAATAATTTGATAAATAATTATACAAGACCCTATGCCTTTCAGGTAGAGCTTCAGAAAGATGCGGATAAAATAAAAAAAAATAGAGAGATATATATTAAAAATAGATATGGCAGGTATCAAATCTATAGCCCTCATCATAGATGCAGTGCATAATGGAAATTGGACTCGACATATGAATCACGCAGAAACAGAGGCAGAAGAAACAGAGGCAGAAGAAACAGTGGAACAAAGAAATTGTATATATAAAGGACAGCCTGTCCCTGTTTTTTTTGCCAAAAGAGACATAAAAGCGGGAGAAGCCCTAAGATTCACATATGCAAACTCGGTGACTGAAGAAATGCTTCGGCGAGAATCAGAACAATTAGAATTGGATTTAATCAAAGGCTTAAAAAATACAGAAATAAGCAATGAGATTCAAAAAATATATGAAAAAAAATTAGCCCAATCTATTATCAATGTAGAGCTATTTGAGTATGATAAAACCCACTTAGACCAAATTTAGGCTAGTTTTTTTTGGGAAAGACAAATTGAATAAAATCCAAAATGGGGCCAGAAAGAAAGGTTGTTGTGAGCGCCATGAGTACCATCATAGTAAACATGGTAGGAGATAAGACTCCTAAATCATAGCCAATATTAAGGACAACCAACTCTACCAAGCCTCTGGCGTTCATGAGAGCACCTAAAGAGAGAGCGTCTGACCATTTAAGTCCAACAAGCCGTGCAACAATCCCACAGCCGCCTAGTTTTCCCAAAATAGCAACGGTAATAACAGCCGCCGTCATAATCCAAAGGCTACTATGATTAAGCGTGTCAATTTGGGTTCTAAGGCCACTAAAGGCAAAAAAGATAGGTAAAAACATCAACAAACTAACATCTTCTACTTTTTCAGTGAGTGCTGTTTTAAAGCGTATGCTTTGAGGCATCACAACGCCAGCTAAAAAAGCCCCAAAGAGGGCATGAATGCCGATAATATCGGATAAATAAGCAGAAACGAGCATGGTAAAAAAAGAAACAGCTACAATCCCTTTATTGGGATGATCAGATTCCAATTGATTTAAGCAGGCTTTTCGAATGAGAGGCCGAACCAAGTACAGCATCACGCCCACAAAAATAAATGAGAGAAAAATAGTAAAGAGAGCACTGCCAATGCCACCTGCTTTAACAATAGCAATGACGCATGCCAATAAACACCAGGCCACAACATCATCAGCAGCAGCACAGGTAATAGCAATAGTGCCTAAGGACGTATTTTTAAGACCGCGTTCTTGGATAATACGAGCCAGAACAGGAAATGCCGTGATGCTCATAGCCACACCGATAAAAAGGGCAAAAGACATAAAGGGGACTCCAGACGGAGCGCAGCTGGGATAAAGATAATACGCTAGAAGAACACCCAGTGTAAGTGGTACCAAAATACCCGCCTGACTGACAATAAAAGCTTGATGCATTTTATTTTTAAGCTTTGTGACATCCAGTTCCATACCAATAATAAACATAAATAAAACCAATCCAATTTGACTTAAAAATTGAAGATTAATTAAAGATTCGGGCGGAAATAAAAAATGAAAAACTTGAGGAAAAAAGAGTCCCAACAAAGAAGGTCCTAATGCAATACCTGCCAAAATTTCACCAATAACAGAGGGTTGTCCTAGTTTTTTAGCCACAGTGCCAAACAAACGGGCAATGAGTAGAATAACCATCGTTTGTAAAAGCAAAAGGCTAAAGGGGTGCTGAATATTATGAGAAAATTGTTCAACAATTTTAGAGACGGATCCTAAGGCCATAGGCTCTGTATCGACGCTGGTAGCGGTAACAGAAACCGATGCTTGAGAGAGATTTTGAAGACTCAATAGACTCCCTTTTTTAATAATATAAAAAAGGGCATAAATAGAGGAAATGAGCATTAAAAAATAAGCAACAAAGGTTTTTTTCATGTCGGAATAATAGTAGCACAGAGTAGAAAATTGAAGCAAGATGCTCTATCCATAGAGACATCAAAATAAGACGTATAAATAAAGCTATTTTGAGTAAGCGAGAGCATGTTTCACGAACTGCGTGAATAAAGGATGGGGCTTATAAGGTCTGGATTTAAATTCAGGATGAAACTGACAAGCCAAATACCAAGGGTGTTTGGCGATTTCAATCACTTCAACAAGGGCATCATCGGGAGAAGTCCCAGAAAAATGCATGCCTTTTGAGGCAAAGAGTTTGCGGTAGGCATTGTTAAATTCATAGCGGTGGCGGTGGCGTTCTTCAATGTGTTCCGTCTGATAAGCATCGAATAAAAGAGAGTCTGTGGCAACCGTACAAGGGTAGGTTCCGAGGCGCATGGTCCCGCCTTTACGCTTGATGTTTTTTTGATCCGGCATAAATTCAATAACGGGATTAAGGGCAGTAGCCTTAAACTCGGCGCTATGCGCATCTTCCAAATTAAGCACATTGCGAGCAAATTCAATCACCGCAATATGCATACCCAGGCAAAGTCCAAAATAAGGGATTTTATGCTTGCGTGCATAGTGTGCCGCTAAAATTTTACCCTCGATACCACGATCGCCAAAGCCGCCAGGAATGAGGACCCCATGAACGCCTTCTAAAAGAACAGCAGATTCTTCTTTTTCAAATTTTTCAGAGTCAATCCATCGGATTTGAAGCTCACATAAATTTTCAGCGGCGGCATGTTTGAGCGCTTCCACAACACTCAAGTAAGAATCCGAAAGTTTGGTATATTTACCCACTAAAGCGATGGTAACTTTGGGTAAGTCTTTACGTGAAATAACCGAAATAAACCGGCGCCAGTCCTCTAAGGTATCTGTTTTTTGGATATATCCAAAATGGTCGAGGACCACAGCATCAAGGCGTTCTTTTTCTAAAAGAATAGGAACTTCATAAATGCTTTTCGCATCGGCGGCCATGATGACATTTTGAGGTTTGACGTCACAAAAAAGAGCAATTTTATCTTTAATATCTTGTCCAAAAGGACGCTCTGTTCTACAGACGATAATATCAGGATGAATACCAATATGCCGCAAATCACGAACACTATGTTGAGTCGGCTTTGTTTTGAGTTCTCCAGAGGCCTTAATAAAAGGCACCATGGTCAAATGCATGTGAAGGCAATGGGCTTTATTTTGAAATTGGAACTGTCGAATGGCCTCTAAAAAAGGAAGACTCTCAATGTCGCCAACAGTTCCCCCAATTTCAGTGATGATGACATCATAATGCTCAGATTCTAGAGATTGAGAAATGCGTCTCTTAATTTCATTGGTAATATGAGGAATGACTTGAACCGTTTCTCCAAGATAATCGCCATTACGTTCCTTGTTCAAAACGTCCCAAAAAATCATACCAGAAGTGACGGTATTGAGCTTGCTCATATTCACATCAATAAAACGCTCATAATGACCCAAATCCAGGTCCGTTTCAGACCCATCTTCAGTCACAAAAACTTCACCATGTTGGTAAGGGCTCATGGTGCCGGGATCTTGATTTAAATAGGGATCAAATTTTTGAATGGTAACCCGAAGGCCCTGTCCTTTTAAAAGGACACCAAGGGAAGAAGCTACAATTCCCTTTCCTAAAGAAGAAATAACGCCGCCCGTTACAAAAATATATTTAGTCTGTCTATCTGTCATAACGGAATTTGATATTACCACAAGAGAAAGCGGCTAGGCAATGGATATTAATGAATAAAAGCGTCCAGCCGCAGCGCCTTCCTTTCGATATGAAAAATAAAGGTCATTATTACACACTGTGCAGGCTCGAGCGGCATAGAAAGCGGTATCCGAAAGTGATAAAACGGCATGAAGCTGAGCCAGATTTTGAGAAAAAAGATCATAATGGGTGTGTGTTTTGGCATCAATTTCATAATGAGCCGCACAAATACAAGGTCCAAACCAGACCTGATACCCTTCTTTTGTGCCCAGTCTATGCGTCATGGCCATGAGTGTTTTACGCAAAATATGACGTTCGGTTCCTTTTCGACCTGCATGAATGGCAGCAAGAGTGTGTGTGGTTGGGTGTGCAATTAAAATGGGTAAACAATCCGCTGTCTTAACAGACAAAATGGTGTTGGGGCATTGTGTAATCAGCGCATCGGTGTCTGGAATAAGCGTCGTCGCAATATCTGTTGCCCAGTGAATATGATCAGAATGAGTTTGATCCATGCGAATGAGGATATAATCGGGGGCCTGAGCAGCGGCAAGGTCCTCCAGTGTGTCATTACGAGTACCAAAACGAACCCTAATAGGCACAAGCGGCCTCCTTTTTCTGATAGTGCTGTCCGGATTGGCGTACAACCAGACCTTTAAGTTCCATAAAGGTGAGATATTGGAGCACTTCTTGCAAGGAAAGTCCGGTTTGAAGCACAAGATCATCAATCCCTAAAGGATGATTTCCCATACAACTTAAGAGTTGAAATTCTGGACCTGAAAGGGACGGCTCTATAGAAGGGCCTTCGTCTTGAATAGAAGCAACAGGGAGGGGCGCCGGCGCGTGGGTGGGCAATACCAAGGGGGACGTAGGGAGCTGCGCTAAAATATCAGAAAGGTGTGTGGCACAGGTTGCGCCATCTTGAATAAGCGCATGAACACCTTGAGACGCGGCATCAAAAATAGAGCCCGGGACGGCAAAGACTTCTTTATTTTGATCTAAAGCCAATTGCGCTGTAATGAGAGCGCCACTTTTCAGACCGCCTTCTGTGACTAAAACACCTAAGCTTAGCCCGCTCACCAATCGATTGCGTTGTGGAAAATGCAGGGGTTTAGGCCCTGTTCCTAAAGGATATTCAGAGAGGAGAAGTCCCTGTTCGGCAATACGAGCAGAAAGTGCTTTATTTTCAGCCGGATAAACCTGATCGATCCCGGTTCCAATCACCGCAATAGTGCCATATCCAGCATCCAGAGCAATGCGATGGGCGATAGCATCGACACCCTTAGCAAGGCCAGAGACGAGAGTAAAATACATGAGGAGCTGATGGCTAAAATATTCAGTGACAGATTGACCATAAGAGGTCATGTCTCGAGGGCCAACAATCGCAAAAAGGGGCGTATCTAAAAGCGATAACTGTCCCCGATAAAACAGCAAGAGAGGGGGATCTGAAAGTTCTAAAAAGGGCGCGGGATAAGCATCATCTTCTAGTGTTAACAGCCCAATTCCCTCTGAGGCACAGCGGGCTAAAATAGAGGCCGCATCAAAGGTGGTATTAAGATGACTCAAGGTACTTTGGCCCTTAGGCGTTGCCGCTAATCTTGGGAGCAATGTGGGGAAGGCCTCTAAAAAATCAGATTCTGTGGGGTATTGAGTAAAGAGTTCAAAAGCAAGGACAGGTTTATAGTAAAAAAGCGTATTAAGTCTAAGAAAATAAGCCGTGTTATCCATAAGTTTGTGTGACATACCTTTTAGTGATGAGATCAAGTTCAAGAATATCTTCTAAGGTATAGTTTGTCAATGGAGAATATTTCGATGTTGTAGCTTCCACAATCTTAAAAATATCCAAAAATGAAATTTTTTCAGCTAAAAAGAGGCCAACAGCCGCTTCGTTGGCAGCATTCATGACCGCAGAAAGAGAGGACCCTAATTTCCCAATATCAAAGGCAAGTTTTAAGAGGGGAAATTTTTGAAAATCAGGTTTAAAAAATTCAATAGCGCCCATTTCAAAAAGATCGGGACGTGGCCATGGAAAGGGTAATTTATCGGGATAAAACAAGGCATATTGAATAGGAAAACGCATGTCTGGGGGACCCATTTGCGCCAAATAAGTGCCATCTACAAAATCAACGACACTATGAACAAGACTGGGCGGATGAATAGCGACGTCCAATTTTTCATAGGGGATATTAAACAGATGGTGGGCTTCAATAACTTCCAGACCTTTATTCATCATGGTGGCAGAATCAATCGAAATTTTAGCGCCCATAGACCAATTGGGGTGAGCAAGGGCATTGGCACGTGTAATGGAGGCAAATTCGGCAAGCGGTTTTTTAAAAAAGGGGCCGCCTGAAGCCGTTAAAATAAGACGTTGAATTTGAGCCGGGTCTTCCTGAATGCCTGCCAAGCATTGTTTAAGAGCCGCATGTTCAGAGTCTACGGGAATAATAGGAACCTTCTTTTTTCGCGCTAAGTCCATAATCAAGTCCCCAGCAGAAACTAAAACCTCTTTACACGCAAGGGCAATGGGAATGCCTTTGTCGATGGCGCGATAGGTAGGCTTTAAGGAAGCGGTACCCACAATGGCAACCAAAAGGAGATCTACAGTGCTTGTCGCCAGTGTGCAAAGCCCGTCATCCCCCCAAAAAAGGTCAATCTGAAGATGATGACTTTGAATAAAGGCGTGAAGTTCTGCAAGATCAGACTCATGGCGAATACAAGCCACTTGAGGTTTATAGGTTAAAAGTTGGTGTTTAAAAAGAGTAAGGTTAGACCCGGCACTAAGGCCAACAATAGAAAAAGCGCCTGGGAAGGCATCGACGACCTGCAAGGCTTGAACCCCTATAGAACCTGTAGACCCTAAAATGGAAAGTTTTCGAGGACTCATCGAATCAAGAAGAAATAAAGGGGTAAAACAAATTGAAAGCTATCAATACGATCATAAATGCCGCCATGACCGGGTAAAATAGAGCCAGAATCTTTGACATTAAAATGGCGTTTAACCAAGGATTCATGGATATCCCCTCCAAGAGCAGCTAGGGTAATCACAAGAGAAAGGAAGAGACGATGAGGAATGGAGTAGTGAAGAAAATGACCAAAGATCAAGGCAATGCACATCCCAAATAGAATCCCACCAAGAAGACCCTCACGTGTTTTTTTGGGGCTAATGGGGGTTAATAAATGGCGACCAAAAAACTTACCTGCAAAGTAAGCGCCGGTGTCACTGGCCCAAATAATACCACACAGAAACAGGCAATGATAAAGACCAAGGTCGATATCTCTTAGAAAATACAAAAAAGGAATGCAGGCCGTAACCCAAAGGATTACTTTTAAAAAGGAAACAAAGGGGTGAGGCGCTAAAAAAAGGCGTTTAAGGTACAATTCAGAAAGGCCCCAAACACACATTAAAACGGGCAGAATAAAAATAGAAAGGCTACTGGTAACACGGTAAAAATATAGGCTTAAAACAAAAAGAAGGGTGTTTAAAACGCTGGCTAAAACGAGGTAGGGTTTGGGAAGTGCGTAGAGTCGGCAAAGTTCGAAAGTTAAAAGGACGGAAATCGTGCCCAAAAAAAGAAAAAAGGGAACTTTACCAAAAATAATAACAAAAAGACCAAGTCCAAGAAGTGAAAATCCGGTAATGATACGGGATTTCACTTAAGGCCTCCAAAGCGACGATCTCGATGTTGAAATTGGTGTAAAATAGACACAAAGTCAGATTTTCCAAAATCAGGCCATAAAGTATCAATAAAAAAGAGTTCCGCATAAGAGAGTTGCCACAACATAAAGTTACTCAGTCTATGATCGCCACCTGTTCGAATTAAAAGATCGGGGTCTGGAATGCCTGCGGTGTAGAGATGTTTTTCGATTTCAGCTTCCGTAAATGTGTGACACTGAGACATAGCATGCGCCAGTTCTCTGCGGCCGCCATAGTTAATCATTAAATTTAATTGGAGTGTCGTGCAATGCGCGGTTTCTGTCTCCGAGTTTTTAAGACCGGCGGCAAGAGAAGGCGAAAATTGAGACCAATCTCCCAAAGAGCGAACGCGGACACCATTGGACAATAGGGCAGGGAGTTCCAGCGTCGTCATGTCTTCAATTAAAGACATTAAAAAATCCACTTCTTCTTGAGGGCGACTCCAATTTTCAGTAGAAAAGGTATAAACCGACAAATAATGAACATTATAATCGGCACAAAGCCCAATGGTTCGACGCAAGGTTTCAGCCCCTCGAACGTGACCTTCTGTGCGTTTAAGACCTCTTTCTTTTGCCCATCGTCCATTTCCATCCATAATCACAGCAATGTGTTTTGGAATGCGCTCTGGATCCAGATCATCCTGTTTGCATAGTGTTTCAAGGGGGGTTTGACGCTCAAGAAGTCCTGTAATCGTCATGGCTTAAACAGTCAAAATTTCTTTTTCTTTTTTAAGAACCAATTCGTCTATTTTTTTAGAGAAAGATTCTGTAGAGGCCTGAACCTCTTCCTGCATTTTTTTAGACTCATCTTCTGTCAGTTCTTTTGCTTTTTCACTGACTTTGATTTTATCAATAGCATCCCGACGAACATTGCGTAGCGCCACTTTACCTTCTTCAGCGTAAGCATGAAGGACTTTGACCAATTCTTTACGGCGTTCTTCGGTAAGTTCCGGTAAACGGATCCGAATCATACCCCCATCTGTATTGGGATTAAGTCCCAGTTGAGAGGTTTGAATGGCCTTTTCAATGCTTTTAATGGCACCTTGATCAAAGACATTCAAGACAAGCGTTGTGGCTTCAGGCGCAGAAACAGACGCCAATTGCTGAAGCGGAACTTTAGATCCATAATACTCGACAACAACGCCGCTCAACATATCGGGATTGGCGCGATTGGTTCTTAACGTGGCAATATGCAGTTTAAAAGAGTCCACGGTTTTTTGCATTTTTTCATTGAGTTCGCTCATTTCTGATCTCCAATATAAGTACCCACTTTTTCTTGTAAAAGGGCCTTTTGAATATTACCTTCTTTCGAGAGGTTAAACACCACAATCGGAATATTATTTTCCTGGCTTAAGGTTAGTGCCGTCGTATCCATAACGTGTAAATTTCGAGTTAATACATCTTGATAAGTTAAGGACTCAAAAAACTGAGCATCGGCATGTTTCATGGGGTCTTTATCATAGACGCCATCTACCTTAGTGGCTTTAAAAATAACATCTGCCTTAATTTCAGCGGCACGCAAGGCAGCCGTCGTATCGGTTGTAAAATAGGGATTTCCGGTACCGCCTGCAAAAATCACAATACGACCTTTTTCCATATGGCGAATAGATCGTTGCAAAATAAAGGTTTCGGCAACTTCTCGAACATGAAGCGCGCTTTGAACCCGAGAGGGGACATCCACGCGGCTAAGGGCATCCTGAAGAGCCAAGGCATTCATAATCGTTGCAAGCATGCCTGTGTAGTCAGCAGTCACTCTATCCATGCCATTTTCAGAAGCAGAAAGCCCCCTAAAAATATTGCCACCGCCGATTACAATGGCCAAATCGATACCCAATTGATAAGCCGATTTAATTTCATTGGCTAAAAACAAAAGAAAATGAGGGTCTATCCCATAGTCTCTTTCGCCTTTAAAAGCTTCTCCACTGAGTTTAAGTAAAACGCGTTTATATTTAATTCGTGTCATAATGGCGATATTCTATCAGCTTAAAAATAGAATAACAATAATGAGACTGTTGCGACATGCCTACGTTTGGATCAGACAGATGGCTTTGGAATGAGATGTTGGTAGGCCTTTTGAACCAGCATAAAGACATATGCATCTCCTCCTTTATCAGGATGGTGTTGAAGCATTAATGCTTTGTAGGCACGTTTAATCGTATTGACAGAGGCGGTGGAAGGAAGGCTGAGAATACGAAAGGCTTTTGCATCAGTCATTTCTGGTGGATCCAATGGAGACATAAATTCGGAGACAAAAGGAAGGGCAGAGGGAACGCCATAATGAGTGATGCCAAGTGTGACAAGATCAGGAGCAGCTGTGCGTGTCGCCTTATAATGCCAGGATAAATCACGTGGCGGCGTAAATTCATGAACCCCATAAGCACGGTCAACACCTTTGCGAACGATAGGATCTATAATAGACTTGGTTAAAAAGACAAAAGAAACCAACATAAAGGTAAGAAAGAGCGTTTCCGGGGTAGCCTCATGGAGGGCATGGCCGAGGTAGGCAATAAACACGGCAACTTTAAAGGCCGGATGTGTTGGGGGGGGTGCTGAAGGCGAGGTAAGGGCATCAATATCTGTTCTAAGTGTGGGGCGACTGGATAACACATAGGCAGAAGACGATAAAAAAATCTGCTTTAAGGCAGAGAGTCGATCTGTAAAAATACGAACTTCATAAGGGGGGATCCCGCCTTTATAGTGAGACAGCATCTTAAGGTGCCGAGAAAAACTATCAAATAAAGCATCACATTTGAAGTCCTTATAAGTTAGTTTTGCCCGTTCAGTAAGATCCTTCAAAGTCGGGGTTCTATTTCCCCCTTCCAGCATAAAAAAGGAAAGCAAGGTTGAAATATAAAGCTTTTCAAGCTCAGAATAGGATTTAGATTCACAAACAGGGGCTAAAGAAAGGACTTTAAACATAATCGGCTCCTAGAAAGTTTCGTTATTCTTATTTGGGTTATCGAGATTTGGAATAAAATAATTTCACAACAGTCTCATATTGGTGATACGTCGTATTTATGGCATAATAAAACCACTATGTTAATAATCATCACCATTATCGCCTTAGGGCTTGTTATATTTATTCATGAATTGGGCCATCTATGGGCGGCAAAAGCCTGTGGTATTGGCGTCCATGAGTTCAGTATTGGAATGGGACCTAAGGTCTTAGGCAAAAGAATAAACGGAACAGACTATAATTTAAGACTATTGCCCTTCGGGGGATTTGTGAAATTGGCGGGCTTAGATGAAGACAAAGAGGCACCTCCTATTGCGGATCACCTAAATTACAGAAAGAAGCCACTCTACAAACGCTTTATCGTCATTGTGGCCGGATCTGTTATGAATATTATCCTGGGTTATGTTCTGTTTACGGGCGTGTCTTTTGGAATGGGGATTCCGGAACCGACAGGAATCATTGAACATGTGGTCAACAATACACCAGCTGCTCAGGTGGGCCTAAAAGAAGGCGATGAAATTATAAAGGTAGATGCTAAACCCTTGGCCAAAGAAAATTTAGTGAAGGTGATCCAGCGCACAAAAGGCAAAGAAATGAATTTAACCATCAAACGAGACAATAAAATCTTTGACGTTAAAATTACACCTGAAAAAAAATCAGAGAAAAAGTGGATTTTAGGGCTGATGTTAAAAATTAACCATCAAAAAATCCCCCTTTTGGAGGCCTGTGTTCAAGGCGGAGTCCAAACCTTAGATCAAATTAAAATGATGCTCGTGAGCGTCAAACTATTGGTGACAGGACAGGTTTCCGTCTCTCAAATGACAGGGCCTGTAGGCATTGTTCAATTTGCATCGTCTCAATTGGACAGTGGATTCTTTAGATTTTTAAACGTCATGGCCTTAATTACCTTGAGTTTAGGGATTATGAATTTACTTCCCTTTCCCGTATTAGATGGTGGGCACTTGATGTTTTTACTCCTTGAGGGACTAAGAGGAAAACCCCTGTCAGAACGGGTAGAGCTTTGGATTGCCAATATTGGCGCGGGGCTTTTAATTACATTGATGGCCTTTATTATTTTAAATGATGTTATAAAATGGAAAGAAAGAGGCGAGTTATTCAAACGCTTTCAATCAAGTATAATAAAAGAGAAAGGGAAGTAGGGTGTTAGGCACGCATGATTAAGATTAAGCGATTAGGAAAAAAGTATCCCAACGGACTCATTGCCCTAGAAGATATCAATTTAACCATCCAAAACAATGAATTTGTCTATTTAGTAGGCGCATCTGGAGCAGGGAAATCGACTCTCTTACGCATGATTTTTAGAGCAGAATATCCCAGTAGTGGGGAGATTTTTATTGATAATTTTAACTTATCTAAAATTAATGAATCCCAAGTACCAATTTTAAGACGCAGTATCGGTGTGGTATTCCAAGATTTTAAATTATTACCGAAACGAACCGTGTATGAAAATGTAGCCTTTGCGCTTCGTTTTTTAAACTATTCTCGCAATCGTATTCGAAAGCAAGTGGGCCAAGTATTAGAATTAGTGGGCTTACATGAAAAAATGAATCAATATCCCTCTCAGCTTTCAGGGGGAGAACAACAACGCATTTGCATTGCAAGAGCCATTGTAAATAATCCCCCCATATTACTTGCAGATGAGCCTACTGGAAGTTTGGATCCAGATACGTCATGGGAAATCATGCAGCTCTTAAGTAAAATCAACAGTCGAAAAACAACCGTTGTGGTTGCGACGCATAATAAAGGGATTGTAGATGATATTCGAAAACGCGTGGTTGCATTGGAAAAAGGACGCATTGTTAGAGATGAACAATTGGGGGCCTATGACGGGTAAAAGATGTTAAATAAGTTATCCTTTTTTATATCGGAAGCCTTTATTGGAATGAGACGGTCTGCGTTGATGATGTTCATTGCGATTGGGACTATTTCAGTGTCACTGGTTATTTTTGGTGTTTTTCTATTGATCAATGCTAACTTATCGAATTTGGGTAATTTTGTGACCGCAAAATTAGAAATCCGAGCCTTTTTACAATCTGATATTTCGGATGCGGAACGCATGCGATTTAAAACCATTTTAGAACAAATGCCCTATGTCAAAACAGTGGTCTTTGTAGACAAAAACGAGGCCTGGAAAAATTTTCGAACCAACTATCCCAATTTAGAGCTTGCAGAAATTGTCACAGATAATCCCTTACCCGATGCCTTTAAAATTGTATTAAGTGACAACAAACATATTACAGAGCTTGCAGGAAAAATAAAAAGTTACAATACCTATGTAGAAGATGTTGTTTATGGAGGAAGCATAGCGGAACGCATGTCAAATTTTTCAAGGTTGGTACGCATTGCAGGATTTATTTTGGTGATTTTTTTAACACTCGCAACCTTATTTATCATTGTAAATACCATTAGACTGACCGTGTTAAATCGAGAAGATGAGATTGCGATCATGAAACTAGTAGGCGCAACAAATGCCTTTATTAGTGGGCCTTTTATTATTGAAGGGCTTTTAATTGGATTATCAGGGTCTTTAATAGCCTCTGGGGTTTTAAAATATTTTTATGGTGTTTTTGCCAGCCATTTTCAGACAAAGATGCCTTATTTTCCCATTGTATTTGATCCTTGGGCTTTAAATAAAATCTATTTATCTATTATTGCCTTAGGTATTTTTCTGGGAATTTTAGGGGCTTATATTTCAATTTCAAAAATATTAAAACGAACAATTTAAAGGAGTATCAATTCAGATGATCAGATTTTTAAGAGAAAAACAGGGCATGATTGTATGGGGCATTATCATCTTTTTTGTGGCAACCATGTTCACGGGCAGTTTTTTCATGTCCGATCATTTTAATAGCAACACCTCTGAAACAGAAAGCCCCAAAGAGTCTGACGTTGCATGGGTGGGATCGACACCTTTAGATCCGCTTTTATTTAACCGAAATATCCAGGCTATTTTCAGATCTGTGACAACGCGAATGGATCCAGAAGCGCAAGAAAGTTTGATTTACCAAGCCTTTACAGAAACGGTAAAACAAATGATTTTTTTAAATATGGCAAAAGAAAAAGACATAGAGGTCAGTCGGTCAGAGCGAGAAGCTGGGATAGAGCAGTATGTTATGCTTGAAAATGTAAGAGACAAAGAGGCCTTAAAAGAAAAGTACAAAAAAAACAATTACGATTATGATAAATTAATCGATATTATTAATCAGCAAATTTTAATGGAAAAAGCCAAAAGAGAGCTTTTAAAAGATGTAACCGTAACAAATGAAGATGTGGATAATTTTTATACAGAAGTGGATGTTCAACATATTCTGATCAAAGTAAGCCCAACCGATAAGGCATCAGAGAAAGAAAAGGTCGCCACCCAAATTTATAAGGAGCTGCAAAGCAAAAAACTTAATTTTGAAGCGGCTGTTGCCAAATATTCAGAAGATACGCCCACCCTTGAAAAGAAAGGGAGTTTAGGTAAAATCCGTTTGGGGCAAACACTGCCGGAATTTGATGCGGCTGTATTCAGTTTAAAACCAGGCGAAATATCGAAGCCCATCAAAACCTTATTTGGGTATCACATTGTCAAATTAAATTCAAAACAAGAATTAAAACGACCCATTGATTTTGATTATGAAAAAGAGAAACCCAAATTACTGGAGTTCAGACAAACCAGAACCTTAGAATTGGCGATTGTGAATGCGCTTCAATTTAATCCTATTAAAATTAATGATCCTATTTTAGCAGCGGCAGATGCCAAAGCAAAAGGAAATTGGGCAAGTGCGGAGGCCAATTATCAGCTCCAAATTTCAAAACGAGCTTATGATCCGGTTGCCAATTTTATGTTGGGTAATTTGTATGTCAAAGCCGGTGAAGTGGATAAGGGCATTGCGGAGTATGAGAAAGCCAAAGTAAAAATTGCATTGGTTGAGAATAAAGAATTTCCAGATTTATTTATTGCCTGGGGGAAGGCCTGCAAATCCAAAGGAGACACGGGCCTTGCGTTAGAATTATATAAAACAGCCTTGACTCAATCTTTAAAGGTTGAAAGTCTGCTCCTCATTTTAAAAGAAGAATTTACAAGCTTAAAAGCAGGAAAAGAATTGGCGACTGTGACTCAAGCCTTAGCTCAAATTCAGGTCGAGAAAGACGCCGCTCAACAAGCGGCAGGACAGCAGTAAAAGGACCCTGATCGCGAGCCCTTATTTTTTTAGGCTGCGGTAATCTTTTTTAAAACCTCAGATAACTTAAGGGTATCTGTGGCATGTTGTTTGACCATATGGTGGGAAGGTGCGTATTTTTTTTGAAAAAAGGATTTCCCCCATTTTTTATGGTGAGCTAAAAAAAAGACATAATAATGAACACTCATAGAATTTTGAGTAAGCTGGTGTGCAAGAGAATGAGAGAGATCTAAGACCGCTTCTTTTTGACTCAAAGGAGCGGGTTTTAAAAGAAGGGCATCCATGCCAGACAGTAGGTCCTGAAACTGGGAAATAGAAGCGGATAAAATAATGGTTTTAGCCGTATCAATGAGGTGAGTTAAACATTCGAGTTGAATCGCGAATAGGGCCTCAACAGTTGATTTCCACGCGGGTAATCTAAACAGAGTTTGAATTGCATGGGTATTCGATGTTAGAATCAAGGTCAGTCCAATAATCGCATATTGCCGGTGTTCCAGGGGATCTTGAAGCTTGAGGCTCTCTTTTAAAGCTTGCATCAAGAGGAGAGATAAATCAGGCGGATTGGGATATTTACAGGCGCCCACAAGGATCAGTAAAATATCGCGCTTTTTAGATAGATTAGAGGTAGTCGTATAAATTTTGATGAAATTTTTAAGTGTAGACAGTGCTTTTTGACTGAGAACGGTAGGGGTTAGCTGTCTCTCTAGGCGTTTAAGTCCATCTTCATTAAAATTAGAGGGGATGTGGTGTGCAGGGTCTGGAAGATCGTCAATGGAAACAAGCGGAACAGATTCAATAAAAGAGGGAATGCCAACAGAATCATACGGGGGTAGAGACGCATCAGATTCTACCTGATCCAGTGCAGAGTGAATACGTTTACCAAATTCTTCCTTTGATTTTTTCTGTTTCTGATCCCTTTTTCGGGAATTGAGACGATAAATATCGCCTGAAATGCCGGATACCATAGGACCTCCTTCATTATGGGACTGTTGCTAAACGCCTATTTTGGCCATCTGCGGTGTTATCCTCGTCCTCAAGTCCTCATTTATGATATATAAATTCAGGGCTTTCGGACTAGCACTGCCTTGCAGCTGATCCAAACGTATGAATTTCCCAACAGTCCCATCATACTAAACATGGAATATGTTAAGTAGTTACGCTTTAACTGTACATCAGGAAGAGAGAGGAGTCAAAAATTAAGCCGAAAAAAGATCACAAATCAACTCATGGCCTTGAGTGGCAGAAATGAGAACCGCATCAAATCGACAGGCATAGTCATGCAATGAAAAGTGATAAATGTAGTGCTCAGCGGTTTGAATGAGTCGTTGTTTTTGACGTAAAATTTGTTCAAGAGGATGTACCCATGTTGGATTGTCATAAGCTTTAACTTCAACAAAGACAAGAACACCTTCAGGATCTATCATGATCAAATCTATTTCACCAAAACGGGATCTAAAGTTTTGATCTCGAAGATGATATCCCTTTTGAATCAAAAAAGAGAGTGCTAAGGATTCGCCTTTAAATCCTTTTTCTCGAGCCCGACGCCCCATTAAAAAAGAACCTGTTGCCGGTGTAAATTAAAACTTTTTCGGTGAATCGGAGAAACCCCGGACGCATGAAGGGCCTCATAGTGCTTGCGCGTCCCATAGCCTTTATGAATGGAAAATCCATACTCTGGATAGAGTCGATCGCAGGCCATCATAATCTTATCTCGTGTGACTTTGGCAATAATAGAAGCTGCTGAGATCTCAGCAATGTGTTGGTCGCCTTTAACAAAGGCTTTACAGGGGATATCCATGGCCAGAGGCACTTTATTTCCATCGATAAAGGCACGATCGGCTTGAGGATGAAGTCTGAGAATCGCCAACTTCATGGCACGAAGCGTCGCATTTAAGATATTAATCTGGTCAATGATGCGCGCACTGGAACTGGCAATAGTAATGCAGGCATCTGAATGGATAAGTTGGGTATAAAGGGCCTCTCTTTGTTGAGATGAAAGTTGCTTAGAATCCATTAAATCCAATTTGCGACTTCGGGGACCTAAAACAACTGCAGCGGCAATGACAGGCCCGGCAAGAGCACCTCTTCCAGCTTCATCAACACCGGCTGTACGAAGATTATAGGCGTTTTTATAACTCACAGAAGGAGAAAAAATAGGCCTTAGTTAGCCTGGTTTTTTAACAATAAGAACAGCATTATGCCCACCAAATCCAAAGGAGTTAGACATGGCATAAGAAATAGACTTAGAAACGGCCTTATTCGGCGTATAATTTAAGTCGCAATCCACATCTGGTACTTCTTGATTAATAGTAGGAGGAACAATACCATTTTCGATGGCCTTAACGGAGGCAATAAGTTCGATAGCGCCAGCAGCACCTAAAAGATGGCCAGTCATAGACTTAGTCGAACTCACAGAAACAGTGTAAGCATGCGCTCCAAAAACGCTTTTAATGGCTGCCGTTTCATTTTTATCATTCAATTTGGTAGAGGTACCATGTGCATTGATATAATCAATAGATTCTGGGCCAATACCTGCCTGACGCAGTGCCATTTTCATCGCACGTGCCGCACCTTCTCCTTCAGGAGCCGGGGCGGTAATGTGATAGGCATCCCCACTTGCGCCAAAACCAACAACTTCAGCATAAATAGTAGCGCCTCGCTTTTTAGCGTGTTCAAACTCTTCTAGGACAACAACGCCAGAACCATCCGCCATCACAAACCCACTCCGATTCCCATCAAAGGGGCGAGAGGCAGTGGTAGGGGAGTCATTTTCACCACATAAAGACCGTGCTGCACAAAAACTGGCCAAACCCAGAGGTGTAATGGCAGATTCCGCACCGCCGGCAATCATGGCAACAGCATCCCCGCGTTTGATACACATATAGGCATTGCCAATACTGTTCGCAGAAGAGGAGCAGGCGGTGACCGAACAAGAGTTAGGTCCTTTAGCGCCTAACATCATGGACACCATCCCTGATGCCATATCTGCAATCATCATAGGAACAGTAAAAGGACTGATTTTACTAGGCCCCTTTTCTTTTAAGACAACGGCCATTTCTTCAAGGATTTCAATGCCACCAATACCAGATCCAATCTCAACGCCAATGGAATCAGCTTCAGCGGCGATATTAAGCCCTGAATGCTTAACAGCCTCTGTAGCCGCCGCAATGGCGTATAGAATAAATTTACTGGTTCGTCTGGCTTCTTTTTTATCGACGTAAAGGCAAGGGTCAAAGTCTTTAATCTGCCCCCCAATACGGGTCGGGTAATCGGAGGTATCAAACCCTTCAAGATAGGCAATACCAGAATCTCCTTTAACAAGGCGATCCCAATAAGTATTAACATTATTTGCGAGGGGGTTAATAGTTCCCATTCCTGTGATAACGACACGTAAGTTGGACATGATTGAATCCTTTCTATTTAACAGTTTTTTAAGCGTTTACTTTACTCAAAATATAATCGACTGTTTTTTGAACAGTGGTTAATTTTTCAGCTTCTTCATCGGCAATTTCAGTTGAAAACTCTTCTTCTAAAGCCATAACAAGCTCTACAGTATCCAAAGAATCCGCGCCCAAATCATCGGTAAAAGATGCGGTCATAGACACTTCATCTTCTGATACGCCCAATTGTTCTACAATGACGGATCTGACCTTTTGATATACTTCTTGTTCTGTTAATGACATATAATGCCTCCTTTAAATTAAGTTGATAACCCATCAACCTTGCTTATAATATTACATCTGCAACCCGCCATCAACCGCAAGAACTTGTCCGGTGATGTAATTCGAGTGGTCAGAGGCCAAAAAAACAACCAAATCAGCCACATCATTTGCTTTTCCGAGTCGTTTTAATGGAACGCTGTCTATTATAGACGCCAAATATTCTTCAGGTAAAGACTGAATCATATCTGTTTCAATAAAACCGGGCGCAATTACGTTACAAGTAATGCCTTTACTGCCAATTTCTTTGGCAATGGATTTCGAAAATCCAATCATTCCGGCTTTAGAGGCGGCATAGTTGGCTTGGCCGGGGTTGCCAATAATACCCACAACAGACGAGATATTAATAATCTTTCCGGCCTTCTTTTTAAGCATAGGACGCATGACGGCTTTTGTCGTATAAAAAACAGAATCCAAATTGGTTCGTAAAACAGCATCCCAATCGGATTCACTCATGCGTAGTAAGAGGGTATCTTTGGTAATGCCAGCATTATTGACCAAAATATCGATAGCGCCAAACTGCTCCAGTGTTTTGGAGACAAGCGCTTGAACACTTTCAGAATTTGAAACATCGGCTTGAAGACCCAGACAGGGGCTGCCAAATTGCTCAGAAAGAAGGCTTGCAACTCTATCGCAGGCTTCTTGTGTAGTAGCGCTAAGAACGACAGTAGCACCTGCTGCGGCAAGGGCTGTAGAAATGGCAAGTCCAATCCCCCGTGTTCCGCCTGTAACAAGCGCTATTTTTCCTGATAATGAAATCATTGTTTTCCTCCTAATCTATTGATGAATAGCCTGAAGTGTTTCTTTTGCAGATTCAAGCGAACTCACGTTGTAACAGGGTTGGGTCAATCCCATTTTTTTATAAAGACCACTTAAGACACGTCCCGGGCCGCATTCAATAAAACAATCCACGTGTTGAGATAAAAACTGAAGGGTTTCTATCCATCGGACAGGTGAAATGACTTGCTCGGAAATATTGTGTTTTAAAATAGCTGCATTGGATTCTGAGGAAGCGGTTCGATTTAATACGATAGGGGAACTCGCATCCTGAAATGAAAGGGGGGCGGTTGCCTCAGATAAAGCAAGCGATGCAGACTGCATCAATGGTGAATGAAAGGCCCCACTAACTGGCAAAGGAATGACTTTACCACCAGCAGATTTCAAGGCTTCATAAGCAGGTTGCAGACCCGATTGATCTCCTGAAATGACAATTTGGCCAGGACAGTTCAAATTGGCAATGACAACGGGAGCCGACTTAAAAGGTTCAATGGCGGCTGAAATTTGCTCAGGGGATAATCCCATAATCGCGGCCATTCCAGACTTTTCGCTAGGATAAGAAGCGGCCATGGCGGCGCCTCGTTTTGAAATTAAAGAAAGAGTGGTTTCAAAATCAAGAACCCCGGCCGCATAATAAGCGGTTAATTCTCCTAAACTATGACCGGCAACATAATCAGGTTGAAGACCTTCTTTTTTAAGATATTCAAAAAGGCAGGCCGAAACAGCGAAAATACCAGGTTGGGCATTTTCGGTTTGGGTGAGTACCTCTTGAGGGCCTTCGAAACATAGAGTAGATAATGCCTTCCCTGTGAGTGCATCACAGCGATCTAGCATGATTTTAGAGTCAGAATCCTCTGTATAAAGGTCCAGGCCCATTCCTACTTTTTGAGACCCTTGACCCGGAAAAAGAAAGGCAATTTTTGTCATTTTAAACTCCATTTAATTAAATTTGCGCCCCAAGTAAAGCCCGCGCCAAAACCGACAAGAACCAAAATATCATGTTGCTGGAGTTTTCCAGATTCATAGGCTTCTGTCAGCATAATAGGAATAGAGGCAGCAGATGTATTGCCGCAGCGGTCCAGATTGGTCAGTACCTGAGCTGGATCCAGCTCAAGCTGCTCATGAATATAGTTAATAATTCTGAGATTGGCCTGATGTGGGATGATATAGCGAATATCCTTGGGGGTTAGATTGGCCTGACTCAAAAGAGATAAAATAGCAGGGGTAATGCGCTTAACGGCTGATTTAAAAACCGCAGGCCCATTCATTTTAATGTGACCTTCTTCAATTTTAAGGATTTGGGCATCGCTACCATCTGAAAAAAGGGCAGATGACAGAATGCCGGCGCCGTCGGAGACAGCACCTAAAATAACAGCACCAGCACCATCCCCAAACAAGATACAGGTACCACGATCCGTCCAATCCACAACGGTACTTAAGCTATCAGCGCCAATCACCAGGGCTGTTTTTGAAAACCCCGTGAGCAAATGTTGATGGGCAATATTAAGCGCGTAATTAAATCCAGTACAGGCCGCCGAAACATCAAAAGCCGGAACCTGTCGTGCCCCAAGCGCCTCCTGAACCAAGCAGGCAACGGAGGGAAAACCGCCATAATCAGGGGTAGATGTAGCAACAATAATAAGGTCAATGTCCAAAGCTGAAAGGCCAGATCGTTCTAAGGCGACGCGAGCGGCGCGTGTGGCAAGGGTAGATGTAGACTCCCCCTCTGAAATAATACGCCGACTTCGAATGCCTGTGCGCTCTACAATCCAGGCGTCAGAGGTATCAATCCCCCGTGACACAAGGTCATGGTTTGTAATTTCGGTATGAGGAAGAGCCGAACCGCATCCTAAAATGCCATAAGAAGTGGCGTTCATGATACGGACTCAGAAGGAGGGGGTTCAGCCGTATTATCATGATCGGCATTATGCGTAAAGGCATCATATTCGGCGTCGATAGCAGTCTGTATTTTACCCACTATGTTTTGTTCAACGCCTACAATGGCAATGCGAATGGCATTTTGAATCGCAAGAGGGCCAGCACTACCATGCGCGACAACACTCATACCATTTAAACCTAACAGGTAGCCACCGCCATGTTCATCGGGATCAAATTTCTTTTTAAAGCGTTTAAAGGCAGGACGAAGAAAAAGAAGACCTAAAAGGGATAATAAAGAGCCACTTTTGGCTTCTTTCTTAAAGAAATTAACAAAAAGACGAGAAATGCCCTCTCCAAATTTAAGAATATTATTACCCACAAAGCCATCACAAACCACAACATCGGCATCTCCATTTGTAATTTCACGGCCTTCAATATATCCAATAAAATTCAAATTCAAGCTCTCTAAAAGCGGAAATGTTTCCTGAGTGAGTTGATTGCCCTTGTCTTTTTCCTCTCCAATATTCAGAAGACCCACACGTGGGGTGTTAACACCCAAAATAGCTTTAGAAAAGTGATTCCCCATAATGGCAAACTGAACCAAGTGACGGGGTTTACAATCCACACTGGAACCCATATCGAGCATGACAAAGGGATTTTGAGCAGAAGGGAGAATACAGGCAAGACCCGGTCTTTCAACATGCGTAAGTCGACCCAGGGTAAATAAAGAGGTGGTCATAACAGCACCTGTATTTCCAGCAGAAACAAAGGCATCTGCTTCTTTAGAATTCACAAGTTCAAGACCCACACGAAGGGAAGAGTCTTTTTTCTTACGATAAGATTGAGAAGGCGACTCCGCCATTCCCACAACTTCTGTCGCATGTTTAATGCACAGACGGGGAGAAAGCGAGGCCCCATTAAGTTTAAGTTGGTCTAAAATAATAGACTCAGGACCAACCAAAGTGACTTTAACATCAAACATGGAAATCGCTAATAGGGCCCCTTTCACTGTTGCTTCTGGAGCAAAGTCCCCACCCATAGCGTCTAAGACGATATGGATCAATTTACACTTCCTCTTTTTGAGTTTCCTTTGTTTTTACTTTAAGAACAGCTTTTCCTTTGTAAGTCCCACATTCTGGGCAGGCATTATGCATCAGAATTTGAGCTGCACAATGAGGGCAGGCTGTTAAATTGGGAAGTTCCGCTTTCCAACACGCACGCTTAATTCTTTTTTTAGATTTAGATCGTTTTTTCTTTGGTACTGGCATTGCATTAATTCCTTAATGTTAGTGTTATTAAATATGAGTTCATACCTAATACGAATGGATAATACTATAAAAGTATTAAGATCTTGTCAATATTAAGGACGGTCTTCAAAATCCTGATTAGAGAGTAGGGACAATACTTTTTGAGCTTTAACTTTGTGAATGGTTGCCACAATTTTAATGGTTTCGCCATAGTCTACAGATAAAACATGTCCATGGGTATGTAATAAGTTAAAAATATCCATACGATTGTAAGGGATAAAAAAGGTTTCAGTCAGTTTAAAGGGGGCAAGTAGACTATCCACTGCGGTTAAAAAAGGAAGCAGATTTGTATCATTTAAGGCTGAAAAAGTCAGTTGGGGTTGATAATGCTCCAGTTCTTTTAAGCGAGTATTGGGTTTGGCAACCAGGTCCCATTTATTAAACAGATACAGTTGCGGTTTTGTATCCGCATGAAGGGTGTGAATGAGATCTAAAGAGGTTTGAATAACTCCATCCAGATAAGGATGGGAGGTATCAATGACATGGATTAAAAAGTCGGCCTGACTCACTTCTTCAAGGGTAGAGTGGAAGGAATCTACCAGATGATGGGGTAATTTTTGAATAAATCCCACCGTGTCAGAGATGAGCACACATTCATTGCTAGGCAGCATGAGTTGTCGGGTTGTGGGGTCCAGTGTGGCAAAGAGTTTATCTTCTGCAAGCACTTTGGCATCTGTCAGTCTATTCATTAATGTAGATTTTCCCGAATTGGTATAGCCAATAATAGCACCACTAAGAGGCGGAAATTTATCCCGACTGGCGTGACGAAGTTGCCGTTGTTCTCTAACTTTATGAAGCTTTTCTTTTAAATGCGTAAGGCGTTTTCGAATTTGACGTTTATCCACCTCAAGTTGGGTTTCACCGGGCCCCCTAGCGCCAACACCACTACCTTGGCGAGATAAATGAGTCCAGAGTCGAGTGAGTCGGGGGAGGAGATAGGTAAGCTGGGCCTGTTCAACTTGGAGTTGGGCTTCATAGGTTTTGGCACGACTGGCAAAAATATCTAAAATTAAACTGGTGCGATCAATAACTTGAATTTGAAGTAATTTTTCCATGCATTTTTGTTGGTTAGGGGAGAGTTCATCATCACAAATGACAAGGGTAATGCCGTTTTCGGTGCAGAGTGTTTTAAGTTCAAGAAGTTTGCCTTCTCCTAAATAATATTTAGGATGAGCATAGGGGCGTGCTTGTTGAATGCGATCTACAACATCCAGCCCTGCAGTTTTAGCCAATTCGCTGAGTTCTTGAAGCGAATCTTCAGCGGACCAAATGCCTTCTTTTTCCTGGAGTCGAATACCAATAACAACAGATTTTGTGCGTTCTATAGACATTAAATAGAATTGAAAAGTTGAAGCGCAACAGGATCTTGAGGGTTTTTTTCAAGAATAGACGTGAGAATGCGCTTAGCCTGATCTTTTTGACCTGATTTAATGAGGCTATCCAAATAATAACTCAAGATATCCTGTTGTCCATCAAAATGAGAGAGTAAATTCTCATAGGTTTTGGCAGCCAATGCATAGTCGTGATTTTTGTAGTAAAGACCCGCAAGGGCTTTCACTAAGGTTCCATCTGTAGGTGTAAATTCACTGGCGCGTTGAACGGCCTGAATAGAAAGGGTCACCTGGCCGGTAGATTCATAAAGGCGTGCCAGTCCCAACTCTAATTTTTGAAGTTCAAAGGGGTTGACACCGAGATATTTTATATTGGGAGAGGTATTGTCAAATTCGCCTTGCTTTAAAATTTGAATAGCATCTTGGATCTTATTTTGGCGCTGATAAATATCGGCCATATTGTAATACACATCAATCATGCGGGGATCATAACTAATGGCAGTCTTATAATAATTTAAAGCCTCATCAAATTTACCGGTTTGATGCAAGTGTAGCGCATAATTAGACTGAAACAGAGGATTAAAACGATCTTTGATGGCAGCATTTTTAACATGCTGTTCCACAAGAGGTCCATATTGGGCATTATGCTGAGGACTCAGTGCCGCAATGAGTCGATAAACAACGGCCAAGCGGTTTTCATACCAAGGAGAGAGCCGATCGAGGACAATCATATGCTTATAAAGCGCAACGCACTTATTATAGTAAACCATTTTAGCGGGAATCGTGGTTTCAAGCTGCGCTTGAGCTTCATAAGCAGTTCCCAGCTGAACCATATATTGGGTTTCCCAGGGCGCATAAACAATGGACTTTTCAAGGTCTTCAATTGCAAATTGGTTGCGCCGCGTAGATTGAAAGAAAAAACCATCTCGATAATAGCGTTCTGCCAAAAAAGGTTTATAACTTTCCCATAGCGCATAAAGGGAAAGAAGAATAAGGACTGTAATATAGATAGTAGATCGTTGCGAGAGTTTCATGATTATTTACCCTCCGGTAGGGTGTGAAAGTCTTCACTGTTGACAATGGCCAAGCTCATTCCCATTAAAAAATAAAAAATAACGGCCGTTGCGACAACGCTAAAGTTGAACATAAGCTGCGCCAATTGAATAAAACATCCAGAAATACAGGCCATAGAAAAAAGCATATAAGGAGAGTGTCTATAGGTATATATTTTTTTAAGTGTGATATAAAGCCATGTGAACAAGAGATAGACATAGAAAATAAGAAACCCAATAACCCCACGTGTTGCAAGTGTATTCAAATATTCATTATGAAGACGATCCGGGGTTAAATGATGGCCCCCCTCTAAAATACCATAAATGGGTTCGCGATAAAGCGGGTAGATGAATTTGATGGTATCCTGTCCGGAGCCAAAAAAGATATAGTCTTTAATCCAAGGAATAGAGGTACGCCACATCGAAAGACGCGCGTTGTTTTCCATATTATTACCAGCGCTTTCAATATCATAAGCCCCTGTTTTTTGTTTGATGTTCTGAGCAACACGCAGCGCATCCGCATCCACAGAATCAACAGCAGATGCAGACTGTGTGCTCAGAAAAAGAGAGGTGATGATAATGAAAACAAACGCCAAGATCCCAGATCCAATGACATATTGAACATTGCGACGATGGGCAGAAAACTGAAATTGAATACTAACTGCATAAAAGAGCGTAAAAAGACCAATAATACTCAAAGTAGTCACAATAGAAAGAGGAGATAAGACATGGGTAATACTGTTTCTGATTTCACCAAAAAACAAGGGGGCTGTGGGGACAACAGCCGTTACCCCTAACATTAAAATGAAGGAAAAAGACCAGATATCAAAGCGGTCTTGAAAACTCTGTCTCGCAAACAGAACCAGTAAAATCATCAAAGAAAAATAAATTAAGGAGTCTTGAGCCGAAACACTGGCAAATTGAACAAGGCTGAACCCGACAACCAAAGCAAGTCGGATAAAAATAGGAACTGCAGATTGAAATCGATACAGCAATAAAGCCATGATGCCAATCACGCAAAGTTTAGAAATAAGAACAAAAGAGGCGGGTAAAAAGGCGGGGATACCAAATAAGAGAAGTCCAAAAAGAGCGATAATAAAAGAACTACTGATAAAGCGTGGAAGTAGAGACTGTCCATGATCCTGGCCATGATGAAAAAAAATCCAAGAAAGGCAGAGGACCAATAAGGTGGAAAAAGTAGCCACTCCCATAAAAAAAGATTCCTGGTGAATTCTAAATGAAAAAGCAAGAATAAAAACGCCCGTAACCATGAGGGTCAAAATGGCATCTAAGATAAACTGCTTAAAGCTTTTGGTATTAAATAAATCTAAAAGATAAAAATATAAGACGGGCATGCCGATACCAAAACCAACAAAAGTTGCCCGTGAAAAGCTAGCAAGCTGAGCATAAAAAATAGTTAAAGAGCCAATAAATAAGGCTCTTATGAGGACAGAACGCCAGGAAGGAAGTGCGGAGAAAATAAAAAAGAAAAGCATGCTTGTGGCCAGAAGTGCCCATTGGAGGCGGTCAAAACTGACCATATCAAAGGTTAAAATCAAAAAAAGAAAGGCAGAGAAACAAATAAACGGAAGTTTTTGTTTAAAAGAAGAAAGTTGAGTCTGAACCATAGGTAACCATCCGGTAAGCCAAGAGAGAATCAAGATAACTAGGGCTTGTAGAAAAGAGGGCGTGAAAAAATCATCAAAGGCAAAAGAACCAACAAGAAGAATACTGCAAGCCAGAAGCCCCATATATAAAAAACGATGTTGAGAGGTAAGAAGAGGGGTGTGCTTTTGAGGCAAACGATTCAAATAAAAAAGCAGAGAAATGCTAATAGGTAAAGACATGGCCATATAGGCGCAATAGTGAACGGGGTTATTGATACAGGCGAAGACACGAGCTGTGGCGTCTACGCTCCAATTCATATAGTCAAAGCCTAAACTTTGAAAAACACCATAAATAGAGGAAAAGAAGGTGGCCACAAGCGTAGCGCCAATAATCCAGAAGAATTGTTTTTTGGTGGTCACGAGTTTGGCAATCATAACCATAATCATGATGTAATTAAAAACGGTAACAATACCTTCCCAACGGTCATAGGATCCAATAAGAGAGAGCCGCATATCTTCAGAGAGAAAAAAAGTAATCAAATTTGTGATGCACCACAAAATAAGGGGGATTTCGACGCCTATTTTTTTCCATGAGAACCATCGGTTCGTATAAACATCAGGCCCGGTTTCAAGGGCATTATTATCAACTTGAAGACGGTAACGAATAAACCAAGCGACATAGGTAACGAGGATAGAGACCCTCATCACAAGCATTTTGTTGACTTCAAACACAGACCGGGTATAAGAGGTAAATACCAGGGGAATGCCCATCATCAAGAAAATAAAGCAGAACGTAAAAATGGAATCAAATGTAAGCTTATTTTTTAGTGTAAACATAATGAAATTATACTACCATAACAGGAAGTAGAATCAAATCATTTTTTGAATCTGCTAATAATAATTTTCACCAATTCGAATAACCGGTCTGTTGTTGTCTTTTCGCCATTGATTGGAATCTCTGAGGGAATAAACACAGCCACAATATTCTTGCTGATAAAAATGTTCCCGTTTAGAAATTTCATACATGCGAGCAGATCCACCATTTTTGCGCCAATTATAGGTCCAATAGGTCAAGGGGGGGTAGTGAGCGGCTGCACGGAGCCCAGATTCATTAATTTGGTTCATATCTTTCCATCTGGAAATCCCCAAACTACTGGTGAAGGTTAAGAAACCATGTTCATGAGCATAAAGTGCCGTGCGTTCAAATCGCATATCAAAGCAGGCGGTGCAGCGTTCCCCTCTTTCGGGACTCCACTCCAAGCCTTTGGTACGTTCGAACCAGGTATCTGTATCATAATCGGCATCAATAAAGGGGATATGATGTTGAGCCGCAAAACGCTTATTTTCTTCTTTTCGAAGTTCATATTCCTTAAGAGGATGAATATTGGGGTTATAAAAAAAGATCGTATAGGGGATAGACGCAGCGGTCATCGATTCCATGAGTTCGCCACTGCAAGGGGCGCAGCAAGAATGCAGTAAGACAGGTGCATTGTCATGAGGTGCGGTGAGTGTATTGACCTTAGATCTTGATTTTGAATTCATTTTCATGCATACAGTGTATCTAAAGAACGGGAGATTCTACAAGAGGTAAGGGTATCTTAATTATAAAAAAGGCTTTGAGGAATTCTAACTTTAACATAAACGTCATAGTTATTGTAGGCCTCGAAATGAGGGGTAATTTGAATGCCCAATTGAACATTATAGTCTTTTAAAAGGCCTAAGAAACCCAATCCTGATACATGATCGGACTCAAAGGATTTTTCAAGCTGTTCAAAAAACAACGTTTCAATATCGCTTCTTTCTTTAAGAACCTGAACAAATTGAGACAGATTGAATGCATTTTTTTCTTGGGTAGTATTAACCGTTTCAATTAAGATATCGCCATGATCGAGAACAATAGAAAGGGTGACGAGTCGATTTTGATCAATAGAATATTTGATGGCATTTTCTAAAAGCTCATTGGCAATGGTGGATAAAATATTTCGGGCCTGATCATTTTGGGCATAAGGGTGGCTGTCGTCCTGAGATAAGAAATCAGACAGCGTACTGCATTGAGACCAATCTTTCATCAGCTCTAAGGGGAGTATAAAATTTTTACTGACGCTATTTTCAGCAAGAATCTCATTTTTTTCATATAAACCGTAACGCGTTTCAGTCGGCATAAAAACCTCCGCAAAGTATTAATAAGGAGAGTACCCACAAAAGAAATGGATTAAACCTGGGATTCAGGCCCTCTGGGACTGTTGCGAAAGTCCTATGTTTGGATCAGCTGCAAGGCATTCCGAGTTCAAAAGGCCTTATATATCATAAATAAGGTAAGGACGAGGATAACACAGCAGATGGCCAAAATAGGCGTTTCACAACAGTCCCCCTTTATTTTTGAGAGATCTGTAATAGTCCAAGCGCTTTAAAATACTGGCTTCGTAGCCACGATTAGAGGGGGTATAAAAAGAAGGGCATCCAGGCGCATACACTTGGTCACAAATGGCATGCTCATAATCATGAGGATAGAGGTAAGGGGCAGACGAAAGTGCTTCTGCAGATAACGGTCTATGGGAATCTCGAAGATACTCGGGCATAGAATAAGGTGTGGTTTTAACATACTGAAGTGCCTGATTAATGGCCACATAGGCGGCATTGCTTTTGGGCGCCGCAGCAAAATAAGTGGTGACCTGGCTAAGCGGGATGCGAATTTCAGGCATGCCTACAAAGCGGGCGGTTTCAAGAAGTGCGCTGGCAAGCACTAAGGCATGAGGATCAGCATTGCCAATATCTTCGGAAGCAAAAATAAGAAGGCGCCGGACAATAAAAAGGGGATCTTCACCCTGATGCAGCAATTGCGCTAAAAAATAAAGCGCAGCATCGGGATCCGAACCCCGCATGCTTTTAATATAAGCCGAAATTAAATCATAATGGTCATCATCGCGAAGGCCTTGACCTGTTTGTAAGGGGAGTGTATTGAGATAGTCCACAGATAAAGTGGTGTCTGTGCTCGAAAGATGGGCCAGTTCGATGATGTTAAGTAGAGACCGCGCATCACCCTGCGCATGAGAAACACACCAGTCTATAGCCTCTTGTGAAAGCGTGAGTCCCAAGTTTTGGGTTGCTTTTTGAGTGAGGGTTTCCAGATCTTCTTTTTGAAGCGGATGAAGTTCAAAAATATGGCAGCGCGAAATGAGACCTGAAATCACAGAAAAAAAAGGATTTTCAGTCGTGGCCCCAATAAGAGTTAAGAGACCAGATTCGACGCTGGGCAACAGAACGTCTTGTTGTGTTTTGGTGAAGCGGTGAATTTCATCAATAAAAAGAAGGGAGCTTTGCCCCAGGCTGGCATGATGTGTGGCTTCAATCTGTATTTTTTTTAAATCCGATATACTACCCGTGACGGCATTTAGGGCCACAAAATGGGACTGTGTGCTGATAGAGAGCAATCGGGCAAGAGACGTTTTACCGCATCCAGGGCGTCCCCAAAGAATCATAGATAAAAGCTGTTTGCGTTCTATCATACGGCGAATCGGGCCCTTAGGGCCTAAAAGATGCTGCTGACCGACGTAATCCTCCAGTTTAGAAGGACTGAGCCTATACGCAAGTGGCGATGGCTTTTGAGTCTGAAACAAAGAGGGCGTATCGTGAAAAGACACAAAAAAAGACTAAGATAACAGTTGTAAAAGTAAGTGTTTTATAAACCCTAAGACTAAAAAAGCCAAAAGAGGCGAAAGATCAATGCCGATCTTAGACACCGGAATAATATTGCGAAAAGGCTCTAAAATGGGGTCTGTAAATCGGTATAAAAGAGAAATGATCTTATGAGAGGGATCATGAGGGATCCAACTTAATAAAATACGTATCATCAATGAAACGTAAACAATTTCAAAGAAAATATCCACCAATTTGTACAAATATAAATTTATCATAGTAGTATCAGTATACACCTATTAATCAGGATGCGACAATTCTTTAGATCGTAAAATAGCGGCTTGAACCACAGCCTGAATGTGATCACTGAGATGGCGTTCCTGAAAAACAGCAGCACCAGCCGCGGTTGTGCCATTGGGAGAGGTGATGGCCCGGATAAGATCGGGAATGGCGTGAGGATCTTTTTTGAGGGATTGGCCGGCACCTAAAAGCGTTTGAGCCACAAAAAAACGGGCCGTATCAGCAGAAAGACCATGCTGAATGCCAATGGCAATCATGGCATCGGCAATGGCATAGAGAAAAGCGGGGCCGCTGCCGCTTAATCCTGTGACAGCGTCCATAACAGAATCGTCAATTTCCATACACTCACCTACGGATAAAAAAAAGTCACGAACAAAGGTCAGTTGAGAGGGTGTTACATTTTTTTGAGCCGCAATAGCCGTCATGCCAACCCCATAATGAACAGGGGTATTGGGCATTGCTCGAACGATAGGAATGTCTGCCCCTAAAGTCGACGAAAGGACAGAAAGGGGCGTGCCTGCCAAAAGCGAGATAATACAGGCTTTGGATGTGAGATGCGGTTTCAGAGCTTCAGCAGCAGCATGAAGCTGTTGAGGTTTCACGGCAAGGACAATAAACGCACAGGAAGCGAGATCAACGGGACGACATTCTGTAATCCCATACTGAGATTCAATGTCAGGAGAGGGGGATGTTTTTCGAGAAAACAAAACAGTTTCAGGTGAAATAAACGCGCGAGAAAGCGCTCCCTGAAGGAGGGCCTTAGCCATATTTCCAAAGCCTAGAAAGCCAAGTGTCGGAGCCATAGACTAATAAATAAGTGGGAGATGCGGATCTCCCACAAAAACAGGGGATAAAATAGGATCTACAGTTGGTAGAAACGAGAGTTGTGGAAAAGAAAGCCAACGCAAGAGTGGCGAAGAAAGTGGTGAGAGTCGTTTAGATTCGTAGAGGCTAATCTGAGCGTTATACGCCATAACAGCCACACTTAAAAAGGTATAGTTCTGATTTAAAACTTTGAGCATAGGCTGAAGTTCTGGCGCGGTTTGGATGCCACTATCTTGATGAATTTGGGCATAAAGAGCGGCATAGCGTTCAATAAAATAAGGAAGACGCTTATCATAAGGTCCAGATTTGAATTCAGTGGAGAGGGCATTGATTTGAGAAATGAGGAAGGGTCTCTGGATAGTGGCCCCTTGAAGAAGGGTTGAAAATTGTTTAAAGGTCCCATAGTGTTGGTAGACCATGTCATCCACCGTTACAAGACTGACTTGAGCACCCTCTTGGAGCTGAGAGGCGGTGTTTTTAAGAGACAAAATACTGCAAAAGATAAAAAAAAGCATAAAAAAAACAAGATACCGAACCCACTTAAGGAGTTTTTGTTTTCGATCTTCAGAAAGGGTATGTAAAAATAAGCCCATGATCGTTAATCATACTTGAATTTTGATACTTTGAGTAGACCGATAAAATCAATTGAAAAAAACATACAGACTATGTCATAATAGAAGCCCTTCTGGTGAACGTAGCTCAGTTGGCAGAGCCCCGGATTGTGGTTCCGGTTGTCGTGGGTTCGAGCCCCATCGTTCACCCCAACACATGAAATTTCCATTACACAAAAAAAAGATATAGCCTATACTAGTAGTCATGATGATTCCAATTTTATTACTCTCAAATGCAGCGCTTTTTCTCATACTGATTGTCTTACAGATAAAAAATTCAGCCCATTCCAAAACGGGGCTTTATGACATGTTAGAAAAAGGACAAGAACGACAGGATAAACTCATTCGAGATGAAATGGCTCGAATGAAGGCCTATACAGAAACCCAGTTGAAGTCAAATCGAGAAGAGCTATCCAATGGACTGTCGGCATTGTCCTTGTCTTTAATCAAGCAATTAACGGATGTGTCTGCGCATCAGGCAAGTTATGTTGAAAAGTTAAAAGACGGGGTGGAGAAAAAATTAACACTGATTCAAAACGACAACAACACCAAACTAGAATCCATGAGACAGACGGTAGATGAAAAACTGCATGCCACGCTTGAAAAGCGCTTGGGAGATTCCTTTCAATTGGTCAGTAATAGATTGGAAGAAGTGCATAAAGGCTTGGGCGAAATGCAGGGCTTGGCCTTAGGCGTTGGTGACTTGAAACGGGTCTTAACCAACGTTAAAACCCGAGGCGTATGGGGAGAAGTTCAATTGCAAATGCTTTTGGATCAAATCTTAACCTCAGATCAATATGCTAAAAATGTTAAAACAAAGAAAAATGCCTCAGAGTATGTTGAATTTGCCTTAAAATTACCCGGTAAAGACAGTGCCAAAACAGATCCGATGTGGTTACCCATTGATTCTAAGTTTCCCCAAGATGCCTATGAAAATCTGTTAAAAGCCGAGGAATCTGGCAGTAAAGAGCTCATCGAACAAATGGGAAAACAGTTGGAAACCCGATTAAAAGGGGCTGCAAAAGATATTTTTACCAAATATGTGAATCCGCCTGACACAACAGATTTTGCCATTCTATTTGTACCTGTAGAGGGGCTATATGCAGAGATATTAAGACGACCCGGTTTACAGGAATTTTGTCAAACAGAGTATCGGGTACTGGTAGCAGGGCCTACAAATATTGCGGCACTCTTAAACTGTTTACAAATGGGATTCAGAACCTTAGCCATTGAAAAAAGAACCAGTGAAGTCTGGTCTTTACTCAGTACAGTCAAAGGAGAATTCGGTAAATTTGGGGATCTTTTGGAAAAAACACATGATAAATTGCAAACAGCGTCAAGAAGTTTAGAAGATGCCACACGAAAATCAAGAACAATAGAGCGAAAATTGGGCCATGTACAAGGCATCGGTGAGCCTGAAACAAGCACTACAGTCTTGATAGAGTAAAGGGCTCGAGGTATAGTGAAGTCACGATGAAACCCTTTGGAAACGTATGTACGGCAATGGTGACCCCTTTTAATGCAAATAATGAGATCGATCTCAGTGTGGCAACAGCGTTGGTTGGGACCTTAAAAGCAAAGGGAACAGATACCATCGTCCTATCTGGAACAACAGGAGAATCCCCCACATTAACGCATTCGGAAGAATTTACGCTGTATCAAAAAATTGTAAAGGATCATAAAGGCACTGTGAATATTATGGCTGGAACGGGATCCAATTCCACACAGACGGCGATTCAATCCACACAAGAAGCAGAAGCCTGTGGGGTAGATAGTATTTTGCAAGTGGTACCGTATTATAACAAGCCCTCACAAGCGGGCATGATTGCTCATTTTTCAGCCATTGCCGAGTCCACCTCCTTGCCCATTATGTTGTATAACATTCCTGGAAGAACAGGGGTAAACATGCAGCCTGAAACCGTAAAAACACTCTCTAAAATTAAAAATATTGTGGCGATAAAAGAAGCTTCAGGGGATGTGGAGCAGGTGAGAAAAATTCGGGAACTGACAGATCCTGATTTTGCGATTTATTCTGGGGACGATGCGCTGACCTTATCGTTTATGGAAGCTGGGGCTGTGGGTGTCGTATCTGTAGCCTCTCATATTGTAGGATCTGAAATTCAAGAGATGATTCGGGCATTTGATGCCGGAAAAAAAGAGGATGCCTATGCGATTCATACGCGCCTATTGGAATTATTTTCTGTATTATTTATCACCTCAAATCCAAGTCCTGTGAAGGCCGCATTAAGAATGATGGGGATTCCGGTGGGATGTCCAAGACGACCGCTTTTGGATGTAACCCCAGAAGAAGGCGCTAAAATTCAAGCCGCCTTACGTCACTTGAATCTTATTGCTTAACCCGCCGAATATAAACGGTATCGTATCCCAGTTTGATGAGGCTGGCTTTGATCTCTTGCGCGTCGTAAAGAGAGGTCGTGTCTGCTGTTTTAACAAAATAAGATGAGGGAATGTTCTCATCATCACTTTTTAAAAGCGTACCTGCAAATCCATGAAAAGAAAGGGCATCAATAGCAGCATAAGCCGCACCTTGAGAACCATAAGGTCCGATTAAAATTTGAAACACAAAAAGAGCATCCTTAACTTTAGGATCTACATAAAGAGGGGCTTTGATGGGGGGGGGAGCGGGAGGGGATGGCGGTGGCGATACCTTTTTGGGGGCCACAACAATAACAGGTTCTGGTGCTTTTGGAGGCGCTTTCTTTTTAACAACAGGCGTTGGATGTTGAGGTAGGTAGCGAGGATCTCGTGTGGGTAGCGTAAATTTAAGCTCACTGGAGTATCGAAGCGAAGGACTTTGTGACGCAAAAAGATGAATCGCATTCATCGGTTTTTGAGGCGAGTGAGAAAAAAGAGTCGAAATACCAATTCCAAAAGAGAGGGTGTTTCTAAAATCCCCTGTAGCAAAGGCACCTATATAATGCGTGCCGGGGATAAAAGAAACGTGAAAGGGAAGTCGATAAAAAAGCCCCCCTTCATACAGGGTAAATTCACGCAGGGTTCTATTGTGAAAAGAAGAGGAGTGGCCAATGGCAAAAGTCCCACTAAAAGAAGGCGAAAAAAAGAGCCGAGTTTGAACACCATAATCAATATTATTTTCGATGCCTTGACTGGCATCAAACCATCGGTATCCAATGTAGGGGCCAACAGAAAGGGAAAGAGGCTCTGCTGCGAATGCAGAGCCCGGGAACACAAGTAAAAGAAAAACAATACTGTAATACCGTATCACTGTGGAATACCTGCTCTATTTAATCTATCAATAATAGCATCCAGCATAGCCTTGAGGGTAGTAGTACCCGTAGACGTATTAATATAGATATTAGCAGACGTTGTCATCAGATTGATATCTGTAGCTTGGATATTAACAGAGGTTGTACCGTTGATCGTAATACCAGAGTTGGAAGACACAATCATACTGCTAAAAGGAGCATTCATAAGAACAGGGATGTGGGCAGGTCCTGAAGTCGGAATACGATCAAATGAAAAACTGCCTGTTGATTGAAAGACAATGTTGCCAACATCAGTAGATGTGTTTCCTTGAAGTAAAATAGAGGATCTATTATTAGCGCTTGTACCCCCTTTAAGAAAAAGTCTACTGGAGGCTCCATCAAGTTGGAGCGTTTGCGCGCCCGACAGAGTGACAATAGAAAGCGTATTAATAGCGCTACCGCTGGTATCGCCTATAATCAGTTTAGCGGATGTGGAAGTCCCTATTTGCAAGGTATCTTCAACATGGAGATCTAGCTCTTTATTGTAATTACCTCTTACAAAAGAAGGCGTTTTTCGACCAATATAAACATAGGAGTCGTAAGGGTTATTGATGCCATCGCCATCGGAAGGGGGGGAAATGTCAGGAATGGTGATTCTAAAAGGAGATGAATGAATCGGAAGAGAAGAAGAGATAAGGCTCGTACTGCCTGAAATAGACTCCATGGGTACATTGCTTGTCGCATGCCATTCTTTTGTTGCGATATTCCAAGCGAGGACACTACCTGTTACAGGAGAAAGAGAGTCACTAATAGGCGTTTGTTGTAAACGTGTGGCATTGGAGGTAGAAACAGAAAGAACGCCAGCCTCTGTAATACTCAATCCATCTCCTACTTGAATAGATCCTGTGGCTGTTGTCGAGGCAATTCTCGAAATAGAGTCATTGGCAGGCGTCCAAACTTGAAGATTATTGTTCCATTTAAGGACTTGACCATCAGTAGGGGCTGTTAAAGTATCAAGATTACGTTGAAGTAATTTGGTGGCGTTAGAAGACCCTGTAAGTTGACCTGTAGCAGAATCAATGGAAAGCCCAGTTCCAATGTTCAACGAAACACCAAATG